>CBDUZE010000006.1:0-164329 GCA_965371625.1 uncultured Alphaproteobacteria bacterium
TGAGCGAGGACCGCGGCCTGATCCGCTACCTCATGCGCCACCGCCACACCACGCCCTTGGAGATGTGCGAGATCAAGTACCACGTCAAGTTGCCGATCTTCGTGGCGCGGCAGTGGATCCGCCACCGCACCGCCAACGTCAACGAATATTCGGCGCGCTACTCGATCCTCGACAACGAGTTCTACATTCCCGAGCCCGAGAACCTGGCCGCCCAGTCGAGCGTCAACCGCCAGGGCCGGGGCGAGGTGCTGGCGGGCGCGGAGGCCAAGCGCGTGCTCGAGATCCTGCGCGGCGACGCCGAGACCGCCTACGCCCACTACCTCGAGATGCTCAACGAGGACGAAGGCGGAAAGGCCATCGAGCCCGGGCGCGGCGGGCTCAGCCGCGAGCTCGCGCGCATGGACCTGCCCTTGAACGTCTATACCCAGTGGTACTGGAAGATCGACCTCCACAACTTGCTTCATTTCCTCAGCCTGCGCGCCGACGACCACGCCCAGTACGAGATCCGGGTCTACGCCGAGGCCCTGCTCGAGACCGTCAAGCGCTGGGTGCCGCTGGTCCACGAGGCCTTCGCCGACTACCGCCTGGGCGGCGCCCAGCTCTCGGCCAAGGGCCTCGAGGTGGTCAAGCGCCTGATCGCCGGCGAGCCTGTCGAGCAGGCCGACAGCGGCATGGCGCCGCGCGAGTGGCGCGAGCTGATGGCGACGCTGGGGCGCGCGGGGTAGGGGGCGGCTCAGCCGACCAGGAGCCCGCGCCGCGCCCGGCGCACGGCGACCGCCAACAACAGCACCAGCACCACGGCGCCGGGCTGGTGGCCGCCCCAATCCGAGACCACCCAGGCCAGGGGCGTGAGCCAGGCCAGTGCGAGGATGGGGCGCTCGCCCGCGCGCCAGCCCTCACCCGTGGCCGCGTCTCGGGCGAGCCAAACGAAGGCCAGCGCCAGCATCGCCAGGTCATAATCGAAGGCGTAGGGCGTGAAGACCGGGATGGCGCAGGCCAGGATGGCGCCCCGCAAGGGGAGGTCGAGGCGCGCGCGCCAGGCCCACACCACCGCCCACAGCGCCGCCGCCGAGGCCAGCGCTTGGACCGCAAAGGCCGCCGCCGCCCCGGCGCCGGCCATGCGCGCGGCGATGAACAGGGTGGGCATGCGGGGCCAGGTGCGGGCGCTGGCCGGCGTCCCTTGGGCGCCGCCGGCGAGGTCGGCGGCGAAGGCGAACCAGGGCTCGAGGCCGAAGGCGAGCGCGCTCGCCGCGGCCAGCCCCAGCGCCGCCAACGCGGCGCCCACGAGCGCCCGCCAGTGGCCGCCGGCGATCAGCGCCACCGGGATCAGCACCGCGAGGTGGGGCTTGTACGAGAGCAGGCCGAGCAGTGCCCCGCCCACGAGCGGTCGGGGCGCCAGAAGCAGCAGCCCACCGCCCAGCAGCGCCGCGCTGATGAGCCCGTTCTGGCCGCTGCCCAATGAGTGGGCGACGGCCGGGAACAAGAGCCCGAGGGCCAGCGCCAGCCCCCCCGCCGCGGCCCGGCGCAGCACGATCGCATAGGCGGCGAGGGGAATCGCCAGCCACACGGCGAGCGCCACCACGAAGGGCATGAGGCTGAGCGGCAGCACCACCAGCATGAAGCTCGGCGGGTAGTGCCAGGGGATGGCGATGGTCTCGGCGCCGACGGCGATGCGCTCCACGGCGTGGAGGCGCTCGGCGTCGTAGGCCGCCGCCGGCGCGCCGGCGAGCGCCAGCGCCGAGGTCGCCCAGTACTGCACGAAGTCGCTCCCCAGCGGCCGCCCCAGCGGGTTGAGCAGGCCGGGCCCGGCGACGCTCAGGGTGCGATAGGCGAAGAAGGCGAGGTAGGCCGCGCCGCCGGCCAGCGCCATCACCTCGGCCGCCATGACGCCGAGGCGCGCGAGGGGGGCGCCGCGATGCCTATCGCTTCCCGTATCGCCGGCCATGACGGCGGACAAGGTGTTGGAAATTGGCGCCGCGGTCAAACCCCGACGCGCGCCCCGAGCGCAAGGCGGCAAGGTAGCCCTCTCGGATGACTTGCCCCGGGACAATCCCTATATATAATTTCGGCTATGCGCTGGCGACCGTCGCCGGGCGCGGCGGCCTCAGGTGATGATTGGCTTGCAAGGGGCGCGAGCCGAGGAGGGGGACAGTTGATGGCGATTCCCAAGCCCAGCCAATTCTCCGTCGAGATCGACGCCGAGGCGCTGATCGCAAGCGGTGCCGATACCAGGGACGCCGGCCTCGCCGCGCGCATCATCAAGGCCGCCAACGAGCTCCAGGCGGCGATGGACTCGGCGGCCGACGCCGGGCTCATGCTCGAGCCCACCTTCCAGCGCACCCAGGGCCATGCCGCCGACTACGGCAGCGGCGCCGACAGCTTCATCTGCAAGGTCGAGATCCTCCGCAAGCTGGTGTGAATTAATTTACTGGATGACGATGCGGGGAGCGCTGCGCTCGGCGTCGGCTCGCCCGCCAGCGCCAGCGCCGAGGTCGCCCAGTACTGCACGAAGTCGCTCCCCAGCGACCGCCCCAGGGGGTTGAGCAGGCCGGGCCCGGCGACGCTCAGGGTCTGGTAGGCGAAGTAGGCCAGGTAGGCCAGGCCGCCGGCGAGCGCCACCACCTCGGCCGCCATCACCGCGAGACGCGCGAGCGGCGCGCCACGGCGCGGGCCTGGTGCGGGATCCATGGCCATGACGGTGGACAAGGTGTTGGAAATCCGCCGCGCGGTCAAACCCCGGTGCCGCTCGCGGCGAGGCCAATCTCGGGTATCGCTTGTCTGGCGCGCCGATTAATTCAGGATGGCGCGGACGACGAATCTGGCGTTGGCCACGTTCTCGCCCACTCGCCGCGCCGCGTAGGGCCACCAGTCGCGGCCGAAGGGGAGATATAGGCGCACCGTCTGGCCCCTCGCGCGTAGCTCATCCCGCAGCTCGGGGCGGACCCCATAGAGCATCTCGAACTCGTAGTCCGCGGCGCTCCACCCCCCTTCCTTGGCCATCTCGACGATCGGCCACACCATGGCCTCGTCGTGGCTGGCGAAGATCGGGTAGAAGCCCGACGAACGGGCCTCGGGGCAGAGCATCGCGTGGGCCAGCTCGAGGTAGCTTCGGTTTATCTCCGCCCGGGTGGTCCAGGCTCGGGCGCGGCTCTCGGCGAAGGCGCCCTTGACGAGGCGCACCGCGGTCGCCGCGGCGACGAGCGGGCCGAGGTCCTCGTTGGTGCGCCGCAGATAGGCCTGCAGGGTGATGGCGGTGGGGATGCCGCGCTTGGCCAGCCGGCCGTGCAAGGCCAGCGTCATGTCGACGACGCTGTAATCCTCCATGTCGAGCATCAGGTAGTTGCGGGCGCGGGCCGGCGCGGCCGCGATCACCTCGCCGATCCGCTCGGCGTTGGACCGGCCCAGGTTCTCGCTGACCGCGTAGCCGACCTGGGTCGGGTCGATCGAGACATGGACATCGAGGCCGGCGGCGCCGAGCCGCTCCGCGATGGCGATCTTCTGTTCGACGTTACGGGCCACCAGATCCGGGTCGGTGACGTACTCGCCGAGGTAATAGAGCGAGGCGCGAAAGCCCATTTCCTCGAGCTCGAGCGCCGTGGCGAGCGCGGCATCGGCATCGGCGCCAGCGACGAAGCGCGAGGCCAGGGCCGAGGCGCGGGCGTTCCGCTGCATGAAGTCCTTGATGCGCGCAGTGGTGGCGAGCGCGATCATGAAGCTCTGCCACAGTGCCATGGCCCACAGTGCCATGGGCCGCCAACCCCGATCAATTGTCCTACTGGATGACGATGCGGGGGGCGGTGCGTTCGGCGTCGGCCGAGGCGGCGATCTTCTCGGCCACGCGCTCGGCGACCCGCAGGTAAGCCTTGGCGTGGTCGCTCTCGGGCTGGGTCATGGTGATCGGCGTGCCGGCGTCCGAGGTCTCGCGGATCGCCATGTCGAGGGGGATCTCGCCGAGGAACTCGACGCCCAGCTTCTCCGCCGTCTCGCGCGCCCCGCCGTGGCCGAAGATCTCCGAGCGCTCGCCGCAATGGGGGCAGAGGAAGTAGCTCATGTTCTCGATGATGCCGAACACCGGGACGTCGACCTTGCGGAACATGTTCAGCCCCTTGCGGGCGTCGATGAGCGCGATGTCCTGGGGCGTCGAGACGATGATCGCGCCGGCCAGCGGCACCCGCTGCGCGATGGTGAGCTGGGCGTCGCCGGTGCCGGGCGGCAGGTCGACCACGAGGATGTCGAGCTCGCCCCAATCGACCTCGCGCAGCATCTGCTCCAGCGCGCTCATCACCATGGGACCGCGCCAGATCATCGGCGTGTCCTCCTCGACCAGGAAGCCCATCGACATGCAGACCACGCCGTAGCCCTGCATCGGCGCGAGCCGCTTGCCGTCGGTCGTGTGGGGCCGCCCGGTGATGCCCAGCATGCGCGGGATCGAGGGCCCGTAGATGTCGGCGTCGAGAAGACCGGTACGGTGCCCGCGCACGGCCAGCGCGATGGCCAGGTTGACCGCCGTGGTCGACTTGCCGACCCCGCCCTTGCCCGAGGCCACGGCGATGATCGAGCGGATGCCGGGGATGTGGGGCTGGCCCGAGACCTCGGGCGCCCCGCGCCCCGGGCCCACCGCCTCGAGCGGCGGCGGCGCCGGGCGCGCCGCGGGCGCGGGCTCGGCGCCGCGGTGGGCGGTGAGCACGGCGGTGGCCGAGACCACGCCGGGGAGCGCCCGCACCGCCTTCTCGCAAGCCACGCGCAGCGGCTCCTTGGCGGCGCCGTCCTTGGCCTCGACCTCGAGCGCGAAGAAGACGTTGCCGTCCTTGACCGCGAGGCCCGAGATCATGCCGCGGCCGACCACGTCGCCGCCGCCGTCCGAATCCTCGATGCGCTTGAGCGCCTCGAGGACCTGCGCCTCAGTTACCCGCGACATGCCCGTTGAAAACCCCGGAGTTCTACCGATATGCGTAGTGGGCGAGCGGCACGCGCGTTGCGCCGCAACGCCACCTGTCATATAACGCGCGGCAACGGCATTTCAAAGCTTCTCGGGGCGTGCCCGGCGGCAAGGAGGCAATCCCATGCCATGGCGAAATCAAGGCGGTTCAGGCGGCCCAGGCGGCGGCAACGGCGGCGGCGGGCCCTGGAGACAAGGGCCCGGAGGTCCCCAGCCGCCCAACCTCGAGGAGCTGCTGCGCAAGGGCCAGGACCGCTTCAAGGGCCTGCTGCCGCGGGTGCCGGGCGGCGGCCGCGGTCTGCTGCTGATCGCGCTTGTCGCCGTCGCCTTCTGGCTGGCCAGCGGCTTCTACCGCGTGCAGCCCGACGAGCAGGGCGTAGTGCTGCGCTTCGGCGAGTGGATCAAGACCACGCAGCCGGGCCTCAATTATCACCTGCCGACGCCGATCGAGGAAGCGCTCACGCCCAAGGTCACCCGCGTCAACCGGGTCGACGTCGGCTTTCGCACCGGCACCGAGCTCGGCCGCTCGACGGCGCCCCGCGACGTCTCGGAAGAGAGCCTGATGCTGACCGGCGACGAGAACATCGTCGACATCGACTTCACGGTGTTCTGGCTCATCAACGATGCCGGCAAGTTCCTGTTCAACATCCAGCGCCCCGAGGCCACGGTGAAGGCGGTGGCCGAGAGCGCCATGCGCGAGGTGGTCGGCAAGACGCGGATCCAATCCGCCATGACCGAGGGCCGCCTTGAGATCGAGACCTCGACGCAGGCGCTGATTCAAGAGATCCTCGACGAGTATGGCGCCGGCATCCAGATCACCCAGGTCAAGCTGCAGAAGGTGGACCCGCCGGGGGCGGTGATCGACGCCTTCCGCGACGTCCAGGCGGCCAGGGCCGACCTCGAGCGCCAGCGCAACGAGGCCGAGGCCTACGCCAACGACATCATCCCGCGCGCCCGCGGCGAGGCCGAGCGCATGCTCCAGGAGGCCGAGGGCTACAAGCAGCAGGTGGTGGCGAGGGCCGAAGGCGAGGCGGCGCGCTTCCTCTCGGTCTACAAGGAGTACGCGGTGGCCAAGGACGTCACCACCCGGCGCATCTACATCGAGACCATGGAGCAGGTGCTGCGCGACATGAACAAGATCATCATCGACAGCGAGGGGGGCAGCGGCGTGATCCCCTATCTGCCCTTGAATGAGCTGACGAAAGGTGCGCGGGGCGCGGCGGGAGGCACACAATGAACCGCCGAAACCTCGTCATCCTGGCCGCCGTGGTGGTGGCGCTCGGGGTGCTCGCCTTGAGCTCCATCTTTACGGTGCACCAGACCCAGCAGGCGCTGGTGCTCCAGCTCGGCGAGCCCAAGCGCGCGGAGAGCAATCCCGGGCTTAAGTTCAAGATCCCCTTCGTCCAGAACGTCGTCTTTCTGGACAAACGCATCCTCGCCTTCGACGCCCCGGCCGAGGAGGTCATCGCCTCGGACCAGAAGCGGCTGGTGGTCGACTCCTTCCTGCGCTTCCGCATCTCCGATCCCTTGAAGTTCTATCAGAGCGTCGGCACCGAGACGGTGGCGCGCTCGCGCCTGGCCTCGATCCTAAACTCGGGCGTGCGCAAGGTGCTGGGCCAGGAGACCTTCTCCACCGTGCTCTCGGGCGAGCGCGTGGAGCTGATGAGGCAGATCCAAGAGACGGTCAACCGCGAGGCCGGCGAATTCGGCATCACCGTGGTCGACGTGCGCATCAAGCGCGCCGACCTGCCCGAGGCCAACAGCCAGGCCATCTTCCGCCGCATGCAGACCGAACGCGAGCGCGAGGCCAAGGAGTTTCGCGCCCAGGGCGCCGAGGTCTCGCAGCGCATCCGCGCCCGCGCCGACCGCGAGAAAACGGTGCTCCTGGCCGAGGCCGAGCGCGAGGCCGAGATCCTGCGCGGCGAGGGCGACGCCCAGGTGGTGAAGATCTTCGCCGACGCCTTCGGCCGGGACATCGAATTTTTCAGCTTCTACCGCTCGATGCTGGCCTACCGCGAGGCCCTCGGCGCCGACGAGACGACCATGGTGTTGTCCCCTGACAGCGAGTTTTTCCGCTACTTCCGCGACATGTCTGGCGCCGGCAGAAGGCGCGATTAGGGCGCGCGCCGAGCGAGGCCGGGGGCGGCCTCGTTGAGCGCCCGCTCGAGCGTATTCCTCGGTCCCGGCCGGCACGCCGGTCGCGGGCTGGGGGCCGGCCTGGCGGAGGCGGACGAGCATGGCCGAGCTGGCGACGGCGCTGACATTGATCCTGATCATCGAGGGCGCGCTTTACGCGCTGTTCCCGGAGGCCATGAAGCGGATGATGCGCCTGGTGCTCGAGCAATCGCCCGATTCGATGCGCACCGCGGGGCTGGTCGCGGCGATCGCCGGCTTCGGCCTCTTGTGGCTGATCCGGAGCTGACCGCGGGGCTGACTGCGGGGCTGACTGCGGGGCCTGGGAAATGATCGAGAAAAAGGCACACGGGAGCCATATTTCGACCATAATTGGCACCAAGATAAGCGCCCACACGATCAGCGCTTGAAAGCGATTTTCTGGAGCCTTAAGTGATGGGCAACGACGGCGGCCGAACCAGCCGCGGCCGTCCCTGGACTCGGAAGGAAAAGCCTGGTGACGCGATACGTCAAGCGAACGAAGGGGCTCACGAATATTGGCGTTCCGGCCCGGGGCCCGCAGTGGCTGGCCTCGAGCATGGGCGCGCTCGTCCTCCTTGCCGCGCTTCTCATCGCCGCGGGCGCGCAGGCCCGCACCGCGCCCGAGAGCTTCGCGGATCTGGTCGAGAACCTGACCCCCGCCGTGGTCAACATCTCGACGACGCAGAACGTGCGAAGCCGTGGGCGATCGAGCCCCGAGGTCCCGATCCCGCAGTTTCCGCCCGGATCGCCGTTCGAGGAGTTCTTCAAGGACTTTTTCGAGCGCCAACGCCCCGATCCCGACCAAAAGACGCCGCGGCGGCGCATCACCTCGTTGGGATCGGGCTTCGTCATCGATCCAAGCGGCATCATCGTCACCAACAATCACGTCATCAGCGAGGCCGACGAGATCACCGTTACCTTGAGCGACGATTCGCGGTACGAGGCCACGGTCATCGGCCACGATCCCAAGACCGATGTCGCGGTGCTCAAGATCGAGGCCGACAAACCGTTGCCGTCGGTGAGCTGGGGTGATTCGGACGAATCGCGGGTGGGCGACTGGGTCATCGCCATCGGCAACCCGTTCGGCCTCGGCGGCACCGTAACCGCGGGCATCATCTCGGCGCGCCAGCGCGACATCAACGCCGGCCCCTATGACGATTTCCTGCAGACCGACGCCTCGATCAACCGGGGCAACTCGGGGGGACCGATGTTCAACCTCGCGGGCGAGGTGATCGGCATCAACACCGCCATCTTTTCGCCCTCGGGCGGAAGCATCGGCATCGGCTTCGCCGTGCCCTCGTCGCTGGCCAGGCCGGTGGTCGATCAGTTGCAGAAATACGGTCACACCCGGCGCGGCTGGCTCGGTGTGCGGATCCAGACCGTCACCGAGGAAATCGCCGAAAGCCTCGGCTTCGAGGAGGCGGCGGGCGCGCTCGTGGCCGACGTCACCAAGGACAGCCCGGCGGACCGGGCCGGGGTCGAGGCCGGTGACGTGATCGTCAGCTTCGACGGCAAGCGCGTCAAACAGATGCGCGAGCTGCCGCGCATGGTCGCCGACACCGAGATCAGCCGCAAGGTCAAGATCGAGGTCTGGCGCAAGGGCGAGACCAAGGAGCTGTGGGTGACCTTGGGCGAGCTCGAGGAGGCCGAGAAGGTGATGGCGGCGCTGGGCGGCAAGGAGGCGCCGGCGGCCAAGGACGCCGAGACGCTGGGCATGACGCTGGCCACGATCACGCCGAAGCTCAGGGAACGCTTCGATCTCGGCGAGGATCTGAAGGGCGTGGTCATCACCGAGATCGAGGACGCCAGCGTCGCCGCCGAGAAGGGAATTCGCGCCGGCGACGTGATCGTCGAGGTGGCCCAGGAAGAGGTCTCGACGCCCTCGGATGTGCTCGAGAAGGTGGGCGAGGTGCGGGGCACCGACCGCCGCTCGGTGTTGCTGTTGCTTCAGCGCGCCGGCGACCTTCGCTTCGTGGCGGTGCGGGTCGACAAGAGCTGACGCGCCGGAGGCCCCCTCACCACGGAGGATCAGCGCCCGGCGCTCCCCGGGCGGCCGCGGCCCGGTTCAATCGACGAGCTGGTCGGCGCGATAGCCCTGAGCGTAAAGCAGCGCGGTGAGGTCGCCGTGGTCGATGCGGGCCTTGGCCGCCACCGCGACCTGGGGCTTGGCGTGATAGGCGACGCCGAGGCCGGCAGCCTGGATCATCGGGATATCGTTGGCGCCGTCGCCCACGGTGATGGTGTCCTCGAGGTCGAGCTCCCGCTCGCCCGCCAGCCGCGCCAGTATGCCCACCTTGCCGCCCGGGTCGAGGATCGGCTCGCCGACCTCCCCGGTGACCACGCCGTCCCTGATCTCGAGCAGATTCGCCTCATCGATGGTGAAGCCGAGCGCCAGGCGCACGCGCTCGGTGAAGTAGCTGAAGCCGCCCGAGATCAAGGCGGTGTCGGCGCCGTGGGCGCGCATGGTTCGGATCAGGGTGTGGGCGCCCGAGGTGTAGGTGATGCGGTCGTTGAAGGCGCGGTCCAGGGCCCGCGCCTTGAGCCCCTTGAGCACTGCCGCCCGGGCCTTGAGCGATTGGACGAAGTCGAGCTCGCCGCGCATGGTGCGCTCGGTGATCGCCGCCACCTCGTCGCGCAGCCCCATGTAGTCGGCCAGCTCGTCGATGCACTCCACCTCGATGATGGTCGAATCCATGTCGGCGACCAGCAGCTTCTTGGCGCGGCGCACCTCGGCCTGGGCGACGATGTCGATCGGCGCGTCGCGCAGGTACTGACGCACCGCCTCGTCGGCCTCGTCCGGGGCCAGCGCCTCGAAGCCGATGTCGCAGGCGAGCCCCGGCGCCAGCCAGTCGGGACCGGCCACCTCGGCGCCGTTCTCGTCCAAGGCGGCGCCGGCGATATCGACCTGCTCGGGGTCGAGGCCCGGGCCGGCCGGGTTGCCAATCAGGGTCAGCACGTACTTCATTATTGGGATGATGTCCGGGCGCCAGGGCTCTCGGCGGATGCGTGCCGGTCGGGCCTGGGCTCATGCAGGGTCACGGCGCCATGATGAGCGGAACCAAGGAAAAGGGGCTGGTGCTGGTCGCCGGACCGACGGCAAGCGGCAAGTCGGCGCTCGCCCTCGCGCTGGCCGAGGCGTTCGAGGGCGTGATCATAAATGCCGACAGCATGCAGGTCTATCGCGAGCTGAAGGTCTTGACCGCGCGGCCCGACCAGGCGGCGCTCGAGCGCGCGCCCCACCGGCTCTATGGGGTGCTGCCGGCGGCGCCGCCGTGCAGCGCCGGACGCTGGCGCGAGATGGCGCTCGACGAGATCGCGGCGGCGCGGCGCGGGGGCCGAACGCCGATCCTGGTCGGCGGCACGGGCCTTTACTTCCGCGCCCTCAGCCAGGGCCTGGCGCCGGTGCCCGAGATCGGGCCCGAGGTTCGGAACGCCGCCGCCCGGCTCCTCGACCGCCTTGGTGGAGCGCGCTTTCACGCCGTGCTGGCGGAGCGTGACCCGGCGATGGCGGCCAAGCTCGGGCCCGGCGACCGCCAGCGGCTCAGCCGCGCCTGGGAGGTGCTCGAGGCAACCGGGGTGTCGCTGGCGGAGTGGCAATCGCTCGAGCGCCAAGGGCCCGCCCTCGAGGGGCCCGTGGTCACGCTGCTGCTGGAGCCGCCCAGGGAGCGGCTTTACGCCCGATGCGACGCCCGCTTCGCCGCCATGGTCGAGGGCGGCGCCGTCGACGAAGTGCGGGCGCTCGCCGGCCTCGGCCTCGATCCCGCGCTTCCCGTCATGAAGGCGCTCGGCGTGCGCGAGCTCAAGAGCTATCTCGAGGGCGCGCTCACGCTCGCGCAGGCTACCGCGGCCGGTCAGCAGGCGACGCGGCGCTACGCCAAGCGGCAGACGACCTGGTTCCGCCATCAAATGCCCGACGCCCGCCGTGTGGCCGCGCAAGATTCGGAAAGTTTACGCGACGAAATCTTTCCATTTATTTGCGAGTTTCTGTTGACCGGTCAGATTTGAGCGACTAGGGTGCTAGCGTTCACTTTAGAACCGATCATATGTATCGCGGCTTCGTGAGCGCCCTGTTTACGGGCCGTGGCGGTTGAACCGCTCAGCGCTGGGACGAGCCTGGGCGGTTTTGCGACCTTGAGGATCTGGCGCGAGAATCTGGTGATGGCTGAGAGGGAAATGAGCGGCTCGAAGATCTTGCTGAAGGCCCTGGTGGATCAGGGCATCGAGGTAATCTTCGGCTATCCGGGCGGCGCCGTACTTCCCATCTACGACGCCTTGTACAACCAGAACGAGCTGCGTCACATCCTGGTCCGCCACGAGCAGGGCGCGGTTCACGCCGCCGAGGGCTACGCCCGCTCGACGGGCAAGGTAGGCGTGGTTCTGGTGACCTCGGGGCCGGGCGCCACCAACACGGTCACCGGGCTCACCGACGCGCTCATGGACTCGATCCCGCTGGTCTGTCTCACCGGCCAGGTCGCCACCCACATGATCGGCAACGACGCCTTTCAGGAGGCGGACACGGTCGGCATCACGCGGCCCTGCACCAAGCACAATTACCTGGTCAAGGACGTGAACGATCTTGCGCGGGTCGTCCACGAGGCCTTCTACGTGGCGCGCAGCGGACGCCCCGGGCCGGTGGTGGTGGACCTGCCCAAGGACGTGATGCTGGCGACCGGGCGTTATGCCAACGGCGCCAATTTCCGGCACAAGTCGTACCGGCCCCAGGTCAAGGGCGACATCGGGCGCATCACCGCGGCCGTCGACCTGATGGCCGCGGCCAAGCGGCCGGTGTTCTACACCGGCGGCGGGGTCATCAACTCCGGCCCGGCGGCGGCCCAGCTCCTGACCGAGTTCGTCCGCATCACCGGCTATCCCATCACCAACACGCTGATGGGGCTCGGCGCCTATCCGGCCTCCGACCCGCAGTTCCTGGGCATGCTGGGCATGCACGGCACCTACGAGGCCAACCTGGCGATGTACGAGTGCGACGTCATGATCAACATCGGCGCCCGTTTCGACGACCGGGTCACCGGCCGGCTCGACGCCTTCAGCCAGGGCTCGAAGAAGATCCACGTCGACATCGACGTCTCCTCGATCAACAAGAACGTCCTCGTCGAGGTGCCGATCATCGGCGACGTGGCGCATGTGCTCGAGGACATGATCCGGGTGTGGAAGGCCAAGGTCTGTCAGCCCGACGCCCGGGCGCTGAAGGCCTGGTGGGCGCGGATCGACGAGTGGCGGGGCCGCGACTGCCTCCGCTTCGAGCAAACCGGCGAGCTCATCAAGCCCCAGTACGCGGTGAAAAGCCTTTACGAGCTGACCAAGGACCGCGACGTCTTCGTCACCACCGATGTCGGTCAGCACCAGATGTGGGCGGCCCAGTACTACCGCTTCGAGAAACCCAATCGCTGGATGACCTCGGGCGGGCTCGGCACCATGGGCTACGGGCTGCCAGCCGCCGTCGGCGTCCAAATCGCCCATCCGGAAGCCTTGGTCATCGCCGTGGTCGGTGAGGCCTCGGTGCTGATGAACATCCAGGAGCTCTCGACGGCGATGCAGTATCGCCTGCCGCTCAAGGTGTTCATCCTCAACAACCAGTACATGGGCATGGTGCGTCAGTGGCAAGAGATGCTGCACGGGGGCCGCTACGCCGAGAGCTACGTCGACGCGCTCCCCGATTTCGCCAAGCTCGCCGAGTCCTTCAATGCCGTGGGCCTGCGCGCCAGCGCGCCCGACGAGGTCGAAGGCGTGATCAAGGAGATGTTGGCGAGCGACCGCCTGGTGGTCGCCGACATCCGGGTGGACCCGGCCGAGAACTGCTTCCCGATGATTCCCGCCGGCGCCGCCCACAACGAGATGATCCTGGGTCCCGACAGCGACGCCCCGGCGGGAAGCGAGAAAGACCTGACGCTGGCCTGAGCGGCGCGTGGCCGCCGGCCCGAGCGCCCCCTTCGAGGCGAAAGACGTGGAAGAGGTTCGAACGCATACGCTTGCCGTGCTGGTCGACAACGAGCCCGGCGTGCTGGCCCGGGTGATCGGCCTGTTCTCGGGCCGGGGCTACAACATCGAGAGCCTGACCGTGGCCGAGGTCGACGAGAAGGACAAGCTCTCGCGCATCACCATCGTAACCTCGGGCACGCTTCAGGTGATCGAGCAGATCAAGGCCCAGCTCGACCGCCTGGTGCCGGTGCACCGGGTCGGCGATCTCACCGTCGAGGGCCCCCATATCGAGCGCGAGCTGGCGTTGATCAAGGTCTCGGGCCAGGGCGAGAAACGGGTCGAGAGCCTGCGTATCGCCGACATCTTCCGCGCCCGCGTGGTAGATTCGACCTCCAACTCCTTCGTGTTCGAGATGACCGGCTCGACCGACAAGCTCAACGCCTTCATCGGGCTCATGGCGCCCTTGGGCCTCGTCGACGTCTCGCGTACCGGCGTGGTGGGCATCGCCCGCGGCCCCGAGGCGTTGTGAGCGGCGCCGGCGCCGCGCCGAGCTCAAGACAGAGGATAAGATCATGCGCGTTTACTACGACCGCGACGCCGACGTGAACCTGATCAAGTCGAAGAAGGTGGCCATCATCGGCTACGGCAGCCAGGGTCATGCCCACGCCAACAATCTGAGCGATTCGGGCGTCGCCGAGGTGGCGGTGGCGCTGAGGGCCGGGTCCCAGAGCGCGGCCAAGGCCGAGGCCGCCGGGTTCAAGGTGGTCGGGGTGGCCGAGGCGGCGAAATGGGCCGACGTGGTGATGATGCTGGCCCCCGACGAGCTCCAGGGCGGCATCTACCGTGAGCACCTCCACGACAACATGCGCGAGGGCGCGGCGCTGGCCTTCGCCCACGGGCTCTGCATCCACTTCAGGCTGATCGAGCCGCGCCCCGACCTCGACATCTTCATGATCGCGCCCAAGGGGCCCGGCCATACCGTGCGCTCGGAGTTCGTGGGCGGCGGCGGCGTCCCCTGTCTGCTGGCGGTGGAGAGCGACTTCTCGGGCAACGCCCAGGAGATTGGCCTTTCGTACGCCTGCGCCATCGGCGGCGGCCGCGCCGGGGTCATCGAGACCACCTTCCGCGAGGAGTGCGAGACCGACCTGTTTGGCGAGCAGGTGGTGTTGTGCGGTGGTCTCGTCGAGCTCATCAAGGCCGGCTACGAGACCCTGGTCGAGGCCGGCTACGCCCCCGAGATGGCCTATTTCGAGTGCCTCCACGAGGTCAAGCTGATCGTCGACCTGATCTACGAGGGCGGCATCGCCAACATGAACTACTCGATCTCCAACACCGCCGAGTACGGCGAGTACACCCGCGGCACGCGGATCATCACCGAGGAAACCCGCGCCGAGATGAAGCGGGTGCTCGACGACATCCAGTCGGGCCGCTTCGCCCGCGAGTGGATGCTCGAGAACCAGGTCAACCAGACCAGCTTCAAGGCCATGCGGGCGCGCAGCGCCGCCCACCCGGTCGAGGAGGTGGGCGAGCGCTTACGCGCCATGATGCCGTGGATCGCCGAGCGCCGGCTGGTCGACAAGGCGAAGAACTGAGGCGCGCGCGGCGGGCGCGCAACCGCTTCTCGCACCCCCTCAGCCGTTCTCGGCGCTGTCGATTTCGCGAATCATAGCCTCCACCGCGGCCCGGAGCGAAGCCAGGTCCTCGGTCACGACCTGCCATACGCGGCGGTCGTTCACCTTGTCGTAGCCGTGGCGCAGAACGTTGCCTATGTCGGCGATGGCGCGCCAGGGGACTCCCGGGTGCGTGCCCCTGAGCTCTTCCCCGATATGGCGTGAGGCCTCGGAAAGACGCTCGATGTTGCGCTCGACCGCGTCACGCAGCATCTGCTCCGTCAGATAGTAGTCGAGCGTCTTGCCGGCGGTATATCTCTCGATCGCCGCGATGGCGTCGAGCAGGTCCTCGAGGCGCTACCGCGGATGCCGCCGCGTCATGAAAGAACGTCGACCGCCTCGGCGAGGATGTCGTCCTTGAGGAAAGGCTTCAGGTTGGCGCGCTCGGCGATCTCGACGTCAGCCCCGAGGATGTCGCAAAGGTACAGCCGCAGCTCGGCGAGATCGATCAGCGAGAACTTCCGTCCCTCGTCGATGTCGACCAGGAGGTCGATGTCGCTATCCGACCGCGCCTCCTTTCGAACCGTGGAGCCGAATAGTGACAGCCGCGTCACGCCCAGGGCGCGAATCTCTTCGGCGTGCTCGTTGAGGATTCGAATGGCCTGGTCCCGGTCCATCGGACAAGTGTCTCAGGCGTCGTCGATCATGGCAAGGGTGCGCGGTCCAGCGCCTCGCCAAGACTCGCTGGAACGGCCGGCCGAAGTAGGTCAGCGCCCACATGGTGAGCAAGTACACGCTAACGAGCGACTGTAAGCCGGACACCAAGCGAGCCCACCCGCGGCCTCGGAGGTCGTATTCCCGGAACTGCAACCGCGTCAGCCACGAGCCCAGGTTGAGGTCGCGCCAGCCGATCCGGAACGACGACAGCAGGCTGAAGTAGAGGGCGAAGAGCAGGGCTCGCCCGAGCCGCACGGTGAGCCGCGCCACGGCCTCGTCGTCCGCGGTCGCGTCACGGCCTTCCGTCGTCACCAGCCGTCCCTTCGGCAAGACCCGGTAGATGCCGTGTTGGTGTCCCGTCTTCTGCGGGATCACCAGGGGCCCCAGGTAGAAGCTCACCGCCATGACGGGAATGAGTATCACCAGGATCAAGAGCGGCCGGCCGTAGTGAAGCCCGTAATCCGTGGTCCACTCGAAGAACGCCCGCTTGAACACGCCCTCGATCTGGGCGCCGACGTCTTTCTTCACTAGCTTCCCACGGATGTATTCCGCACGCTCGCCGTACCCGGCGAGCGCGTAACGTGTCCGACCGTGCTCGATGGCGAAGGTCGCCTCCCGCTCGAGGTTTCTCAGCCCCGACTCCCGGAGCACCTCACGCAGCAGCACTGGCGCTTTCCTGGCCGGGCCCGAATTTCACCGTCCTGAGCCCCTTCAGCCCCGACGCGGAGCCTATCGCCGGCGCCGTGATCGGCTCGTACAATGCTCCCGTCAAGGTCACGCCAATCAAATTGGCGTCCTTGATGTTGGTCTGGTTAAGGCGGGCCCCGCTCAGGTCGGCCAAGCGCAGGTGGGCCCCGCTCAGGTCGGCCCCCGACAGATCGGCGTTGCACAAGATCGCTCGGCCGGAGCTCTCACGGTCTCGCTCGATCCACTCCCGGTGCTCCGTGATCTTGGCCCACAGATCTGCCCCGCTAATTTCCCATCTCTTCCAAAATGGGCAGTCGTCCTCCTCTTGAGCGTGTGTGGGCCCGGCCGGAAGGCCCGCCACCAGCAGCGCCCCCACGATCCACCCGATCCCGCGGGCGACAACACGCATTCGTGGCTGCCCCCCGGACGAATTCAACCGCCGAGCATAGCATGATCGGTCACCCGGTCGAAATCGAGCCCCGGGGGCGCGGCTCTCGCGAGGCGAACGCCGTTCGCGTCAAACCTCGATGGCCTCCCCGTCCGTCGCGATTGCTTTGGCGGCGGGCGGGCCGGTCGACATCAAGCCCCTGATCGGACGCCCCGGCTACCGTCTCAAGCTCGGGCGCTACCGGGTGATCTGCCGCCGCCAGGGCGGTAAAGTCGGGGTTCTCGACGTGGCGGCCCGAGGCAGCGCCTCCTGGGAGGGCGACATGGAACCGCAGCTCATTCACGACTCCGAAGGCAAGCCCGTCTTCGCCATCCTCCCCATCGAGGAGTACGAGCGCCTGCTCCGCGCGGCCGAGGATCTCAACGACCTGGCAGTGCACGAGGCCGTCAAGGACGAGGAGACCGTGCCCGCCGAGCTCGTCTACCGCATCATGGATGGCGAGAATCGGGTGCGGTGTGGCGCGAATACCGGGGGCTGAGCCAGGACCAGCTGGCCCGCCGCGTGGACCTGAGCCAGGCCTATCTTTCCAGCATCGAGACCGCCAAGAGCGACGGCTCGGTGCGGGTACTGGCGGCCCTCGCCCGCGCCCTCGAGGTCGAGCTCGACGATTTGGTGCCGGCCGCGGAGTGAGCCGCATATCAGGCGGGCGCACGGCTCCGAGCCCACCTTCACCATCGTCCCGACCCCCTTGGCTGACGAATCTTGTTGCGGCGATCCGCCTATTGGGCGTAAGACTGGCGTTCGGTCCGTTCCCATGGGCGGCTTTTACCGTTGCTTAACCCTGTTTGGGGATGTTGAGCCGTAAGAGTTTGGATTAGAAGGGTAGTTGATCGTCGGCGCGTTATGGTCGAAGCCGGACACATATGGTGCGATATTCTCTTCCCGGAACCGCCGCTCCTGGCGGCGGTCGGGAAGGCTCGCGCGCGCTTCGCCGCCGCCCCGAACTTGAGGAACTTGGTCCTTCGACTTAGGTGCCCCTGAACCGTGCCGCCCGCGGGCGGCAGTCATTCAGGGGAGCACCATTGAAGCTTTGAGTCGAACCTCGCTCGGACGAAGGACCTAGTCAGATGACCAACAACGAAAACAAGGACGTGGCCGCTCACGACCACATCGTAATCTTCGATACCACGTTGCGCGACGGCGAACAGTCGCCGGGCGCCTCGATGAACATCGAGGAGAAGCTCGAGGTCGCCGAGCTCCTGGCCCACATGGGGGTCGACGTCATCGAGGCGGGCTTTCCGATCGCCTCGAACGGCGACTTCGAGGCCGTCCACGAGGTCTCCAAGGTGGTCAAGGGGCCGATCATCTGCGGCCTGGCGCGCGCCGGCCTCAAGGACATCGACCGCGCCGCGGAGGCGCTGGAGCCGGCCGAGCGCAAACGCATCCACACCTTCATCTCCACCAGCCCCTTGCACATGAAGCACAAGCTCCAGATGGAGCCCGATGAGGTGCACGAGGCGGTGATCGCCAGCGTCACCCACGCCCGCAACCTCTGCGACGACGTCGAGTGGAGCTGCGAGGACGGCACCCGCTCGGAGCCCGATTTCCTGTGCCGGCTGATCGAGAGCGCGATCAAGGCGGGTGCCACCACCATCAACGTTCCGGACACCGTGGGCTACACCCTTCCCGACGAGTACGCCGCACTCTTCCGCACCTTTCTCGAGCGCGTGCCCAACATCGACCAGGCGCGTCTTTCGACCCACTGCCACAACGACCTCGGCTTCGCGGTCGCCAACAGCCTGGCGGCGGTCGCCGCCGGCGCGCGGCAGGTCGAGTGCACCATCAACGGCCTCGGCGAGCGCGCCGGCAACGCGGCGCTGGAGGAGATCGTGATGGCGCTGCGCACGCGCAACGACATCATGCCTTACGCCACCGCGATCAACACCCAGGACATTACCAAGGCCTCGCACCTGGTCTCGACCGTCACCGGCTTTGTCGTGCAGCCCAACAAGGCGATCGTCGGCGCCAACGCCTTCGCCCACGAGGCCGGCATCCACCAGGACGGCATGCTCAAGCATTCCGGCACCTACGAGATCATGACCCCAGAATCGGTGGGCCTCCACAAGTCGACCCTGGTGATGGGCAAGCATTCCGGGCGCCACGCCTTCCGCAAGAAGCTCGAGGAACTGGGTTACGACCTGGGCGACAACGCGCTCCAGGACGTCTTCCGCCGCTTCAAGGACCTCGCCGACAAGAAGAAGCAGATCTTCGAGGAAGACATCGTCGCCCTGGTCGACGACGAGGTGATTCGCTACAATGATCGCATCAAGTTCGTCTCGCTGCACGTGATCTGCGGCTCGACCGGTCCGCAACAGGCGACCCTGGAGCTCGACGTCGACGGCGATTCGCGCTCGGCCCAGGCCACCGGGGACGGGCCGGTGGACGCCACCTTCAACGCCATCAAGGAGCTTTTCGAGCACGACGCCAGGCTGCTGCTCTATCAGGTCCATGCGGTGACCGAGGGCACCGACGCCCAGGCCAAGGTGACGGTGCGGCTCGGCGAAGAGGGGAAAACGGTCAATGGCCAGGGCGCCGATACCGACACCCTGGTGGCCTCGGCCAAGGCCTACGTCAACGCGCTGAACAAGCTTCTGGTGAAGCGCGAGAAGACCGTCCCGGCGGCGCTATCGGCCTGAGGCGGTCCATGGTGGTGGCGGTGCCGGGGATGCCGGGGCTCGGGTCTCCGGCAGCCGCTGTGGTTGGGTTATAACGAGGATCGGATCCGCGACAGATGTTTTCCAAGCTGCTCGGGATAATGTCGGCCGACATGGCCATTGACCTCGGTACCGCCAACACCCTGGTCTACGTCAAGGGGCGCGGCATCGTGCTCAACGAGCCCTCGGTGGTGGCCATCGTCAGCCAGCGCGGCAAGACGCAGGTCCTGGCGGTGGGCGACGAGGCCAAGATGATGCTCGGCCGCACCCCCGGCTACATCGAGGCCATCCGACCCTTGCGGGACGGCGTGATCGCCGAC
Source organism: uncultured Alphaproteobacteria bacterium (assembly GCA_965371625.1). GTDB lineage: Bacteria > Pseudomonadota > Alphaproteobacteria > CBDUZE01 > CBDUZE01 > CBDUZE01. Next base: position 19,467 of record CBDUZE010000006.1, read on the forward strand.
TTCGAGATCGCCGAGGAGATGATCAAGCACTTCATCCGCAAGGTCCACAACCGGCGCAGCTTCGCCAGTCCCCAGGTCATCATCAGCGTGCCCTCGGGCGCCACCGCGGTGGAGCGTCGGGCGATCCAGGAATCGGCGGAGAGCGGCGGCGCCCGGCGGGTGTACCTGATCGAGGAACCGATGGCGGCGGCGATCGGCGCCGGGCTTCCGGTCACCGAGCCCACCGGCTCGATGATCGTCGACGTCGGCGGCGGCACCACCGAGGTGGCGGTGCTCTCGCTCGGCGGCATCGTCTACTCGCGCTCGGTGCGGGTCGGCGGCGACAAGATGGACGAGGCGATCATCGCCTATATCCGCCGCAACCATAACTTGCTGGTGGGCGAGAGCAGCTCCGAGCGCATCAAGAAGGAGATCGGCTCGGCCTGTCCGCCCGAGGACGGCAACGGCAGGGTGATGGAGATCAAGGGCCGCGACCTGATGAACGGGGTGCCCAAGGAGCTGGTGATCAGCCAGCGTCAGATCGCCGAGAGCTTGGCCGAACCGGTCGGCGCCATCGTCGAGGCGGTCAAGGTGGCGCTCGAGCATACGGCGCCGGAGCTGGCGGCCGACATCGTCGACAAGGGCATCGTGCTGACGGGCGGCGGCGCGCTGCTCGGCAATCTCGACCTGGTGCTGCGCCACGCCACGGGCCTGCCGATATCGATCGCCGACGAGCCCTTGGCGAGCGTCGCCCGCGGCAGCGGCCAGGCGCTCGAGGACATGGACACACTCCGGCACGTGCTCTACCAGCAGTACTAAGCGGCGCGGGCGAGGGCCGCGGCGCGGCCCCGTTTGGGCGGCGGCGGAGGAAGACATCCAGTGAGGCCACGAACCGCGAGAGTGACGCGCCTGGCCATGTCCGCGAGGGTCGTGGCCCAGCGCTTCGCCTATCTCGTTCTCGTCACCACCGCGGTGGCGCTGATGCTGTTCGGCAAGGCCGAGAACCCCTTCGTGGAGCGGCTTCGCGCCGTGATCACCGACGCGGTGGCGCCGATCCTGGTGCTGATCTCCGAGCCCGTGGCGGCGGTGAACCGGGCGGTCGCGTCGGTGGAAGAGCTGGTCTTCCTGCGCAGCGAGAACACGCGCCTGCGGACCGACAACGAGCGGCTGCTGCGCTGGGAGGCGGCGGCGCGCAAGCTCGAGCAGGAGAACGTCGCCTTCCGCGCCATGCTGAACTTACGCGGCGAGGCGGAGGTCCAGGCGGCCATCACGGCCCGGGTCATCGGCGACTCGGGTGGCCTCTTCGTGCGCACCATGCTGCTCGATGCCGGCACCCGCATGGGCGTCGCCAAGGGACAGCCCGCGGTCAGCGGCGAGGGCGTGGTGGGTCGCGTCGTCGAGGCCGGCAGGAAGTGGGCGCGGGTGCTCTTGCTCACGGACCTCAACAGCCGCATTCCCGTGCTCCTCGAGTCGTCGCGCTACCGCTCCATTCTCGCCGGTGACAACAGCGATCAGCCGCGTCTCATCTTCATCGCCGCGGGCGACCGGGTGCGACCGGGCGACCGCATCGTGACCTCGGGTCACGGCGGCATGTTTCCGCCCGGTCTGCCGGTGGGCGTGGTGGTCTCGGTCACCGACGGGGTGCCCAGGGTGCAACCCTTCGTCGACTGGCACCGTCTCGAGTACGTGGAGGTTCTGTCCTACGGTTCGGGCGCGCCGCCGGTGGGCGGGTCCGGGGATGGCCAGGTGAGGAGCTGGTGACCGCCCGGCCCCTGCGGCGGCTATCGCTGGCCATCCGCGGCACCGTGCCGCTCATCCTCTCGCTGGCGCTGGTGCTTTTGAGCGTGGTCGCTTATGGCGTCCCCGATCTCGCCGTGGTGACGCCGTCGTTCGGCACCATGGCGGTCTATTACTGGGCCATCTACCGGCCGGATCTGCTGCCGGCGCCGGCGGCGTTCCTCATCGGCCTGGCGCAGGACGTGCTTGGCGGCGGGCCCACCGGGCTCATGGCGCTGGTGCTGCTGCTGGTCCACGCGGTGACGGTCTCCCAGCGCCGGGTGTTCGTCGGCAAGTCGTTTCTCGTCGGATGGTGGGGCTTCGCCATCATCGCCAGCGGCGCCGGGCTGCTGACCTGGCTCGCGGCCGCGGCCTGGTTCGGGGCCCTGCCGCCGTTGGCGCAGTCGGCTTACCAGACGCTGTTGACGATCGTCCTCTATCCCTGCATCGCCTGGCTCTTCAGCCGCGTGCACCTGACGCTGCTGCGCGAGGTCTGAAGATGCGCCGCGACACCGGCCGCCACAAGCTGTTCAGCCGTCGCGCGGCGCTCCTGGGCGGCGGCCAGCTGGTCCTGCTCTCGGCCCTGGTCGGGCGCATGTACTATCTCCAGGTGGTCTCGCGCGACCAGTACCGCTTGCTCGCCGACAAGAACCGCTTCGACCTGCAGCTCCTGCCGCCGCCTCGGGGGCGCATCCTCGATCGCTTCGGCGTGGTGCTCGCCGGCAACCGGCAGAACTACCGGGTGCTGCTGGTGGCGGAGCGGACGCCGAGCGTGGAGGAGACCCTGGCCCGGCTGGGGCGCTTGATCCCGATCAGCGAGCAGACCCGCCGGCGGGTGATGCGGGAGCTTGCGCGCAAGCGCGATTTCGTCCCCATCCCGGTGAGCGAGAACCTGAGCTGGGAGCAGTTCGCCAACGCCAACGTGCACAGCCCGGACCTCCCCGGCGTGCAGCCCGATATCGGCGAACTGCGCTATTACCCCTCGGGCCCGGCAATGGCCCACGTGGTGGGCTATGTCGGCGAGGTGGCGGAGGAGGAGCTGACCGGCGACCCGCTTCTCGCCTTGCCCGGCTTCCGCATCGGCAAGAACGGGATCGAACGCGCCTACGACGATGCGTTGCGCGGCAAGGCCGGCAACAGCCGGGTCGAGGTCAACGCCGTCGGACGCATCATCCGCGAGCTCGAGCGCGACGATGGACAGGCCGGCGGCGACGTGGTGCTGAGCGTCGCCGCCGAGCTGCAGAAATACGTCACCCGGCGCCTTGCCGGCGAGAGCGCTGCGGCGGTCGTGCTCGATATCCACAGCGGCGAGGTGTTGGCCCTGGTCTCCACGCCGAGCTACGATCCCAACGCCTTTACCGGTGGCATCAAGCTCGCCGACTGGCGGGCGCTTATCGACAATCCGCGGCGGCCCCTGGTCAACAAGGCGGTGGCCGGCCAGTACCCACCGGGCTCGACCTTCAAGATCGTGGTGGCGATGGCGGCGCTCGAGTACGGCGTGGTGGGACCCGAGCACCGCACCTTCTGCACGGGCTCGATAAAGCTCGGCAAGGCCACCTTCCACTGCTGGAAGCGGGGCGGCCACGGCTGGAAGGACATGCTCGGGGCGATCGAGGAGTCGTGCGACGTCTATTTCTACGACCTCGCGCAACGCTTGGGGATCGACCGTATCGCCGAGATGGCCCGCCGCTTCGGCCTCGGCGAGCGGCTCGGCATCGAGCTGCCGGGCGAGCAGCCGGGGCTGGTGCCGGGGCGCGACTGGAAGCTCGCCTTGTACGGCGTGCCCTGGCAGAAGGGCGAGACGCTTATCTCCGGCATTGGCCAGGGCTTTCTCCTGGCCACGCCGCTGCAGCTCGCGGTGATGGTGGCGCGGCTGGCCAACGGCGGCAACGCGGTGGTGCCGAGGCTGGTGCGCGGGGTGCGCGGCGCCAAGGGCGAGGCGGTGACGAAGCAGGAGCGCGGCGCCGACGATGGCGCGCCGGCGGCCGCGCAGGCGCCCTCCCTGGGCCTCTCGGCTTCGGCCCTGAGCGTCGTTGTGGAGGGCCTGAGGCGGGTCAGCAACAGCCCGCGCGGCACCGCCTATCGCTCGCGGATCGAGGATCCGGCGCTGGCGCTGGCCGGCAAGACGGGCACCTCCCAGGTGCGCCGCATCTCCAAGGCCGAGCGCCTGAGCGGCATCATCAAGAATGCCGAGCGGCCGTGGATCGAGCGCGATCACGCCATGTTCGTCGCCTTCGCGCCGATCTCCTCGCCCCGTTACGGCATCAGTGTGGTGGTCGAGCACGGGGGCTCGGGCTCGCGTGCCGCGGCGCCGCTGGCCCGCGACATCCTGCTCGAGGTCCAGCGCCTCGACCCCGCCGGGCAGCCACCGCTCGAGCGCTTCGCCCGAGGCCTCCCGGCGCCGGGACGGGGCTGAGCGATGACCACCAGCTACGGGCTCAAGCAGGTCGAGCTCACGCTCGCGCACAAGCTCTGGAACACGAGCTGGTTCCTGCTGTTTCTGCTCTCGGCCCTGGCCTCGGTCGGCGTCGCCATGCTCTACTCGGCCGCCGACGGCAGTTTCGAGCCCTGGGCCTGGCGCCACCTGATCCGCTTCGCCATCGGCATTACGCTGTTGTTCGTGGTGGCGCTGATCGATATCCGGGTCTGGCTGCGCTCCGCCTATCTTCTCTATTTCGCTGCCTTCGCGCTCTTGGCGGCGGTCGAGGTGATGGGCGCCCAGGGCATGGGGGCGCAGCGCTGGGTCGATCTCGGCGGCTTTCGGCTGCAACCCTCCGAGCTCATGAAGATCGCGCTGGTGGTGGCCCTGGCGCGCTACTTCCACGGCCTCACCACCGACCAGGTGGAACGTCTGCGCTATCTCCTGGTGCCGGCGGCGTTGGTGGCGGCGCCGGCGGCGCTGGTGTTGCGCCAGCCCGACCTCGGCACCGCGGTGATGCTGGGGCTCGGCGGCGGGGCGATCTTCTTGTTGGCGGGAGTGCGGCTCTGGGTCCTGGGCCTGGGCGGCGGCTTAGGCGTCCTCTCGGTACCGGTGGCCTGGCAGTTCCTGCACGCCTATCAGAAGCAGCGCATTCTCACCTTCCTCAACCCCGAGAGCGATCCCTTGGGCGCCGGCTATCACATCCTGCAGTCGAAGATCGCGCTGGGCTCGGGCGGCCTCTTCGGCAAGGGCTTTCTTCAGGGCACCCAGAGCCACCTCAACTTCCTGCCCGAGAAGCAGACCGACTTCATCTTCACCACGCTCTCGGAGGAGTTCGGCATCGTCGGCGGGCTCTTGCTCTTGAGCATCTACGCCCTCGTGCTGGCGTACGCTTTTCTGATCTCGGTGCGCTCGCACAACCAGTTCGGCCGTCTGCTGGGGATGGGGGTATCGATCACTTTCTTCCTTTACGTCTTCATCAACATCGCCATGGTCACCGGGCTGGTCCCGGTGGTCGGCGTGCCGCTGCCGATGGTCTCCTACGGGGGCTCGGCGATGGTGACGCTGCTGATCGGCTTCGGCCTGGTGATGAACGTTCACATCCACCGCGAGATCATGATTCCCCGCCGCCCGGGCCAGGTCGTGGTGTGAGGCGAATCCTTAGCCCTGGCGTGGGCCTCGGGGCAGCGCCCGGGAGCCTGCGACAAAGCCATCGACAAGGGGAAAAGCGGTTTGCTATACCGGCCCCGGGGCGCTTAGCTCAGTTGGCAGAGCAGCGGACTCTTAATCCGCGGGTCCGGGGTTCGAATCCCCGAGCGCCCACCAATCAATTGCCCTAATTTCCAGGCCTTTGCGTCCTGCGACCAGGCGTAGCGCGCTTGGGCCTCGCCAGTGCCGCAAATCTCTCGACGCGAGCTCTCGAGGCCCATGAATACTCGCTTTTGCCGCTTGTGATACCTGGCGGCCGCCGCGCGTGAGCGCCACCCATGCCCCTCCCCGGGCCGCGTGTGGCGGCGCCCGATGCCGGCTATGATGGGCGAAGAGAGCGCTGCGCCTTGGGCCAGCCTGACGCGGGGAACGGATGATGCCAGAGCTGCCGCCGCTGCCGCTGCTGCCCGCCATGGGGGTGGGAAGCTATGCCGCGCCGGGCTGGTTCATCGCCGCCCGGCGCCTGATGCGCGAGGACAAGTTGGGCGCGCACGACATCGAGGAATTGCTCGACGACGCCACCCGCATCGTCATCGCCGACCAGATCGAGGCCGGGGTCGACGTGATCACCGACGGCGAGCTCCGGCGCCAGCGCTTCGTCTACGAGATGTACGACCGCATCACCGGGCTCGAGCGCGTGCCCCCCCGCCGCCGCCTCGGGGTGCCGGGTTACGACCGCGCGCCCGGCTTCGTCGCCGCGGGCCCGCTCGCCGCGCCAGAGGGCTTCGGCGTGGTCGAGGACTTCGCGGCACTCAGGCGCCTGGTGCCCGAGCGGCAGCTCAAGATCGCGCTTCCCGGGCCGCTCACCTTCGCCGCCTCGATCGACCCCGGCGGGCGCGGCGCGGCGGAGGTGATGGACGAGCTGGTCGGCCTGGTGCGCGCCGAGCTCGCGGCGCTCGAGGCGGCGGGCGCCGATTACATTCAGCTCGACGAGCCGGCGCTGCCCCGGCGCCCTTACGGCCTCGACGCGGTAGAGGGCGCGGCGCTGATCAACCGCACGCTTGACGGGCTCTCGGCCCGGCTCGCGGTTCACGTCTGCTTCGGCAACAACGCCGGACGACCCTTCGCCGACCGCCGCTTGGGCCCGCTCCTCGCGGCCGTCCAGGCGCTCGAGTGTCACCAGCTCGTGCTCGAGTTCGCCAACCGAGAGATGGCCGAGGTCGATATCCTCGCCACCCTGGCAGGGCGCTTCGACATCGCCGCCGGCGTGGTCGACGTCAAGAACTTCCACCCCGAGAGCGCCGACGACGTGGCCCGCCGCATCCGCCAGTGCCTCGATCACGTCCCGGCCGACAAGCTCACGGTCACCGCGGACTGCGGCTTTTCGGCCCTGCCCCGCTACCTGGCGCGCGACAAGATGGCGGCCATGGTGGCCGGCGCCCGCCTGGTGCGCGCCGAGCTCTGAGCGGCCCGGCGCGGGGCCCTAAAGCGGTTCCGCTTTGATCGGAACCGCTTTAGGCTTTTTTCGCTCACGGCAGCGGACCCACGGGTCCGCGCCTGCGCGGGCGCGCCGGACGACCGGCGGGCCGCAGTCGCGGCCTGAGAGCGGTTCCAGTTAACCTGGAACCGCTCTAACCTTCGAGCACGAAGGTGAGCTCCATCGTCACCCGATACTCGGCGATGGCGCCGTCCACCACCTTCGCCTTCTGGGCCACGATTTCGAGACCGGTGATGCCGCGAACCGTGCTCGCCGCTCGTCTGAGCCCCTCGTTGACGGCGTCTTGAAAGCTGGTTGTCGACGAGGCGGTAACCTTGGTAACCCGGGCAACAGCCATCATACCCTCCCTGCTGTACGGACCGTGCGGCTGACGCGGCTGCGCTCGCCCCGGCCCGGTTGGGCCGTCGGGCGCTCTGGCAAATGAGCAACGCCGCGCCCGCTCGGTTGTCGAGAGACATAATAACGAATCTCGAAAAGATGGGGTCGTTATCATTGCCCGTCGTCGAGCACGGGGTTACGCCGCCCCGGCCCGGTCAAGCCCGCCTGGTGCTTGATCACGGATCGGGCACAACAGTGGCCCTGTGAAAAAAAATCGACGAAAGAAGCGCGGTACCCGTGTGTAGGCCGGAGGCGCCTAAACTCCAACTAGCGCTCGCACCAACCCTCGCACCCTGAGGAAACGGCATCGATCGGGACGATGCTGGAAATTTTCCTTGTGATCCAATTTTCTCGCTCCTAAGTTATACGAATGCCTTTGGCGCTGACCGAAGCGATGTCGGTATCACAACCCAAGAGCGAAGGCCGGGCCCATGGACACGAGAGCAAGCGAGCACTGTCTGGGAAGCCCGCGACCGTGGAGGCTTTGGCGACGAGCACCGGCGCGTCGCCGCCGAGGGCGCGACGACGGTGGCAATGAGCGCGGAGAAAGGTGGCGGACGTCAGCGCGCCGGACAAGGGAAGGTCGCCAGTGAACGCGCCGACGAGATCAAGGTGGTGGCGCTCCGGCTCTTCGCCGAACGGGATTTCAACCGCGTCACCATCAAGGACATCGCCCGCGTCTGCGATATAAACACGGCGCTGATCTATTATTACTTCGAGAACAAGGAAGACCTGTTCCGGGCCGCGATCGAGTATGCCATCGCGCAGGCGATCGGCCGCTACGAGCAGGTCCGTCAAGCCGATCACAATCCGGTCCAGCGCATCAGCGGCTGGTTCGAGATCAATGCCCGGCTCGCGACCTCGATCGGCAAGCTGCTCAAGATCATGCTCGATTACTCGCGCTCCGACCTGCGCTTCGACTCGGTCGATGGTTTGATCCGGGAGTTCTACGAGAACGAACGCCTGATCTTGTCCGAGAACATCCGCAACGGGATGTCGCTGGGGCTGTTCCGCTCCGTCGACGCCGAGCGCATCGCCCTTTTCGTTTCCAGCCATCTCGACGGAATCGAGTTCGCCGCGATGATCCGCGGGGATCTCGATCGTCGCGCCATGATCTCGGACCTCGAGGCGTGGCTCTGGGACCACCTCGGCTACGATCATGGGTCGATGGCGGCAGGCGGTCGGCGCTCGAGCGCCGAGGACGACGCGGGCAGCTAAATCGAGCGACCCGTTCCGCGCCAGTGGCGCTCGCGCAAACGGCGTTTGAAGATCTTGCCCGAGTCCTCCCGCGGCAGATCGCGGCCGAACTCGATCAGCTTGGGCGTCTTGTAGCCGGCCTGGCGCTCGAGCAGGTACGCGCGCACCGTCTCGGCCGTAAGCTGGGCCTCCGGCTCGGGCTCGATCACCGCCGCCAGCGCCTCGCCGTACTCGTCGTCGGGGACGCCGAACACCGCGCAGTCCTTAAGCCCCGGCATCTCCATCAGCACGGCCTCGATCTCGGCCGGGTAGATGTTGACGCCGCCCGAGATCACCATGTCCGTCTTGCGGTCACAGAGATAGAGGTAGCCGTCCTCGTCGAGGTAGCCGATGTCGCCCAACGTGATCAGGCCGTCGCGCTCGATCGCCCGGCGCTCGCCATCGAGGCGGTGATAAGTGAAGTCGGGGACGCCGTGGTGGCGGACGTAGATCTCGCCCACCTCGCCGGGGCCCAGCGCGCCGCCGTCCTCGCCGTAGATGCGCACGCTTGCCCCCGCCACCGCTCTTCCCACGGTGCCGGGACGGGCGCGATGTTGGGCGCTGTCGCAGACCGTGATGACACCGCTCTCGGTCGCGCCGTAGTACTCGTGGATCACCGGGCCCAGCCACTCGATCATCCGCGCCTTGAGCGCGGGCGGGCAGGGGGCGGCGCCGTGCACCACCCATTCGAGCGAGGAGAGGTCGTGGCCCCGGCGCAGGCGCTCGGGTAGGCGCAGGAGGCGGATGAACATGGTCGGCACCAGGTGCATGTGAGTGATGCCATGGGCCTGGATGAGCGCCAACAGCTGCTCGGCCTCGAAACGGGGCTGTAGGACCATCTCGCCCCCGGCTTGGAGCGCGGCAAAGGCGTAGGCGTTGGGCGCCGCGTGGTAGAGCGGGCCGGTGATGACGCTGCGCATGCCGGGGCGGACGCCGAAGGCCGCGGCGCGCAGCGCCCTCATGGCCTGCTGCTGGCCGGGCCCCGCGGGCGGCGCCCGGCGCACGCCCTTGGGCCGGCCGGTGGTGCCCGAGGTGTAGATCATGCTGGGCCGCCCCGGTCCCGGCGCGCCGCTCCAGGGCTCGGCGCGGGCGAGCCAGCGCTCCCACTCCGTGGCCCCGGGCGGAACCACGCAGGCGCCCTCGTCGAGGCCGTAGGCGCGGGCGACCTCGGGCGGCGTCGCCACCACCAACAGCTCTCTCCGCGCGGCGATTTCAGGGCGGATTTGGTGGCGCAGGTCGGCGTGGACCACCACCACCTCGGCGCCGCAATCCTCGATCACGTGGCCCGCCTCGTCCGCCGTGTAATGCCAGTTCACCGGCGCCGCGTAGGCGCCGAGCGCGGCCGCGCCCAAGCTCGCCTCGAGGAAGGCGAAGTCGTTGCGCAACAAAATCGCCACCGCGTCGCCTTCGCCGACCCCGAGGGCGGCCAGGCCGCCGGCGGCCTTGAGCACGCGGCGGCGGAAGTCCTCGAGCGCGAGCGAGCGCTCGCCCGAAATGATGCGATCCGCCATGGTGCGATCCGCCATGGTGCGTCGGGACCTCCTCGAGGCCAGAGGCGGCTTTCGGCTGCGCGGCGCAGTCTAGGGAGGGCCCCGGCCGTCGACAAGAAGGCGCGGCGCGAAAAGGGCGTCCGCGGCCGCGCGCGCGGGATATGATCGCCGCGGTTCGGGCGTTGGAGGGAGCGAGGCGCGATGGTCGGAGCAGGCGAGCGGGGCATGGGGTGGCGTTGGCGCGCGCTCGGCGTGGCGCTGGCTCTGGGCCTGGCGACCAGCGGCGCCGGCGCCGGCGGTGCCGAGCTCGCGCTCCATCGCGGCAACGGCGCCGAGCCCGAGACCCTCGACATGCACAAATCCTCGGGCGTGCCCGAGGCCAACATCCAGCGCGACCTGTTCGAGGGGCTGGTGGCGGAAGCGGCGGACGGCTCCCACGTTCCCGGCGCCGCGGCGCGCTGGGAGGTCGACGCGGGCGGCACGCGCTACACCTTTCACCTGCGCCCCGACGGCCGCTGGTCGGACGGCACCCCGCTCACCGCCCACGACTTCGTCTACGCCTTCCGCCGGGCCCTCGATCCTGCGACCGCGTCGGACTACGCCTTCATCCTGTGGCCGGTAAAGGCGGCAGAGGCGGTGAGCAAGGGCGAGGTGCGGGCGCTGGAGCGCCTCGGCGTCGCGGCGCTCGACGATTTGACGCTCGAGATCACGCTCAAGGCGCCGACGCCCTATTTTCTGGGCCTGCTCACCCACCACATGGCCTACCCGGCGCCGCGCCACGCCATCGAGGCCCACGGGACACGCTGGACGCGGCCCGGTAACATGGTCTCGAATGGGCCCTACCGCCTCGCCGAGTGGGTGCCGCAGTCGCATCTCAAGCTGGTGCGCAACAAGCACTACCGCGGGCGCGCAAGCGTCGCCATCGAGGCCGTCACCTACTACCCCACCGAGGACACCAACACCGAGCTCAAGCGCTTCCGCGCCGGCGAGCTCGACGTGACCTCGGACGTGCCCTCCGATCAGGTGGCCTGGGTGGCCGCGAAGTTCGGCCAGGCGTTCCACAACACGCCCTATCTCGGCATCTACTATTACGCGCTGAACACCGGCGCGGCGCCGTTCAAGGGCGCGCTCGAGCTGAGGCGAGCGCTGGCGCTGGCCATCGACCGCGAGACGCTCACCGCCAAGGTGACCCGCGCCGGCGAGATCCCGGCCTATGCCTGGGTGCCGCCGGGGGTGCTGAACTACCGCCAGCAGCCGATTCCGCAACAAGGCCTGAGCCAGGCCGAGCGCGAGGCCCTGGCCCGCGAGCTGTTCGGCCAAGCGGGCTACGGCTCGGGCCATCCCTTGAGCCTCGAGATCCTCTACAACACCAGTGAGAACCACAAGAAGATCGCCATCGCCGTGGCCGCGATGTGGCGCAAGGTGCTGGGCGTCCGCGCCCGGCTCAGGAACGAGGAGTGGAAGGTCTACCTCGACACCCGCTCCCAGATGCGCTTCGAGGTCGCGCGCGGGGGCTGGATCGGCGACTACAACGACGCCAACACCTTCCTCGAGCTGATGAAGTCCGACGTCGGCGAGATGAACCCTTCCGGCTACGCCAATCCCGAGTACGACCGCCTCATCAAGCAGGCCGAGGTCACTGCGGAGCCGGCGGCCCGCGCCGAGCTGATGCAGCGGGCCGAGCGCCTGATGCTCAGCCAGATGCCGATCATCCCGATCTACTTCTACACCACCCAGCACCTGGTGGCCGCGCGGGTGCGGGGCTGGGTCGACAACGTCATGGACGTGCACCCGACGCGCTATCTGAGCATCGTCGAGTAGGTGGCGGTCTCTAACCGGTCAAGACCCGAACGGCTCTCCGGTGAAAACCGTCAGGCCGCCTTGGCGACCCGGTTGAAGGCGGCGATGATCTCGTCGCTCGAGCGCCGGGCGCCGCTCTGCAGATACTCCATGGCGTCGAGCGCCGCCTCGTGGCGGGCCTCGTTCGAGCCGCCGCAGCAGTCCTCGACGAGGCGTGCGAAGTAGTCGCGCTGGTGGGCGTCGACGAAGGTGTAGTGGACGCAGACATCGGTAAGCCCGCCCATCAGGATCAGCGTGTCGGATTTCAGTCCCTTGAGCACAATCTCGAGCTCGGTTCCGAAGAAACCCGAATAGCGGCGCTTGACGATGTGGAACTCGTTGTCGCCGCTGGGCCTGAGCTCGTCCCTGAGCTCGGTGGTTTCCCAGTCCTCGTGGCAATGCACGTCCTCGACGCCGTCGAGCTCGCGTCCGAAGTCGACCATGCTGCGGCGGTGGACCTCCTGGAGGAAGATCACCGGAATCGCCGCCGCCCGCGCCGCATCCAGCACCTTCCTGGCGCGCCGCGCGCGCTCGTCGCCGCCGGCCATGCGCGGGATGCCGGGGCCGCCCTTCTGCATATCGACCACGATCAGGACGGGCTGGCCTTCGATCAGCTCGGGCATCGGACGCCTCCCTGGTTGCGCTCCCGCGGACAGCATATCGCCGCCCGGCGTCGAGCGGAAGCGGTCGGGGAATTGCGGCGCTGTCGTCGGCTTGGCCCGAACCGCCGATTTCAAACGCTGGCGGAGCTCATCGCGCCCGATGGCGATGACAAGAACGCCGCGACCAGGCGATTGACGCGGTGGGGAAACTCCCAGGCCGGAAAGCCGCCCGCCTCGGGGACCGTCGCGCGCGTTACGCGGGGCAGCAGCTCCTCGAGACGATCGGCGGCGGCGACGAAATCCCCCAGATCATGCTCGCCGTTGTAGAGCAGCACCGGCAGCTCGAGGGCCGCCAGGCGCTTATCGATCGGCGCCACCGCCGCGGCCCGACCTTGGTAGAGCCAAGGCGCGCCCGAGAACTCGGAGACGATTGCCCGGTGCGCCTCGGCCCGGCATTCCTCCGGCCGGCGGCGCATCACCTCGAACCAGGGGGCGTCGTCGAACCATTGCCTGCGGGCCTCGGCGATGCCCTCGCTTCGGGCCACCTCGCGCGCCCGTTCGATTTCCACCTCGACGCTGGGCATGGCGTGACCGGGAAGCACCGCGCCTTCGAGAACAAGCGAGCGGAAGCGGTCGGGTTTCTCGGAGGCCAGCAGAAGCCCCAGCGAGGTCCCGGTATGGGTGGCCCAATAGTGGCAGCGCGAGACCCCGGCCGCTGCCATCGCGCCCGCGACCTGCGACGCAAGCTCGAGGTGCCCGAAGGGCCCGGGGAGCTCGGCGGAAAGCCCATGGCCCGGTAAATCGATCAACAGGATGCGATAGCGATCCTTGAAGGCCTCGAGCTGGGCTGAAAAGACCCGATGATCCTGCGACATCCCGTGGACCATGACGAGCCAGGGGGCGCCGCTCCCCGCTTCGATGACCGTCTTGTGGTTCGCAGACATGGAGGCCTCGCCAGGCTGCGGTCGGGTCATGGAAGGTAACGCAGACCAGCCTCGCCGTGGAAGGATCCCGCCGGCCCGTCACCGAGAGCGGTGCCGGGATCGGGGGCCGGTCGGGGTCGACAACGTCATGGAGGTGCACCCGACGCGCTATTTGAGTGTCGTCGATTAGGTCCTGTACCGGTAAATCGCGGAGCGCGTCGGCTTCAAGAAGGCCAAGATTGCCGTGGCACGGAAGCTGGCGGTCATCCTGCATCGCATGTAGCGTGATGGAACTGACGTCATCTGGTCGAGCAAGGAGGCGGCAGCTTAGAGGAAACAACCTTCAGGAGTTCCGCGAGAGCGGAAGCGATGTTCCTGTCGGGACGGCGGCGGCGGCGAGATCGACCCAGACTTTGCGAGGCCTCACCGAGGCAAGCGCGATTCACACATTGATCCGCCAACGTCCTTCAACGCCATCATGCAGAGGGCTCTGCCCCTACCGCGGAGAGAACAATGAACCCGGCAGCCGCATCACGGAGAGCTTGACATCAAATCCCCGAGTTAAGGAACAGCCTGGACCCAGAGCTGACATTTCGACCTGGGATAAACCGGTTCGGATCTTGGGTGTGGTGCGGGGCTGACTAAGCACCCCCGGTTGTCGGCGTCGCATGGCCAACCATCGCCACCTGCGCTAGGACCACTCCTGCAGATCGCGGCCGCCGGGGAGCCGACGACGGGAGAGCCAGGCGCTCAACGCAGGCTCGCCGCAATCCTCGCCGGTGCCATTCCGCGCTCGGCTACCTGTCACCCCCGCATTATGAAAGGAACGATCTACCCCCCGCGCGCTCAAATCCGTAATGGTCCACGAAACCAGGACAATTCCAATTCGGTATCCTTTGAACGCATCGAAAGTGTACTATGTTATATGTATCGGTAGCGAACAAGGAAATATCTCAGTAGAAACCTGGGAACCCTTCTCCGCGTTTCAATTGAATGAATGTCTCCATGCTCGACATTGCATTGGAAAGCGCCCGCGCCCTTGTCCTTATCTGCCTGCTTCTGTTTCTAGTGCATGTGGGTAGGACCCGGTTTGCGACCGCCAATCCGGGCTGGAACTGGATTGTCGGCGGTTTTTGCCTGCTCCTTTTCGGAAGTCTCCTCGACATTACGGACAACTTCGAAACGCTCAACCGGTTAGTGGTCATCGGTGATACGGAAACAGAAGCGTTTCTGGAGAAGGTAGTGGGTTTTCTGGGGGGTTTTGTGGCGGTCACCATCGGGCTGGTGCGATGGATTCCCAAGCAGTTGTCCGAGCGCGAGCGGGCGGAGGAGTTGCTCAGGGCGGCCATAGAGGGCATACCGGAGGGCTTCGCCTTCTACGACGCTGACGACCGTTTGGCCGTGGTCAACAGCAAAATGGCGAAAACCTACCCTCTAATCTCCGACCTTTTCGTGCCCGGAACGACGTTCGAAGAGGTGTTGCGCATAGGTATCGAGAGGGGCCAATTCACGGAAGCACAAGGCCGGGAAGAGGAGTTCTTGCAGGAAAAACTTAATTACCACCGCGACCCCAAGGGGGCCGTTGAGTACGACCTTCCGGATGGGCGCTACATCCGGGTCGAGGAGAAGCGCACGCCCAGCGGTGGCGTCGTTGGCATCCGCACGGACATCACCGAGCTCAAGCAGGCGGAGGAGGCGTTGCGCAGGAACGAGGAACGCCTCGAACGTCTAGCCACTACCGATTCCTTAACCGGCGCCAACAACCGCCGGAGTTTCTTTGAACAAGGCGAGAAAGAACTGCACCGCGCCCGCCGTCACAAGCGCCCTCTTTCTTTGATGATGGTGGACATCGACCATTTCAAGAGAGTCAATGACACCCATGGGCATGCCATTGGCGACAAGGTTCTGAAAAGTCTCGTTTCGAAGTGCAGTGATATCCTGCGCGCGCAGGATATCCTTGGGCGCTTCGGTGGCGAGGAATTTGCGGCGGTCCTCCCGGAGGTCGGCCTCGCCAACGCCACGAATGCGGCCGAGCGCCTCCGGCGGGCGTTGGAGGACCTAGAGGTCGAGACCTCCGAAGGGACTCTCAAATTCACTGTCAGCATCGGCGTCAGCGAGTGCCGTTACGATGATGAGACCCTCGAAACGGCGTTGGCTCGGGCGGACAAGGCGCTTTACGCAGCCAAGGAGAGCGGCCGCAACCGCGTCGTCGCTGAAGCAATCTGATTTTGTGCTAACGCGTTGACCTTGAGTTCAGGTATCGAGTTTACAATTTGGGCAGACCCGGTTTGGGCACGAAATTGAACCGCTTGCGTTACCCCATATCCAGAACGCCATGAACCGAGGGGAGACCGGGCTCCAAAAGCCGATTCAGAGGGCTATTTCGGTACCGCCGTCTTATTAAGGTCTCGGACTTATAACGCACGTTCTTAGGTCTGTAGTCGACTAAACCCGGTCCCGACGCTCCCTCTGGCCAAACCTCCGTTTCCCGTGAGGGAAGCCGGCATTTCACGTTGCTGGCGCCTTTGGTCACTCGCCGAGGCCGGCGGGCGGCCCGAGCCCCGCCGCGCGCCAGCGCCGGGCTCGCATCCGGGGCCGCGATCTGGTTAAGTGAGCCGCGGCGGGTCCCCGCGCCGCCCCGATGTGCCGCCCCGATGTGCCGCCGCGCCTGGCCGGGAGTGCTTTCGTGCTCGCCTACGCCGTCAAACGCCTGCTCGGCGCCGTGCCGACGCTCCTGGTCATCGTCACCATCGCCTTCTTCATGATCCGCCTGGCGCCGGGCGGGCCCTTCGACCGCGAGCGCCCGGTGCCGCCCGAGATCGCCGCCAACCTCGACCGCGCCTACCACCTCGACGAGCCGCTGGTGGCCCAGTACGCGCGCTACCTGGGCGGCCTCTTGCAGGGCGACTTCGGGCCCTCGTTCAAGTACCGCGACTTCTCGGTCGGCGAGCTCATCTGGGGCGGCTTCCCGGTCTCGGCGCGGCTCGGCGGGGTGGCCATCGCGCTCGCCTTCCTGGTCGGCGCGGGCCTCGGGGCGGTGGCCGCGCTGCGCCACAACAGCGGCCTCGACCACGCCGTGATGAGCGCGGCGATGACCGGCATCGCGGTGCCCAACTTCGTCATGGCGCCGCTCATGACGCTGGTACTCGGGGTCTATCTCGGGTGGCTGCCGGTGGGCGGCTGGGGCGGCGGCGACCTCGCCCACAGCGTCCTCCCCATCGTCGCCCTGAGCCTGCCCCAGATCGCCTACGTCGCCCGCCTCACCCGCGGCAGCATGATCGAGGTGCTGGGCTCCGACTACATCCGCACCGCCCGCGCCAAGGGCCTGCCCGAGCGCCTGATGGTGCTGCGCCACGCCGCCAAGCCGGCGCTCCTGCCGGTGGTCTCGTACCTGGGCCCGGCCAGCGCCGCCATCATCACCGGCTCGGTGGTGATCGAGCAGATCTTCGGCATTCCCGGCATCGGCCGCTACTTCGTGCAGGGCGCGCTCAACCGCGACTACACCCTGGTGATGGGGGTGGTGGTGTTCTACGGCGCCCTGATCATCGTCCTCAACCTGATCGTGGACCTCGTTTACGGGCTCCTCGATCCCAAGGTGCGCTACGACTGAGCGGTAATGGCCGAGCACCGAGCCAGCGCGCCGCTCAGCACCGCACCCCAGGCCCCGGTACGGGGACGCAGCCTGTGGGCCGACGCCCGCGCGCGGCTGTTCGCCAACCGGGCGGCCAAGCTGAGCCTCGGTCTCCTGGCCACGATCGCGCTGCTCTCGCTGCTCGGGCCATTCTTAAGTCCCCATCCCTTCGACGAGATCTATTGGGAGCGCATCGCCCAGCCCCCGGACCTCGGCGCCGGCCACCTCTTCGGCACCGACGGCAACGGCCGCGATTTGCTTGTGCGCACCCTGGTGGGCGGGCGCATCTCGCTCATGGTGGGGCTTGCCGCGACCCTGGTGAGCCTAGTGATCGGCGTCCTCTACGGCGCCGTCGCGGGCTATCTCGGCGGCCGCGCCGACGCCCTAATGATGCGCTTCGTCGATGTCCTCTACGCCCTTCCCTTCATGTTCTTCGTCATCCTGCTGATGGTCTACTTCGGGCGCTCGATCCTGCTCATCTTCATCGCCATCGGTGCCGTCGAGTGGCTGACCATGGCGCGCATCGTGCGCGGCCAGGCGCTGGCCCTGAAGCGCCGCGCCTTCATCGAGGCGGCGCGCGCCGCCGGCGCCGGCGGGCTTCGCATCGTCGTCCGCCACATCGTCCCCAACACGCTCGGGCCGGTGATGGTCTATGCCACCCTCACCGTGCCCCAGGTGATCCTGGTGGAGTCGTTCCTGAGCTTCCTCGGCCTCGGCGTCCAGGAGCCGATGACGAGCTGGGGGGTGCTGATCGCCGAAGGGGCGCGGCAGATGGAGACGGCACCGTGGACGCTGCTATTCCCCGCCGCCTTCCTCGCCGCCACCCTGTTCGCGCTCAACTTCCTGGGCGACGGGCTGCGCGACGCCCTCGATCCCAGGGAGCGCTAGGGCGCCGCGCCGTGATGCCGCCGCTGCTGGAGATCCGGAACTTGAGCGTGCGCTTCAGCGCGCCGGGCGGCGAGGTGGCGGCGGTGGCCGGCCTCGACCTCAACGTGCCTGAGGGCATGAGCCTCGGCATGGTCGGCGAGTCGGGCGCCGGCAAGAGCCAGATCTTCCTCGCCGCGATGGGGCTGCTGGCGCGCAACGGCCACGCCAGCGGCAGCGTCCGCTTCCGCGGGACCGAGCTGCTGGGGGCGTCCAAGGCGGCGCTCAACCGGGTGCGGGGGCGCCATATCGCGATGATCTTCCAGGACCCCATGACCGCGCTCAACCCCTACCTCAAGGTGAGCCGCCAGATGACCGAGGTGCTGGTCATCCACAAGGGCGCGAGCGAGCGGGCGGCGCGCCGCGCCGCCCTCGAGATGATGGAGCGGGTGCGCATCCCCGACGCCCGCCGCCGCTTCGACACCTATCCCCACGAGTTCTCGGGCGGCATGCGCCAGCGCGTGATGATCGCCATGGCGCTCCTCGCCGAGCCCGAGCTGGTGATCGCCGACGAGCCGACCACGGCCCTCGACGTCACGGTCCAGGCCGAGATCGTGGCGCTGCTCGCGGAGCTCAGAAGCGCCGCCAACACCGCCATCGTGCTGATCACCCACGACCTCGCGGTGATCGCCGGGCTCTCGGAGCGCGTGGCCGTGGTCTACGCCGGGCGCATCATCGAGGAGGGCTCGGCCGAGCAGATCTTCTACGACCCCCAGCACCCCTACACCCGGGGCCTGCTCGACGTCATGCCGCGGCTCGACGAGCCGGGGTCGGGCGAGCTCGCGACCATCCCCGGCCAGCCGCCCGACCCGCTGAGCCTGCCCCCGGGCTGTGCCTATGAGGCGCGCTGCGCCTGGCGCATGCCCGAGTGCGCGCATCAAAGGCCGGCGTTGCGGGACGCGGGCGAGGGCCGGCGCAAGGCCTGCCACCTGGAGCGCCTCGCGCCATGACCGCGCTGCTGGAAGTCCGCGACTTGCGTGTCAGCTTCCCGCTGCGCGGCGGTGCCCGGTGGGGCCGGCGGCCCCGGCTCAGCGCGCTCGAGGCGGTGAGCTTCGTGCTCCGGCGCGGCGAAACCCTGGGCGTGGTCGGCGAGTCGGGCTGCGGCAAGTCGACCCTGGCCCGCGCCATCCTCGCCCTCATCCCCCACCAGCGCGGCGCCGTCATTTGGCAAGGCCGCGAGCTTGGGCGCCTGAAGCCCGGTGAGCTCAGGGCGCTCCGCCGCGAGCTGCAGATCGTCTTCCAGGACCCGCTCGACGCGCTTAACCCGCGCATGACCGTGGCCGACATCGTGGCCGAGCCGCTGCGCTGTTTCGAGCCCCGGCTCGGGCCCGCGGAGGTGCGCCGCCGGGTCGAGGAGATGCTGACCCAGGTCGGCCTCGGGCCCGAGCACGCGGGCCGCTATCCGCACGAGTTCTCGGGCGGCCAATGCCAGCGCATCGGCATCGCCCGGGCCATGGTGCTGGGCCCCAAGCTGCTGGTCTGCGACGAGCCGGTGAGCGCCCTCGACGTCTCGATCCAGGCCCAGATCCTCAACCTGCTGATGGCGTGCAAGCGCGACTTAGGCCTCTCGCTGATCTTCATCTCCCACAACCTGAGCGTGGTGCGGCGCATCAGCGACCGCATCCTGGTGCTCTACCTGGGCCGGGTGGTCGAGATCGCCGACGCCGAGAGCCTGTGCACGGCGCCCCGCCACCCCTACAGCCGGGCGCTCCTCGACGCGGTGCCGCTGCCCGACCCCAGGCGCGAGCGGGGGCGCCACAGGACGCCGCTCTCGGGCGAGCTGCCGTCGCCGCTGAGCCCGCCCTCGGGCTGCGTCTTCCGCACCCGCTGCGGCCGCGCGAGCGAGCTCTGCGCCCGCCTCGCCCCGCCGTTGGACGACGGCGGCGGCGGCCATCTGGTCGCCTGCCATCATCCGCTGGGGGCGTGATGCGCTGGGACTGGCGTCGCTGGCGCGCCGCGCCGCGATGGCATACCCTGGCCGCGCCGGAAGGGAAGCCAGGGATGCTCGCACGGGCCCTCGTCGCCGCCGCGCTGCTGCTGCTCGCTCCCGCGGCCCGGGCCGCGGCCGTGCAGGACTTCGGCGCCTATTACGCTCTGGTGATCGGCATCAACGCCTACACCGACCCGGGGCTCACCCGGCTCGAGACCCCGGTCAACGACGCCAGCGCCGTCCACGACCTGTTGCGCCTCGAGTACGGCTACCGCTCGACCCTGCTCCTCAACCCGACCCGTTACGCGCTGGTGCGCAAGCTCGAGGAGTTCCGCGACGAGCTCGGCGAGGGCGACAACCTGTTGATCTACTACGCCGGCCACGGGGTGCTGGACCGGGCCACCGACGAGGGTTTCTGGCTGCCGGTCGACGCCGAGGCCGACAACCGCGCCAACTGGCTCGCGGTGCGCCGGGTCACCAGCGCTCTGAAGGGCATGTTCGCCAAGCACGTGCTGGTGGTGGCGGACTCCTGCTATTCGGGCGCGCTTACCCGGGCGGTGCCGAACTTCTCGCCGAGCGGCGGGGCGCGCCAGGCCGAGCTCCGCCGCCTCGCCCAAATGAGGGCGCGCACGGTATTGACCTCGGGCGGCCTCGAGCCGGTCTACGACGGCGGCGGCGACGGGCACTCGGTGTTCGCCCGCGCCTTTCTCGACATCCTACGCGGCAATCGCGAGATCCTCGACGGCCACAGCTTCTACGGCCGCCTGCGCCAGCGGGTGGTGCTCCGCGCCGAGCAGACGCCGACCTAATCGCCCATCCCCCTCGCCGGCGACGAGGGTGGGGACTTCCTGTTCGTGCCCAAGGGGGCGGTGGTGCCGGCGGCGCTGACCGCGCCCTCGCCCGTCACCCCGGGGGCGCCCGTGGCCGACCAAGGGGTCCTGGAGCTCGCCTTCTGGGAGGCGATCGAGGAGAGCGGCAACCCGGCCGAGTTCGAGGCCTACCTCGATCGCTGGCCCGAGGGAAACTTCGCGGCACTGGCGCGGATCAGGATCAATGAGCTCGCCCAATCGAGGGCAAGGACGCCCCGGCCGCGGCCCACCGTCGGCCGGCCCAACGTCGGCCGGATTGCCAGGGACGCGAGCGCCCGCGGCGAATGCCGGAGCAGCACCATTCGCATGGTCGACCTGGTTCGCCGGGCCAAGAAAAAGTCCGGGTTTCCAACCTGGCTGTTCAGCGACGAGACCTGCCGCGACCCCGCGTTCAAGGCGCGGGGCGTCTCTCAATCGGGCGCCGAGCTGTTCTGGTCGGTCGCCTTCACCGGGGCCACGCTAAGCTGCGCTTGTGAGCTGAAGTAGCGCTCCGGTTGGCCGCCCTCGTCGCGGGCGCGGGCGTCAGCCGATAGCCGGCGCGGTCACCCTTGCCTCGAGCGCCCGGACGTCGTCCTCGGAATCGAGGTCGCGGACGACGTGGTCGTTGGCCCACGCGACGCTCAGCACCAGCTCCGGGTTGCGCTTCACCAGGTGCTTGCAGCCCAGGTTGCGGTTGGCCTCGAGGATGGCGCCGCAATGCTCTTGGGCGAGCACGATCGGGTTGCCGCGGCGGCCCTCGAACAGCGGCACCACGATCGACTTCTGCCCGCGCCCGGCGAAGGCCGCGATCAGGGCGTCGACGTCGGCCGGCCTAAGGAGCGGCTGGTCGGCGAGGCAGATCATCACCCCGGCGGCGGGCCCGCCAAGGGCGCCGAGCCCGGCGTGCACCGAGGTCATCTGGCCGTGCGCGTAGTCCGGGTTGACGACGCTCGAGAGCGCGAGCCCCTCGAGGGCGCCCGCCACGCGCTCGGGCTGGTGGCCCAGGACCACCACGATCGGGCCCAGGCGCGAGGCCAGCAGGACCCGCGCCGCGCGCCGTACCAGGGGCTCGCCCTCGAACTCCAACAGGAGCTTGTTGGTCGCCCCCATGCGCCGCGACTCGCCCGCCGCCAGCAGCAGCGCCGAGACCTCGGGCATGGCGGCCGCGCTCGTCACCTCAAGCGGCCACTCAAAGCCGCGCCAGATCAGGCTCGAGCGCAGCCAAGCTTTCGAGGTTGTGGGCCGGCGCGAAGAGGTCGACGTGGGGCAGCGCCGCGACCATGCCGGCCGCCCTGGGCTGATAGCCCGGGCGGCCCAAGAGCGGATTGAGCCACACCAGGCGCGCCGCGCGCCCGCGCAACTTGGCAAGCTCGCGGGCCAGGACCTCGGGCGCTCCGGTGTCGAGGCCGTCGCTCACGATCATCACCACCGAGCGGGAATTGACGGTGCGAGGGGCGTAGTGCCGGTTGAAGCTCGCCAGGCACTCGCCGATGCGGGTGCCGCCGCCCCAGCCGCCCGAGATCAGCGCCAGCTGATGGGCCGCGGTCTCGGGCTCGCGGGACTTGAGCGCCTCGCCGATAGGCACCAGGCGGGTGTGGAAGGCGAAGGCGTCGGCCTCGCGAAAGCGCCCCAGCACGCCGCGCACGAAATGGAGGAAGAAGGTGCTGTAGAGGCTCATCGAGCCGCTCACGTCCAGCAGTACGACCAGCCGATAGGGCTTTCGACGCCGCTCCTCGCGGGCCAGCTCCATGGGCACGCCGCCATAGGCCAGGCTGCGGTGGATGGTGCGGCGAAGGTCGACGCGGCGGCCGCGCCGGCGCTGGCGGAAGCGGCGGGTGAGGCGCTGGCGCATGCGCCGCGCCAGCCGCTCGATCAGGTCGGACAGGAGCTCGAGCTGCGCCGGCTCGGTGACGGTCGCGAAATCGCGCCGCCCCAGCGCCTCGAGGGCGCTGGCGCCACCCCCTCCGCGGCCCTCGCCGGGGGCGGCGGCATCGCTCTCCGCGGCCCCATCGTCGGCCGCGCCGGGGCCGCGCCCGGCGCCCAAGTGGCTGAGCGACGGGGCCTCCTTGCGGCGCTCGACCAGCTTCTCCTTGCGGCGCCCGAACCAATAGGCGTCGAACAGCTCGTCGAAGCGGCGCCAGTCGGATTCGCAGGCGCAGAACAGGCTGCGCAGGCCGGCCTTCAGGCGCCGTGGCTCGAGCACGCCGACCTCGTGCGCCACCCGCAGCGCGTCGAGGCTCTCCTCGGCGCCGAGCCGGAAGCCGTTGTCGCGCGCCAGACGCGCGAAGTCGAGGATGCGCCGCGCCGGCGCCGTCCAGGCCGCGTCGCCGGCGCCTGTGGCCGGGACCGGGCCGGCGCCGGCGATCATCCGGCGCGCGCCACCAGGCGCTCGACGACCTCGGGCGCCACCTGGCGGCGGTCGTCGTTGCTCTTCAACAGGCACAACAGGCTCTGGCGCACCGCCTCGGGCTCGTCGCCGAGGGATTTCACCTCCAGCGCCAGGAGCGCCGCCGCCCAATCCAGGGTCTCGGCGACGCCGGGCTTGCGCTTCAGATCGAGCTCGCGCAGGCCCTGGACGAAGCCCACCACCTGGTTGGCGAGCGCCGGCCCGATCTCGGGCAGCCGGGCGTTGACGATCCTCAGCTCCTTATCGATGGTCGGGTATTCGAGGTAGTAGTAAAGGCAGCGCCGGCGCAACGCGTCGCTGAGCTCGCGGGTGGCGTTCGAGGTCAGCACCACGGCCGGGATCGAGACCGCGCTCACGGTGCCGAGCTCGGGGATGCTGATCTGGTACTCGGACAGCACCTCCAGCAGATAGGCCTCGAACTCCTCGTCGGCGCGGTCGATCTCGTCGATCAGCAGCACCGGCGGCTCGGCCATGGTGATCGACTGCAGCAGCGGCCGCTTCAAGAGGAAGTCCTCCTGGAAGATGTGGCTCTCCTTGGCCTCGGCGCTGAGCTCCTCGCTCTCCATGATCTTGATCGCCAGAAGCTGGCGCTGATAGTTCCATTCGTAGACCGCGGCGTTGGCGTCGAGGCCCTCGTAGCACTGCAGCCGGATCAGGGGGCGCGTCAGCGCCAGCGCCAGGGTCTTGGCGACCTCGGTCTTGCCGGCCCCGGCCTCGCCCTCGATCAGCAGCGGCCGCGAAAGCCGCTGCATGAGCACGAGCGCCATCGCCAGCTCGGGCTCGGCGATGTAGCCCGCCTGCTCGAAGCGCCCCTGCAGCTCTTGCCAGTCGCCGCTCACCCGCCTGTACCGGCCGCGACCGCCGCCGTCAGGTGTCGAGCCCCAGGTCGTGGATGGTTTGCCACAGCCGCCCCGAGGTGTGGGGCATCGGCAGGTGCGTCACCCCCTTGTGGGCGAAGGCGTCGATCACGGCGTTGGAGATCGCCGAGACGCCGCCCACGTTGGGCGACTCGCCCACCCCCTTGGCGCCGATCGGGTGATGGGGCGAGGGCGTCACGGTATGGTCGGTCTCCCAGTGCGGCGTTTCCACCGCCGTGGGCAGGAAGTAGTCGAGCAAGCTCGCCCCCAGCAGGTTGCCGATCTCGTCGTAGACCAGCTCCTGACCGAGGGCGATGGCGAAGGCCTCGGTCAGGCCGCCGTGGACCTGGCCCTCGATGATCATCGGGTTGATGCGGGTGCCGCAGTCGTCGACGGCGTAGAAGCGGCGCACCGTGACCTCGCCGGTGAAGCGGTCGATGTCGACCACGCAGACATAGGCGCCGAAGGGATAGGTCATGTTGGGCGGGTCGTAGTAGTCGACCGCCTCGAGGCCCAACTCGAGCCCCTCGGGGACGTCGTTGTAGGCTGCCCAGGCGATCTCCTTCATGGTCTTCTCGCGGTCGGGCACGCCCTTGACGCGGAAGCGGTCGATGTCCCACTCGAGGTCGTCGGCGCTGACCTCGAGCAGGTGGGCGGCGATCTTGCGCGACTTCTCGCGGATCTTGCGGCCGGCCCGGGCCGCGGCCGCGCCGCCCACCGGCGTCGAGCGCGAGCCATAGGTGCCGAGCCCATAGGGCGCGGTGTCGGTGTCGCCCTCCTCGACGGCGATGTCGTCGGCCGGGATGCCGGTCTCGGTGGCCAGGATCTGGGCGTAGGTGGTCTCGTGGGCCTGGCCCTGGGACTTGGTGCCGAAGCGGGCGATCGCCGTGCCCGTGGGATGGACCCGGATCTCGCAGCTGTCGAACATGCCGATGCCCAGGATGTCGCAGTTCCGCGTCGAGCCGGCGCCGACGATCTCGGTGAAGGTGGCGACGCCGATGCCCATCAGCTCGCCCTTGGCGCGGCGTTCCTCCTGCTCGCGCCTGAGGCCGGCGTAGTCCATCGCCTCGAGCGCCTTCGAGAGCGCCGCCTGGTAGTTGCCGCTGTCGTACTCCCAGCCCAGGCACGAGGTATAGGGGAACTTGTCGGCGGCGATGAAGTTGCGCTCCCTGATCTCGGCCTTGGCGACGCCCACCTTCTGGGCCAGCACGTCGATCAGGCGCTCGATCAGGTACGAGGCCTCGGTGACCCGGAACGAGCAGCGATAGGCCACGCCGCCCGGCGCCTTGTTGGTATAGACCCCGGTGACCTCGACGTGGGCCGCGGGGATGTCGTAGTTGCCGGTAACCACGTTGAAGAATCCGGCCGGCCACTTGGATGGGCTCGCCATGCTGTTGAAGGCGCCATGATCGGCGATCACCTTCACCCGCAGCCCCTTGATGCGGCCATCGCCATCGGCCGCGAGCTCGCCCGCCATGTGGTAGTCGCGGGCGAAGGCGGTGGTCGATATGTTCTCGATGCGGTCCTCGATCCACTTCACCGGCCGGCCCAGCACGATGCTGCCGACGACGGCGCAGATGTAGCCCGGATAGGCGCCCACCTTGTTGCCGAAGCCGCCGCCGATGTCCGGGGCGACGATGCGGATCTTGTGCTCGGGCAGGCCGGCGATGAGCGACACCACGGTGCGCACCACGTGGGGCGCCTGGAAGCCGCCGTAGACGGTGAGATGGCCCCGCACCTTGTCAAACGAGGCGACGCAGCCGCAGGTCTCCATGGGTGCGGGATGGACGCGCTGGTAGGTGATGTTCTCGGCGATCGTCACCTCCGCCGCCTCGAAGGCGCGCGCGGTCTCGTCCCGGTCGCCGCTCTCCCAGGTGAAGATGTGGTTGTGATGGGGGCGGTCGGTCTTTTCGGCCAGGTCCTCGCGCAGCACCGGCGCGTCGTCCTCCAGCGCCTTGGTGGCGTCGACCAGGACCGCAAGCCCCTCGTACTCGACCTCCACCAATTCCACCCCGTCGGCGGCGATGTAACGGTCCTCGGCGATGACGAAGGCGACCTCCTGGTTCTGGAAGTGGACCTTCTCGTCGGCCAGCACCGCCTGGGTGTCGCCGCCCAGCGTCGGCATCCAATGGAGGTTCAAGGGCTTCAGCGACTCCGCCGTGAGCACGGCGAGGACGCCGGGCAGCGCTTCGGCCTTCGAGGTGTCGATCGACTTGACGCGGGCGTGGGCGTAGGGGCTGCGCACGAAGTCGCCGAACACCGTGCCCGGGAGCTTGAGGTCGTCGACGTAGTTGCCCTGGCCCTGGACGAAGCGCACGTCCTCGACGCGCTTGCGCTCATGACCGATGCCGCAGAGCTTGGCCTCGCGCTCTTCTCGGTCGGCGGCGGCGCTCATGATTCGGCTCCTTCCTGTTCCTTGAGCTTGAGGGCGGCGTTCCTCACCGCCTTGACGATGTTTTGGTAGCCGGTGCAGCGGCACAGGTTGCCGGCGAGCCCGGCGCGGATCTCGTCTTCGGAGGGATCCGGGTTCTCCTCGAGCAGGCGATAGCTCCGGAGCAGCATGCCGGGGGTGCAGAAGCCGCACTGCAGGCCGTGCTCCTCCATGAAGCCCTGCTGCAGGGGATGGAGCTCGCCGTTGGTCGCCAGACCCTCGATCGTCATCACCTCGGTGCCGTCGGCCTGCACCGCCAGCACCATGCACGACTTCACCGAGCGCCCGTCGAGGTCGACGGTGCAGGCGCCGCAGTGGCCGGTGTCGCAGCCGATGTGGGTGCCGGTGAGGTCGCGCGCCTCGCGCAGGAAGTGGACCAGCAGGGTGCGCTCCTCGACCTCCGCCTCGACGGCCGCGCCGTTGAGGGTAAGGTTGATGGTTCTCATCGCCATGGCCTCACCCCCCCTTCGCGCGCTCGAGCGCCAGCTTGAGCGCGCGGCGCGTCATCTCGCCCGCCATCTGCTTCTTGTAGGCGACCGAGCCTCTCAGGTCTTCCGTAGGATCGGAAGCGGCGGAAGCGGCCGCGGCCGCCCCGTCGATGGCCGCGTCGTCGAGCGCCGAGCCGGTGAGCAGGGCTTCCGCCGCGGCCACCCGGATCGCGGTTGGGGCGAGGTTGGTGAGGGCGATGGCCGCGGCGCTGCAAACCTCACCGTCGAGCGTGAGCAGGACGGCGGCGGCGGCGGTGGCGAAGTCGCCGATCTTGCGCTTGAGCTTGACGTAGGCGTGGCCGCTCCCCGGCGCCGGCGCCGGCACGCGGATCTCGGTCAGGATCTCCTGGGGCCCGAGCCCAGTCTCGAAGATCCCGGTATAGAAGCCGTCGGCCGCCACCTCGCGTTCACCGTCCGCTCCCCGCAGGCTGTAGGTGGCGCCCAGCGCCATCATCACCGCCGGCAGGTCGTTGCCGGGATCGCCGTGCACCAAGTCGCCGCCGATGGTGCCGCGGTTGCGCACCTGGGGGTCGGCGATCTGCTCCGCCGCCTCGGCGATCAAGGGGCACTTCTCGCCAATCAGCGCCGAGGCGATGAGCTCGTTCTGGGTCGTCATGGCGCCGATGCGGAGGATGCCGTCGTGCTCGGCTATGCCGCTCAGGCCCTCGATGCGGTTGATGTCGATGAGGTGCTGGGGCGCGGCGAGCCTGAGCTTCATCATGGCGATGAGGCTCTGGCCGCCGGCCAGCACCTTGGCCTCCTCGCCGTGCTGGCCGAGCAGCGCCACGGCCTCGTCGACGCTCGCGGGCCGGTGATATTGGAAATCTCCGGGTATCACTTGGACCTCCCCTGGGTTCCGGCTCCACGGGCCCGGTGATCCGGGTTCTGCGGCTGACCTCAGCCGCGGTGGAGCTCGCGCCGGGACACTGCGCCCGACGGGTTAAAGGTGGCGCAAGGGCGTGGCGGTTGCAAGTCACTTTCATGGGAGCGCCGGTCCCGCTCCGCCGCATGCCTGGTCGCGGCGCGCCGCCACCCCATAATCATTCACGCTTGACGGCGCCTCGGGGATGGCCTTTAGAGTGCCGCGGTTCGAGGCGAGGGCGAGGCGCGGGAGGCCCACCATGGAGCAACAAGCAGATCTCGACTGGCGGCGGGTGGCCGAGGTGGACGAGGTGGACGACGACGAGCCCAGGCAGGTCCTAATCGGCCACCGGATCATCGCGCTCTACAAGTTGGGCCAGGAGTTCTACGCCACCAACGACACCTGCACCCACGAGTTCGCCTCGCTTAGCGACGGCTACATCGAGGGCGACACCATCGAGTGCCCGCTGCACCAGGCCCGCTTCCACATCCCCACCGGCAAGGTCCTCGACCTCCCCGCCGAGGACGACCTCGCCACCTACCCGGTGCGGGTCGAGGGCGGCTTGATCTACGTTGGGGTGCCGAAGAGCTAAGCCGGGCTTGAACGAGGCCGCGTCCGGCTCACCGTGAACGCAACCCAGACCTACCTCATCATCGGCGCCGGCCAGGCGGGCGGGCGCGCCGCCGAGACCCTGCGCGCCGAGGGCTTCGCGGGCCGGGTGGTGGTGGTGGGCGCCGAGGCCTACGTGCCCTACGAGCGGCCGCCGCTCTCGAAGCAGTTGCTCAAGGGCGAGGAGGGGCCCGAACGCGCCTTCCTTCACCCCCCCGAGTATTACCCCGAGAACGAGATCGAGCTCAGGCTGGGGTGCCGCGCCGAGGCGATCGACGCCCGGGCCCGCCGGGTGACTTTGAGCGACGGCGACACGCTTGGCTACGACAAGCTCTTGATCACCACCGGGTCCCGGGTGCGAAAGCTCGCTCTCCCCGGCGCCGAGCTCCCCGGCGTCCACTACCTCCGCGACCTCGGCGACTGCCTCGCCCTGCGCCAGGCCTTGACGCCGGGGGCGGCCTTGGCGGTGATCGGCGGCGGCTACATCGGCCTCGAGGTGGCGGCGGCGGCGCGCGCCCGCGGCTGCCGGGTGACGGTGCTGGAGATGGCGCCCGAGATCATGAACCGCCAGCTGGCGCCCGAGGTCGGCGCCTTCATGGCCGGGCTCCACCGCGCCGCGGGGGTCGATATTCGCACCGGCGTGGCCGTCACCGGCCTCGCCGGCGCGGGCCGCGTCGAGCGGGTCCTGAGCGCCGACGGCGCCGCGTTCGAGGCCGACGTCGTGGTCATCGGCGTCGGCATCGACCCCGAAACCGGGCTCGCCGAGAGCGCCGGCCTGGCGCTCGACAACGGGGTCGTGGTCGACGAGCAAGGGCGCACCTCGGAGCCCCATATCTTCGCCGCCGGCGACGTCACCAACCATCCCAACCCGCTGCTGGGGCGCCGGCTCCGGCTCGAATCGTGGCAGAACGCCCAGAACCAGGCGATCGCGGCGGCCCGCGCCATGTGCGGGCGCGAGCAGGCCTATGCCGAGGTGCCGTGGTTCTGGTCCGACCAGTACGACGTCAACCTGCAGATGGTGGGGCTGCCCGAGCGCTGGGAGCGGCTGGTGTTTCGAGGCGACCCGGGGGGCGAGGCGGGGGCGCACAAGTTCACCGTCTTCTACCTCGAGGACGACCGGGTGGTGGCCGCCAATACCGTCAACCAGGGCCGCGACATCCGCCCCGCCCGCCAGCTCATCGCCGAGCGCCGCCGGGTCGAGCCTGAGCGCCTCGCCGACCCGGGGACGCCATTGAAGAAGCTGCTCGCGGCGTGAGGCGGGATCTCCCTCTCCCCGTGGGGAGAGGGAGGGGCCCGCGTAGCGGGAGGGTGAGGGGGTGCTCCGCCAAAGATCCGCTCGGTGTTACGCTTGCCGGTCATGACAGCCAGCAAAGCCCGTGCACTCAGAGTGCGCTCCACCGACGCGGAACGCACCCTTTGGACGGTGCTTAGAAACCGCCAGCTCGGTGGCCACAAGTTCCGTCGTCAGCACCCCATCGGCCCCTACATTGTCGACTTTGCGTGCCTGGCGCAACGGCTCGTCGTCGAGCTCGATGGCGGACAACATGCCAGGGCAAAAGACCAAGGACGACGAGCGCACACGCTGGCTCGAGAGCCAAGGCTACCGAATCGTCAGGTTCTGGAATCATGATGTGCTCGAGAACACAGGCGGCGTTCTCAAAGCGCTCTCGACGGCCCTGGATTGACTGTCGCCCCCTCACCCCGGTCCTCTCCCCCAGCTGGGGGAGAGGGGGAGTGCTGTGCCCCCTACCCCGCCTCGAGGCCGGCGGCGGCGATGCCGGCGAGGGCGCAGACCTCGTCCTTGTCCGAGGTGTCGCCGGTGATGCCGACGGCGCCCACCACATCGCCGTCGCCGTCGCGGATCAGGACCCCGCCGGCGGCCGGTATCACGCGGCCCTCCGAGGCCGCCATCAGGCCGGTGACGAAGGTGGGCCGGGCCGTCGCGACCTCGGCCAGCTCGCCGGACGACATGCCCATGCCGAGCGCGCCCCAGGCCTTGCCGGTGGCGATCTGGGGCCTGAGGATGCTGGCGCCGTCCTCGCGCTTCAGCGCCTTGAGGTGGCCGCCGGCGTCGAGCACCGCCACCGTCAAGGGCCGGCACTCGGTCTCGCGCCCCTTGGCGAGGGCGCCCTCGACGATGGCCGAGGCCTGTTCCAGGGTTAGGGTGGTCATTTCGTTTTCTCCGTCGATTCTTGCCGATTCTTGCCGATTCTTGCCGATTCTTGCGCCGCGTGGCGTCGTCAATCCTCCAGGAGCCGCGACCCGGGCACCGGTGTGGCTCACGGGGCGCTCGCTCACCAGCCGGCGAAGTCGGCCACCGCCTGGTCCGGCACCCGGCCCGCCTCGACGTCGTCGAAGGCGCGGTCGAGCACCTCGAGGCCATGGTCGACCTCGTCCTCGGCAATGATCAGCGGCGGCGTGAGCTCGAGCACGTTGGAATGCATGCCCACGTAGTAGAGCACCACGCCGAGCTCGAAGGCGCGGTAGACCAGCTTGGCGGTCTCGGTGCTGGCCGGCTCCTTGGTGTCGCGGTCGCGCACCAGCTCGACGCCGATGGCGAGGCCGCGGCCGCGCACGTCGCCGATCAGCGGGTGCTTGGTGGCGAGCTGGCGCAAGCCCTCGATCAGGCGCGCGCCGCGCTCGCGGGCGCGGGTCGTGAGGTCCTCGGCGCGGATGGTGTCGAGCACCGCCCGGCCGGCCGCGGCCGAGACCGGGTTGCCGGCGGTGGTCTGGATGGCGAAGGCCTGGGCGAAATCCATGACCCGCGCCGGGCCCACCGCCGCCGAGAGCGGCAGGCCGCCGCCCAGCCCCTTGCCGAAGGTGACGATGTCGGGGCTCAAGCCCTCGCCCTCGAAGGCGTGGAGCGTGCCGGTGCGGGCCAGCCCCACCTTGACCTCGTCGCAGACCACGAGGATGCCGTGACGGCGGCAGCGCTCCTCGAGCGCCTTTAGGAACCCGGGCGGCGGCACGATGAGCCCGCCGTCGGATTGGATCGGCTCGATGAAGAGCGCCGCCACGTCCTCAGGCGGGCACACGGTGGCGAACAGGTAGTCGAGGTAGTCGAGCACCGCCGGGCCGGGCTCGGGCGCCAGCTGCGGGCGGTAGGGGTCGGGGTAGGGCAGCATGACGAGGCCCGGGCGCGGCGCCGTGTGGCTCTGCGAGGAATGCCCCGAGACCGCCATCGAGCCCGAGGTGCCGCCGTGATAGGCGCCGATGAAGGTGATGAAGCGGTGGCGCCCGGTGGCCGCCTCGATGGCCCGCACCACGGTCTCGTTGGCGTCCGAGCCCGAGTGGCCGAGCCACACCCGGCGCTCCTCGTCGGCGCCGCCGGGGAGGGTGGCCAAAAGCTCCTCGGCGAGCGCCACCGCCGGCTCGTTGATCGCCGAGAGGATGCTCGCGCCCGCCATCTCGCGGACCGCCGCGCTCACCGCCTCGACCACCGCCGGGTGACCGTAGCCGAGGCCCGCCGCGCCCCACGAGCCCGAGAGGTCCAAGAGCCGGCGCCCGCCTTCGTCGATGAGCCAGGCGCCCTCGCCGCCGCTGACGGTGAGGGGGAAGAAGCGCAGCTTCTCGATCGCCGCGATGGCGGCGCGGTCGCGCTCGACCAGGCTGGTGTTCATCTCGAGCTCTCCCGGGCGCTCAGTAGACCTCGAGGTAGCGCGCGCACATGGCCTCCGCCTCGAGGCCCTCGAGGATGCCCATCTCGGTGCGCTTCAGCGCCAGGTAGCAGCTCCACAGGTCGTCCGAGAACCACGACCGCACCACGGCGTCGGCCTCGAGCGCCTCGAGCGCGGCAGCCAGCGTTTCGGGCAGGCGCACGACGCCGAGGCGTCGACGCTCGTCGTCCGAGAGCTCGACCGGGTCCTGCTCGATGATCGGCGGCGCCTCGAGCCCCTCGCGGATGCCGGCGAGCCCGGCGCGGACCACGGCGCCCAGCGCCAGGTGGGGCGAGGCGGCGGCGTCGGCCGGGCGGTACTCGAGGTTGAACTGGGGCGCCGGATCGGCCCCCGCCATCTCGAGCACCGGGGCGATGCGCAGCGCGGCCTCGCGGTTGCGCAGGCCGAGGCAGGTGAAGGCGGCGCTCCAATGGTGGGGCACCAGGCGCAGGTACGAGATGACGCTGGGCGCGGTCAGCGCCACCAGCGCCGGCAGGTGGCGGAGGATGCCGGCGGCGAAGCGCGCGGCCACCTCGCTCAAGCCCCCGGGCCGCGCGCCGTCGTAAGTCAGGGGGCGCCCCTCGCGGTCCTCGAGGCTCAAGTGGATGTGGACGCCGTTACCGACGCCGGCGGGGTCGACCAGCGGCGAGAAGCTGGCGCGAAGCCCGAGCCCCCGCGCCGCCTCGCGCACCACCTCGCGGATGATCACGGCGCGGTCGGCGGCGGCGATGCCGCGGGCGGGACGGCACACCACCTCGTACTGGGCGTTGCCGTACTCGGGCAGGAACATCTCGGGCTCGGCGCCGGCCTCGCGCAGCGCCGCCATCACCAGCGGCCCGAGCGGCTCCACCGCCCGCAGCGCCTCGAAGGAGAAGCCGGGGCCCGGCTTGGCCTCGAGGCCGCCGACGTGAAACTCGTGCTCGAAGGCGGCGCGGAGGTGGAAGCCTTCCGTCTCGAGGTCCGCCAAGGCGCGTTTGAGGAAGTCGCGGGCGCAGGCGTCCCAGGGGCTGCCGTCGGTGTGGGTGCAGTCGCAGACGAAGAAGTGGAGCGGCGAGGCCTCCTCCCAAAGCTCGACCCGGACCTCGGTGGCCGGGTCGGGCATCAGGCGCAGGTCGCCCATCGGGCCCCAGGGGTTGGGCTCGGCGATCGCGTCGAAGGGGGTGAGGGCCTGGTCGGCGGGCACCCAGCCGACCCCGGTCTCGAGACGCTCGGCGAGGTCGGCGGCCGGGAACGCCCGCCCCCGGCTGAGGCCCGAGAGGTCGGGGCAGAGGAACATGACCAGGTCGTCGCCGTCCATCGCTCACCTCTCACGGGCCGGGGTCGGGGCTGGGGCCGGCGCTCGCGGCCAGGGCCGGGCGCGCCGCAACCGTACAGCTCCGGGCGCGCGGGCGCTACCAGCCGGCGTAGCCCTCGAGCGCGTGGTCGGGGACGCGCCCGTTCTCGACGTCGTCGAAGGCCTGGCCCAGGAGCTCGAGGCCCAGGGCGGCCTCCGCCGCGCTGAGCGTGATCGGCGGCGTCAGCTCCAAGACGTTCGAGTGATGGCCGACGTAGAACAGCACGACGCCGAGCTCGCGGGCGCGGTAGGCGATCTTGGCGCAGGCCTTGGAGGCCGGCGCCTTGGTCCGGCGGTCCTGCACCAGGTCGACGCCGATCACCAGGCCGCGGCCGCGCACCTCGCCGATCAGCGCGTGCTTGTTGGCGAGCTGCCTGAGCCCCTCGATGAGCTGATCGCCGCGCGCCGCCGCGTTCTCGGCCAGCTTCTCGGCGACGATGGTGCGCAACACCGCGCGCCCGGCCGAGGCCGCGACCGGATTGCCTGAGGTGGTGGTGACGGTGAGGCCGCGCGGATCGTTCATCACCTCGGCCGGCCCGACCACGGCCGAGAGCGGCAGGCCGCCGCCCAGCGCCTTGCCGAAGGAGACCAGGTCGGGGACCACGCCCTCGGCGGCGAAGGAATGGAGCAGCCCGGTGCGGCCCAAGCCGACCTTGACCTCGTCGCAGATCAAGAGGATGCCGTGGCGGCGGCAGAGCTCGGAGAGCCCACGCAGGAAGCCGGGCGGCGGCACCACGTCGCCGGCGTCGCACATGATGACCTCGACCAGCACGCCCCCGACCTGCTCGGGCGGCGCCATGGTGGCGAGCAGGTACTCGAAGTAGTCGAGCACCGCCTGGGCCACGTCGCCGGGAAAGGGCGGGCGGTAGGGATCGGGGTAGGGGAGATAGATCTGGCCCGGCCGCGCGGTGGCCACGGTGCCGAGCTGGAGCGCGTTGTAGCCCGAGACCGCGAGGCTGCCGCTGAGCCCGCCGTGGGTGCCGCCGATGAAGCTGACGAAGCGCGAGCGCCCGGTGGCCGCGGTGACCGCGCGCACCAGGGCGTCGTTGGCGTCGGAGCCGCAATGGCCGAACCACACCCGGCGCTCGCCCGCGCCCGGCATCAGCGCCAGGAGCTCCTCGGCGAGCGCCACCGCCGCCTCGTTGCAGGAGCTGACGTTGCTCGCCGAGGCCATGCCGGCGAGCGCGCCCGCCACCGCCTCGGCGATGGCGGGGTGGTTGTAGCCCAGCGTCGCCGCGCCCCAGGTGCCCGAGAGGTCGAGCAGGCGCTGCCCGTCTTCGGCGATCAGGTAGCAGCCCTCGCCGCCCACCACCGAGAGCGGGAAGAACCTGAGCTTCTGGGTCTCGGCGATGACCTTGCGCTCGCGCGCCTCCAGCGTCTCGGTCATGGCGCGGCTCCCGGGCGTTGCCCCTAAAACTTGTGGATGTGGTGCTTGATCTCGAAGTCCAGGTCCTCGGCCTCGAAGGCGGCGCATTCCGCGCGCTTGACGGCGAGGTAGGAGGCGGCGAGCTCAGGCCCAAGGGCCTCGATCAGAAGCTCGTCCCGCTCGAGCGCGTCGAGGGCTGCGGCCTGGGTGGTGGGATAGCGTTCGAGTCCGCGGGCGGCCTGCTCCTCGGCGCTCAAGTTGGCGGGGTCGACCAGCGAGACCTGGCCCGGCTCGAGCTCGCGCGCCACGCCGTCGAGCCCGGCGGCGATCAGGCCGCCCAGCGCCAGATAAGGGTTGTTCGAGGGATCGCAGGGCTTGAGCTCGAGGTTGACGCTCTCGGCCTCGATCCCGAACAGGCCCGAGGCGATGCGTACCGAGGCCTCGCGGTTGTCGGGCCCCCACGAGGTGTAGGCGCTGCTCCAGAAGTGGGGCTGGAGGCGGCGGTAGGAGTTGTAGCTGGGCGCGGTGAGGGCAAGCAGGCCGGGCAGGTGGGCGAGCACCCCGGCGACGAAGTGATAGCCCATCTTGGTCAGGCGGTAGTCGTCCTTGGGCTCGTACAAGAGGTTGGTCTTGCCGTCCGGGTCCCACAGGCTCCAGTGGATGTGGGCGCTGTTGCCGGCCTGATCGGGCAGCGGCTTGGCCGCCAGCGAGGCCACCAGGCCGTGCTGGTGGGCGACGCCGCGCACCGTCTCGCGCAGCCAGATCTGGTTGTCGGCGGCGCGCAAGGCCGCGACGTGGCGGAGCGGCAGCTCGTGCTGGCCGTGGCCGAGCTCGGGGTAATAGGCGTCGATGGCGATGCCCTGGTCCTCGAAGGCCGCGACCATGTCGTTGATGACCTCGGCGCCCGCGGTCATCGACACCGTGGAGAAGCAGCCGCCGCTGTCGATGGGGTCGTAGCCGCCGGCGTCGTCGGCGCGGAGCAGGCTGAACTCGTTCTCGAAGGTGGCCTGAACCGTCATGCCCCGGTCCGCCGCCCGCGCCACCATGCGCTTGAGGAAGCTGCGCGGGCAGGCCGCCCAGGGCTCGCGCTCGAGCGTCACCAGGTCGCACATCATGGCGGCGCTCTGGGGCGCGTAGGGCAGCACCACGAAGCTCTCGGGATCCGGCATCAGGCGTACCTCGCCCACCGGCCCCATGCCCTCGACGGGCACCAGCTGGTCGAGCATGGTGAAGGCCTGCATGGCGACGGTGAGCCCGATCCCGGTCTCCATCCGCTTGGCGAGGCTCTCTTTGTGCGCCAGCTTGCCGCGGATGACGCAGCCGTTGTCGCAATAAAGGAAACGAATGAGACGGACGTCGGCGGCGTTGACGGCCGCGATCACCTTCTCCGCGTTCATCGACAGGCCCTCCTCCGGAAGGGGCGCCAAACGGGACCGATCTTCCGATTCCTGGGCAGCGGATGCAACCTTCGGCAGGCGAGCGGGGGGGGGCGGGGCGCGACAGCGGGCCGTCGCGGGCCTATGATCGCCGCTCCGGAGCGAGCGAGGCGGCGCAAACATGGATCGTCCGCAAGCGGACACGACACCCTGGCTCGGGACGGGCGAGCCGCCGGCCTTCGAGGTCGTCAACGAGTC
Organism: uncultured Alphaproteobacteria bacterium; assembly: GCA_965371625.1. Classification (GTDB taxonomy): domain Bacteria; phylum Pseudomonadota; class Alphaproteobacteria; order CBDUZE01; family CBDUZE01; genus CBDUZE01. The sequence continues at coordinate 55,732 of CBDUZE010000006.1, forward strand.
CGGGCGGGGCCGGGCGATCCTGGTCTGCGATCACGCCAGCCGCCGCCTCCCCCGCAGGCTCGGCACGCTCGGGCTCTCGGAGGCGGATCTCGAGCGCCACGTGGCCTGGGATATCGGCGCCGCCGAGGTCGCCCGCCGGCTCTCGAAGCAGCTCGATTCGCCGCTCGTCTTAAGCACCTACTCGCGCCTGGTGATCGACTGCAATCGCCCGCTCCACGTCGGCGACGCCTTCACCACGCGGAGCGAGGACGTGGACGTGCCCGGCAACGTGGGCCTCGACGCGCGCGAGCGGGCCGAGCGCGCCGAGGCCTTCTACTGGCCCTATCAGGACGCGGCGCACCGCCTCACCCAAGCGCGCTTGGGCCGCGCCCAGCCCCCGGCGATGGTCGCGGTGCACTCCTTCACCCCGGTCTATCTCGGCCAGCGCCGGCCCTGGCACGTCGGCGTCAACTACCGCCTCGACCGCCGCCTGGCGGCGCCGGTGCTGGCGGCGCTGAAGGCCGATGGCGCCCTCCACGTGGGCGAGAACGAGCCCTATCCGGTGACCCTCGACGAGGACTACACGGTGCTGGTGCATGCCGAGACTCGCGGCCTGCCCTACGTCCTGTTCGAGATCCGCCAGGACCTGATCGCCGAGGCTGAAGGCCAGACCGAGTGGGCCCAACGCCTCGCCGCGGTGCTGGGCCAAGCGCTCGAAGACCCCGATGTCGATGGCCTTGCCGAGCCCGCCACCGACGTCCACGAACCCCGCTATCTGAAGGAGCCCCGATCATGAAGCGAAGCGAGATCGACGCCATCCCCCTCGAGGGCGACCTCGCCTTCCGCGAGCGCGCGATCGAGCCGGACAAGACCGCGGTGCTGGTGGTCGACCTGCAGAAGGGCGAGTACGACGCCCAGAAGGGCCCCGCCGAGCCGCACGATTCCTACCTCTGGGAGCGCATCCGCAACATCGTGATCCCCAACGGGCAGCGCCTGCTCGAGGCCTCCCGCGCCGCCGGCGTCGAGGTCGTCTTCACGGTGGTCGAATGCCTGACCCAGGACGGCCGCGACCGCGGCCTCGACTACAAGGTCTCGGGCATCTTCCAGGCCAAGGGCGCGGCGGGCGCGGAGGTCATCGACGAGCTCGCGCCCTTGGCGAACGAGATCGTGATCCCCAAGACCTCGTCGAGCCTCTTCAACTCGACCAACTTCGATTACGTGCTCCACAACCTCGGCATCGAGTACATCCTGACCATGGGCATCGTCACCGACCAATGTGTCGAGACCGCGATCCGCGATGGCTGCGACCGGGGCTACATGATGACCCTGGTCGACGACGCCTGTGCCACCCACTCGGACGAGCGCCACCAGGCCTCGAAGCGGGGCATCAAGGGCTACTGCCGGGTGCGCACCACCGACCAGGTGATCGCCGAGCTCGAAGGAGCGACGGCGGCCGAGAAGGTGGCGTGAGGCGGGCGCCCCGGCTCGCTAGACTCGGTCTCGGGCGCGAAATATAGTTTCCCACCAGGGAGGAGACCGGTTCCGGCCCGGATCGGTTACGGCGGGGCTCTTGAGGTTTTCGGAAACGGGCCGCCACGGATTATGAGAAATCACCAGAAACGGGAGGGTGAGGACCATGCGTAAGCTATCCCTATCGCTCGCTGCCGCGGTGCTCTTGGCCACGGCCGCGACCAATGAGACGGCGCGAGCCGCCGATCACGAGGTGGTCATCGGCTTCGCCATCGCCCAGAGCGGCTGGATGAACGCCTATGACGGGCCGCCGATGGTGGGCGCTCAGATGGCGATCGAGGAGTTCAACGCCAAGGGCGGCATCCTCGGCAAGCCGATCCGGGCGATCATCTCCGACACCAAGACCGACACCGTCCAGGGCGCCAGGGCCGGTGCCGAGGTGATCGCCAAGGGCGCCAACTTCATGGTCGTCTCGTGCGACTACGACATGGGGGCGCCGGCGGCCACGGTCGCCAACGACAAGAAGATGGTCTCGATCGCCTTCTGCGCCTCGGACGCCAAGATGGGGGTGCAGGGCATCGGCCCCTACGCCTTCACCATGGAGATCTTCGGCCAGGGCGAAGGCGCGGTCGGCGCGGCCTACGCCTGGAAGCGGGGTTGGCGCAAGGGCTACGCGCTCTTGGACGCCTCGATCGAGTACGACAAGAGCATCTGCCACGGCTTCCTCGAGTACTGGAAGAAGCTCGGCGGCGAGGTCGTCGGCGTCGACACCTTCATGCAGGACGACGCCTCGATCGCCTCGCAGATTACCCGCTACAAGAGCGCCGCCGCCGAGAAGGGCGAGCCCGAGGTGCTGATGCTGTGCTCCTACAACCCGGGCGCGGTGAGCGCCATCCGCCAGATCCGCGGCGCCGGCATCGACGTTCCCATCATCGGCGGCGATTCGATGGACGGCGACTACTGGGTCGAGGGCGTGCCGGGTCTTTCCGACCACTACGCGGTGACCTTCGGATCGATGTACGGCGACGACCCGAGGCCCGAGGTGAACGCCTTCTTCGAGCGCTATCGAAGTAAGTTCGGGGCGCCCGATTCCTCGTTCCCCTTGAACGGCTACAGCGTCGTCGAGGCCTTCAAGATCGCCGCCGAGCGGGCGGGCTCGCTCGACAACGACGCCGTGCTCGCCGAGCTCAACAAGTTCGACAAGCAGACGCTGCTGTGGGGCGCCACCACCTTTACGCCCGACATGCACATCGACCTGGTGCACCCCATGGCGGTGATCCAGATCCAGAACGGCAAGGGCAGCCATGCCGACACCCTGACCGTCGAGGATCCGCCGGCGCTGCAGCTGATCTTCCCCAAGTTCCGGGCCGATCTCTACTGACCCGAGCGGATTCGCTAGGGCCCATCTTCGCCGCGCTTCATGGCGCCCGAGGCGCGGCCCGCCGGCGGCGGGCGGCGAGCGGCCCGGCACGGGCATCGGGTAACGGGCCGGGCAATGGGGGCGGAGCTTAAGTGGCGAGCCTGATTCAGAACGCCATCGACGCCGTGGCGCTGGGCAGCCTGTTCGCCCTCACGGCACTCGGCATCGGCCTCATCTTCGGCGTCATGCGGCTGATCAACTTCGCCCACGGCGACTTCATCATGATCGGCGGCTACGCCCTGATCGTGCCCTCGAGCGCGGTGACGGCGACGCTCTTCATCGGCGCCTGGCCGGCGCCCTTGCTGGTCGGGGCCGTCTGTTTGCTCATCGTCCTCTTGGCCGTGGCCTCCGAGCGCCTCGCCTTCCGGCCCCTGCGCCGGGCCGAGCCCTCGGTGCTCCTGATCACCTCGTTCGCCTTGAGCTTCTTCTTCGAGCACGCCGTGATCATGATCTACGGCGGCCGGCCCAAGGCGGTGAACATCTGGGCCGGTCTGGTCGAGCCCGTCGTCATCGCCGGCTTCCGCATCCCGAAATTGCAGATCATCACCATCGCCGTGACCATCACGCTGCTCGTGCTCCTGGTGCTGTTCCTGCGCCGCACGCCCTTGGGCGTGGCGATGCGCGCGGCCTCGGAGGACTTCATGATGGCGCGCCTGCTCGGCGTGCGGGCCAACCTGGTGATCGCCGCCGCCTTCGCCATCAGCGGCTTCCTGGCCGCCGCGGTCTCGCTCCTGTACGTGGCCCAGACCGGGGTGCTCTCGTTCCACATGGGCATCCCGCTGGTACTGTTCGCCTTCGTGGCCACGGTGGTGGGCGGCATGGGGAGCCTCACGGGCGCGGTGCTGGGAGGCTTCGTGGTCGGCGTCGCCAGCGTCGTCTTCCAGGTCGTGCTGCCGATCGACATGCGGCCCAACCGCGACGTCTGGGTCTACGCCATGATCCTGGTCATCCTGCTGCTCAGGCCCTCGGGCCTGGTCAAGGTCAAGTCGATCGAGGAGAAGGTGTAGATGACGGGCGCCAACCGGTTTGCGGCGGCGGCGCGGCTGTTCTGGCCGCCGCTCGCACTGAGCCTGGCGCTACTCGCGATCGTGGTGGCGGTGTGGGCGAGCGGCGATGGGGTGTTGGCGCGCACCGTGACCGACGCCCTGATCCGGGCGGTGCTGGTGATCGGCCTCTACATCTTCATCGGCAACTCGGGCATCCTCTCCTTCGGGCACGTCACCTTCATGCTGGTGGGCGCGTACGGCACCGCCTGGCTCACGCTGACCCCCTTCAAGAAGAGCTTTGCTTTGAAGCTGCCGGCGATCCTCGCCGAGCACCAGTACCCGGTGCTGCCCTCGGCGCTGGCGGCGGCGAGCCTGGCGGCGCTGGCGGCGCTGATCGTCGGCATCCCCATCATGCGGCTCTCGGGCATCGCCGCCAGCATCGCCACGCTCGCCGTGATGGGCATGTTCGTGACCTACTACACCAACTGGGACCCCTGGACGATGGGCGCGGCGACCCTGCCGGGGGTGCCGCTCTACGTCGACATGTGGGTGGCGCTGGGCTGGGTGGTGGTGGCGCTGTTCGTCGCCTATGGCTACCAGCTCACGCGCTTCGGGCTGGCGCTGCGCGCGGCCCGCGAGGACGAGTTCGCGGCCCGGGCGGCGGGCATCAACATTCCCGGCATGCGCCTCGTCGCCTTCGTGCTCAGCGCCTTCTTCATGGGCCTGGGCGGCGTTTTGCAGGCCCATTTCCTGGGCTCGATCGCGGTCAAGAACTTCTGGCTCAGCACCACCTTCATTCTGCTGGCGATGCTGATCGTGGGGGGCCAGCGCAGCCTCTCGGGCGCGCTCGTCGGCGTGGTCGTGGTCTCGACCATGGCCGAGCTCCTGCGCCTGCTCGAGGTCGGCGTCGATCTCGGGCTCCTCACCCTCTCGGTGCCGCTCGGCGCCCAGGAGCTCGGCGTCGCCCTGGTGATGCTGCTGATCCTGATCTTCCGGCCGTCGGGCATCATGGCGGGGCGGGAGATTCCCTGGCCCTTCGGCGCCGCCGCGCGGGGCGCGCCCGGGGCTTAAGGCGTGTACTCATGTGTGGACGGCTGTGGAAAACGCATCACCGATGGCCGCTTCCAGGCGCTGAGCGGTCCTCGGAATATTGCGCTATACGGTCCCTCCGAATAGACGTGACTAAAGTGTGCACAGCTGATTCAATGAAGCCCGCGCATTGATTCTCCCGTTATCCAAGAGTTGAGGAATGTGCCCATGTCCGAGACCTCGATCGAGTGGACAGACGCGACCTGGAATCCGGTTGCTGGCTGCACGATAGTTTCGCCCGGCTGCAGCAATTGCTATGCGATGCGAATGGCCGCGCGGCTCGAAGCGATGGGGACAGAGAAGTACGTTGGCCTCACGAGGCGGTCGGGTGGCCGAAGTGTATGGACCGGTAAGGTGAATTTGGACCGTAACGGGCTTGCTGCGCCTTTGAAGTGGAAGAAGCCGAGGATGGTCTTTGTAAATTCCATGTCGGACCTCTTTCAGGAAAAGGTCTCGGTAGGATTTGTAAGGCAAGTCTGGGAGGTGATGGCCCAGGCACACTGGCATACGTTTCAGATCCTTACAAAGCGTCCCGGGCGGATGGCAACGCTATGCGAAGATTTTCCTGAGCTTGGTAACGTGTGGCTTGGGACTAGCGTGGAAAATGCCGATTACATTTCGCGCATCGAGAAACTGCGTCGAGTGAAGGCCACCGTGCGGTTTGTCTCATTCGAACCGCTGATCGGATCCGTTGGCACTGCGAATCTAACAGGCATCGAATGGGCGATTGTTGGGGGTGAGTCGGGTCCAGGGGCGCGGCCTATGGATCGGCAATGGGTCAACGAAATTCAGACGGCTTGTCGTAAGTCCGGTACCGCTTTTTTCTTCAAGCAATGGGGCGGTAAGAACAAAGCCAAGACCGGCCGCGAACTCGATGGGCGAACCTGGGACAATTTTCCGATACAACACAAGCAAGCTGCTGTCGCCTAAGTGTATCTATCCTGATGGTCGAAGCCTCCAGACTGCAAGCGTATGAGCTCGATGAAGATGGATACCTTCGGGAGAAGGTTGGGCCGTGGGTGCAGGACAAGCACGTTCGATTGGCAAGATATGTTGGAATCAGCCGATCGGTGCGAGCGAAGTTCATAGGGAGCGGCAAGGCTGGCGCTACGTTCATTGATCTATACTCTGGGCCGGGTCGCGTGCGTGTCCGCGATGAAGTGCAGGCGATCGACGGAAGTCCCTTGTTAGCGTGGCATGAAGCTGTCAATGGGGGCGCCCCATTCACACAAATTCACGTTGCGGACGCTAATCCTAAGTTGTCAGAAGCCGTGGAAGTTCGGTTGAGTAAGGTCGGCGCCCCGGTATTTGCAGAAACTGGTCCAGCGATTGAAACCGTAGATCGTGTGATTTCAAAGTTGGACCCTAATGCGTTGCATTTTGCGTTTTTGGATCCCTACAATCTTGGAGATTTGCCCTTCGGCATCATTCGTAAACTGGCGAGACTTAAGCGAATGGATGTCTTGATTCACGTCAGTATCCAGGATTTACAGCGCAATCTTCAACGCTACATCGAAAGTAAGAACTCTCCTCTTGATAGCTTCGCACCTGGTTGGCGCGAGCACGTGGACGTATCGCGTTCTCACAATTTGATCCGCGCAAAGTATTTGGAGTACTGGAGAGGCTTATTGATGGCGGAGTCCATGGCCACTACAGAGACGGCTGAACTTATCGTTGGTACCATGAAGCAACGCTTGTATTTGCTTGCTTTCGCCGCACGGCGTGAGCTTGCGTTGGATTTCTGGGATAAGGTCAGAGATGTGGACGGCAATCAGCAGCCTTTGTTGCTCTGACGCTGGCGAAACTTGAACGTCGGAGATGGCTCAACTTGCAGGCATAAACCAATCTCGTCCACAGTGTCCGCGTCGCGGCTGACTGCGAACATTGGTGACAAAAAATTAAAACCACGGTTTTATGAGGACATATCCTCGGCGGGCGGGTGGCACGCGCGGCCTCAGAAGCGGGCCGCGGCGGCGCCCTCGTAGCCGAAGTACGCGCGCTCGAGCTCCTCGTCGCTGAGCTCGGCCGCGCTGCCCGCGAGCGCGATCTCGCCCGAGCGCATGACGTAGATGCGATCGGCGTTCTCGAGCGCCCGGTGGGTGCTCTGCTCGACCACCAGGAGCGTGATGCCGTCCTCGCGCAACGCCTGAAGGATGCCGTAGACGGTGTCGACCACCATCGGCGCCAGGCCCAGCGAGGGCTCGTCCAGCAGCATGATGCGGGGGCGCGTCATCAGCGCCCGGGCGATCACCAGTTGCTGCTGCTCGCCGCCCGAGAGCTTGCCGCCCGGCGCCCTAAGGCGCTCGCGCAGGAACGGGAAGGTGTTGATCACGCGCTCGAAGTCGCCCTCGATCTGGCCCCGGTCGGCGCGCATCTGGGTGCCGAGGCGGATGTTCTCCTCGACGCTGAGCTGGGTGAAGACGTGGCGCCCCTCGGGCACCAGCGAGAGGCCCATGCGGGCGATGGCCTCGGGCGCCTGGCCGAGGATCGAGCGGCCGTCGAGGCGCACCGCGCCGGCGCTCGGCGCCAGCGTCCCGGCGATGGTGTGGAGCGTGGTCGACTTGCCGGCGCCGTTGGGGCCGACGACGCAGACGATCTCGCCGCGCTCGACGCGCACCGAGACCCCGCGCACCGCCGGCACGCGGCCGTAGCTGACGTGAATGTCGTCGATCTCGAGCAGCTCAGCGCTCCGACTTGGTGCCGAGGTAGGCCTGGATGACCCGGGGATCGCGCTGGATCTCGTCGGGCGTGCCCTCGGCGATGGTGCGGCCGCTGTCGATCACGTGGATGCGGTGACAGGCGCCCATGATCACGCGCATGTTGTGCTCGATCAACAGCACGCCGCAATCGAAGTCCTCGGGGATGCGCGAGATGAGCCCCATCAGGTCGTCGCATTCGGCGTCCGAGAGCCCCGCCGCGGGCTCGTCCAAGAGCACGAACCTGGGTTCCATGGCGAGCGCCCGGCCGATGCCGACGCGGCGTTCCTCGCCGAAGGGAAGGGTGCCCGCGAGGTCCTGGCCCTTGTGCGCGAAGTCCATCCACTCGAGGATCTCGAGCGCCCGGCGCCGCGCCTCGCGACGCCTCAGACCCGCGCCGACGGCGGCCACCTCGAGGTTCTCGATCACCGGCAGGTCGGCGAACAGGCGCACCGACTGGAAGGTGCGCGCGAGGCCGTTGCGGCTGATCCTGTGGGGTTGCCAGCCGGTGACGTCGACGCCGCTCAAGGTGACGCGGCCGCGGCTCGGCTTCTGGAACCCGGTGAGGATGTTGACCAGCGTCGTCTTGCCGGCGCCGTTGGGGCCGATGAGGCCGAGGATCTCGCCGCTGCTCAAGGCGATGGTGACGCCGTCGACCGCCGCCAGGCCCTCGAAGCTGACCGCGATGTCGCTCGCCTCGAGGGTGTCGGCCCCCGCGCCCATGCCTTGGGCTGCCTTGCTCGCCTCGCTCAACCCCCGCTCCCTCCGTACCGCCCGGCGATGGCGCGCATGGTAGGGCCCGGGGGAAGCCGAGACAATGGCGGGCACCGCTCAAGGGGCGCGCACTGCGCCACCCACGCTTTGACCGGGGCGCCGCCGCGCGGCTAGAGTGGCGCCCGCCTCATGCGTTTCTCTCAAGCCATCGCCGCGCTTGCGCTGCTCGCCGCCCTCGTGGTGCTGCTGATGCCGGCGCCGGAGGGCCTGGCGCCGGCGGCGCAGCGGGCGGCGGCGCTCACCATCGCCACCATCGGCCTGTGGGCCGCGGGCGCTATTCCTGAGCACCTCACCGCGCTCGGCTTCTTCCTCGCCGCCAACCTGCTCGTGGTGGCGCCGCAGTCGGTGATCTTCTCGGGCTTCGCCTCGGGCGCGCTGTGGCTCGTCTTCAGCGGCTTCGTCATCGCCCAGGCGATGCGCCGCTCGGGCCTCGCCGAGCGGCTCGCCCATTCGATGGCGCGGCTCTTCCCGCCGACCTATTGGGGCCTGGTCGCCGGCGTGGTCGTGGTCGGCGTGGCCTTGAGCTTCGCCATGCCGTCGAGCATGGGGCGGGTGGCGCTCTTCGTCCCCATCGTCGTCGCCCTCACCGAGCGCCTGGGCTTGGCCGAGGGCAGCGCCGGGCGCACCGGCATCCTGCTCGCCGCCTCGCTCGGCGTGATCCTGCCGGGCTTCGCCATCCTGCCCTCGAACGTGCCCAATCTGGTGATGCTGGGCGCCGCCGAGCAGGTCCACGGCACCGCCCCGAGCTACGCCGCCTACCTCGCCCTCCACTTCCCCGTCATCGGCGCCCTCAAGGCCGCGGTCCTCGTGGCGCTGGTGTTGGTGCTCTATCCCGCCCGCCTGGCGCCGTCGCCCGCGGGCGCGGCCGCGCCGCCGCCGCGCGCGGACGAGCGCCGCCTCGCCGTCCTCCTCGCGCTGACCCTCATTTTGTGGCTCACCGACGCCTGGCACGGGATCTCGCCGGCCTGGATCGGCATGGCCGCGGCGCTCGCCTGCCTGGCGCCGGGGCTACGCCTGGTGACGGTCGACGAGCTCACCAGCGGCCGCCTGTTCGCGCCGATGCTCCACGTCGCCGCCATCATGGGCCTCGGCGGGGTGGTCGCGGCCAGCGGGCTGGGCGAGGTGCTGGGCGCGGCCCTGGCCGAAGCCGCCGGCCTCGCGCCCGGCGGCGGGGGGCGCAACTTCGCCGCCCTGGTGGGAGGCCAGAGCCTGATCGGGCTGGCCACCCTGCTCACCGGGCTGCCGGCGGTGATGACGCCGCTCGCGGGCGACCTCGGCGAGGCCTCGGGCCTGCCCCTGATGACCGTGCTGATGACCGAGGTCCTGGCCTTCTCCAACGTGATCCTGCCCTATCAGCTGGCGCCGCTGATCATCGCCCTCAGGCTGGCCGGCGTGCGCACCGCCGAGGCGGCCAAGCTGACGCTCGCCCTCGCCGCCCTCACCTTGGTGGTGCTGATGCCGCTCGACTACCTGTGGTGGCGGCTCTTGGGTTACCTGGGGTGAGCGCGGGCCGGCGCCCACGGCGCGCCCGCTAGAGCGACGGATCCTGGCCCGGAACCGCGGGGGCGTAGCCGTCGCAGGCGCATCCCGGTCCCTTCCAGCAGGTCTTGGCGCGGCTGATGCACGAATCCCCGCACGCCTTGCCCTTGCGGCACACCTTGCAGCAGGCGGCCGCGACGAGCCCATTCGCGACGAGCCCATTCGGGACCGTGGCGACGCTCGCCGGCGCATCAGCCGCCGCCGCGATCTTGCCGCAAGCGTCGGCGGCGGCGGCGGCGGGCTCGGACCCGGCGACCACGGGGGCCACAGGGGCTGTGGAGAGCAGCAGGCCGAAGAGGATGGCACAGGCGATGCGTTTCATGGTCTCCTCCGGGGACGGACAAGGCGCCATCACCCTACGCCCTTGCGACACCCTAATAAAGAGAATTGATCATATATTTTTCTAATTTATCCCCCGATCGCAGGCGCGACCGATGGCCGCCGAGAATCCTTCAAGGGTGAAAGCATGAGCGATCAGATCCCGACCGTCCGTCAGGAGGTGGTCGAGCGCGAGGACGGGCGCGTGGCCTGGCTCACGGTCGACAACCAGGCCAAGCTCAACGTGCTGGGGAGCGCGCTCTGCGTCGAGCTCCGCGACAAGCTCGCGGATTTGGCCGAGGACCAGGGCTTGCGTGCCTGCGTGCTCACCGGGGCCGGCGAGCGCGCCTTCATCGGCGGCGCCGACATCGCCGAGATGGCGGGCCTCGAGCCCGACACGGCGCGGCGCTTCATCACCACCCTGCACCAGGTCTGCCGGGCGCTGCGCGAGCTGCCCGTTCCGGTGATCGCCCGCATCCAGGGCTACTGCCTGGGCGGCGGCCTCGAGGTGGCGGCGGCCTGCGACCTGCGCCTGGCGGCGTCGGATGCCCGCTTCGGCATGCCCGAGGTCCGCGTCGGCATCCCCTCGGTGATCGAGGCGGCGCTGCTGCCCCGCCTGGTTGGCTGGGGCAAGGCGCGGGAGCTGGTGCTCACGGCCGAGACGATCGGCGCCGCCGACGCCCTGGCCTGCGGCCTGGTGGAGCGGGTGGCGCCGGCCGCCGAGCTCGACGCCGCCCTCGAGCACTGGCTCGTGGCGCTGCTCGCCGCCGCGCCGGGGGCGCTCCGGGCGCAGAAGGCATTGCTCCGGGAGTGGGAGCGCCTGCCGCTCGGCGAGGCCATCGAGCGCGGCATCGAGGCCTTCGTCGAGGCCTACCGCGGCGACGAGCCCAAGGCGCTGATGCGGCGCTTCCTCGAGCGCCCGAGATGAGCCTGGAAGAGGGCGCCGCCGGCTAGGTTCGCGCCGCCACTTACGTTAGGCTTGGCGAAGGGGCTCGGCCAAAGCGCAACAGCTGACCAACCGATCGCAAGGGAAACGAGAGCAATGGATCTTGGACACGAGGGAAAATCGGTCGTCGTCACCGGCGGGGCCTCCAACATCGGCCGCGCCATCACCCTGGGCTTCGTCGCCGAAGGCGCCAACGTCACCATGGGCGACCTCGACGCGGAGCAGAGCGAACGGGTGGTCGAGGTGGCGCGCCAGGCCGGCGCGGGCGACATCCAGTTCATCGAGACCGACGTCACCGACCTCGGTCAGGTCGAGACCATGATGGCGGCGGCGGTCGACAAGTACGGCACCATCGACATCCTGGCCAACTGCGTCGGCTGGGACCAGCTCATGTTCTTCACCCAGACCACGCCCGAGTTCTGGAACAAGATCATCCAGATCAACTACGTCGCCGTGCTGAACTGCACGCGGACGGTGCTCGACACCATGATTCCCAACCAGAAGGGCGCCATCGTCTCGCTGAGCTCGGACGCCAGCCGCCAGGGCGAGGCCCGGGAGGCGGTCTACGGCGGCGTCAAGGCGGCGATCAACAGCTTCATGAAGACCATCGCCAAGGAGAACGGGCGCTACGGCATCCGCTGCAACACCGTGTGCCCCGGCATCACCCTCCCCGAGAGCGACGACGAGGTCGGCTCGACCAGCATGTGGACCAACAAGGACGACATGTTCACCGAGGAGCAGTTCGCCAAGATCGCCGCCTCGATGCCGCTCAAGAAGCTCGGCAAGCCCACCGACGTGGCCAACGCGGTGCTGTTCCTGGCCTCCGATTCTGCGGCCGGCAACGTCACCGGCCAGGTGCTGAGCGTGAGCGGCGGCTACAGCATGATCGGCTAGAGCGATTCCAGGTCAATTGGAATCGCTCTCAGGCCGCGACCGCGGCCCGCCGGTCCTCCGGCGCGCCCGCGCAGGCGCGGACCCTTGGGTCCGCTGCCGTGAGCGAAAAGAATCTAGAGCGGTTCCGATCAATGTGGAACCGCTCTAGGCGGCGGGCGCTCGCTCGGGCAGGCCGGCCTTCTTCAGGGCCGCGACGTAGTCGCCCCAGCGGTTGCCCTCGGCGCGCGGGCGGCGGTAGATCTCGAGCGAGAGCTTGGGGTTGAGCTTGCGTGCCCTGTCGATGGCGGCGCGGGCCTCTTCGGCCCGCCCCTGCTCCGCGAGCGCCGCGCCGAGGTGCAGATAGGCTTCCGGATAGTCCGGCTTGGTCCGGATCATGCGTTCCGCGACCATCTCCCACTCGGCGTAACGCCCGGCGAAGAAGTGGCAAAACGCGAGGTGCAACAGGAGCACGTGCATCGCCGGATCGCGCGGGCTGAGACGGATGGCCCGCTCGACCAGCCGGAGGCCGTCGTCGGGGCGATCCAGGATTCCGAGTAATGCCCCGCCCACGGCGCACGCCGACGCCATGTTCGGATCCAACTCGACCGCACGCTCGAGAAACCTGGACGCCTTCTTGAACTGGCCCAGGGCCCAGAACGTCGCTCCGGCCGCGTGGAGGACGAGCGGATCGTCGTTGTCGAGCGCCACCGCCCGGTCGGCCTCGGCGACCGACTCGATCGCATAGCGATACCAATCCTCGGTCCACAGCGCGTAGGAAGAGTAGCTGAGGGCGAGCGCGAGGACCCCATGAGCGAATGCATAGTCAGGCTCGACCGCTACCGCCCTGCGGGCGAGGGCGAGCGCCTCGGCCATGTCGTCCGCCGTCGAGCTGTGGTACTTCACCCAGGCGCGGACGGCCAAGCCCCAGGCGTCGACATTCGCCGGCGGTTGGCGCCGGGCGTGCTCGGCCTCGGCCTCGAGAAGATAGGGCGCCAGCGCACCCACGATCCCCTGCGCCACCTCGTCCTGGACCGCGAAGATGTCCGACATCTCGCGGTCGTAGCGCTCGGCCCAGATGTGGTTGCCGGTGACCGCATCGATGAGCTGGGCGGTCACCCGGATGCGCTGCGCCGCGGCGCGGACGCTGCCCTCCAGCACGTAACGCACGCCGAGCTCGCGGGCCACGCGCCGCACGTCGGCCGCCTGACCCTTGTAGGCGAAGGACGAGTTGCGGGCGATGACGAAGAAGCCGGGGGAGCGAGAGAGCAGGGTAATGATGTCCTCGGTCATGCCATCGGCGAAGTACTCCTGCTCGGCATCGCCGCTCAAATTGTCGAACGGGAGCACGGCGAGGGATGGTTTGTCGGGAAGCGCGAGCCTGCCGCGGTCGCCCTCGGCGCGGGGGTCGCCTGGGCCCTGGCCGCCGCCGATCCGCACCCGCCAGGTGCGCACCGGCTCGGCGATGTTCTTGACCTCCAACTCGCCCATGTCCTCGAAGTCGAGGTCCAACTTGTGGCGGACCTGCTCGTGGACACTCGCCGACATGCAGATGCCGCCGGGGTCCGCCAACTCCTCCATCCGCGCCGCGATGTTCACCCCGTCGCCGTAGATGTCGTCGCCCTCGACGATCACGTCGCCCAGGTTGATGCCGACACGAAACTCGATCCGCCGATCCTCGGGTACGTTGGCATTGCGGGCGGCGATTCCCTGTTGGATGTCGAGGGCGTTGCGCACCGCGTCGACCACGCTCGGGAACTCGGCCAACATGCCGTCTCCCGTGGTCTTCACAACCCGGCCGTGGTGGTCCGCGATCTTGGGGTCGATCAGCTCCCGGCGATGGGCCTTGAGCGCGCTGAGCGTGCCTTCCTCGTCGGCGCGCATGAGGCGGCTGTAGCCGACCACGTCGGCGACGAGGATCGCGGCCAGCCGCCGCTGCACCTCCTCCGTGGTCACCAATGCCTCCCGGCCCCAGGGAACTTCGAGCCCGCCATCTTACGCCCGGCCGATCGATCCGGCCATTTCCCCGCGTGGCCCTAAAGCCCGTGCATGGTCTCGCGCACCAGCATCTCGACCACGGCCTTGAGCGCCTCTTCGTTACTGGCGCCGGCGGCCGTGGCCTCGTCGTAGGTCCTGAGCTGCCAGTGGGCACTGGTGCCGCGCTCGAGGATGGTGCGGGCGTGCGCGACCTCAGCGGAGCAGCCGAAGTGCTCGGCGTCGGGCGCCACCAACTCGATGAGCTCCTCGATGAGCTCGGCGCAGGGCACGATCTTGCCCTTGCCGAAGTCGATCAGCCCCTTGTCGAAGCCGTAGCGCTGGGCCAGCCACCGGTTCTCGTTGATGAGGAAGGCCGAGTAGCGGCGCCAGCGCTGGTTGTCGAGGCGCAGGCGGTATAAGAGCCGCAGCCAGCACAGGTTGAGCGCCGCCACGCAGACCGCGTCGTCGAGGCGGGTGCACATGTCGGCGATGCGCATCTCCAGCGTCGGGAAGCGATGACTGGGGCGCACGTCCCACCAGATCTTGGTGGCGTCCTCGATCCGGCCGGTGTCGATCAGCACGTCGAGGTGGCGCTGATACTCGCCGAAGCTGTCGAAGTGTTCCGGCAGCCCGGTGCGCGGCATCGAGTCCCAAACCGCGATGCGATAGGACATGAGCCCGGTGTTGTGGCCCTGCCAGAACGGCGACGAGGTGGTCAGCGCGAGCAAGTGGGGCAGGCTGTAGGTCGCCTGATCCATGAGGTCGATGCGCAGGTCGTCGTCGCCGATGCCGACGTGGACGTGCATGCCGCTGATCATCAGGCGGCGCGCCACGGCCTGCATGTCGCGCGCCAGGACGTCGTAACGCTCCTTGTCGGTGCGCTTCTGGCTCGTCCAGGTGGCGAAGGGATGGGTCGAGGCGGCAATGATGGCGAGGCCGTGGCGCTCGGCGACGCCCGAGATGGTCCTCCGCAAGTGGGCGAGATCGTCGCGCGCCGCCGCCACGGTGGCGCTGACCCGGGTGCCGACCTCGATCTGGGATTGCAGGAACTCGGGCGTGACCTGGCCCTCGAGCAGGGCCTCGCATTCCGCCAGCATGGTCGGCGGCGATTCGCGGATCGCCTCTCCGCTCTCGCGCTCGACCAGGAAGTACTCTTCCTCGATGCCGATGGTGAAGGGCGGTTCCTCGACCGTCATGGCTGGGGTCCTCGATGTGGTGTCAAAAGGGGGTGCCGCGCCGGACTTAGCGCCTCAGGGCCTCTACGAGGCGGGAGGGGAGGTCGTGCAGCGGCAGGTTGACCAGGTCCTTGCCGGGCTCGGCGCCGGCCTTGGCCCGCGAGCCCTTGGCCGGCGATGCCCGCAGCACGCCCAGCGTCTTGGGCGGCGCCATCGGCACCCGGGCGTCGAACTCGTGCCCGTCGACCCGGGGGGCATAGGCGTGGCCAATGGTGTCGGCGTTCTCGTGGACCCGGCCGGGGCGGTCGCCGCCGATCTCGCACCGGCGCCGGTGATCGGCCTCGCACTCGGTGTCGATGGCCGGCTTGAGCCCGCTGCCCGGGCCCTCGTTCAAGAGCATCCGCGCCCGCGCGCCGTCGGCGATGAGGATCCAGGTGCGCTTCTTCATCCCTCCCCTTCGCTGCCCGAGGGCCGGCGTCGCGGTGCCATCGCCCGATATCCTACGACCCCCGGTCGTGGGGCGCCAGAGCAGCGTTGGCGGGCCCGGCGCGGGCCCGCCGGCCCTCCGGCGCGCCCGCCCCGACTCGTGCCCCTTGCCGCGGACCCTTGGGTCCGCTGCCGTGAGCGAAAAGAATCTAGAGCGGTTCCGATCCTGGCGGAACCGCTCTAGCATGCGGGGCTGAAACTCATCCGCCGGCGATCGGGAGCGCGCCATGGCCAGCGAAACCAACCAGCCTCTGGGCGGCAACGAGATGCCCCGCTTCGGCGGGCCCGCCACCATGATGCGCCTGCCGGCCCAGGCCGACGCCGCCGGCCTCGACGCCTGCTTCATCGGCGTCCCCTTCGACATCGGCACCTCGAACCGCGCCGGTGCCCGCTTCGGGCCGCGCCAGATCCGCGCCGAATCGAGCCTGTTGCGGCCCTACAACATGGCCACACGGGCGGCGCCCTTCGACAGCCTGAGGGTGGCCGACGTGGGCGACGTCGCCATCAACACCTTCAACCTGGGCGCCAGCATCGCAATCATCGAGGCCGCCTTCGACGAGATCCTCGGCCACGGCTGTCGGCCCCTGGCGCTGGGCGGCGACCACACCATCACGCTGCCCATCCTGAGGGCGATGAAGAAGAAGCACGGCGCCCTCGGCCTGGTCCACGTCGACGCCCACGCCGACGTCAACGACGAGATGTTCGGCGAGCGCGTGACCCACGGCACCCCCTTCCGCCGCGCCGTCGAGGAGGGCCTGATCGAGGGCGCGCGGGTGGTGCAGATCGGCCTCAGGGCCACCGGCTACGCCGCCGACGACTTCGACTGGCCGCGCGCCCAGGGCTTCCGCGTGGTCGAGGCCGGCGATTGCTGGAACCGCTCGCTCGAGCCGCTGATGGCGGAGGTCCGCGAGCAATTGGGCGACGGCCCCACCTACATCAGCTTCGACATCGACGGCCTCGATCCCGCCTTCGCGCCCGGCACCGGCACGCCCGAGATCGGCGGCCTGACCAGCGCCCAGGGGCTCGAAATCATCCGCGGCTGCCGCGGCCTCGATGTCGTGGGCGGCGACCTGGTCGAGGTCTCGCCACCCTACGATAGCTCGGGCAACACCTCGCTGGTGGCGGCCAACCTGCTCTACGAGATGCTCTGCGTGCTGCCCGGCGTGCGCTACCGCGATTAGGGCGGTTCCAACCAGGAGGATCACGATGTCGGAGCTCAAGTACGTCAACATCGAGGCCGCCGCGGCGGCGCCCGAGGTGCCGTTCAGCCACGCCGTCTCGGACGGCGCCTACGCCTTCCTCGCCGGACAGATCGCCAGCGACGCGCTCGACGGCGCCGTCGAGCTCGGCGACATCGAGGACGAGACCCGGGTGGTGATGGAGCTGCTTGGCGCCGTGCTCGGCCGCCTTGGGCTCGACTTCTCCGACCTGGTGCGGGTCAACGTCTACATGACCGAGCTCGGCCAGGCGGCGCGCATGGACGCGGTCTACCAGAGCTACTTCGCGCCCGGGCGGCTGCCGGCGCGGACCTGCGTCGGCGTCACCGGGGTGCTCGGCGCGGGCCAGATCGAGATCGACTGCATCGCCCGGCTGCGGGCTTGAGCGGGGAGGGAGAGCAATGGCGCAGTTCGAAAAGGTCGTGGTGACCGGGGGCGGCGGCCGCCTCGGCCGTTACGTGGTCGACGAGCTTGAGGGGCGCTCGGACGTCACCGTGGTCGACCTCCGCCCGCCGCGCCAGCAAGTGGGCTTCTCCGACACTTCCATCCTCGACCTCGAGGGGCTCAAGCGGGTGCTGCGGGGCCACGACGCGGTGATTCACCTCGCCGCCATCCCCAGCCCCCGCAACGCCGCGCCCGAGGTGGTGTTCGGGACCAACGTCCAGGGCACCTGGAACGTGTTGCAGGCGGCTTACGAGAGCGGCATCGCCAAGGTGGTGCTGTGCTCGAGCGAGTGCGCCACCGGGCTCTGCTATCAGAAGGGCGAGCGCCCGCCGCTCTATCTGCCGGTCGACGAGGCCCACCGCTTGTGCCCCACCGATCCCTATAGCCTGTCGAAGCAGCTCGGCGAGGCGAGCGGCGCGAGCTTCGCCCGGCGTGGCGGCATCGAGGTGGTGGCACTGCGCCCGACCCTGATCCTGTTTCCCGAGCAGCGCCACGAGATCGCCGAGCGCGGCGACATCGCGCACTCGGACCTGTGGTCCTACGTCGAGCCCGAGGACGTGGCGCGGGCCTTCCGCCTGGCGCTGGAGCGCGAGGGCCCGCCCTTCGACACCTTTTTCGTCAGCGCCGCCGATACCCTATCGCCCCGGCCCACCCTCGAGCTCGTCGAGCATCGCTTCGGCCATGTCCCTGAGGTGCGAAGGCCCGAGCTCTACCAGGACAACCCCCAGGCCGCGATCTACGACATCGCCCACGCCCGCCAGGCGCTGGGCTACGAGCCGGTGAGCGACTGGCGGAGGTAGGCGGGGCGAAGGGGGCTAGGGCGCGGACAAATAAACCGCGTTGTCGACGGTTCTGGAAAACGGTTCACCGATGTCGGCTTCCAGAGGTGAAGCGGACCTGCACGAGTAGTCCTCCGAACTACGGCTATTAGCCAGAAGGAGACAACGGCAGTCGCCATAACTGGCCGGCGATGGCAGGAAGGCCTCGATCAACATCAAACGAGGCGGGTTCAGTTGTGCTTGCACAGGCTTCGGTTTTCTGCGGTATCGAGTGAGGCATCGACTCAGTGGACTTCTTCGCTCCGTTGTGGGATGAGAGCGCCGCTGACAAAATCGAAAGTACTCAATAACTAAACAGTAATCTAGATGCATCAGGAACCCGACTCTCCCGAGCACCATCGACAGCGCTCAGAGTTCATCAGAAAGCTGGTGCAAAGCCCGTTCGATCAGCAGCCCATCAAGCAACGGTACGTGCAAGGCACGCCCAGAACGATCGTGCAGTTTTGGCGCAACCCACGACAGTTGCCAGAGGACGTCAAAGACTGCATTGCCTCTTGGGCCCGCTGGGAGACGAAGGGCTATAGGCATCGATTGTTCGACGAGCGTAGCGGGAAGGCGTTTATCGGTCGCTCGTTGGGCGCTCGCCACGAGCGCGCCTTTGATCGTTGCTACCACCCGGCGATGCTGGCCGACTACTTCCGGCTCTGCTACTTGTACGTCGAAGGTGGCCTCTATGTCGATGCAGACGACGTCTGCGTTTGTACAGACATTGGTTGTTTGTTTGACGACGGTCGGCTGAAGGCGCAACCCCTGTGCTACGACATCTTTTCTGGAACAATGGTGAACCAATCCGTGTTCCTACGTGCTGATGCTTACGCCTCGAGTTGGATTTTCTACTTCAATAACAATCCACTCATTGCAGGCCCAGGGCATCCAATCATCGAATATGCGATCAGCCGGGCAACAAGTCTTCTCGGGTTCGCCGGCAAGGACGATTTGCTGGAAATTCAGTCGACGACCGGCCCGGGAAATCTTTCTAAGTCGATTTTCGATTTTGGTACCACCTTGGGACGTGTCGAAAGCGACCTGATGATATTGCGGGACTGGGATTCATTTGCCGTCTCAAGATGGCCATTGAGCTACCGCAACGATGCCAGAAATTGGCGACTCTCCAATCAACAGAAGCTCTGTCCTAACGGCACGTAGTTCCCGAATGAACCTTTCGAAACCCCTACGCGTGGCATCGCGCCTTCTGTATTCACTGTTTCTGCAATACCGAATCCACCTGCCGCGGCAACAGTGCCTTGCGTTCATGTCGTCCCCTGACGGTCAGCAACCCGGCATCGGCCCGATTTTCGTCATCAACTTGGACAGGCAACCGGACCGCTGGACTGCCGTGCGTCGCGAGCTCGACCGCATCGTAGACGCGGCCTGCAAATCGCTGTCAGAGCGAGTCGTTCGTTACTCCGCATGCGATGCGCAGGCCAATCCACACGAATTGTTTGGTACCATTGACGTTGAGCCCTTTTACACGCTTGGCGACCAGTTGTTCGTTGAACCGCAACCACACGCTGTCCCAGATGCATTCGACTTGGAGCGCCCAATTAGGATGAGTGACGCAGAAGTCGCCGTTGCAGTCTCGCATATCAGTGTCTGGAAAACGATTGCACAGTCCGATGCCCCCTATGCCCTTGTACTCGAGGACGACGTCTGGTTCGAGCGTAGCTTTGGGATGCTTGTCGATCAGGCTTGGCGCGAGATGGAAGCCGCCGAGCGCACCAGCCCTGCGTTCGATATGTTGTACCTGTCCTACAAGGAGGTACGCCACGGTGCTCCAAAAGAACTGATCTCAAAGAGCGTGTTTCGGCCGGAACGCGGCCTCTGGTACATGTCCGGGTATGTGTTGTCGAAGAAAGGCGCGCAGATGCTGCTTGGGCTTCTTCCGTGTCGCGGTCCCCTTGACCTCTGGATCAATCACAAGTTCCGAGAGATGGACGTTCGGGCATTACGCCGCCCGGTGATCCACCAGCGTCTCGATCTCAACTCGACGAATTCATACTCGATCCTGCCGATGCTGAGCCGGATCGGCGTCCTCGACGGCGGTGACGCGGCGCTTTTTCAGCGACGGCCGACCCACACTCCAGTGTTCGCGTTCGGAATCCCGGGGACTGGGTTGTCATCGCTCGCTATGGGCCTCTCGATGCTTGGCTATCGCTGTTGCAGCGATTTTGACCGGATTCCGGAATGTGAGATGGAAAGCCTTCTCGCTGGCCGCACCGATCGCGTTTTCGACGCCTATGTCAACATCGGATCGCTGACGCCGTATGTTCGCGTGCTCACACAGCGCTATCCGCGCGCCAAGTTCATCGTGATCAACGACGTAGCGGGCACCGCTGCACGACGAGGTGGAGGTGTGCTGGATGAGCTGGAAGGGGCAGACGTACTTCGTTTACATGGTGAAAACGCCAACACTTGGCGTGCGATTTGCGAGCACTTGAGACTCGCGCCCCCGAGCGAGCCCTACCCGGCTGTTCGGGATATTGGGCAGCGAAGGCTTCGGCGCGCCCCGGTCGACACGCTAACAGCTCGCCCAGCAATGCGGCTTCGGCACGACCGGTCACCGTGGGTCGTGAAACAGCGCGCCGGTTGGGCGGGAATCAGCGCGAGCGCGTTCGATCAGTTGGATTCATCCGCCTCATCGCGCGTGCGCTTTGAGGACGATCTCGCTGATATCCAGCCGGTGCGGTGGCTAGTGCGAAACGACACGTTTCCCGGAAACCTTGGAATGTTTCGTCTGGCCAACGTTACCCCGCAACCGAGTGGCGGTCTTTTACTCGCGGTCATCGAGGAGCCGCTTGGCGTTCGGAACTTTAGCGCGGCGGCGGTTTCAAGCCGAGGTAGATTCCTGTTTGGGCGCTTCGAAGTCACGCTGCAAGCGACGAACGTCCCGGGCCTAGTGACAGGCTTCTTCCTACACCGCGATTCTCCTCGACAGGAGATTGACGTCGAGATCACAGGAAATTGCCCTGACCGACTGCTGGTCAACGTGTTCTACAACCCGGGTTCCGAGGGTGCGCAGTTTGACTACGGCTACCGGGGAACGCCCGTTAGCATTCTGTTAGGGTTCGACGCATCAAAAGCCTTGCATCGGTTCGCCATTGAATGGGATCCATGCGAGATCCGGTGGTTCGTCGACGATGAACTTGTTCACCGTCGCGCTACATGGGACCCCACCCCTATTCCGCACCTGCCCATGACGTTACATGTCAATACGTGGCCGGCCCGTTCGCGAGAGCTTGCAGGCCGGTTGGCGCTCCGCGCGCTGCCCGCGTCAGCGATCGTGCGCCGAATCGCCGTTGACGCGTTCAATGCGGACACGCAGTCGCCAGTAGCGTTCGCCTCGTAGGATGTTTCGAACGCGTCCGAGGCTCAGCTACGACAGCAATCGGAGGATAGGTGGCTGCTTTGGGTCAGAATCGGAAGTCCGGCGGCACCGCCGGGATGGTCCGCTCCCTGAGGTCAAGCAGACGAAATCGGGGGCAAAGCGGATACCGCCCCTCTCCCCCGGTTTGCGAGAGAGGGAGGGACCCGCGGCCGTGCGGCCGTGGCAGGGCGGGCGCGCGATCCCCGTCGCGGGGTTGCGCGCCCCTAATGCGACATCAGCACCGGGATCGTCATGTGCTGGAGGATGTAGCGGGTGGAGCCGCCCAGCACCAGCTCGCGGATGCGCGAATGGCCGTAGGCGCCCATCACCAGGAGGTCGGAGCCGAAGTCCATGGCCGCCGAGAGCAAGAGGTCGCCGATGCCGATCGAGCGCCGCCCAATGAGCGCGGTCTCGTCGCTGGGGATCTTCGAGACGGTGTGGCGGGCTTCGGCCTTGACCCCGTGGCGGGCCAGGTGCGCGGCCACGTCGGCGGCCGGGATATGGCCGGCCTCGGGCGGGTTGACGCGGTAGACCACCACCTCCTTGGCCCGCTCCAGGATGGGGAGCGCGTCGTGGACCGCGCGGGCGGCCTCGCGCGAGCCGTCCCAGGCCACCAGCACGCGCTCGCCCAAGCTCTTGAACTCCCCGGCGTAGGGCACCGCGAGCACCGGCCGGCCGGCCATCATCACGAGCTCCTCGGCGAGGTCGTAGACGCTCCCTATGGTTCCCTCCGGGTCCCTCTGGCCGACCACGACGAGGTCGGCGTAGCGGGCGTGGAGCTCGGCGTGATCGCCGAAGGCGCCCTCGGTGCTGCGCCACTCGGCGGCCACGCCGGCCGCTTCGGTGGCGGCCAGGAATGCGCTCTTGGCCGCCTCGGCCGCCGCTTGCGCGCGGGCGCGCTGCTCGTTCAGCGCCTCGTCCGGGACGTAGGCCTGGAAGGAGCTGGGGATCTGGGGCGCCGGCACCACGTAGAGGGCGGTGAGGTGGGCCTCGTGGTCGCGGGCCAGCGTCACCGCCAGCTCCAGCCGCGCCATGTTACGCGGGTCCTGGGTAAGGTGAATCAGGATGTCCTTGATCGCCATTTGACTATTTCTCCGTACGTTCCGGTGGCCAAGGGCCGGGCCCGTCCGCTCCCGTCAGGCGCCAAGCCGGGTCGGCGCGAGGTCGGCCTCGGCCACGCCCAGCGCCTTAACGTCGTCGGGCAGCCCGCCGCCGCCGGCCAGCGCCGCGGCCACCCGGCCCATGGCGGCCGAGGTCTGGATGCCGTAACCGCCCTGGCCGGCGAGCCAGAAGAAGCCCTCGGCATCGGGGGCGAAGCCGACCACGGGCTGCTTGTCGTCGACGAAGCTCCTGAGCCCGGCCCACTTGCGCACGATCCGCCCCACTTCCATGGTGGTGGCGCGCTCGATGCGCTCGGCGGCCAGCGCCATGTCGATCTCCTCGGGCTGGATGTCCTGGGGCTCGACCGGGGTCTCGTCCGCGGGCGAGCCCAGGAAGCGCCCGGCGTCGGGCTTGAAGTACCATTTCTCCTCGGTGTCGGCGGCGAGCGGCCAGGCGCTGGGGTCGGTGCCCTGGGGCGGGTCGAAGACGATCACCGTGCGCCGCTTGGGCACCAGGCCGATGGTCTGGATGCCGACCAGTTGGGCCACCTTGTCGGCCCAGGCGCCGGCGGCGTTGACCAGCACCGGGGCCACGAACTCGTCCTGGGGCGTGCGCACGTGCCACTTGTCGCCGCGCCGCTCTATGCCCAACGCTTCCGCGTTGCAAATTATCTCGCCGCCGCGCGCCCGCAGGCCCCTCAGGAAGCCCTGGTGGATGGCGTTGACGTCCATCTCCTTGGAGTCGGGATCGAAGGCCGCGGTATCGACGTAGTCCGGGTCGAGCACCGGCACCTTGCGGCAGGCCTCGCGGGCGCCGATCTCGTGGATGGCGTCGGTGAGCTCGCGGCAGCTCGCCATCAGCTCGTCGAAGGCGCCGCGCTGGTCCTTGCGCGCCACGAACAGGAGCCCGAGGTCATGAAGCAGCGGCACCTCGGTGAAACCTTCGGGCGGGTGGTGGAAGAACGGTCCGCTGGCGATCGACAGCGAGCGGATCACCTTGGGCCCGTAGTTCTCGGTAAACAGCGCCGCCGAGCGGCCGGTCGAGTGATAGCCGGGCTGGTCCTCGCGCTCGATGACCACCACGCTGCCCTCGTTCGCCATCTCGTAGCCGGCGGAAGCGCCGGCGATGCCGGCGCCGACGATCAGATAGTCGCATTCCCTCATGACGAAGATTCCCCCTCGGGATCGTGGCCGCCTCCCCGGCGCCAGCGATCCTAGCGGAGGCCGCGCCCGAGGGCCACCGTTCGCGGCACCAGCGCTATGCGCGGCGACACATGGCATCTATAAAGCGGGGTCAGGCAAGCGAGGGAGGACATCATGAGGCTCAAAGACAGGGTCGCCATCATCACCGGCAGCTCGCGCGGCATCGGCAAGGCGGTGGCCTTGCGCTTCGCGGCGGAGGGCGCCAAGGTCGTCGTCAACTGCCGCTCGAGCGTGGCCGAGGCCGAGGCGGTGGCGGGCGAGATCAGGGAAAGCGACGGCGCGGCGCTGGTGGTCCAGGCCGACGTCTCGGCCAAGGCGGACGCCGAGCGTCTCCGCGACCGCGCGCTCGAGGCCTTCGGCCAGATCGACGTCCTGGTCAGCAACGCCGGCGTCATCATCGACCGCCCCTTCGTCGAGAGCAGCGATGAGGACTGGGCCGCCGCCATCGGCACCAACCTCGACGGCTTCTTCAACGTCACCCGGGCGGTGCTGCCGCACATGATCGAGCGGGGCTACGGCCGCATCATCGCCACCGGCTCGATCATCAACGAGCTGGCCGACTTCGGCGACAACAAGTTCGCGGTGTGCGCGGCCTCGAAGGGCGGCATCATTTCGATGATGCGGGCCATCGCCGCCGAGGTGGCGGCCCAAGGCGTCACCGTCAACTCGGTGTCGCCGGGCTATATCGCCACCGAGATGTTCGCGACCCTCGATCAGGCCGGGCTCGAGGAGGCGCTCAAGCTGATTCCGATGCGGCGCTACGGGAGACCGGAGGAGATCGCCGCGGCGATGGCCTTCCTGGCCTCCGACGACGCCGCCTTCATCACCGGCCAGACGCTGTGCGTCAACGGCGGCATGGCGATGTAGGAAATTGGGGTCAGACTCCATTTAATTGCCGCCGCCCTGGCGCGAGGTCGACGACGGGCGCCAAAAATTAAATGGAGTCTGACCCCAATTTCCCTCAGACGCAGCGGCCGCCGTCGACCTCGAGGCACACGCCTGTAATGAAGCGGGCCTCGTCGGAGGCGAGGTAAAGGGCCGCGTTGGCGACGTCCTCGGGCCGGCTCAGGCGCCCCAGCGGGATAGTCTCGACGAAGCTCTGGCGCAGCTCCGGCGTGTCCTCGCCGCCCATGAACTCAGCCAGCATGGCGGTGTCGCCGGCCACCGGACAGAGCGCGTTGACGCGGATCTTGTCGGGCGCCAGCTCGACCGCCATCGACTTGGTCAGCACCAGGGCCGCGCCCTTGCTGCCGTTGTACCAGGTGAGCCCGGGGCGGGGGCGGATGGCGGCGGTGGACGCCGTGTTGAGGATCACCCCGCCGCCGCGCGCGCGCAGCACCGGCACGGCGTGCAGCGCGGCCAGGTAGATGCTCTTGACGTTGACCGCGAAGATGCGGTCGAAGGTCTCTTCCGTGACCTCCAAGAGCGGCATTCGGCGCTGCGGCACGCCGGCGTTGTTGACCAGGACGTCGAGCCCGCCATAGGCGTCGACGGCGGTCTCGACCAAGGCCGCGACCTCGGCGTTCCGCGCCACGTCGGCGGCGAAGAAAGTGGCCTCGCCGCCGCCGGCCGCGATCTCGGCGGCGACCCGGGCGCCCGATTGCTCGTCGATGTCGTTGACCACCACCTTGGCGCCCTCGGCGGCGAAGCGCCGGGCGATGCCCTCGCCGAAGCCCGAGCCGGCGCCGGTGACGATCGCGATCTTGTCCTCGAGGCGCATGGCGCCGCTCCTCACTGTCGTCGCCTTGGGCCGTCCACTATGCCGCAGGGTCCGAGGCACGTCGAGGGACCGGCGGCGGGCGCGGCGGTCGGGGACAGCAAAAGGGTGGTGAGGACAACGGAGGAAAGGTGAGCCGCGGCGCTGCTCCCCACACTCGAATGCTCGGCCGGCGCCGCCAACATCTCCCAGGCGCCCCCGCGCCCAGACTACCTCGCGGTGGCCGCGACGAGAACCGGCTCCGCGCCCCTCAGCCGCCCGGAATTCGGCCCCAAGCTTGATCTCCGTCCTTGATCTCCGTCCTTGATCTCCGTCAATGGCTCGCTGGCCCAAAAGGCGCACCCTTGGCGGCGATCGACCACGGAGGGTTTAAGGAGGGTTCAGGGATGAGACGAGGGCTCTTGGCGGTGCTTACCGCGTTCGGGATCTGGGCCGCGACGGGTGCGGCAACGGCTCACGATTGGGCCACCGGCCATGCCACGGCCGCCGACGAGGCGGCGGGGAAGCCGGGCGAAATCACGGCGGTCATTTACAAGTCTCCCTACTGCGGCTGCTGCAGCGGCTACGCCGAGCATCTGCGGCAGAGCGGCTTCAAGGTCGAGATCAACGAGGTCGACAACCTGACCCCGATCCGGCGCATGGTGGGGATCAGCAAGGAGCTCCAGTCGTGTCACACGGCGGTGATCGACGGCTATGTCGTCGAGGGCCACGTGCCGGTCGCCGACATCAGGCACCTGCTCGCGGAGCGTCCGGAGATCAAGGGGATCGCCCTGCCCGGGATGCCGGAGGGGGTGCCGGGGATGCCGGGGCCGAAGCCCGACAAGCTGATCCTCTACACCATCGAGAAAGAGCCCAGGGCCTTCCTCGCCCAGTAGCTCGCTCGGTCCGCGCGCCCCGGTCGGGGAGCTGGCCCCGCACCGCCGCGCGCGGCAAAATCACAACCACAATTGATTTGCGTGTAAAAAGGGCGCCGGAGGGCCCTATGGGCGAGACCAGACGGATCGATGGCAAGGCTTTCGCGGCCACCCTCAGGGAGCGTGTCGGCGAACAGGTCGCGGCGCTGAAGTCGCGCCACGGCCTCACCCCGGGTCTCGCCGTGGTGCTGGTGGGCGAGGACCCGGCGAGCCAGATCTACGTCCGCAACAAGGGCCGCCAGACCGAGGCCGCGGGCATGGAGGGCCTCGAGTTCCGCCTCCCCGCGAACACCGGCCAGGCCGAGCTGATGGCAAAGGTCGAGGCGCTCAACGCCGACCCTGCGGTGCACGGCATCCTGGTCCAACTCCCGCTGCCCGATCAGATTGACGAGTTCGCGGTGCTCAACGCCATCGCTCCCGACAAGGACGTCGACGGCTTCCACACCATCAACGCCGGCCGCCTGGTCACCGGCCAGGAGACCCTGGTGCCGTGCACCCCCCAGGGCTGCATGATGCTGCTGGGCGAGGCCGTGGGCGAGCTCAAGGGCCGTCGGGCGCTGATGCTGGGGCGCTCGAACATCGTCGGCAAGCCCATGGTGAGCCTCTTGCTGGCCCAGCACTGCACCGTCACCGTCGCCCATTCGCGCACCCAGGAGCTGGCCGAGGAGTGCCGCCGCGCCGAGATCCTGGTGGTCGCGGTGGGGCGGCCCGAGATGGTGCGCGGCGACTGGATCCGGCCCGGCGCCACGGTGATCGACGTCGGCATCAACCGGCTCGAGGGCGCCGAGGGCAAGCCGAGGCTGGTCGGCGACGTGGCCTTCGACGAGGCCCAAGGCATCGCCGGCGCGATCACCCCGGTGCCGGGCGGGGTCGGGCCCATGACCATCGCCTGCCTGCTGCGCAACACCCTGATTGCCGCGTGCCGCCAGGCCGGCGTGGCGACGCCCGAGGTCTAACGGGGCTCAGCCCTCGCTGCCCGTCTCGCCGCCCCCCTCACCGCCGGCTTCGAGCGCGCTGAGCGGCGCCTCGCCGCGGAGCACGCGGCGTTGTAGTTCCGAGACCCGGGGGCGGTCCTCGAGCAAGTCGGCGAGCCCGGCCGCCGAGACCGCGCGGTTGTCCTTCAGGAGCCAGTAGCCCGGGAACTCCCAGTCGGGCACCAGCCGGTTCTCGAGCTCGATCTCGAGCGGCGCATTCTTGAGTGCCCAGTCGGGGCCGAGGACGGCGTCGGCTTGCGGCGGCAGGACGACCTTCACCCGCCGGCCCGAGAGGTCGCCGCCGCCGCCGGCCAGCGCCGCGAGCTCGTCGTCGTAGTCCGCGAAGCCCACGGCACGGGCGCCGGCGCGGTAGAGGCGCGCGCGCTCGACGTCGAAGCCGGCGCAGTTGGCGACCTCGTCGGCGGCACCGGATGCGGCCGCGTAGCGCTCCCAGGCGTCGAGGATCTCGGCCTCGAGGGCCTCGAGGCGGGGCTCGCCCAGGGTGCGGCCCGGGAACCAGGGCGTGTCCTCCATCAGGCGCTCCCAGGCGGCGGGATCGACGTCGCGGCGGGCGACCTGCTCGTCGGGGTTGAGGTTGCGCCAGCGGCCCCAATCCTCGACCGCGCCCGCCGCGCCGGAGTCGTGGACGGCGACGACGGCGTCGAGATAGGCCAGGCTGAGCTCGCGGCAGCGCCCCCAGAGGGCGCGAGCTTGCGCATCATAATTGACGTTTTGACCCCGCCGGCGTAAGAGCTCGCGCCAGCGACGGCGCTCGCCGCGGGCCACGCCGTAGCCCAGGTGGCGCGCATCCATGGGCCCAGAATACACCGCCCGGGCGCGACAAAAAATCGTCATCGGGCGGGAGCCGCGGCGACAATCGTTGGTTTGCGGTTGGCTTGGGGTTGGCTTGCGCTGACAAGTGGTGATAAAGTAATCGCGGTCACGGTAGTTAGACCTAGACTTTGTCCCGGAAAGAAGCGTAAAGACTGGTCACGCATACTGGTGGGTATGCGTTCGGCGCCGGTCGGGCGCGGGCGGACCAGGGTCGATAGCGCTGCCGTAAGATCGCAGGCCAATTCTCGCAAGAAATTTGCGGTTAAGCCGCCGAAATTAAGCCGTGACCTTGGATAAATTTTGTCTATCTAATCGTCATGTTTCCTTTGGCAGCAGTTAGAGCCTTTGCCATGATTTCGATCGCATATCGGAGCGTCGCCGCCGGCGCGTCGGGGAGCGGCGGCGGTGGCTGAGGGCGAACGCAGCAAGCTCTATCTCGCCGAGGACGAGGACTTCTCGGAGACCCAGGCCTACGGCCGGCGCGTGACCATGCCGGTGCGTTACTCCACCGACCCCAGGGACATCGGCTGGGTGCGCGAGAACATTCCCTGCCAGACCGCCTGTCCGGCGGACACCAACATTCCCGCCTACATCCGCCTCATCGTCGAGGAGCGCTATGGCCGCTCCTACGAGGTCAATCGCCTCGCCAACGTGCTGCCTGGGGTGCTGGGGCGGATCTGCAGCCGGCCCTGCGAGGACGCCTGCCGTCACGCCTGGCCGGGCAACGGCGAGCCGGTGGCGATCTGTCACCTCAAGCGCGCCGCCGCCGACCTCAAGACCTCGAGCCACCGCATCAGCGAGGACCTGTTCGCGCCCACGGCCAAGCGGGTGGCGATCGTCGGCGCCGGCCCGGCGGGGCTGGCGGCGGCGCACGATCTCTCGACGCTGGGCCACGCCGTCACCATCTTCGAGCGCGAGGAGCGGCCGGGCGGCATGCTCTATTACGGCATCCCCGAGTTCCGCCTGCCGCGCGATGTGCTCGACATCGAGGTCCACAACGCGGTGC
Organism: uncultured Alphaproteobacteria bacterium; assembly: GCA_965371625.1. Classification (GTDB taxonomy): domain Bacteria; phylum Pseudomonadota; class Alphaproteobacteria; order CBDUZE01; family CBDUZE01; genus CBDUZE01. The sequence continues at coordinate 85,069 of CBDUZE010000006.1, forward strand.
GCCTCGGCGTCGAGCTAAAGACCGGGGCCGCGGTCGGGCCCGGCGCGGGCGAGACCCCGCTGCCTGAGCTCTTGGAGGGCTACGACGCGGTGCTGCTGGCGGCGGGATGCATGCAGGCCACTCCCTTGCCGCTCCGCGACAGTGACGGCGAGGACATGGCCCGCGACCTCAAGGGCGTCGAGTACGGGCTCGACTTCCTGATGGAGTTCCACCGCGGCGTCGAAAAGACGGTGGGACGCCGCGTGGCGGTGATCGGGGCCGGCTTCACCGCCCTCGACTGCGCCCGCGTGGCACGCCGCTTGGGCGCCGAGGAGGTCACCATCCACATCCGCACCGCCGAGGAGTACATCCCGGTCACCAAGGAAGAGATCTTCGAGACCAAGCACGAGGCCATCTCGATCCTGGGCTTAAGGACCCCGGTGGGGCTGCTCGTCGACGAGGCGGGCCAGCTGACCGGCGTGCGCTTCGCCCAGAACCGTCTGGGGGGGTGGCGCGCGGGCGGGCGCCGCCAGGCCATTCCCATCGAGGGCTCCGAATTCGAGGTGCCCTGCGACACGGTGCTGGTCGCCATCGGCCAGAAGACCGCCAACGAGTTCCTCGGCCTCGAGCTCGATCTCGACCGCTGGGGCAACGTGGCGATCGACGAGGACGGCATGACGTCGGAAAAGGGCCTGTTCGCGGCCGGCGATTTCGTCTCGGGCGCCTCGACGGTGATCGAGGCGGTGGGGCACGGCCGCGAGATCGCGCTCGCGCTCGACGCCTGGCTGATGGGGCAGCCGCGGCGCAAGAAGGTGGTCAAGGTCGAGCCCGTGAACGAGCCCTTGCGCGAGCGCGCCTACGACTTCATCCCCCGCCAGGAGATGCCCACCCGGCCCTTGGCCCAACGCTTCGGCAGCTTCCAGGCCGAGGTCGAGACCGGCATGGGCGAGGCGCTGGCCTTCGAGGAGGCCAAGCGCTGCTACCTCTGCTACCTCAAGTACGAGATCGACGTCGACAACTGCATCTACTGCCGGGCCTGCATCGACGTGGCCCCGCGCGACTGCATCAAGCTGGTGAGCGGCGTCGAGATCATGCCGGACGGCACTTACGGAGCGCTCGCCGAGACCGAGGAATGGGACAAGGTGAGGGCGATCTGGATCGACAACAACGAGTGCATCCGCTGCGGCGCCTGTTATCTGGTCTGTCCGACCAAGTGCATCTCGATCGTCAAGCAGGAAATGTTCTACCAGGATACCTAGTACTCACTTTCACGAATAGATGGCACGTATGACGGTCTTCGAGGTCCATCGGCAAGGAGCGTGGTCCGCCGTGATGGTGGACCATCACAAGGCGCGCGCGACGCCGTCCGATGGGCCTCGAAGGCCGCCCTTCGGGTCGCTTTTCGCGCCCTCTGGAGGGCGTCAGCGGCGCTTGCCGATGGCCCCGCATCGCCGCCCCGCCGCTTCCTTCCCAGAGGGCGCGAAAAGGCGATCAGACGTACCATCTATTCGTGAAAGGGAGTACTAGGCGATGGACACGGCGCGGCATCACGTGATCATCGGCAACGGCGCGGCCGGCAGCCTGGCCGCCGCGGTGCTGCGCGAGCGCGATGCCGAGAGTCGCATCACCGTGATCTCGGCCGGGGCGCTGTTGTTCTATAACCGTTACGAGTTGCCCGACGTGTTCCGGGGGCGGCACGATTGGCGCGACTATCTCGGCTATCCACCGCAGTTCTACGACGACAACAAGATCGCGCTCAGGCGCAAGAGCGTCGTTGCCGAGGTCGACACCTCGCGCCACGTGATCGTTCTCGGCCACCGCGAGGAGGTCGGCTACGACCAGCTGCTGGTGGCCACCGGCGGGGCCGGCTATCTGCCCGAGAGGCTGCGGGAGTCGCGCCACCTGCTGAGCCAATTCAACACCTTCCGCGCCGCCATGCAGGTTTACCGGGCCTTGCCCGAGGGCGGCCGGGTGGCGATGCTGGGGGGCGATACCATCGGCCTCGACCTCGCCCGCACCCTGGTCGACACCGGCTATGGAGTAACCGTGGTGGCCGGCGAGCGCACCTTCTGGCCGCATGAAATCGGGCCCGACGAGCGGCCCCGCTTCCTCGCCGCGCTCGAGACCATGGGGATGGAGGTCATCGAAGGGGCCGAGGTCGAGCGGATCGAGGAGGGCGGCGCGGGCGAGCCCGCCCGCCGCGTCGTGTTCACGGGCGGCGACGACCTGCTCGCCGATGTCGTCCTGGCCTCCTACGGCATCGTCCCGGCGGTGGACTTCATGTCGGGCTCGGGCGTCGACATCGAGCGCGGCCTGCTCGTCAACCCCCAGCTTCGCACCACCAAGGAGGATATCTGGGCGGCGGGCGACGTCTGTCAGATCTGGTCGTCCGAGCTCAACGGCTATCGCTTCTACTACGGCTGGAAGAACGTGAAGAAGATGGGCGACGTCGCCGCCCGCAACATGACCGGCGACGAGGTCGCCTTCACCACCTTCGTCGACGAGACCCTCGTCGTCGACGACCGGGGTGGCATACACTCGCCCTTCTGGGAGTACGACTAGTGGCTCAGGCCGGTACCGACATCCAGATCGCGATCTGCGGCTCGGCGGGCGACGGCACCATCGCGGTCGGCGACATCCTGCGCCAGGCCATGGCCCGGGCCGGCTACCGGGTCATCGCTTTCGATGAGTATCCGGCCGAGATCCGCGGTTTCGGCAAGTGCGTCTCGCGCACCCGGATCACCTCGGAGCAGGTCTATTCGATGAAGCAGCAGAGCGATGTGCTGGTGTCGCTCAACGACGGCCACGCCATCCCCCACGTCGGCGAGGTGCGGACCTGGGGCGGCGTGGTCTACGACACGGCGCCGATCTCGCTGCTTCAAGAGGGCCGGCACATCTCGGGCCACGTCCGCCCCGGGCAGCTTCCCTATGGCCTTCCGGTGCGCGAGATCTGCGAGCGCGCGACCGGGGGCAGCCGCTCGCGCAACATGGTGGCGCTGGGCTTCATCGCGGCGCTCTACGGCATGCCGCGCGAGGCCATCCACGAGGCCATCGCCGCCAAGTTCAGGGCCAAGGCGGCCGAGATCACCGAGACCAACGTCGCCGCCTTCGAGGCCGGGTTCGAGGAGGGCAGCGCCGGCTTCCGCTTCGACGACGTGGAGCTCGGCGCGCCGCCCGAAGAAACGGAAGCCGAGGCGGTGATGATGAACGGCAACGCGGCGGTGGTGCGGGGCGCGCTCGACGCCGGGATCGAGCTCTTCTTCGGCTACCCGATCACCCCCGCCACCACGATCATGGAACGGCTCGCCATCGAGATGCCGCGGCGCGGCGGGCAGCTGCTGCAGACCGAGGACGAGATCTCGGCCATCGCGGCGACCATCGGCGCCGGTTACGCCGGTGCCCGCGCCGCCACCGCGACCTCGGGCCCCGGCCTCGCGCTGATGGTCGAGATGCTCGGGCTCGGCGTCATGGCCGAGGTGCCCGCGGTGGTCTTCGTCTCCCAGCGCGGCGGCCCCAGCACCGGCATGCCGACCAAGACCGAGCAGGCGGACCTCAACCTGGCGGTGCTCGGCAGTGCCGGCGACGCCCCGCGCATCGTGCTGGCGCCGACCAACGTCGAGGGCTGCTGGCGCTGCGCCGGCAAGGCCTTCCAGATGGCCGAGAAGTACCAGGTGCCGGTGATCGTGCTGCTCGACCTCTACCTCTCGAACCGATACGAGACGGTGCGCTTCACGCCCGAGACCACGTTCGAGTCGCTGACCGATGCGAGCCCCGGCGCGGGCCCCGGCGCGGACCCTGAGGGCGAGCCCTTCCGCCGCTTCGAGCTCACCGCCGACGGCATCAGCCCGCGCGCCCTGCCCGGCGACGCCGGCGCCATCCACGCCATCACCGGGCTCGAGCACAACGAGTACGGCCGCCCCAGCGACCGCCCCGAGGTCCACGCCGAGATGAGCGAGAAGCGCCACAACAAGCTCGTCCCCGCGCTCGATCACCCCGGCATCACCATATCCAAGCGCTTCGGCGACGAGGGCAAGGTCGAGGTCGGCCTGCTGGCTTGGGGCTCGACCTTCGGCGAGGCCCTCGAGGCCATGCTGCTGGCGCGCGAGGAGGGCATCCGCTGCGCCGCCATGAAGGTGGTGATGCTCTCGCCCCTGCCGCTCGAGCCGATTCGCGCCTTCGCCGAGGACTGCGGCGAGGTGCTGGTGCCCGAGCTCAACTACGAAGGTCAGTTCGCGGCGCTGGTGTCGGGGGCGCTGGCGCGCAAGATGCACCGGCTCAACCGGGTCACCGGGACGCCGATGCGGGTCGACGACATCCTCGACCGCATCCGCGCCCTGGCCAAGGTCGAGAGTGCCGATGCCGCGGCCTGAACGAGCCTGAACGAAGAGGAGAAGGCGATGTCCGCTAGAAGCGTCCACGAGCCCGTCTACCTCGAGGACAAGCTCAAGGAGATCGAGGAGAACGGCCGCCTCGGCTACCGCTCGCAGGCGCTCCCCACGTGGTGCCCGGGCTGCGGCTACTTCAGCATGAGCGAGGGGCTGACGGTGGCGCTACAGCGCCTCGGCATCGCGCAGAAGGACGCGGCCATCGTCTCGGGCATCGGCTGCGCCTCGCGCTTCCCCTTCTTCATGAACGCCTACGGCTTCCATGCGCTCCACGGGCGCACCCTGCCCGTGGCCACCGGGATCAAGCTCGCCAACGACCGCCTCACGGTGATCGTGGTGGGCGGCGACGGCGACGGCTTCGCCATCGGCGGCGGCCACATCCCCCACGCCGCGCGGCGCAACCTGGACATCACCTACCTGTTGTTCGACAACGGCATCTACGGGCTCACCAAGGGGCAGACCTCGCCGACCTCGGTGCTCGGCTTCAAGACCGGCACCGCGCCCTACGAGAACCACGACCGGCCGATCAACCCGCTGATGATGCTCTTGAGCTACGGCGCCGGCTGGGTCGGCCAGGCCTACGCCGGCCATCCCCATCAGCTCTCGGAGATGATCGTCGAGGCGATCGCCCACCGCGGCTTCTCGTACCTCCATATCCTCTCGCCCTGCGTCACCTTCGACAAGACCAACCTGACCTACGAGCGCCTCGAGCTGGCGGTGCGCGAGGTGCCGGGCGAGCACGACACACAGGACCTGGTGGCGGCGCTGGCGCTGGCCCAGGACACCGCGACCCCGGCGCTGGGCCTTTACTACCGGGAAGAGCGCCCGACGCTCGCCGACAATCTCGACGCCATCATCGCCGCCGCCGGCGGTGCCCCGCCGGCCCACCGACAGCCGGCGCTGAAGTCGGCTTGAGCCGCGACGGCGCTCGCCCGTGGCTTCATCAACGCGCAGCCGGTCGGCAATAGAGGCGATAATCAAAGGATGCTCGGGTCTCCGCGTCCGACCACGAAGCGGCGATCCCAGACGAGATCACGGCAGGTGGCCTCGTGTTAAGGGATCATCGACCCCGGGCGCGAGCCGGTCGGCGCCTCGGGCCCGGCGTTCGCATTGGCCCCGGGGCGATCGAGGCAAGAATGACCCGATGCGGCCCTCGCCACCCAATGGCTCGAGCCGGACCGGGCCTTATCACGGATCGCCTTTCAGCTCCGCCGCGGCAAGCGGGCCGATCAACCGGGCCGGCCCGCCCCTTGGCTGTTGGTGCCGCGATCATCCGTAGCGGTACGGAGGACCGGCGTTCTTCATGGTTTCGTTGTAGTCCCTGAAGATCTGCACCACCTTGGCGGCTCGCGGGCTGGTCTTGGCGATCTCGTCCCAGAACTTGAGGGCTGCCTCCTCCACGACCTTCCACTCCTCGTCGGGGATGGTGGTGAGCTTCAGTTTCGTGCCCTTGGTCCGAAGATGCGCCTCGCCCCCCCAGTACCAGTACTGGCGGTAGTAGTGGGAGCTGTCCATGCACAGCCTGAACAACGTCTTCAGGTGCTCGGGCAGGGCGTCCCATTTTTCGGAATTAGCGAAGTACGAGCCGATCCAGGCACCGGAAATGTTGTTGGTCAGGAAGTAGTTGGTCACGTCCGCCCAGCCGACGGTGTAGTCCTCGGTGATGCCCGACCAGGCGATGCCATCGAGCTCGCCGGTCTGCACGGCAACCTCGATGTCCTCCCAGGGAAGGGTCACCGGGACGACGCCGAAGCGCGACAGGAACTTGCCGGCGGTGGGGAAGGTGAAGACCCGTATGCCCTTGAGGTCCTCGAGACTGCGGATCGGCTTCACGGTATTGAAATGGCAGGGGTCCCAGGCGCCGGCACTGAGCCAGGTGACGTTCTCCACCTCGGCATAGGCCTCTTGCCAGATCTCGTTCAGGCCGTAGCGGTTGAACAGCGTCGGGACGTCCAGCGAATAGCGCAGCGCGAGCGGGAAGTAACCGCCGAACACCGACACGTCGACGGGCGCCGCGATCGAGTCGTCGTCGCTCTGGACCGCGTCGATCGTCCCCCTCTGCATGGCCCGGAACAGCTCGCCCGTGGGCACCAGCTGGTCGGCGTGGAAAAGCTCGATCACCATCTCCCCGTTCGCGACCTTGTTGAAGGCGTCGATGGACGGCTTGATGACGTGCGCGGCCAGGGCGGGACCCGCATAGGTCTGCAACCGCCACTTGATGGTTTTTTGCGCCCTCACATTGGGCGCGTTCAGCGTCGTGGCCGCTACCGCGCCGGCGGTCGCCACGCCTACTGTCTTGAGAAAATCACGCCGTTTCGTCATCCTACCTACCTCCTTGCAGGGCGTTGGAGTTCACCGATATTGGGGTCACACCTAACCACATCGTCAGGTCCGAAGCTACCTCATTGGCGGGGCCCGCAATGGCCACCAAAGTTTGGTTTCCCGCCCGCCGGGCAGCGCTGATGCGGCGCTCATCGTCGCCATCCGACTGCTTCATTTTCCGTAATACAACTTGGGCAACCACAACGCGATCTCCGGGAAGGCCATGACAATCGCCAAACCGACGCACATGACCGCCACGAAGGGGACGATCGAGCGGTAAATGTCCCCCAGCGTCACCTCGGGTGGCGCCATCGCCCTCATGAGGAACAGGTTGTAGCCGAACGGCGGCGTCATGTAGGCGATCTGGCAGGTTATCGTGTAGAGAATGCCGTACCAGATCAGGTCGAACCCCAGGGCGCCCACCAAGGGCACATAGAGGGGCGCGACGATCACCAGCATGGCGGTGTCGTCCAGGAACATGCCCATCAGGAGATACGAGAGCTGCATCATGATGAGGATTTCCCAGGGGCCGAGTTCCATTCTGTCGACGAAGAACGACTCGATCGCCTTGACGGCGCCAAGACCGTCGAAGACGGCGCCGAAGCAAAGCGCCGCCAGGATGATCCACATGAACATGCAGCTCACGCCCAGGGTCTTCTCGACGGTGTCGTGCATGACCTTGCCCGTCATCCGGCCCTTGAACAGGGCGGCAAGGGTGGCCGCCGCCGCGCCCACGGCCGAGCTTTCGACGAGGCTGGTGACCCCCAACAGGAACAGTCCGGTCATGAAGAAGAAGATAAGGAGCGGAAGGATGCCGGCCCTGAGCAGCCGGAACTTCTCGGCCCAGCCGACCTCCCGCTCCTCCTTGGGCAACGGCGGCCCCAGATTCGGCTGAATCTTGCATCGGATGACGATGTAGAGAATGAACAGACCGGCCATCATCAGCCCCGGAAAGACGCCCGCGAGCCAAAGCTGGCCGACCGGTTGCCTGGCGATCATTCCATAGAGGACCAGAACCACGCTGGGCGGAACCAGAATGCCCAGCGAGCTTCCGGCCTGGATGACGCCGGTGACCATGATCTTGTCGTAGCCGCGCCGGAGCAGTTCCGGCATGGCGATGCTGGCGCCGATCGCCATGCCGGCGACGCTCAACCCGTTCATGGCCGATATGACGACCATCAGTCCGATCGTTCCGATCGCCAGCCCGCCGTTGAGGGGACCCGCCCAGACATGGAACATGCGGTAAAGGTCGTCCGCGATCCCGGATTCCGACAGCATGTAGCCCATGTAAATGAACAACGGCAGGGTCAGGAGCGGGTACCATTTCATGAGCTTCATGGCGGCGCTGAACGCCATCTCGGAGCCGCCATCGCCCCACAGCAACAGGGAGGCGCCAACGGCGACGAACCCGATCGCCCCGAAAACGCGCTGCCCGGTCAGGAGCGTGAGCATCATCGAGGAGAACATCAGGATCGCGATGAGTTCGTAGCTCACGACAGCGTTTCCCCCCTGGCCTTGGCAATGTCCTTGAAGAAGGTCGCGATGACCTGCAGCAGCATCAATACGATGCCCACCGTCATGATGATCTTGATCGGCGCCATGAACGGCGCCCATGACGAATAGCTTTTCTCCCCGTATTGCAAGGCGTAGTCCATGCTGGAAATGGCGCCGTAAAGAAGGAGCAGCAAATAGAAGATCAACAGGAAGACGGTAATGACGTCGACCACGGCCTTGGTCTTTCCCGACCATCGGCCATAGAGAAGATCCATCCTGACGTGGGAGTTGAGCTGCATCGAATGGCCGCCGCCGAGCAGGTAATAGGCGACCATCGTGAACTGTGCCATCTCCAGCGTCCACAAGGCGGGAATGAAGAAGGTCTTGGTTATGGAGGAATACAAAAGTATTCCCATCATCGCGAAGATCAGATACATGGCGAACCGTCCGACAATGCGGTTCACCGCATCGACCCATCGCACGTAGGTTATTACCGCTTTCGGCATTTTATTTTTCCCGCTCGCGCGGTAATTCCTTTAACGTCCTCGGCTGCACTCGGCCGCGCACGGTCCATGACCATGGACCGTCCTCAGTCTTCGGTGCATGGAATACTCGGCTCAGGCAACCATCGGAAACCAGTCGGTGGCAGAGGTTAGACTCATTACGCGTAAGCGTCGAGCATCAAACGCCGTTTGCACTAACATGGAATGCGGAGCCCTGAACGGGGCCACCCCCGGGGCGAGGAACCGCCCGTGCCGGGCCACGGGCAGGGTCGGCCCGCACCGTCCGGGCCCACCGTTTCAGGGAGGAGTTCGATGAACCCGAGAAAGGTCAGGACCGCCGCCGACGCCCGCCGCATCGTCGAGACGCGCAAGCTAAACCACGTCAAGGTGGGCGTCTTCGACATCGACGGCATCCTGCGCGGCAAGTACATGGCTCGCGACAAGTTCCTGTCCGCGTTGAGCGGCGGCTTCGGCTTCTGCGACGTGGTGCTGGGCTGGGATTCGCACGACCAGCTCTACGACAACGTCACCTTCACGGGCTGGCACACGGGCTATCCGGACGCCCCGGTGCGCATCGTGCCGGAAAGCTGCCGCGAGATTCCCTGGGAGGACGGCATGCTGCTCTTCCTCGGCGAGTTCGCCGGCGAGGCCGAGGCCATCTGTCCCCGCGGGGTGCTGAAACGGGTGGTGGAGAAGGCCCGAAGCAAGGGTTTCGAGCCGGTGAGCGGGTTCGAGTACGAGTTCTTCGTGTTCGACGAGACGCCCCATTCGGTGCGCGAGAAACGCTACCGGGACCTGCGGCCCATGGCGCCCGGGTTCTTCGGCTACTCGGTGCTCAGGAACACCGTGCACTCGGACTTCTATCACCAGCTCCTTCAGATCGGCCAAGTCATGGACTTCGCCCTGGAGGGCCTGCACGAGGAGACCGGCCCGGGCGTTCTGGAAGCGGCCATCGACAAGGACTCAGGCGTCGCCGCGGCCGACAAGGCGGCCCTGTTCAAGACCTTCACCAAGGTCATGGCCCAGAAGATGGGCGCCATGGTCACCTTCATGGCCAAGTGGTCGCCGGACTGGCCGGGCCAAAGCGGGCACATCCACATGTCGCTCAAGAAGGGCGGCAGGAACGCCTTCTACGACCGCCGCAAGCCCCACGCCATGAGCGACGCCCAGCGCTGGTTCGTGGGCGGGCAGCAGAAGCTCATGCCCGAGCTGTTGTGCATGGTCGCCTCGACCGTGAACTCTTACACCCGCCTGGTGCCCGGGTTCTGGGCGCCGACCGACGCTACCTGGGGCGTCGACAACCGGACCTGCGCGCTTCGCGTCATTCCCGGCAGCGACAAGGCCCAGCGCACCGAGTACCGGGTGGCTGCGGCGGACGCCAATCCCTACCTGGCGCTGGCGGCGGCCCTGGGCTCGGGGTTGTGGGGGATCGAGAACAGGGTCGAGCCCGGCCCCCCGGTGGCGGGCAACGCCTACGACCGCAGGTTCCCCAAGCGCCTGGCCCTGCCGCCGACCCTGTGGGAAGCGGCGCAACGGCTGAAACGTTCCAAGGCGGCGCGCGAGTTGTTCGGCGACGCCTTCGTCGACCACTACGCCGCCTCCCGCGAGTGGGAAGAGCGGGAGTTCCGCAAGCACATCACCGACTGGGAAATGGAGCGCTACTTCGAGATCATCTAGCGTGGCCGCCCCCAACCCGGGTGGATCGCCGCAACGCCGGCGACGGGTGTGGCGTGGCCATGACCGATACCCTGAAGACGATCTCTCCGGTCGACGGCAGCATCCAGGTGGCGCGCGCCGGTGCCACCGAAGCCGGGGTCGCTTCGGCCCTGGCGCGCGCGAGGGACGCCCAGGCGGTCTGGAAGCACATCGTGGTGGAGGACCGCGCCGCCCGCCGCCAAGCGGCGGTGGAGACCTTCGTGGCCAAGCAGGACGCCATCGCCGAGGAGATCCCCTGGCGGATCGGCCGGCCCATCCGCTTGGCGCCCGGCGAGGCGGGCGGCCCCGAGCAACGGGCCCGGCCCATGATCGCCATCGCGCCCGAGGCGCCGGTCGACGTGACGGTGGAACCCCAGGGCGGCTTCACCCGCTTCATCCGGCGTGAGCCGGTGGGCGTGGTGTTCGTGGTGGCGTCCTGGAACTAGCCATTTGAGACATTCGCCGTTTCAGTGATCATAGGCGGCTCATACTCAAGCGCCAAAATAGCTAGTCAAGCTCTTCGACACGCCGAAGCCACTCGTTTGTCAAGGCCAAGAATAATTCTTGCTGTTCCCAACAAGAACGACGCGGATTTACTAAACGGATCTTTTCCAAAATCTTACGACTCTGGACAACGGACTTTTCAAATCGATCGATCTCATTCGGCACCAAGGTCGGGATAAGTTCGGCTGCCTTGACCGGTGTTATATGAGATGGCGCCGACTCTTCCGAACAAATAGCGTATCGTCCAGGAACGATAAGGAGCGCTCCATCAACCATGTGGCGGTGATCAAGATAGCCTCCGTGCACCACCAAAATAGTCCGGCCTTTACTGAACATTTCATCGTAATAGTACGGTTCGGGAGTTTCCGTTCTATTTCTTTTCCTTATCGAAGGCAGCGATAGGGGATCAAAACAAACTATCTCACAGAGGTTGGCGATCAACATCAATGGATACCTGGCCAAGCAGAGTTGCTCGACGACCACGACATTGGCGGTGTTTCGGAATCTCTGCCTATGGCTCGCCTCTGACATTCGGAACCCCGTATCGCCCAAGCGGCGATGATGATAGGTCCACGGGCCCAAGCTGGAGAGCGCGGCCAGGAACTCGTCGCTTAAGGCTTGCCTGGTTCCGGGGTCGCGAGCCTGGCCGCGACATCCGAGCAGCGGGTCCTGGGCGCCGGCCGGTAGCCAGTAAAGCACCCCGGCCGTTGCGCCCGCCTGGGGCAGGCGCGCGAAGGGCGGCTCAGGAGGTGATCGCCGGGCCCGAGAACGAGTGGGTCTGGAAGCGGAAGGCGGCGATCGATGGCGGCCAGGCATCCTTGTCGAGGCCGGCCTTCAGCTTGAGGTGGCCGAGGAAGTCGGCGCGCTCGGGCAGCGTCTCCCAGACCTGGGGCAGGAAGACGCCGCGTTTGCTGCCGGCCTCGATCACGAGCCCGTCCCGGCCCGGCCTGAGGACGGCGAGGAGCTCGGCCTCGCGGCCCGCCGCCAGGGGCTCGAAGGCGCTCAGGATCGAGATGCCGATGGTGAGCCCCGGGAACTCGTCGGCGGCGAGCGGCTTGAAGCGGCTGTCGTCGAAGGCGGCGCCGTAGGCGTTCTGCGCCACGTCCTCGACCAGGGGGAGCAGCGGCGTCACCGAGCCGATGCAGCCGCGCAGCCGGTCACCCTGTTTCAGGCTCACGAAGCTCGCCCGTTTGGCGCGCACCGCCTCGGGGTAGGCGCCGGCGCTGAGCCGTGGTGGGCGCCCCTTCTCGAGCCCTTGGCGGATCGCCACGGTGGCCGCCCGCAGCAGCGCCTCGCGGTCCGAATGTTTGAGCGCCGCCGCCTCTCCGGCCTCGAAGACGTAGGCGCCGTAACCCACCACCTGGGCCTTGTCGCCCGCGGTGTCGCCCGAGTTCCTGAGGTCGATGGTGCTCGCCTTGAGGCCGATCTTCGCGGCCTGCCTGAGGAGCCCCCGGATCGGGGTGCGGCCGCAGGCGCCCTGGTCGCCGATGTCCTGGGGCGCCAGCGCCTCGATGGCGCGCGAGGTGGCGGCGTCGAGCCGCCGCGCGGTGTCGTAGTCGTGGTAGTGACTGAGGTCGGAGCTGATCACCACCAAGGTCTCGGGCCCGCCCCACAGCGCTTCCAGCACCTCGGCGACCTCGGCGGGCGTCGCCTGGCCGACCACCAGCGGAACCAACGAGAAGTCTCCCAACACGCGCTGCAGGAACGGCAGCTGCACCTCGAGGCTGTGCTCGTCGGCGTGGGCGGCGTCGAGCACCGAGACCTGGGGCAGGGCTGCCAAGCGCTCGATCGCCGCGCGGTCGAGCGCAACCTCGCCGAGCGGGGTGACGAAGGCGCTGGCGCTCGATACGGCGAGGCCGGCGAGCGGCACGCGGTGGGCCGGCCCCAGCAGGACCACGCGGCGGATCACGTCGCGGGCCTTGCCCACCCGGACATAGGCCGAGGCGGCGATGGGGCCCGAGTAGATGAAGCCGGCGTGGGGGGCGATCACCGCCTTGGGCGCGTCACCCTCGGAACCGGCCCGCCGCAACATCGTATCGACCGTCGCCGCGAGCTCCTCGCGATCGGCCGGGTAAAAGCTCCCGGCGACCGCCGGCGGCCGTGGCCCGGTGCTGAGATCGCCGCTCATGCGATTCGTTTCCCGCTTGGCCCGTGGCACGGGGGCGAAGCCCGCCCCGCTCCATACACAAGCCAACGCTACCCACTATATATTGTGAAAGGGTAACACCGTGACAACGACGAGTACATCCGGGCCATGGCGCTGAGGCGACGGAGCAACCACGACCCACACGATGCAGCGGCGGCGACGGTCGCCGGGCGTTACTGGCACCGCCTCGACGACGGCCGGGTGCAGTGCGATCTGTGCCCGCGCTTCTGCCGCCTGCGCGAGGGTCAGCGTGGCCTCTGCTTCGTCCGCGCGTGCCAGGACGGGGGCATGGTGCTGACCAGCTACGGGCGCTCGTCGGGCTTCTGCGTCGACCCTATCGAGAAGAAGCCGCTCAGCCATTTCCTGCCCGGCACCTCGGTGCTCTCGTTCGGAACCGCGGGCTGCAACCTGGCCTGCAAGTTCTGCCAGAACTGGGACATGAGCAAATCGCGCGAGATGCAGACCCTGGCCGACGCCGCCTCGCCCGAGCTCCTGGCCCGCGCCGCGGCCAAGCTCGGCTGCCGCTCGGTCGCCTTCACCTACAACGATCCGGTGATCTTCCACGAGTACGCGGTCGACACCGCCCAGGCCTGCCGCGAGCTCGGCGTCAAGGCGGTGGCGGTGACCGCGGGCTACGTCTGCCCCGCGCCGCGGGCCGAGTTCTACGCCCACATCGACGCCGCCAACATCGATCTCAAGGCCTTCACCGAGGAGTTCTACCGCCGCCTCACCGGCTCGGCGCTGGCGCCCGTGCTCGAGACCCTGGTTTACCTCAAGCGCGAGACCGAGGTCTGGTTCGAGATCACCAACCTGGTGATCCCGGGGGCGAACGACGGCGAGGCCGAGTTCGAGGAGATGACCCAGTGGATCTTCACCAACCTGGGCGCCGACGTGCCGCTCCACTTCTCGGCCTTCCACCCCGACTGGAAGATGCTGGACACGCCGCACACCCCGCATGCCACGCTCATCAGGGCCCGTGACATCGCGCTGAAAAACGGCCTCAGATACGTCTACGTCGGCAACGTCCACGACCCGGGCGCCGACAGCACCTACTGCCACGGCTGCGGCGTCCTGGTGATCGGTCGCGACTGGTACGAGCTCGGCACCTGGAACCTCACCGACGACGGCCGCTGCCGTGACTGCGGCACGGCGTGCGCCGGGGTCTTCGAGGGCCCGCCCGGCGACTGGGGCCGCCGCCGTCTGCCGGTGCGGCTCAAGGACCTCGCGGCTTGAGGGCGGGTCGGCGTCCCCCGAGTGGGGTAATTCCCACGCGGGACGAGGTGGTCTCCGTGTGTCTCCGGTAAGGTTGAGGTGAGGACGTTAAACCTCGCCGGCGTCGCGGGTCTTCAGTCAGCGGACCGGGCTGCCGCGGCCAATCGTTGCTCGCGACGCTTGCGGTGTTCCGCCAGACTCTGCAACCGTCGCTCCTCGGCGGCGCGTCGGCGCACCTCGCCCCAAAGTTCGTAGACCTTGCGTCGATAGGGGAGGTTTAGCGCCTGGGTCCGCGAATGATAAAAGGCGATGGCCTGGGTCCACGAGCGGGTGTCCTGGTGCAGGCGCCTGATGAAACGGGCCGCGTAGGCGACGTTGGGCTCGGGCTCGAGGGCCTCTTCGAGGCTGGCGAAAGCGTCGCCGTGGTGGAGCAGGTTGATCTGCATGCAGCCGACGTCGATGTTGCGCGCGCCCCCTCTGATCAGCCGCTTCACCTCATCGAGCGCCGCCGCCTTGGAGGGGAAATAGCGGCCCCGCCCCTCGGCATAGACGGTCCAGGGCCAGGCAAAAGTTACCCGCTTTTCAGCGTTCCAACGCCCCGACTCGGCGAGCGAGATGGCGGCCAGAAGTTGCCGGGGAAGACCCTGCTGCTTCTCGAATCGGGCCGCCTGCTCGAGGCACACCCGCGCCTCGGCACCAGTGTCCGCATCGCTCCCGGCCCAACCGGGTCGGGCCATGGCCAGGATCAGCGCCACCCCGAGGGTGGCCCATTTGCCCCGTAACGTTGTCCGCATCTGTCGCTCCTGACCGATGTGGTGAGCAAGCGGCGTGCCAAGGGCGCGGCGGGGCCGTCCACGGTCCTTTTGCGACGCAATAACGATTAGTGAGATTGGATAGAAATAAAGCTTTCTGCATCTTGGATGCAGGCCAATTCGTCATATAAAGGATTGTTATTAAAATATATTCTAATTTCTACTTGTCTTCTGGTTCGTGCGATCTTATATTGTGCGATGCAGCATGACAGCTTGCTGTCAGTCACTGCCGCCCGCCCTTAGGTGGGCGTTTCCTCCCCATACTCGAGCCGTGGCGCGGCGCGCCGCGGCTTTTTTTTCGTCGCCCCCCAGGAGCGGCGGATCGCCGGGCCGACGCGCGGCCCAATTGTGCCGGGCGCGAAACCCGCTCAAGTCCCCGGGCGGCTGGCGCTGGCCGGGCTTCAGGGCGCGTTGCATGATCACCGTGTCGAGCCAGCGGCCATGCTTGAAGCCGACGCCTTCGAGCCGGCCGGCGTGGCGAAAGCCGTGGCGCTCGTGGAGCCGGATCGAGGGCAGGTTGCCGCTGTCGCCGATCACCGCCACCATCTCTCTCAGGTCGCGCGCCGCGCAGAGCGCGATGAGGCGGGCAAGGAGCGCGCCGCCGAGGCCCCGGCGCTGGATCTCGGGCGCGATGTAGACCGAGTCCTCGACGGTGTGGCGATAGGCCGAGCGGTGGCGGTACGGGACGGCGTAGGCGAAGCCGGCCACGCTGTCGCCGAGCCCGGCGACGAGGTAGGGGAGTCCGGCCGCCCGCACCGCCTCGCGCCGCGCTCGGAGCTCGGCCACTCCCGGCGCCGCCTGCTCGAAGGAGCCGAGCCCGTGACGCACGTGGTAGGCGTAAATCTCGTGGATCGCCGCCAGGTCCCGCTCAGCGGCCTCGCGCACCACGGGCGCCTCCCCGGCCGCGCCGGCGGCCATCACTGGCGCGGCAGCAGCGCGGCGGGATCGATGCCGCCCAAGGTCTCGATGAGTGCCGTCATGTGCTCGCTCAACGCCGTTATCCCGGGGCCTCGCTCGATCCGCTGCTCGTCCATGTAGAGGGCGCGGTTGATCTCGATCTGAAGCGCGTGCACGCCAAGCTCGGGGCGGCCGTACTTCCTCGTGTTGAAGCCTCCGGCATAGGGGCTGTTGAGCGAGACCCGGTAGCCAAGCTCGGTGAGCACCGCCCTCGCCACCTCGACGAGGAGGGGCGCGCAGGCGGTGCCGAAGCGGCTGCCGAGCACGATGTCGACGCGCCCGCGACCCGAGTCGGCATCCAAGGGGCCGCCCACCGAGGGCATCGAATGGCAATCGACCAGCACCGCGCAGCCGAAGCGCCGGCGGGTCTCGTCGATGAGCTGGGCCAGGGCCTGATGGTAGGGCCGGTAATAGGTGGCGATGCGCCGCTCGGCCTCGGCGAAGCGCAGCTTGCGGCCATAGATCTCGGTGCCGTTCGTGACCACCCGGGCGATCGTGCCGATGCCTCCCGCGACGCGGTGCGAGCGGGTGTTGACGTGGGCCGGGAGCTGGTCCTCGAACATGGCTGGGTCGAGCTCGTAGGGCTCGCGGTTGGGGTCGAGGTAGACGCGCGGGAACAGCGCCCTGAGGAGCGGCGCGCCACGCTCGGGCGCGGCGCCGAAGATCTCGTCCACGAAGCTGTCCTCGGAGCGGCGCAGGGCCACCGCATCGAGCCGCGAGGCGGCCACGAACTCGGGCGCATAGTGGTTGCCGCTGTGGGGCGAGGCGTAGATGAAGGGCGCCAGCTGGGCGCCCGGCGCCCGGGTCTCGATGGGCTCGGTGGGCTCGGTGAGCGGGATTGCGGGAGCGGGGTCCATGAGCGACATTGAAGCGCGCGGCGCGGCCATTCCTGGGCTCGAACGGGGCGCGGAGGATAGCACGGGATCGCGGTCCTTGAAACGCCCCGCGCGGCGTGGCGTGGCCGAGGTGGAGTTCGTGCAGCGCCGCCTCGCCACGGCCCGGCCCTGCCCAGCCCAGCCCAGCCCAGCAAGGCCTTTCGCCCCACTGCGGTCGCTCCCGGCGGCGCCGAGGTCGGGGTCGAACCGCGCCGCCCCGGCCCGCCCCGGCAGCGCTTTTCGCCCCGGCTGCGGTCGCTCCCGGCGGCGCCGGCGAGGCGCCCATTCATGGCTTGTTTACCCGCTTGGCTTAAGTATAAAGGGGCATGGCGGGACCGGCGTCGATGAGCGGCGGGGCGGCCGCGATGGGGAGCCAATGGCCAAGATACTGCTCGCGGAGGACGACGATACCTTGCGCCAGTTCCTGGAATGGGAGCTCGGCAAGGCGGGGCACGAGGTGTTCGCGGTGCGCGACGGTCGCGAGGCGCTGCCGGTCCTCGCCGAGGGCAGGTTCGACGTCCTGGTGGCCGACATCGTGATGCCCGAGATAGACGGCATCGAGCTCGCGCGGCGCGCCGGCGCCGTCGATCCGGCCCTCCGCATCCTCTTCATCACCGGCTTCTCGGCGGTCGCGCTGAGGAGCCGCGGCGCCCGCCTGCCTGAGGCCAAGGTGCTGTCGAAGCCCTTCCACCTCCGCGTCCTGGTCAACGAGATCGACAAGCTGATGGCGGCCTGAACCCGGGCCACCGGAGGCCCTGTTCGCCGGCCATGACAGCGGCGGGCGCGGGTTCGCAGGCTTGCAAAGGTCACCGCTTGCGCTATCTTTAGCGAGCCGCGGCCGGCCCCTCCGCCGAGAGGGCTCTCCACCTTCGCCGCGGGCGTAGGGGCGCGTAGCTCAGCGGGAGAGCGCCGCGTTGACATCGCGGAGGTCGCTGGTTCAATCCCAGCCGCGCCCACCATCTTTCCAGGATTTGGCCGCTGCGCCGGCCCCGCCCCCGGGGGCCTGTTGCCAAGTCGTTGCCAAGATAAGAGGCCGATGTTCGGACCAGGTTCCAGAACGCTCGGGCCTTGCCCATGGTCAGCTCGATGACCGCCGCGCGCTTGGCCTCCTCGGTCGCGTTCGCGACTTCGCCTGTAGACCCTAGGCGGATATTGAGAGGCGCGGGCCAGGCTGATGAGCGACAACGGACCTTGCTCCCTCTCAAAGGAGCTACAGAACTATCTCGAAGATCGCGAGATCGTAAATACCCGGGGCGGACTCAGCCAAGAAATTCGCCCTGTCACCGTAACTTACGATTGTGCACGAGGATTCGTTGCGGACCCACGAAGTACGTATGTGCCACCCCGACCGTCAGGTTAAAGACGGGTACGGAATTGGTTTCGACTCTGCAGACGCGACCGTCCACCCGAATATGTGCGCCACCTTGCATGAGCAGCAAATCGCCCCGGTTCAATTCCATGGCCTCGGTCCAACCTTTGCCGACCACGAAAAAACGATGGTTGGTGCTGGCTGTCACGGAATCACCGTCGACCATCCGCACGTCACAAAGATCTGCGCGGTGATCTCGAATCAGTGCCGTGATCGGGTAGGCGCCGGTCTTGCCTGTCTCCATATCACGCGACAACACCTCGTCGCCAACTTCGAGCGTCTCGATGGGAACTTCGCCATCGGGGGTGCTGACGAGCGTCCCAGCGACAAAGCAGACTCCCCTGCGTACATATGGCGGTGGATATGCCGTATTCCACTTTGAGAACGTGCCGCCGCCAGCGCACATCTTGATGTCGCCGACCGGCGCGGACACGCGCACGCCCACAAGATACGCAATTTTTTTGAGGACAGCCTTTCCCCTGGCCCCGGCACCAGCCCTGCATTGCCTGAATCTGATGCTCCCGTTATTACACATGAACTTTTCCAACGCAGCCAGATTTTTCCACACCTTAGGCGAGGAGAAATTTACTTTACCCTTCGCATCGGCTACCACGTAGTCGTTCGGTCCGAAGCTGAACCAGGCTCCGCCTTTAGCGCCGTGACCCACGATCGTAATAGTTTGCGCACAGTCGCGACATTTGCCTCGGCGGTCGATCGGACGCTTCAGGCTTTTGGAGACCTGATTTACCAAGTCCTGCAAATCGGTGAAGAAGGTCCCGCCCAAATGAAGGGCCATACCGGTCGTCCCCAATGCTTTGTCTATAAAGAAAAAACTTTTCCTGGTCGTGCCCGTCGGATCGGTCCAATTCAGCGGATTGTTGGCGACATACGCATATCCGTTTCCGGCGTTCCGCTGGTCCCACCACACGCTTATCGGATCCCTATGGATGAAGCGGCCCACCGACGGATCGTAATACCTGGCCCGGTAGTTGTAGAGGGCCGTCTCGGCGTCGAACCGCCGACCAGTGAACAGATAGGGGTTGTCCGGGTTCGGGCCGGCGCTCCCTTCGGCCGCACCGTCGTGCCCGAAATCCACCCGTCCATTGTCGCCCGGTCGGAACACCGTGGCACGACCATAAGCGTCGTAGTGGTAACCCTCGACCACGTCGCCATCACTATTGGTAAGGGCGAACACGGAGAGCAGCGGATTCTGATGATACACGAAACGCCGATCTTCGGCGTCTGTGGCGCGACCGTTGCCGTTTAAGTCGGAATCAAGAACCAGGATTTCGTCAACTTCGATGCCGTGCACGTATTGACGCGACAGCGCGTCGTTTCCGTCCCGCTCTTCGATGACGTTCCAGTCATCGTAGTAATAATCGGTTAAGCCACCGAGAGCCCCGGTGCTGGTGACGACCTTGCGGATCCTCCGACCGATGGCATCATAGGCGTAGGAGGCGACGAGCGCGCCATCGATCTTGCGGGTCACTCGCCGCAAGCGATTTCGAAAATCCCATTGGTAACGGTATCTCCCGTCGTCGACGGTGTTGCCGGCGTTGTCGTGATCACGCGAGATCACCGCGCTCGATTGACGGGCGGTTACCTCGTTGAACGACGAGTGTTGGCGCGTCTCCCGGTCCACCGTCCGCCAATTGCCGACGCCATCGAGAGTCCACGACGCATTTATGGGTCGGTTGACGCTGCGCTCTGTTATCCGTTCGCGGGCATCATGCAGAGCGCCACGCTCGAAGGAGATGAGCCGATAAGCCGAATCGTAGCGGTAGACCTCGCTCTCGCGTGCGGCATGAAGTTTCAGTTCCGAGCGGCGGTTATTCATGCGGTCGTATGAGAACTCGAAGCCGACGATTAGGCTGCCATCGTTCCGGATATGGCGGAATTTAAGGGGACGTCGGATACCGTCGTAGCCTTTCTCGCGACCGTTCCCGGTCATGAAGGTGAGCCCGGTATTGTTCGACGGGTGGCTCCGGCGCAACAGCCGCGCTGTCCCGATGTAATCGTAAGTCGCGATGGCCTTGGAAACCCTGTTCTCTGTGCCACCGTCACCGACGCGCTTCGGCCTGTCGAGACCGTCATACGTGTAGCCGATCCAACGGCCGTTTGGGTACGCGACGTGGCGCCGTAAAGCACCCGCACGCCAACCGCTGCTCACGACCTTTGGCGCAAGGGGCCCGATTGCCTGACCCTCTTCGAGGACGCGTCCCAGGCTGTCGAAAGCGAAGGTGACGATAGAATCATCGCCATCGTCCTCAGGATCGTTGTCGTCCGTCAGCCGTGTCACCCGGGAGAGACCGTCATATTGGAAGGTGATCCGGGTCGTTCCCACGATGTGCGCGGCGCGTTTGGCGACTCGGCTCACGGGCCTATTGGCGGCATCGAACCGAGACACGATCACCGAGCCGTTCTCGTCGACCGTCCTCACCACGTTGTCGTCGGAGTCGAAGACTTGGGCGACGGTTGTCGGCTCGTCGCAACGGTCGGCGAGCCGAGGCGGCCCGCACACGCCGTTGGACTCAGCTACCAGCCGATTGAGGTTATCATATGCGTATCTGGTCTGATTCCCATTGTCGTCGACGTGCGATCGCAGCAGTGAATTACGGTCCCAACCGAAACGCACGATGATCAAGCCGTCGCCGCCGCCCTGGGCCGCATCGGGATGCGGCGTGGGGCTTTTGACGCCTTCGATGGTGGCGCCGATGTGGCTCCCGTCACCCTCACCGCTTGCCGTGAGGATTGTCTGCGTACGGAGCCGGCGGTTGATGCCGTCGTAGAAGTAACGCGTGACGTTGCCGTATCGATTGGTGACGTTGATCGTCAGCGGTCCGTCGGCAAACGACCGCCTCGCGACGACAGGCCCTTCCGGCCCTTGCGCGTCAGACACCGCGACCAAGTTGTCACGCGAGTCGTAGCGGTAGTCGTAGGTCCGTCCTATGTTGTCGACGCGACGGAGCAACCGATCGAGGCTGTCGTAGAAGAGGGTGGTGAGGAAGGTCTCGGTCGCGACTCCTTGCACCTGCGCGACGTCCGTCTCGCGCGTCTCGATGAGATTGTCGTTGTCGTCATAGGCGGCTTCCACCACGTTTCCCTCGGGGTCGATTCTCTCGATGACGCGATCGGCGCCGTCGTAGCGGGTGCGGTAGACGTCGCCATCGTCCTCGACGCGGAAGGTGACGCGTCCCTTCCGGTCGTACTCGCGGCGAGTGCTCACGCGCCCCAGGATTTCGACTTTTGCGACCCCCGGAATCGGTGCATCGTCGCCCGGCGTGAGGTCGCCCTTGCCGAGATCGGACGCCCCGTCCACGATGTCCGGCACACGCGCGGTAGGAATGGTGTTGACGAACAGCACCTGGTCCGTCTGGAAGGGCCGTCCTGCTTCGTCGTATCGATACTCGGACGCGCTCAGGAGGCGGTCGTTCACGAGGTGCGGCGCCTGAATGACGCCACCGGCCGAGACCGGCCTGCGCAGTTTTCCCGGACCATCCTCACTGGGGCTCTCTCCACCCACCGGACCGAAGCGCATCAATCTAATGACTTGTCCCGCGGGGTCGTACTGCCGGACTGCCTGGTTTCCAACGCTGTCGACGACGCTGCTACGCCGATCGAAGCCGTCGTAGATCATGCGGGTACGGTCACCGCGGCCGCCCAGCCTCGAGTTGTTGGCTGCTGAATCATCAGTATCGGCGGCGTCGACCACCTCTATGAGGTTTCGGTTGCCGTCGTAATGGAACGTGGTGGTCGAGGCCGCCGCGCCACGGACGTCGTAATTGGGGGGATCGCCGGCCGCGAGTTGGGCCGTTCGGTGTGGCGACGTCGCACCCCGAATGTGCTCGAACAGCAGATCACGCTCGTCGTAGACCCAGGCTTGGGCGTTGCCCTCGGGCTGGATCGTGAGCACCCGGTTGCCGTTCGCGTCGTAGCGATGGCGCGTCACGAGCTGCTCGTTGTCGCCGACCTCGACCCGTTCCTCGATCTGGTTGTCGAGGATGTCATAGAGGTAGACGTGATCGACGAAGCTCGTCCCGCTCGCGCCGTTGTTGCCGCCGACCCCGCTGGTGTTGCCCCGATCCTCGATCTGCTTGAGCCCGACGTTGCCGTTGAAGTCGTAGAAGTACCGTTCGAGATAGCGGAAGTCGCTCAGCGTCGCGGGCTCGGGCGGTTCCGGCGTGAGCAGTCCATGGGCCGCGGCGCGAACGACCTGCATGGTCTCGTTGAGCTGGTTGACCACGTAGTCGGTGGCAATACCGCGGCCATCCACCATGCGGATGACGTTGCCCACGCGGTCGTAACGCAACTGGTCGCGGATCGCCGTTGGCGCCGGGTTCGTGCCTGAGTTGCGATCCGGTGCCGAGGCCGCGTCCCGGATCGTGAGCTCGAGGTAGCCGAACGGCCCCGTCCCCATCCCCGACGTGAGGTCGCGTCCGTCTCCGTCCGGGTCGTTTTCGGGGTAGTACTGGTAAAGGGTGACGTTGCCCTCCGGGTCGATCTCCTTGACGACCTGCCCGAAGCGGTTGTAGGCGGCGAGCTTGACGATCGCTTGCACGGTCTCCCCAACCCGGCGGGCTTGGTTGGCATCGGCGAGCAGCCTGACGCTTGGGTGCTCGATGCGGATGATCGTGCCGTCGATACGGTTGGTGATGCCGTCGCCGTTGATATCGCCGAGAGCCATCGGCACGCCCGCCTCTCGGAGGAGCCGCCGCGCCTCGGCCTCGCCCAGCCCCAGGCGTTCCGCGAGGGCCCCGTAGTTCTCGCCTTCCTGGTAGTCGAAGGTGTAGACCGTGGTGTATCGAGCCGCGGAGTGCGCCCCACCATTCTGCGGTTCGTAGTTCGCGTCGGTGCCGCGCGGCTCGGTAATGCTCCGGACCTTGTTGTAGATCGGTTCAAAGGCGTGCCGCGTCTCGATCGCCTCTTGGTCGCCGCCGCGGCGTGCATCGGGCCGTCGCATGACGGCGACCAGATTGCCCTGCTGGAAACGGTCGGGATTGTTCTGATCGTAGGCGTACTCGATCGCGTTGCCCTCGGGATTGATCTGCCTCAGGAGTTCTCCCTCGGGGTTGTATTCGTATCGGGTTTCGTAGAACTCGGGCTCCCAAAGGCGAAGGTCTCGGTTGGTATACTCCCGCACCGAGACGATGTTGCCGGCGGCGTTGGTACCATAGACCCTGAGGTTGCCGTTGCGATCGCTGACCGCGGTTTCGCCGCCGCCCGCGCCGGCGCTTCCCGGCGCGGGCGATCCGGCTTGGCGGTACTGGTAACGGATGGTTCCGCCCGCCGGCACGCCGGTCCTGTTCACCCCGCCGAGGGTCTGGCTCGACACCCGGTCCACGGTGGGCGAACCGGGGACGGTATCGTAGGCTATTACGATCCGCGGCGGCCCCCCGGTCGCCACCTCGTTGGGCGCCGTCACCGACACCAGGTTGTGGTTGAGCCGTGCATCCTGGAAGCCCGACGAGTAGGCGTAGCGCGTTGTCCGCCCGTGCGGAAAATCGTTGCCGTTGGGGGTGGGGGTGCCGGTCACCGCCGGCGAGGTCACCTCGACGAGATCCCCGTTGCTGTCGTAACGAAACCGCAGCATGCGGCCGATGAAGTCGCGCACCGCAATGAGCCGTCCCTCGGGGCTGTAGAAATAGTCGATCGGCCGCCCCAGCGTGTCGTATACGCGTTTGAGCTGACCGCGCGCGTTGTGGACGAAGCGCATGCGGTTGCCATGGCGGTCGGCAAGCGCCGTCATTCGTGCCACCCCGAGCCCGTCGGGCACTGCGTACTCGACCGTGACGCCGCGGAAGTCCCGCTCGACGAAGGAGCCGTCCGGACGCCGGCGCAGGCCGGTGTAATAGCCGGTAGGCGCCCGGAAGGAGCCGTCGGGATTGGCTCTGTAGTGATCGACGCGACCGTAGCCGTCGACCCGCAAGACGTCACCGATGGCGGCGCTTCCCGAGGCGGGACGGGCCATGGTGCGGTTCCGCTCGGTCACCAGAATCAGCCGCTGGCCGTAATTGAACGACCAGTTGTGTCCCAGCGGGCCGTCCGAGATCACGCCGCTGCGGTACTTGCGCGCGAACGACCAGTTGAGCCCGCGCCCCGGGACCTCGAGATCCGTCTCGTAAACGTAGAACTCGCCGCTGTGCAGGTAGACTCCAGCGCCGGAGCCATAGGAAAGGCCGGTGGACGGGAGCAGCCCCGGGTAGCTGCCGACGTTGCAGCATTTGATCGGGCTCAGCACACCGCCCGGGAACAAAGCGATGGCAGTCTCGGGGACGGGACAGACTTGAAAGGTATTGGTGGCCATGAAGACGCCGCTGCCGTGCGGGCTGTCGAGCTGGCATGACGCGGTGGCCGGCTTGATCGCCGCCTCGATCACGCTGGTGAAGGTCGGCGTGAGGACCATCGACACGGTCGGCAAAGCGCTTTCGGTCGCGACCGCCGCTTCGCCCTGCGGCAGCGCCTGCTGGATGTTGCCGATCTGGCCGCTGATGGTGCCGGTATCGTAAGTCCTTTGAACCGGGCCTTGGGGTAGCGGCTGGTCGCCCTCGAGAAGCTCGCGCGCCCCCCGCTCGGTCTCGATGCGCAGGTTATCGTCCTGGAGCTGGTGCTCCCCTTGATCTTGCTCCTGATCCTGCTCCCTCACCTCCGGCGCCTGGCCCGAGTTCACCGCTGGCGCCGTGGCCGGCGGCGGCGCGGAGGCCGCGACGCAGTTTTCCTCAGGCGGACAGCTCTTGCCGGGGGCGCACACCATGCCTTGCGGGCAGGCGTAGGCCGGCGATCCGAAAAACAACACCCCCGCCACGAGCACAAAGAAACCCGGAACCAGTGATCGGTAGGTGAACATGATCGTCTCCGATATTGCTCGGATGAGCCCAGCCGTGCGCCGAGATCGCGAGGATAATAAGAGCCGGTTGCGCGTCAACACCCCGCTTCGTGCGTGCCCGGGCTGGGGCAGCCGCGCGCGAGTGGCTGCTGGACACGCGGCGCCATGAGTTCGGTGGCCGGCATAATGACCGCAGGCCGTCAAGACAATCGCGGCAAGCAGCGAAGTTCGAGTAGTCATATCGCCCCCATCTGTGCCGCGACCGGCCCAGTGGGCAGCTCGATGAGCGCCGCGCGCTTGGCCTCCTCGGTCGCGTGGACATAATACTGATCCGGCACCGGCGAGCCCCGAGCATGACCCAGCAGTTCCCGAAGCACGCTCGGCGGCATCCCTCTCATCGCCAGCCACGTGGCATGGGCCTTGCGGAAGCTCCTCGAGTCCCGGTCGCGGATGGCGATCGCGGCTAGCCCCGGAGGGCTTGAGCCACACCCGCCACCGCCGTCACGTCACCCGATATTCCGAACACGGTGCCGAGCCGTCTCGCAACCGACGAGCCGCCCGTCAGCCATCGCCCCACATCATCCACCGGAGCCGCCTTCTAGCGGGTCGAGGTGTTGGTCGTCGGATTATAGCCGTCGGCATCGTGACCCGGTGGCGGCGGCGGGTCCGATGGCGGCGTGGGGGGATATCTCGGATCCTGGGGTGGGTTTTCGTTGAGCTCGTCCCTGAGGCCCTCGGGTGTCGCTGTCCCCCAGCCACTTGGCACGTTGGTCAATCCGCCTTCGTCGAGCGTGTCCTGGACGAAGTCGACGCACGAGTTGGTAAACGGGTTGTAGTCGCCGGGGGTCGTGGCGATGCTTTCGGCGTAGGCCCGCATCGCATCCTCGGTGTCGCACGTGGTCTTGATCTGTATGAAGTTCCGACTGGCCTGATTCTCTGCTGAGATCTCGTTCACGATGTCGGAGGACAATTGGCCGGGACAATAGAGCGCGCCCAAAATATCGTCCCAGCCCCCCGTGCTCGGGCCGTAACTGTAATACGTGTAACCGGTGATCGGGCAGCAACCTGAGACGTCCTTATCTTCGGGGCAGCAGTCCGCGGCACGGTTGGCGATGTAGATATCGGCGTGGCCGCTGTCGGACTTGACCCAGACGTCGCGGCCCAAGGGGTCGATCCGGTTTACCGGATTGTTGCCGACGTAGGCGTATCCGTTGCCGAGATTCACGGTGTCCTTCCAAATCCCGATCGAATCGCGCTGGAGGAAGCGCCCCATCTCGGGATCGAACTGACGCCTCCTGAAATAATAGAGCCCGCTCTCGGCGTCGAGGCGGCGGCCGGTGAACATGAAGGGATTGCTCGCACCGCTCGCGCCGCCGACCTCGACGATGTCGTCATCGCCGAAATCCACGGCACCGTTGACGCCGGGCCTGAACACGGTCTGCCGGCCATAGGCATCGTATTGGTAGCCTTCAATGAGCTCGCCCTTGGCGTCCGTCAGGCCAAAGACGGAATGGATCGTGTTCTGGTGGTAATAGACGCGTTCGCCGTCCGCCCGGTCCATGACCAACGGCTCGTCAAGGTAGTAACCATAGACGTACTGGCGCTGGACCTCGTCGTTACCGCCTCGTTCCTCGATCACACGCCAGCCGCGGTGGTAGAGATCCGTGGTCGCTCGCGAGCCGTTCCTGGCGGCGGTGACGCTTCGAACCCGCCGCCCCAGTGCGTCGTAGCTGTAGGCGGCGACGAAGGCGCCGTCCGCCTTCCGCGTCACGGCGCGCAGCCGGTTCTGGTAATCCCAGGTGTATTCGAACGCGTCGTCGTCGATGAGGTTTCCGTTGTCGTCGTAGGCGGGCGATGAACCGTCCTCCCCGATGTCGGAGATCAATTCGTTGAACGAGGAAAATTGGCGCCGCGCGCCATCCACCCGTTTCCAGTTCCCCACGCCATCGAGCGACCAGGCGCCCTGGCTCGGCTTGAATTGGCTGGCCCTGGCGACGCCGTCCCGCTCCGGATTCAGCGCGCCGCGCTCGAAGCCGATGAGCCGGTACGCGGAATCGTAGTCATAAAGCTCGCTCTCGCCCGGCGCGTGCAGCATTTCCTCGACGCGGGTGTTGTCGGCGCGGTCATAATCGCGCGCGAAGCCGACGATCAGGGAGCCGTCGCGCCTGAGATGGCGCGGCCGGATGGGCCGGCGAACCCCGTCGTAGCCGGTGTCAACGGTTCCCCGGTCGTCGAGGTAGGTGAGCCTGGTGCCGTTGCCGGGAAAGGCACGTTCGGCAATCCTCCCGCGGCCAATGTACCCGTAACGGGCGATGACGCCGTTGGCACCCTCATCGGCCACCGCCGCCAAGCGGTCGAGCCCGTCGAAAGAACGCCGCAACCGGCGGCCATCCGGAAACCTCAGGCCGACCCGCAGGGTCTCGGCTCGCCAAGCCGAGGAAATCGCCTTGGTGGGCAGGGGCCCGATCTTCTGCCCCGTTTCGATGATCCGGTTGAGACTGTCGAAGGCATGGGTGACGACCGAATCGTCGGTCGGGTCGTCCGGCTCGTTGTTGTCGGCGAGCCGGGTCGGCCGCGAGAGCCCGTCGTACTCGAAGGCGACCTTGTCCGAGCCCCGAACGCCGGCCCCCCGATGAATCCTGCAATCGGTCCGGCGGTTGATGGCATCGAAGTCGCATTCGGTCCGCGACCCGTTCTCGTCCAGGTAGCGCACTACATTGCGGTCCTGGTCGTAGACGGCCTCGCGGGTGGTCGGCTGGTCGCATCGATCCGCCAGGCGGGGCCCGCCGCAGATGCCGTTGGTCTCGGAGAGGCGCCGGTCGAGGTTGTCGTAGGCGTAGCGGGTCTGGTTGCCGTTGTCGTCGGTATTGCTCAGGGTGTGCGAGTTGCGATCGTACGCAGTGCGCCGACTGATCAGCCCGTCGCCGCCACCCTGCGTCGGGTCCGGCGGCGGCGTTGCCGATTTGACCCCTTCGAGCGTGGCCCCGATATGGACGCCGTCGCCGGTGCCCGAGGCGGTGAAGATCCGATGCGCGCCCACTCTGCGGTTCAATCCGTCGTAGTCGTATCGGATGACGTTGCCAAAGCGATTGGTGGCGTTGACCGTGCGCGGTCCGGGCGCGAAGGCGCGGCGCGCGATCTCGGGCCCCGGCGGTCCGTTGGCGTCGGCGACGGCCACCAGGTTGTTCCGCGAGTCGTACCGGTAGTTTGTGGTTTGGCCGAGGTTGTCCACCACCATCACCAGCCGATTGAGGCTGTCGTAGAAGCGCGTGGTCAGGAAGATCTCGTCCGGCGTGCCACCGCCCTGGGCGACGTCGGTCTCGCGCGTTTCGATGACGTTGCCGTTGTCGTCGTAGGCGTACTCGACCGTGTTGCCCTCCGGGTCCCGCCTTTGGATTGGCCGGTTGGCGCCGTCGAACAGGGTCCGGTAAATGTCGCCGTCGTCCTCGACGACGAAGGTGCGGCGCGAGCCGCGGTCGAATTCCTGGCGCGTGGTCACCCGTCCGATGATGGTGGGAGCGGACAGTCCCGGGAGGGCGCCGCTGTCGCCGGGGGTAAGATCGCCCTTGCCGATGTCGGCGCCGCCGGCCGCGAGATCGGGCCGCTGGACGGTGGCGGTCGAGTTGACGAAGAGAACCTTGTCGACCTGATAGTTGCGGCCGACTTCGTCGTAGCGGTATTCGGTGGCGGCGAGCAGACTTTCGCTCGCCAAGTTGCGGGCCTGGACCACGCCCCCCGAGGAGACCGACCGAGGCAGGCTGTCGGGCCCGTTCGATCGCGGGCTGGGCCCGCCCACCGGTCCGAAGCGCAAGATGCGCACCCAGTTGCCGGCGGGGTCGAACTGCCAGACGCTCTGGTTTCCGACCGCGTCGATGACGCTGGATCGCCGGTCGAAACCGTCATAGACGAAGCGAGTGCGGTCGCCCGCGCCCCCGAGCTTCGAGTTGTTGGCGGCGGAACCGTCGGTATCCGCGGCGTCGACCTCCTCGATCTGGTTGCCGTTCTTGTCGTAGTGGCGGGTGGTGGTCGAGGGGACGCCGCCGCGGACGTCATAGCTCTTGGGGTCGGAGGCGGCGAGCAACGCGCCATCCGGGGGCGCCGTCGCCCCCCGCACCGCCTCGAAAACGAGGTCGCGCTCGTCGAAACGCCAGGCGAAGCCGTTGCCCTCTGGCTTGATGTCGAGCACCTTGTTGCCATTGCCGTCGTAGCGATAGCGGCGGACGATATCCTCGGCGTCGCTCACCTCGGCGCGTTTCTCGATCAGGTTGTCGAGGATATCGTAGCGGTAGGACCGGTCGACGAAGGCGGTGCCGCTTGCTCGATTGTCGCCGCCGACGCCGCTGGTGTCGCCCCGATCCTCGACCTGCCGCAGACCGACGTTGCCGTTGTGGTCGTAAAACAAGCGCTCGCGGTAGCGGTAGTCCACGAGCGGCCGCGGCTCGGCCGGTTCGGGCGGCAGCACGTCGTACGCCGCGGCCCGCACGACCTCCACCACCTCGTCGAGCTGGTTGACGAAATAGTCGGTGGCGATGCCGCGTCCGTCGACGTTGCGCACGATATTGCCGACGCGATCGTAAAAGAGAGTCCGGCGCAACCGCGTGGGCGCCGGGTCCGTGCCTGAGTTTCGCCCCCGTCTCGCCTCGGCGTCGCGCGTCATCTGCTTGAAATAGCCGGAGGGGTGCTTGTCCATACCGGGCGTCGGGTCGCGGCCATCCCCGTCGGGATCGTTGGCCGGGTGGTAGGCGTAGAGCGTGACGTTCCCTTCCGGATCAGTGCGTCTCGTGATCTGGCCGAAGCGGTTGTAGGCCAAGAGCTCGACGATGCGCTGCTCGTCGTCACCTTCCAGCCGCGCCTGTTGGGATTGCGGGAGCAGCCTGACGGTCGGGTGCTCGACGCGGACGATGGCGCCATTGACCTGGTCCGTTACCCCGTCCCCGTTCACGTCCCCGAGGCCCATCGGGACGCCGGCACGCTCGAGACGCCTTCTGAGCCCTGTCTCGGCGACGCCCAGGCGCGTCGCCAGCGCGCGGTAGTTCTGGCCTTCCTGGTAGTCGAAGGTGTAGGCGGTGGTGTACCGCGCGGGCGCGTTTTCGCCGCCGTTCTGCGGTGCGTAGGCCGGGTCGTTGCCGCGCGGCTCGGTGACGCCGCGGATCTCGTTATGGATGGGTTCGTAGACGTAGCTCGTCTCGATGAACGTCTGATCGCCGCCGCGGCGCGCGTCCGGACGCTCGATCACGGCCAAGAGATTGCCTTGCTGCAATCGGTCGGGGTTGGCCTCGTCGTAAAGGTACTCGACCGCATTACCCTCCGGGTTGACCTGGCGAAGCAGCTCACCCTCGGGGCTGTATTCGTAACGGGTCTCGTAGAACTCGGGCTCCCACGAACGCAGCCCCCGGTTGCTAAATTCCCGCGCCGCGACGATGTTGCCCATGGCGTTGAAGCGGTACACCCTGAGATTGCCGTTACGGTCGGTGACCGCGGTTTCGGCCGCTACCGCGGCGCTCCCTCCGGGTACCGTCGATCCCCCTTGCCGATAGGCGTAGCGGATCGTGCCGCCCGCCGGCACGCCGCTCCGGTTGGTGCCGCCAATGGTCTGGCTCAGCACGCGATCGCCGGTCGGGGAGCCGGGATCGGTGTCGTAGACGACGACAATCCGGGGCGGCCCGCCGGTCGCCACCTCGTTGGGCGCCGTGATCGAGGTCAGGTTGTGGTTGAGGCGAGGCTCCTGGAAGCCTGACGAATAGGTGTAGCGCGTCGTCCGCCCTTGCGGGAAGTCGTTGCCGTTGGGCGTGCCCGTGACCGCCGGGCTGGTCACCTCGGCAAGGTCTCCGTTGGCGTCGTAACGGAAGCGCATCACGCGGCCGATGAAGTCCCTGACCGCGATGAGCCGCCCCTCGGGGCTGTAGAAGTAGTCGATGGCCCGGCCCAGGGTCTCGATCACCCGGCGCAGCCTGCCCCGCTCGTCGTGCTGAAAGCGCATGCGGTTGCCGAAGCGATCGGCGAGCGCCGCCAGGCGCGCCACGCCGAGGCCGTCCGGCACCCCGTACTCGGCCGTGAAGCCCCGATAGTCCCGCTCGACAAAAGAGCCGTCTGGGCGCCTGACCAGGGCCGTGTAGAAGGCCGTGGGCGCGCCATAGGTTCCGTCGCCGTTGCGGCGGTAACGATCCACCCGGCCGTAGCCGCCGACCCGCAGCACGTCGCCGAACGCCGCGGTGCCGGTGGCGGGCCGAGCCAGGTTGGCGTTGCGGGCGCTGACGACCACCAGGCGCTGCTGGTAGTTGAACGACCAGTTGTGACCGAGCGGACCGTCGGCGATGACGCCGCTGCGATACTTGCGCTCGAGCTTCCAGTTGAAGCCCCGGCCCGGAATCTCGAGGTCGGACTCGAAGACATAGAACTCGCCGCTATGGAGGTAGACGCCGGCGCCCGAGCCATAGGCGAAGCCGCTCGACTGCCCGAGGCCGGAATAGCTTCCGACGTTGCAGCACCTCGGCGTTGCCGGGGTCCCGGTGGGAACGTACAGGGCCACCGCGGTGCTCGGAACCGGGCAGGGATCGGGCTCGGCGATGAAGAGGCCACTTCCATGAGGGGAATCCAACAGGCATGACGCCGTGGCCGGCTTGATCGCCGCCTCGATCACGCTGGTGAAGGTCGGCGTGAGGACCATCGACACGGTCGGCAAAGCGCTTTCGGTCGCGACCGCCGCTTCGCCCTGCGGCAGCGCCTGCTGGATGTTGCCGATCTGGCCGCTGATGGTGCCGGTATCGTAAGTCCTTTGAACCGGGCCTTGGGGTAGCGGCTGGTCGCCCTCGAGAAGCTCGCGCGCCCCCCGCTCGGTCTCGATGCGCAGGTTATCGTCCTGGAGCTGGTGCTCCCCTTGATCTTGCTCCTGATCCTGCTCCCTCACCTCCGGCGCCTGGCCCGAGTTCACCGCTGGCGCCGTGGCCGGCGGCGGCGCGGAGGCCGCGACGCAGTTTTCCTCAGGCGGACAGCTCTTGCCGGGGGCGCACACCATGCCTTGCGGGCAGGCGTAGGCCGGCGATCCGAAAAACAACACCCCCGCCACGAGCACAAAGAAACCCGGAACCAGTGATCGGTAGGTGAACATGATCGTCTCCGATATTGCTCGGATGAGCCCAGCCGTGCGCCGAGATCGCGAGGATAAGGGACGGTCGCGCATCAACGCCGCGCTTCGTGCGTGCCCGGGCTCGGGCCGCTGCTCACGAGTGGCTGCTGGACACGCGGCGCCATGAGTTCGGTGGCCGGCTGGTCCCGTGGGGTGGATCCCTGGGGCACGGTGAGCGTACCGCTTTGAGCCGCGGCGCCGGCATAAAGGCCGCAGGCCGTCGAGACAATCGCGGCAGGCAGCGAAGTTCGATTGGTCATATCGCCCCCCATCCGTGCCGCGACCGGCCCAGTGGGCCGCGCAGGCGCCCGAGCCGCTACCTCATCATCACCACCGTGTCGCCCCGTTTCGGCACCGTCTCGCTCAGCGGATTGAAGGTCCCGTACGAGAGCTTGGGCTCGACGCCGGTGAGCTGCAGGATGCCGAGTTCGCGACGGCGGGTTCCGAGCACCTTCCCGGTGGCGGGGTCGGTGAAGGTCTTGGTCGTGCGCTCGATCATGAACATGTCGCCGGCCTTGAGCCCTGTGTCCGCGCCGGCATTGATGTAGACCTCGGCGCCGTCGAACTCGATCACCTGGCCGGTCCAGGCGATGTTGCCGGCGGCCAGCGCGATCTGGCGCACCGCGGCGTTGATCATCCGCCGCGAGGCCTCGCCAAGCGGCGTCTTGTTGAACGAGTTGCTGCCGAAGCTGAGGCCCGAGTAGCCCACCGACAGGTTCATCGCCTTGCCCGATATGCCCTCCGCCACCGTGAAGCTCTGCACCACCTCGGTAGTCGAGGTATTGACCACGCGGATATCCATCGCCACCTTGCCCGAGGTCGATTGCGGCGAGATCGCCCCGGACAAGGGGATGCCGAAGCTGCCGCCGCTGATGCCGATGCTGAAGCCGCCGCCCGAGTCCCTGGCCCCGAACTCGGTGACCGAACCGAACACCATGAGCTGGACGCCGATCACCTTGCCGAGCTGAGGGCCGCTGCTGCCGGCCACCAAGCCGGCGCCCTGCAGCTCCTGCTCCGAGAGAATCTGGCTCAAATTGGCCCGTTCCATGACGATGAAGCGGTTCGATTCGCGCAGCGCCGAGGCCAGCATCGCCGACAGCCCGCCGCCGATGTCCCAGCTTCCGTACTGCGCCGTGAAGGCGCCGATGGCGTCGAACTTGCCCACCGCGATGGTCCGTTTGGGGCCCGGAATCCGCGGCACCTCGCCCTGCAATACGCCGACCGGCGCTTGCCCGGCTTGCGCCTGGGGGGTCGCCGTCTGCGCCTGCCCGCCAGCCATCCCCTGCTTCTCCTGCTCTCGCTTCCGCCAGGCGTCATATTCCTCCTGGCTCTGGGCAAGACGGGGGCCCGCAAGAGGCTGGGCCTGGCTTCGCGCCGCCTCCTCCGAGGGGCCCGGCTGCAGGGCCAGGGCAAGCTGGCTCCACGCGCCAAGCGCCAGGACAACGGCCGCCAATACGAAGAGCTTCGAGGGTCTATTCATGGCCTCCTCCCTTTGACCGGCACGGGCCTAGCGCTCCGTTCGCCAAGCGCCTGTTCGTTTGTCGACGGAGTACCTCTCGACCAGGGATCCGTCCGTGGTCACCACCTCGGCGACGACGCGCTCGTCATCCTCTGTCACCTCGCCCACGCCGAGGCGCGGGTTGCCCGCCACCACGAGGCGGTAGGCGAGCAGCGCCCGCACCGAGTCCGTGGTCGGCCCCGCGGGACCGTAGATCGACCCGAGCTCAGCCTGCGTCCCCGGGACCGTGCCGGCAAGGCTCTGGGGCGCCGCCGGCACCGGCGTGTAGGCCGGTGACTGGCAGGGGAAGGCGCCGGTCATGCAGCCGGCGGTGGCGCTCAAGGCCGCCGCCAGCCGCGCCATCTGGGCGCTCAAGGCCCAAAAGTCCAGGTAACGGTCCGGGGCGAAGGGCTGGCCTGCCCCGCCAAATCCGGGATAGAGCGGGCCAAACCCGAGCTGCGATTGCGCCAAGGCGGCGGCCCGCTCGCGCAGAAGGTCGGCGCGTTTCTGCGCCCGCTCCTCGGACGTTATCGGCGCGCCCGTGTGGTCGCCGGCGGCGGCCGCCGACAAGGGGCCGATCGCCAAGAACAGCCCCCACAAGAGGGCCGAAATCCGCCAATACCGTGTCACTCCAGCACACCTTCGGAGTACCGCCAAGCGGCCGGGTACAGGCGCTCCATCACCTCGCCCCGGGCGCCGCCCCTCGAGCCGATCAGCCAGCCACGCTAACCACTTCTTGTTATCCCATTGTTAAGGTTAGTCGCAAACTTGCGCGAAGGATAGCTTTGTCCGTTCGCCGAGCGGGCGCCCGCCTTCGATCTCCGACCGGGGCCGCCCCTCAATCGAAATAGCCGGCCCGGGCAGCGGCGCCGATCAGGTTGAAGATCAGGCGCCCGGCGGTAAGCGAGGTGATCTCGTTGAGGTCGCGCTTGGGCGTGATCTCGACGATGTCCATGCCCGCCAGCCGACCCTTGGCAACCAGCCCGTGAATCAGCTCCCGCACCTGGCGATAGAGCACGCCGCCCGGCGCCGGCGCCGACACCGCCGGCATCTCCGTCGGGTCCATGCCGTCGGCGTCGATGGTCAGGTAATAGGTTCCGCCGTCGGGGATGCGCTCGAGCACCGCGGCCATGCCTTTTTCGTGGACCTCGTAGGCGGTGATGATCTGGGCGCCGTAGGCCAGCGCGTCCTTGACCTCGCTCTCCCGCGCGCTGCCCTGGGCGCGGATGCCGATCTGGTAGATGTCGTCGAACCAGGCCATCTCCGAGGCCCGGCGGATGGGGCTCGAATAGCCCTCGTGGGCGCCGTTGACCTCGTCGCGCCAGTCGAGGTGGGCGTCGATGTGCACCAGCGTGATGGGGCCTCGTCCCTCGAAGGCCCGGAACACCGGGATCGGCACGCCGTGATCGCCGCCGATGGTCACCGGCAAGGCGCCGCGCTCGAGGATCAGCCGCGCCGCCGCCTCGGCGCGCCGGTAGTGGCCCTTTAGGTCGGTGGCGTCGCCGACCACGTCGCCGCAGTCGACGACGCGGACCGGGCGGCCGTCGAACAGGGTGCCGCCGAGGTCGAAGTCCCAGCGGTCGAGCGCCTGGCTGAAGCGCGCCGAGGCCACCCGCACCGCCGTCGGCGCGTTGGTCTGATCGTTGGTGACCTCGTCGATGGTGTAGGGATCGCCATAGGGGATGCCGAGGATGGCGACGTCGGCCTCGAGGCTCGCGAGGTCGGTATGGAGGGGAAAGTTCATGAACGTCGCATGGGGCTTTCGCGGCGCGGTGGTGAGGGTTTCGGTCATGGTCGACTCCTTAGGA
Organism: uncultured Alphaproteobacteria bacterium; assembly: GCA_965371625.1. GTDB lineage: Bacteria > Pseudomonadota > Alphaproteobacteria > CBDUZE01 > CBDUZE01 > CBDUZE01. The sequence continues at coordinate 120,577 of CBDUZE010000006.1, forward strand.
CTCTGCGGACTCTGCGCACTCTGCGGACTCTGCGTTGGGTCCGATCCTCTAGCTCGCGGGCTTGAGGTCCTCGGCGCTCTCGCGCAGGCGGAACTTCTGGATCTTGCCGCTCGGCGTGCGCGGCATCTCGTCGATGATCTCGAGCTGCTCGGGCCAGTAGGGCCTGGCCATCTGGTGCTCTTCGAGGAACCCGGCCATCTCGGCGAAGCTAAAGTCTTGGCCCGGCTTCAAGGTGGCGAAGGCGCAGCCCCGCTCGCCGAGCCGGGGGTCGGGCATGGCGACCACCGCCACGTCCTGGATCGCGGGATGGCGGTGCAAGAGCTGCTCGACCTCGACCACGGGGATGTTCTCGCCGCCGCGGATGATCACGTCCTTGGCTCGCCCGGTGATGCGGATGTAGCCGTCCTCGTCCATGGTGGCGAGATCGCCGGTCTCGAACCAGCCCTCGGCGTCGGTGGCGAAGAGCTCGGGCCGCTTGAGATAGCCGACGAAGTTCGACATGCCGCGCGCCTGCAGGCGGCCTTCCCGCCCCGGGGCGAGGGCCTCGCCGGCGCCGTCCACGACCCGAACCTCGAGCCCCTCGAGGGCCATGCCGTCGGTGCCGAAGACCTTGTCCGCCGGGTCGTCGCGCCGGGTCGTGGTGGCGGCGCCGTTCTCGGTCATGCCCCAGCACGAGATCACCAGCGCGCCCAGGCGCTCGCTGGCGCGCTGCACCAGCACCCGCGGTATCGGCGCGCCGGCGGTCAGGAAAGTGCGAAGCGAGCCCACGTCGTGGTCTTTCAGCGCCGGCGTTTCCGTGAGATCCGAGAGGAACGGCGTCGAGGCCATGGTGAAGGTGACGCGCTCCTCGGCGATGATGCGCGCGGCGACGTCGGGCGCCCACAGGTCCTGGAGCACCGAGCGGCCGCCGAGCACGATGGGGATCGCCATGCCGTAGAGGAAGCCGGTGAGATGGGCCAGTGGCGAGGCCATCAGGGTGACGTCGTCGGCGCCCAATCCGACCCGCTCGATGAACGAGAGGGCGTTGCCGAAGAGCGTGTTGGCGGTGTGCATGACCCCCTTGGGCTCGCCGGTGGTGCCCGAGGTATAGAGCAGCAGCGTGACCTCGTTGGGGCCGGGGCGGCGTTCACCGAAGGTCGGCTGGGGCGGGATCTCGTCCTCCCACGGGCGCTCCAGGAAGTGGCCCTCGAAGGACTCCGCGCCGGCGCCGCCGACGACGAAGCCCCGGGCGATCGAGGGCACGTCGCCGAGGATGTCGGCCATCAGGCCCGGGTAGTCGAAGCCGCGGTAGCTCCGCGGCACCACCAGGACCTTGCTCTCGGCGAGATTCAGCATGAAGCGCAGCTCGCGCTGCCGGAAGATCGGCATCAGCGGGTTGGAGACCGCGCCGATGCGTACGCAGGCGAGGTGCAGCGCCGTGAACTGCCAGCGGTTGGGGAGCTGGAAGGAGATCACGTCGCCGGGCTCGATGCCGAGCGCCACCAGGCCGAGGGCGATGCGCTCGGTGCGCCGGGCGAGCTCGCGATAGCTCAGGCGCGTGGTCTTAGCCCCCCCGCTTTCGAACCCGGTGACCGCAACCCGCTCGGGCGCCGCCGCGAGCGCCGCGTCGAGGTAATCGGTGAGCAGCCGGTCGGGCCACAGACCGCGCGCGTTCATCTCCGACACCCGGTGCGGCGGCAGTTGGATATCGAACTTCATGCCTGGGCCTTCCCCTTGTTCTCCCCCTCGCGACCAACACTACGGCGCGACCGCTCCTCGTCAATGGGGAAGCCGCGCCACAAGCAGCGCCGGCGGGCCGCGCCGAGGCGCCGCTCGCGGACATGGCCCACCCCTCTACCATGCAAGCCTTGCCGGCGCGCGCGCCGCCTGTATTCTTCGCCGCGGCGGCGCGCGCCCGGCGCCCGCTTCCGTCGCAACCACGAGGGGGAGAACGGTTGCCGCACGCCCTGGCCAACCTGGCGATGATCGGCGCGGTGCTGTTGTGGGCGGCCTCGCCGACCGGCAACAAGTGGGCCCTGGTCGACGTGACAGTGCCCGAGGTGGTCGCCTTCCGCATCCTCGGCGCCGCCGTGCTGCTGTGGGTTATTGGCTTGGCGTTGCGCCGCCGCTACCGCTGGCACGGCCCGATTCCACTCCTGATGGGCATCCTCGAGCCCGGCCTGGTGACCTTCTTCATCGTCCTGGGCCTCAAGTACACCAGCGCCGTCAATGCCGCCGTGGTGTGGGGGATCATGCCCCTGACCCAGCCGCTGCTGGCACGCCTGATACTCAAGGAGCCGGTGCAGCGGTCGGTGCTGGTTGGCGCGGCGCTGGCGGTCGGCGGCACCGCGCTCTTGTTCCTGGCCAAGCACCAGGACGGCAGCGGCTCGCTCGTGGGCGACTTCTTCCTGCTTTGCGGCGTCGCCAGCGCAGCCGTGAATCAGCTCGTGGCACGGCGCGTCGCCACCACGCGGCGCGAGCCCATCGTCACCACCTCGTACCAGCTCTTGTCGGCGTCGGCCCTGGCGCTGCTCTATCTCGCCTGGATGGTGCCGCCGGCGGCGGCCTACCAGGGCGCCGACGCCGCCACCTACGCGGTGCTGTGCTTCCTGATCCTGACCACGGCGGGGCCGTTCCTGCTTTACAATTACGCGCTGCAGTATCTGGCGGTCGGCCGGATCAGCCTGTTCGCCCCGCTCACCGGCCCGATCGGCGTGGTGTTCGCCACCATCGCCTTCGGCGAGCCGGTCAACGCGCTCATCGTGGCGGCAATCGCGATGGTCGTGGCCGGCGCCTTCGTACCGCCGCTGGCCTCGATGCGCGCCACACGCCGCGCCGTCCGCTGACAGAAGGGCTCCCGCCCAAGCCTCGCTGTCGCCGCCCCCGGAGCGGAACGCCGCGCCGGCGCCAACCTCGATGACGTCGGCGCTCGCCTGCGGCCGCGATCAGGCGGCGCGGAAATGCTCGAACAGGGTCCAGGCGCCGATGGCGATGAATCCGAGCCCGGCGATCATCCGCACCGGGATCATCTCGAGGTAGCGCGCGCCCTGGCTTCCCACCAGAACCGCAAGGCCGGTCGACAGGACCAGCGCCGAGGCCGCGGCGATGAAGACCAGCAGCGGGCTCAGGTCGCGGTCGGAGGCGAACAACAGGGTGGCGAGCTGGGTCTTATCGCCGAGCTCGGCCAGGAACACGGCGACGAAGATCGTGACAAGCTTGAGCATCGGCAACCATCCACAGAGCGTCCAAGGCGCCAACAATAGCTTCCTCGAGACGCGGATTCGATGGCCTGGCCGCGGCCGCGATGCCGGGACCCTTTTCGCGCCCCTTGGGCACGGGCGTCAGGGCGCCCGCGACCGGGAGCGCCGCTGATCAGGGAGCGGCAAGCGCTCGCAAATCGCCAACCACCGCGGCCGATTTGCCCGAGGGCTGCGGATGGGTCGAGGTCGTTGCCGTGGCGACGGCGTAGGGCGGGCTTCCTTGCGCGGCCGCTGCGTCACTCCGAGAGAGCTCAAGAGTACGCGAACAGGCCGAGGAGCCCGAGCAACCAGACCCCGGCGTAGGCGAACCACAGCCAAATCATCTCACGCCTGTTCAATTGCGCCTCCACGAGTCTGGCGTGGGTGGTGGGGTGCCGTTGGCCAACATAGGCCCGGCCCCCGCGCCCGCCGCGTGACGGCGATCACGGTTGGAGCGAATTCTGTCGACGCTTCAACGCTCGAGGGACCCGATCGCTGTCTCGCGCTGCTATCATGGCTATCATGGCGCCATGGCGGCGCGGAACATGGCGCCCTAGCGGCGGGGCAGCGCGGACGGACGCCTCATGGGATTCAAGATCGGGATCGACGTCGGCGGCACCTTCACCGATTTCGCGCTCATGGACGAGGATGGCGAGACCGAGACCCACAAGGTGCTCACGACGCCCGACGATCTCTCGCGAGCGGTGCTCTCCGGCCTCGGGCAATTGGCCGCGGCGCGGGGCCTCGAGTTGTCCCGCTTCCTGGCCCGGGTGGAGACCATCGTCCACGGCACCACGGTGACCACGAACGCGGTGCTCACGGGCAATGTCGCCCGTACCGGCCTGCTGGCCACTCGCGGCTTTCGCGATGCCCTCGAGATGCGCCGCGGCATCCGCGAGGTGCAGTATGACAACAAGTACCTGGCGCCACCGCCGCTGGTGCCGCGCTACCTCAGGCTGCCGGTGCGCGAGCGCGTCGCCGAGGACGGCTCGGTGCTCGCCGCGATCGACCTCGACGAGGTCGATCGGGCGCTCGAGCGCCTGCGAGAGGCCGGGGTCGAGGCGCTGGCGATCTGCTTCCTCCATGCCTACGCCAACGACGACCACGAACGCGCCGCCGCGCGCCGGGTCGGCGAGCGCTGGCCGGAGCTATATCTCTCCGTGTCGTCGCGGGTGCTCCCGCAGGTCAGGTACTACGACCGGGTCAGCACCACGGTTCTCAACGCCGCAGTGGGCCCGATCCTCAATCGCTACCTCGAGAGCCTAACGGCCAGGCTCTCGGACCAAGGTTTCCGTGGCGTGCTCCTGATCATGCAGTCGAACGGCGGCGTCACGGCGCCCGAGGTGGTGATGGAGTTCGCCGTCAGCACCCTGCTCTCGGGGCCGGCGGCGGCGCCGGTGGCCGGGCTCGCCTATGCCGATCTCCATGGCGACGGCGATTTCATCACCGTCGACATGGGCGGCACCAGCTTCGATGCCGCGCTGGTCATCGGCGGTGCGCCCGAGGTCACCACCCAAGGCCGCGTCGGCCGCTATGCCCTCGGCCTGCCAGCGCTGGAGATCAACACCGTGGGCGCCGGCGGCGGCTCGATCGCCTGGATCGACGAGGGTGGGCTCTTGCGCATGGGGCCCCAGAGCGCCGGCGCCAACCCTGGGCCGGCATGCTACGGGCGGGGCGGCGAGCTCCCCACCTGCTCCGACGCCAACCTGGTGCTGGGCTACCTCGACCCCGATTATTTCGCCGGCGGTCGCATCAAGCTCGACGCGGAGGCGGCGCGGCGCGCGATCCGGGACAAGGTCGCCCGGCCGCTGGGACTGAGCCTCACCCAGGCGGCCCACGGCATGTACCAGATCATGAACGTCAATATGGCCACCGGGATTCGCGAGATCTCGATCCAGAAGGGACACGACCCCAGAGAATTCCCGCTCATCTGCGCCGGTGGCGCCGGTCCCGTCCACGCCGCCCTGATCGCCCGCGAGCTCGCCATGCCTCGGGTGCTGATCCCCAGGGAATCGTCGGTGTTCTGCGCCGTCGGCATGCTGCGCTCGGACCTCAAGCACGACTTCGTGCGCAGCTACCACACCACGCTCAGCGCGGGCGCGATCGACGAGGATCGCTTCTTGCGCCTGGTCGCCGAGATGGAGGCCGAGGCGGACGACGTGCTCGGTAGGGAAGGGATCGCGTCCTCGCGCCGGGTCTATCGCCACGCCTTCGACCTTCGTTACCAGGGCCAGTACCACGAGGTCACGGTCGAGGTCGGGGCCAAGGCGGTGAGGAGTGTCGACCTGGAGGCCATCGCCCGGGCCTTCCATTCGCGCCACGACCGCCTCTATGGTTATGCGCTCGAGGAGGAAGGCACGGCCTTGGAGCTCGTCAACCTGCGGCTCTCGGCTCTGGGCGAGAGCGCCAAGCCCGAGATCAGGCGACGGCCCCGCCTAGGGCCCGATGCCTCGACCGCGCGCAAGGGTCGGCGGGCCGTCTTCCTGCCGAGCTTGATGGACTACGCCGAGGTCGAGGTCTACGACGGCCACGCCATGGGCCCCGGCAACCGGCTCGAGGGCCCGGCCATGGTCGAACGGATCGATACCACCCTATTCCTGCCCCCCGACTTCGTGCTCGAGGTCGACGACCACGGCAGCTACCTGATGAGCGACCGGGAAGCGCCGGGAGGCGCGGCACCTTGAGCGACGACCTCGATCCGATCCTCACCTCGGTGCTGCAGCGCCGACTCAAATCGATCACCGAGGAGATGGGGCTCACGCTGTTGCGCACCACGCGCTCGCCGATTCTCAACGAAGCGCGTGACTTCGTCACCGGCCTCTACGACGCCCGCGGGCGCATGCTCGAGCAGACCGAGTACATCCCGGTGCTCGCCTTCGCCCTGCAGCCGGTGTGCGAGCATATCATCGACTACTTCGGCGACGACCTGGCCGAGGGCGACGTCATTCTCCACAACGACGTCTTCTCGCGCGGCAACCAGAACGCCGACGTGGCCGCCTTCAAGCCGATCTTTCATTCCGGCGAGCTGGTCGCCTGGGCCGCCTGCAAGGGTCACCAGGCCGACATCGGCGGCGCCGTCGCCGGCGGCTACAACCCGGAGGCGCGCGAGGTCTGGCAAGAGGCCTTCCGCATTCCTCCGGTCAAGGTCCACGAGGCCGGCAAGCCGAGGCGCGACGTCTGGGAGCTGATCTTCGCCAACGTCCGCTACGATATCGTCCAAGAGGACATCAAGGCCCAGATCGGCGGCTGCGTGGTCGGCGAGCGCGGCGTCCAGGCGCTCTATGAACGCTACGGGGCGGCCACCGTCGCGCGCCACCTGGAGTCCCTGTTCGAGGCCACCGAGAGGATGGTGCGGGCCGAGATCGCGGCCATCCCCGACGGTGCCTATCACGGCACAAGCTTCGCCTACTACGATGGCGTCGAGGAGGGCTCGCGGATGAAGATCGACCTCGACGTGGTGGTCCGCGGCGACGAGGTGAGCTTCGACTTCACGGGCTCCGCGCCGCAGACCAAGGGCTTCGTCAACGCGCCCTACTCGGCCACCGCCTCGGCCGTGCTGCTCACCTTCCTGATGCTGATCAATCCCGACATCCCGCACAACGACGGCATCGTCAGGCCGATCCGCATCGTCATTCCCGAGGGTACCTTCCTCAACGCCAGCTTTCCGGCCGCCACCACTTTCGGCAACTCGCTCACCGGCCCCACCTCGGACGCCATCTTCAAGGCCTTCGCCGAGGCCCTGCCGAAGATGGTGACCGCGGGCTGGAACCGCTTCCTCGGCGTGGCGCTGACCGGCACCGACCCGCGCAAGCAAGCGCCTTACGTCGACATCCTTTTCCTCGCCTTGAAGGGCGGCTCCGGGGGCACCTGGATGGCCGACGGCTACGACCATATTGGCCTCATCAACTGCGCCGGCGGCATCCTGGCCCAGGATTACGAGATGTTCGAGATCCAAGCCCCCCACCGGCTGATCCGTCACGAGTACCTTGCCGATTCGGCGGGCGCCGGGCGCTGGCGCGGCGGGCTCGGCATCGAGACCGAGTTCGAGATCCGCGGCGAGGAGGTCACCGGCATCGTCTTCGGCGACGGCTTGGAGCAAGAGGCCAGAGCCTTCGGTCTGTTTGGCGGCCGCCCCGGCGCCGTCAACGAGCTGACGCTCCGCTATCCCGATGGCTCCCTCCATTCGCCGAGCTCGAAGGAGATCGTCAGGGAGATCCCCCGCGGCGCCATCTTGCGAGAGGTGGCGGGCGGCGGCGGCGGTTACGGCGATCCCCTGACCCGACCCATCGCCCAAGTGCTCGACGACGTCCGCAACGGCGTGGTCTCGATCGGATGTGCGCGCGACGACTACGGCGTCGTCATCGACCCCGAGACGCTCGCCGTCGACGAGGCGGCGAGCCAAGGCTTGAGGAGCCGGAAGTCATGAGCAAGCCCCGCGTCGATCACATCGGCGTCATCGTCGGCGACCTCGACGAGGCCATCGCCATGCTCGCCCGCGTCTTCGACTGGCGGCCCGACGCCGTCAAGGAGATGGCCGAGACGGGCCTCCGCGTCGCCGTCTTCGAGGCCGCCAACGTCACCGTCGAGCTGCTCCAATACCTGGCTCCGGGGGAGAGCTTCGCCCGGGCCGTGATGGGCGGGCGCGAGGGGCTCAACCACATCACCTTCGCCGTCGACGACATCGAGGCGGCGATGCGGGAGATGGCGGCGGCGGGGGCCAGCGCCATGGCCGGCTTCCCCCGCCAAGGCGCCGGCGGTCGCATCGCCTTCTTCGAGCCCGCGACCACCTCCGGCATGCTGATCGAAATCTGCGAGCCCGATCGAGGAAGCCGCGACCGTGATCTCTGAGGGTGATCGGCGTCTCTGGAACGAGACCATCGAGGCCATGGACCGCGCGGCCCTCGAGACCCTGCAATGGCAGCGCCTGGTTCGTCAGCTCGCTTACAACTACCGGGGCTCGCCCTTCCACCGCGCCAAATTCGAGGCCGTCGGCCTGCGGCCGGAGGATATCAAGAGCCTCGACGACTTCCGCCGCATCCCCCTCACCACCAAGGACGAGCACCGGCGCGCCCAGGAGGAGTCCTTGGCGCGCCACGGCGACGCATTTTCAGGCCTCGCCTGCGCGCCCAAGGACAGCATCGTGCGCCTCAACGCCACCTCGGGCACCACCGGGACGCCGACCCTCTACGCGCTCACCAGCCACGACGTCGGCGTGGTCAACGAGATGCACGCCCGCAAGTACTGGCGCGCCGGCATCCGTCCCGGCCACGTGATGATCCAGGCGCTCTCGTTGAGCATGTTCACCGGCGGGCTGCCGCTCTCGCAGGGCATCCAGCACCTCGGCGCCGCGGTGGTGCCGGTGGGGGTCGAGGGGGGCAGCCGACGGGTGCTCGACTTCATCCGCCTGACGCGCCCCGACGCCATCATCGCCACGCCCTCGTTCGGCCACCACCTGATCGAGGAGTGCCCGAAGCAGACCGGCGACGAGGCGCGGGCGCTCGGCCTCGATTGGTTCTTCGCGGCCGGCGAGCCCGGGGGCGGCGACCCCGAGATGAGGCAGGCCTTGGCCGAGGGCTTCGGCGCCCGGGTCTTCGACCATACCGGCGGCGGCCACGCCTTTCACGGCATCTCCTGCGACCAGCCGGCGGCCGAGTACCGGGGCATGCATTTCGTTTCCGAGGACCACTGCCTGCTCGAGATCGTCGAGCGCGAAACCCGGACAGCGATCGAGATCGCCGAGGGCTCGGAGGGCGAGATGGTGTGGACCTTCCTCGACTGGGAGGGCGGGCCCTTGATGCGCTACGCCACCGGCGACATCGCCCGGCTGTGGACCGAGCCCTGTCCCTGCGGCATGCCGGGCCGGCGCTTCGAGATCGTGGGCCGCGCCGACGACATGCTGATCGTCAAGGGGGTCAACGTCTATCCGCAGGCAGTGCAGAGCGCGATCTTGCATTTCCGTCCCCAGGTCAGCGGCGCCTTCCGCATCGTGCTGGGGCGCCCGGGGCCCCGGGTGAGGCCGCCCTTGCGGATCAAGCTCGAGGCCGGCGCCGGGGTCGACGAGGGCGCGTTGCCCGAGCTCGAGGCGCGAATGCGCGCCCATTTCCGCGCCACGCTCAGCCTCTCGCCCGAGTTCCAGTGGCTGAGCGCGGGCAGCCTCGAGCGCACCAGCCACAAGTCGGCTCTGGTCGAGATCGAAGGAGAGGGGGCCTAAGCGGCGCCCCGCGGCGGCTATCATGACTATCATGACTATCATGACGCCATGGCGGTACCCGAGGTCGTGACCCGGGCGGGCAAGATCGCCGGCACCCTGGCGCTCGCCTACGTGCTGGTGGTGGCGGGCTGCTACGCGATCCAGCGCTCGCTGATGTACTTTCCCGACGCTAGGCTGCCGAGCCCGGCCGCGGCGGGGGTGGCCGAGATGGCGGTGGTGACGCTCAACACCGCGGACGGCCTCGAGCTGGTCTCCTGGTACGCCGCGCCGGCGACCCCCGATCGGCCCGCCATCGCCTACTTCCACGGCAACGCCGGCAACATCGCCTACCGCGCCTCGAAGGCGCGGCCCTACCTCGAGCGCGGCTACGGGGTGCTGTTGCTGAGCTATCGGGGCTTCGGCGGCAACCCCGGCGCCCCCAGCGAGCAAGGGCTGACCGCGGATGGCCGCGCCGCGCTTGACTTCCTGGCGGCTCGCGGGGTGGCGCCCGAGCGGACCGTGATCTACGGCGAATCGCTGGGCAGCGGGGTCGCCGTCGCGGTGGCGGCCGGGCGCCGGGTGGCGGCGGTGATCCTCGAGGCGCCCTTCACCTCGGCCGCCGCGGTCGGCCAGCGCGCCTATCCCTTCCTCCCCGTCGGGCTCTTGATCAAGGACCGCTTCGATTCGCTGGCCCGCGTCGACGCCATCGCGGCGCCGCTCCTCATCATCCACGGCGAGGCCGACCGGGTGGTGCCGGTCGCTCACGGGCGGCGCCTGCTGGCCGCCGCCCGCGAGCCGAAGGAGGGCGCCTTCCTCCCCGGCGCCAACCACAACAACCTCTACGCCCACGGCGCGGCCGAGATCGCGCTGGGGTTCCTGGAGCGCCTGTTCGCGGAGTGAGGACGGGGCGGTGTCCGGGCCCTGGTTGGGTCGGATGTTCGAACGATACCTTCTATCCCAAGGCGATGCCGAAGCGCTCCGCCATCTCTTCAGACCTGCCCCATGGATGTCCCGGCAGCAGTGCGATCAGCCTTCCGAAGACCTTGGTAAAGGCCGTTTTCGTCGCATCCTCGGTTAAGGATTCCGCTCCCTCGGCCGCGAGTAGGGGCCTCAAGTCGGTCAGCAGACGGGGGTTTCTGAGCTTCGCGAACATGCGTTGCTCGGCCTCTGCCCGCGTGATGCGGATTTCGGCCCTTTGCAGGTAATGCCCCAGGCATTGGGCCACGCGCGCCGTGTCCAATTCCTCGAACACATCGATGCCATGGGCCAGGTCGAAGAGATCACGCCCCTTGTCGCGCTGGAGCAGGGCCCGCAGCTTGGTCGCTAACATCTCTTCGCGAGAGAAAGTGGCAACCTCGGCGTCGCCCGAGAACCAAGGATTATCGACACTGAAGGCAATCGTCGGCGGCGGATCGTAGGCTTCGGTCTCCCCGGTGTTGATCTCGATCTTCAGCCGTATTTGTGAGTCGGCGTCGGGATCTTCGGCCTGGGTCCGGAACTTGAGCTTCGGTGCGACGGGGCTTTGCTCGAAGGCGGCGCGGCCAAGCCAGGACTCCAACGACCCGCGCACACGATCGAGGATCGGCCCAATTGGCCCGGTGGTCGTACGCACCAAGTCGATGTCCTCCGAGTAACGAAGCGGAGCGGGGAAATGGAGCTTGTTCAAGGCTGTACCGCCCCGGAAGCGGAGTTGCTCACGTAGGAACGGGTCCGAAAAGAGTTCCACGATCGCCCGGCTGATGATGAGATCCTGCTCGACCTGCCGGAGCTCCGCCCAAGGAACGGTTCTGCTCCAAGCGACGATGTTCATCATCGGGATCATTCATCGACCTCGAACACCCGGCGGACGATTACGCGCCAGCGCTTGTTCCTCTCGATCGGATCGGGGGCGAAGTCCGGATCCTTCGCCTCCGTCGGATCAATTTCGACCCAGGAGAGGGGAGCACCACGGGATAGGATCTGGAACATCGGTCCATCGCGGTCCTCGTGTCCCAGACGGTCCAGCATGTAGCCGAGCCGCTGGACGACAGCGCGCTCGAACGACACGGATAACGACGCGAGCTTGTCCGGGTTGATCCTGCTGCCGAGACCTGAAACGACGGTGGCGATGTTGTCCAGCCCGGCGGCCGCGCGCGGGTATCGCATCAGGTCGAGCACCGTCAATTCGATGGACGACACCTTCATCCGCCCCGTGTCCGTCTTTCGGTCCTCGATAGCGCCGTGGATCGCGGCCATGTCCTTTCGGTAGTAGAAGACAATGAGGGAGCGGCCAGCGCGTATCTTGGGCAGCCGCTTGTCTGTAACGACCTGGAATTCCATGACCGCGTGATGGGCCGAGCCATGCTGCTCCGCTGCCTTGAGCAACCCGACGTAGTAGGGGTGGCCTTCGTGTCGCATCAGGTCGTCGATGTACCAGGGTGGGGGTGGCGCTCCCCAGGTGAGGTATTGCGGCGGAACCACGATGTAGAAGCCGCGCCGGGGGCTCACCAGATGGCCTTGGCGTTGAAGGCGTTCCGTCGCGTCGAGGAATGCACCATGGCTGATGCCGAGTGCCTCCACGGCCTCCTCCCGCGAGAAGACGATGCGGCCGGCCGACAGCAGGCCCATCACGTAGGATGACAAAGATGACCGGCGTTTTGGTATCATGCTTTAATATCCGCTTTTTTGGCGGAGTTTTCAACATGATTCCAGGATATTTCCTTGGTTCGTTGCTAAAAATCCGTGTATAGAGCGGATTTTTCAACACGCATCTGCGCCAACATCCCCTCGGTCCGAGAGTGGTCTGTCTGCCGTGAATTGTCGCGAGACGCGGCAGAGGAAGCACCACCTCCATCAGGGGAGCCCAGCGCAAACATTCAGCGCGGCCACGCGACCCCAAGGAGGGCGCCTTCCTCCCCGGCGCCAACCACAACGACCTCTACGCCCACGGCGCGGCCGAGATCGCGCTGGGGTTTCTGGAGCGCCTGTTCGCGGAGTGAGGGCGGGGAGGGCGGCGCGGTCCCGCCCTAGCGCGACGCGCGCACCTGCCACCAATCGCGCACCAGGGCGTAGCCTAACATCGCCTCCAGCACCGGTCGCCGCAGCCCGTGGAAGGGCAGGGGTGTGATCGGCAAGGTGGGCCAGTTGTGTTGGGCCTCGGGCCTCTCCAGCACCCGCTCGGCGAGCAGCTTGCCCATCATCGTCGCCATGCCGATGCCGCGGCCGAAGTAGCCGAGGCCGACGTAGAGGCCGGGCGCCGGCTCGTGCAGCTGGGGCAGGTGGTCCCGGGTGAGGGCGACGAAGCCGCCCCAGCGATACTCCCACTTGGGCTCGGGGAGGTCTGGGAAGAAGGCGCGGGCGGCGCGCTCCAGGACCTGGAAGCGCTTTTCCGGCACTTCCTCGGTGAAGCCGCCGTGCCCGCCCAGCAGCAGCCGGCCGTCGCGGTCGAGGGAGAAGTAGCGCAGGTCGGCCCGGGTGTCCGAGACCACCTGGCCGCCGGGCAGGATGGTGCGGCGCTCCTTCTCGCCCTGGGGCGCGGTGGCGATCTGAATGCTGTAGGCCGGGACGATGGAGCGGGCCAGGCCGGGCCATTCCTTGCCGCTGTAGGCGTTGGTGCAGAGCACCACCTGGTCCGCGGTCACGGTGCCGCGCGCGGTCTCGAGGCGCCAGCGCCGGCGCTGCCGCGAGAGCTCGGTGACCGGCGTCTGGCCGTGCACCGCCGCGCCCGCGCCTTGCGCCGCGCGGGCCAGGCCGCGGGCGTAGCTCAGCGGCTGCAGGCCGCCGCCGCGGCGGTCGATCCAGCCGCCGACATAGCCCTCGGCACCGCTCATCTCGGTAATCCGCTCGGCGTCGAGCACCTCCACGGGCGCCCCCCGCGCCGCCCATTGCCGGGCCCGCTGGTGCGCGGTGCGAAGTCCGGCGTTGCTGTGCGCCGCCTGGATCCAGCCGTTTTGCACCGCGTCGCACGCAATCGCGTGACGCTCGATGAGCGAGAACACCAGCTCGGCGCTGCGCCCGGCGGTGGCGACCATGCGCCCGCCGAGCTCGGCGCCGAAGCGCCGCTCGATCTCGTCGGGGTCGACCTTGAGGCCGGGAATGACCTGGCCGCCGTTGCGGCCCGATGCCCCCCAGCCGGGTTCGGCGGCTTCCAACAGGACCGTGTCGGCACCGCCCTCGGCGAGGTGGAGCGCCGCCGAGAGCCCGGTATAACCGCCGCCGACGACCGCGACCGAGGCGGCGCGGCTGCGCCTGAGCGGCGCCGTGTCCGGTTTCGCGGTCGCGGTCGCGGTCCACAGCGAGGGCGGCATCGCGGTCGTTTGCGTCATGGCGCGGGCCTCCGCTCCAAGCTGCCGTGGCGCGATTATCGCGGCCCCTGAAGGGCGCAACAAGCTGCGGCCCGAGGGGCCGGCGCCTGGGGTCCGCAATGGCCAAAGTCAAAACCACCCGATCGCTCCGGCTCGCGCTATCATGGCCCAGGAAAGAGGCAGCGGATGAAGACGACATCGGCGCTATGGGCGGGCCTCGCGCTCGCGCTCTTGGTTGCGCAGGGCGCCTGCGTGCCCGAGTCGCGGCACCCGCTCTCCGAGCCCGAGAGCTCGGTCATCGACCAGCGCCTCGTCGGCCTCTGGGTGGGGCGGTTCGGGGACGCGAACGCCTACCTTCACTTCGTTCCGAAGAGCGAGAACGAGATGGCGATCATCGCGGTCTCGCGCGGTGTCGAGGGTGTTGCGGGCTGGAGCGTCTTCACCATGGTCTCGGGCGCCATCGGCGAGACCTGGTACATGAGCGTCAAGGGCCGCCTCGACGACGGCGAGCCGTGGCGCGAGGGCGGCGGCGGCTTCTTCCTCTGCCGCTACCGCATCTCGGCCCAGGGCGAGCTCTCGCTGTGGCTGCTCGAGGCCGAGGCGGCGGCCGCCGCCATCGCCGGCGGGCTCCGCGGCCGGGTCGAGAAGGGGCGCTTCTTCGACGACATCGAGATCACCGCCGCGACCGCCGAGCTCGCCGCCTACGTCGCCGCCGCCGACCCGGAGACGCTGTTCAGCGATCCCATCGGCAGCTTCCGCCGCCTCGAGTGAGAGGCCGTGCCGGGAGGGGCGAGGCGCCGCCGCCCGGCCTCAATCCTCGCTCGCGATCCCGGTCAGGGGCGTCCGGCGCGAAGGCTCGGCGAGCTCGCGCTGGAGCGAGGCCAGCACCTCGTCCAGGCTCATCTCGCTGGTGTAGACGGCGGCGACGCCGGCCGCGAGCAAGGCGGCGTGGTCCCGGCGCGGGATGGTGCCGCCCACGAACACCTTGATGTGGCCCCCGCCGAGCGCATCGAGCCGCGCCATGGTCTCGCGCACCAGCTCGGCGTGGCTGCCCGAGAGGATGCTGAGGCCCAGCCCGTCGACGTCCTCCTCGATGGCGGCGCGGGCGATCTCCTCGGGCGCCTTCCTCAGGCCGCTGTAGATCACCTCGGCGCCGGCGTCCCTGAGGCTCAGCGCGATCACCTTGGCGCCGACGTCGTGGCCGTCGAGCCCCGGCTTGGCGATCAGGAAGCGTTTGCCGCTCAGCGAGACGGGCGGCGATTGCGGATGATCAACACCGCTCACAGGCGCACCGGCTCCTGGAACTCGCCCCAGGTCTGCTTCAGCCGCGCCACCATCTCGCCCACCGTGGCGTAGGCGTGGCAGCACTCGATCAGACGTGGCATGAGCTCCGCCTTCTCGTCCTCCGCCGCCGCGCCGAGCCGGTCGAGGGCGCGCGCTGCCGTCTCGCCGTCGCGCTCCTCGAGCACCCTCCGGTAGTTCTCGATCACCTGACGGGCGGTTTCGGGGTCGAGCGTGAAGGTCTCGCCCAAGCCCTCGCCCAAGCCCTCGCCCAAGCCCTCGCGTTCGTCCTCTCGGCGGAAGCGGTTGACACCCACCACCACGGTCTCGCCGCGGTCGACCTTGGTCTTGCGCTCCCGCGCGCGGTGCGCGATGCGCATCTGCAGATAGCCGTCCTCGACCGCCTTGATGACGCCGCCGTAGTGCTCGATCTCCTCGATCACCTCGAGGATCCCGGCCTCCATGCGGTCGGTCAGGTACTCGACGTAGTGGCTGCCGCCGAGGGGGTCGACGGTGCTGGCGATGCCGCTCTCGTGGGCGATCACCTGCTGGGTCCGCAGCGCGGTCTCGGCGCTGGCCTCGGTGGGGATCTGGTAGGCCTCGTCCATGGCGCAGGTGAAGATCGACTGGGCGCCGCCCAATACCGCGGCCATGCACTCGACGCCGACGCGCACCACGTTGTTGTGGGGCTGGGCGGCGGTCAGCGACGAGCCGCCGCAGACCACGCCGAAGCGGAAGTGCTGGCCGCGGGGGTCGCGGACCCCATAGCGCTCCTTCATCAGCCGCGCCCACACCCGGCGCGCGGCGCGGAACTTGGCGATCTCCTCGAAGAAGTCCATGTGGACGTAGAAGAAGAAGCTGAGACGCCGGGTGAAGCGCTCGAGGTCGCCGCCCCGGGCCAGGAGCTCGTCGACGTAGGCGAGGCCGTTGGCGAGCGTGAAGCCGATCTCCTCGACGGCGCTGGCGCCGGCGTCGCGGACGTGGGCGCCGGCGATGCTGATGGGGTTGAAGCGCGGCGTCTCGGCGGTCGAGTAGAGCACGCTGTCGGCGACCAGCCGCAGCGACGGCCGCACCGGGAAGATCCAGGTGCCGCGCGCCACGTACTCCTTGAGGATATCGTTCTGGATGGTGCCGGTGAGGCTGGCCCGCGCGACGCCCATCTTGTCGGCCAGCGCCAGGTACATGGCGTAGATGATCGCCGCGCTGCCATTGATGGTGAACGAGGTCGAGATGGCGGCAAGGTCGATGCCCTCGAATAAAACCTCCATCTCGGCCAGGTTGGAGAGCGAGACCCCGACCTTGCCGATCTCGGGCGCCGCCATCGGGTGCACCGGGTCGTAGCCGCACTGGGTGGGCAAGTCGAGCGCCACCGAGAGCCCGGTCTGGCCCTCGCGAAGGAGGAAGTGATAGCGCCGGTTCGACTCCTCGGCGCTGCCGAAGCCCGAGTACTGGCGGATGGTCCACATGCGGCCGCGGTAGCCGTCGGCGAAGATGCCGCGGGTGAAGGGATACTCGCCGGGGCGGCTGGCGCCCTCGCCGTCCCGCAGCTCGGGCGTGGCGACGAGCGGGATAGCTATACCTGAGGGCGTGGTCGCGCTCGGTGACGTCATCGCTTACCTCTCGTGGCTCAGGATCTTCTCGGCCGCGTCCCAATGGTCCTGGTGCACCCAGGCGGCGCTGAAGAGCCGCGTCTCCAGCGCGTCGAGCTCGGCCCGGGGAGCACCCGCGAAGGCCTCCAGCGCCAGCCGCTTGAAGGCGCGCAGGACCTGGGGCGCGCGGCGCAGCATGGGCGCGACGAAGGTCTCGACGGCTTGGTCCAGGCTCTCGTCGTCGCTGGCGACGCGGTCGAAGAGGCCGATCTCGCGCGCCTTCTCGCCGCCCACCGGCTCGGCGCTGCAGAGCATCGCCAGCGCCTTGGCCCGCCCCACCGTGCGCAACAGGTCGAGGGCGCCGCCCCAGGCGGTGGTGATGTTGAGGCGGCCCTGCAGGAAGCCGAGCCTGGCACCCGCCGCCGCCACCCGGAAGTCGCAGGCCAGCGCCAGCTCGGCGCCGCCGCCGAGGGCATCGCCGTTGAGCGCCGCCACCACCGGCAGCGGGAAGCGGCGCACCGCGTCGAGCGCCGCCTTGGCCTCGCGCGCCATCCGGGCGGCCTCATTGCGGGTGCGCAGCGCGCTCAGCTCGCGCAGGTCGCCGCCGGCGGCGAAGCAAGCGGTGCCCGAACCGCTCAGCACCGCGAGCCGCAGCTCGGCGGCCTCGGCGTGGCCCTCGAAGGCGGCCCGCAGCTCGGCGAGCAAGGCGCGGCTCAGCGCGTTGCGCTTCTCGGGCCGGTTGATGGTGAGGCGCAGCACGGGGCCGTCGCTCGCCACCAGGAGCTCACCCTCGCTCATCTCGCCATCACCCCCGGGCGGCCACGCCCGACCGTTCTCGGCTTGCATTTCGCTAAGTCACGTAGTGTGTTTTGAATTATCGGAATCCGTGAGTCAATTCGCCGCCACGGCGGGATCGGGTCGCCGCCACGGCGGGATTGGGAAAGCACCGGCAATCGATGCCCCGCGAGGTCGCACTTGAGGACCTGGACTTAAGCGCGCTGATCCGCCCCGGCGAGGTGGTGGCCTGGGGCCAGATCAGCGGCGAGCCGCGCACCCTGGTCGAGGCGCTGGCCGCCCAGGCCCCTGAGCTCGGCGGCATCGGCGCGCTCATAGGCATGTCGCCGGACCAGACCCTGGCGCCCGAGAGCGCCGACTTCATCTCCGTCCGGGCGCTCGGCGGCGGCGCCACCAACCACCGCCTGGCCGCCCCGGGACGGCTCGAGGTGGTGCCGCTGCGGCTCTCGGACCTGCCCCACCTCATCGCCGCGGGCGTGGTGCGGATCGACGTGGCGCTGGTCCAGGTGGCCCGCGACGACGGCGGCGACTTCAACCTCGGCGCCTCGGCCGACTACATGGGCGAGGCGGTGGCGGCGGCGCGGCTGGTGATCGCCGAGGCCAACCAACGGATGCCGCGCACCTTTGGCGACACCCGGGTGGCGGCCGCGGCCGTCGACCTGGTGGTGCCGACCTCGCGCCCCCTGCTCTCGACGCCCGCGCGCTCGCCCGGCGCCGTCGAGCGCGCCATCGCCGGCCACGTGGCGCGGCTTATTCCGGACCGGGCGGTAATCCAGACCGGCATCGGTAGCGTCCCCGACGCCGTGCTCGAGGGCCTGGCCGCGAAGAAGGATCTGGGCGTCCACTCGGGCCTCATCGGCGACGGGATATTGCATCTCATCGAGGCCGGCGCCGTCACCAACGCCAGCAAGGAGATCGATCCCGGGGTCACCGTCACCGCCGTGCTCTACGGCACCGAGCGCCTCTACCGCTGGGCCGACCGCAACCCGGCGCTTGCCGTGCGCTCGATGCGCCACACCCACGCCCAAACGGTGATGGAGCACTTCCGGCGCTTCGTCTCGATCAACTCGGCGCTCGAGGTCGACCTCACCGGCCAGGTCAACGCCGAGACCGTGGGCGGCCGCCACATCGGCCAGATCGGCGGCCAGATCGACTTCGTGCGTGCCGGCGTGCGCGCCCCCGAGGGCCGCAGCATCATCGCGCTGCCCTCGACCGCGCGCGGCGGCAAGCTCTCGCGCATCGTGCCCAAGCTTGGCGACGGCGTCGTCACCACCGCCCGGGCCGAGGTCGACACCATAGTCACCGAGCACGGCATCGCCGAGCTCCAGGGCCGGAGTTTGAGCGAGCGGGCGCAGGCGCTCACGGCAATAGCCCACCCCGAGTTCCGCGCCGATCTCGAGCGCGCCGCCGAGCGGCTGGTGTGAGCGGCGTCGCTCAGGCCCTTACGGCCACCTTCCTCGCTCCTCGAGCTCCTCGAGCGCCTCGAGCGTGCGCGGCCAGTCCTTCTTGAGCAGCCGTGACAGCGCCCGGTCGGCCAAGAGCTTGCCGCCGGTCTGGCAGCGGGCGCAGTAATTGGTCTCGTTGGCGGCGTAGCGGATGCGCTGCACCGGCGCGCCGCACTCGGGACAGGGCTCGCCATAGCGGCCGTGCACCGCCATCCCGGTGCGGAAGGCGGTGACCTTCTCGGGAAAGCCGTCGCCGGCCGCGGCGCGCAGGCGCTCGGTCCAGAGCTCGAGCGTCTCCCGCGTCGCCCGGTAGAGGCGCTCGATCTCTTGGCCCGAGAGCCGGGTCGTCATCGCCACCGGCGAGAGCCGGGCGCGGTGCAGGATCTCGTCGGAGTAGGCGTTGCCGATGCCGCTCAGGCACCGGGGGTCGGTGAGCGCCCGCTTGAGCGTGTGGCTCTCGTCGGTGAGCGCGGCGCGGAACGCCTCGAGCCCCTCCTCCAGCACCTCGAGCCCGCCCGGATCGTGACGGCGAAGCTCACCCTCGCCGCGCACGACGTGGAGCGAGGCCCGCTTGCGCGACCCGGCCTCGGTGAGGACCAGGGTGCCGGGGGCGAAATCGAAGGCGGCGAGGCCCCGCTTGCCGGGAAGCTTGGCGCCCGCCGCCCGCCAGTGCAGCCGGCCCGCGATCATCAGGTGCAGCACCAGCCACAGATCGCCCTCGAAAGCGATCGCGATGCGCTTGCCGAGCCGGCGCAGGCCCGCCACCCGCCGGCCCTCGACGGCCGTCAAGGGGGGCTCCACGGTGCGCAGCAGGAACGGGCTCGCGAGTCGCACCCCCTCGAGCGGGGCGCCGACGAGGCGCCGCTCCAGGGCCTCGATATAGACCGTGATGTCGGGGAGCTCGGGCATCGGGGGCGAGCTTGGCAGCTCGGGCGGCGGCGCTCAACAGCGGCTTGACGTCGCGATTTCGCCGCCCTCCGGCGGCGCGCCTCCGAACCATCGCGCGCGCGTATAAGGTTTCTTTACCATTCCTTGGCCAGAATCCACCGAGAATGCTGGAAATCTGGAGCGCAAGCGGCAAGCGCCGCTGCCCTGAGGACGATGATTGGACTTGATGACGGCGCGCAGGCTTTGGCGCGCCTCATGACCTTGCGCAACGGTCCCTGGAAGGCCCGTCTCCAGGCCTGGTGGGAGGGCTACGAGTGGGTCGACCCAGGCGCGGAGGCCGGGGACGAGGACGAAGACGACGATCTCGGGCCGTTCCGCAGCGGGGGCGGCGGTCCCGCGCCGGAGGTCGCGCCTGTGTTCGAGGAACACTCGATCACCGAAGGCTGGACCGAGGCCCGCATCAAGCTCAACGAGAAGCTCTGGGGCGAGGGCTTCGTCTCGCCCGGCGGCGAGAAGGTGATCATCGAGCTGATCGCGCCCCTCGGGCTCACCGCGGAGGACTCGGTGGTCGACCTCGGCTGCGGCCTCGGCGGCTCGACCCGCGCCATCGCCAAGGCCACCAACGCCTGGGTCTCGGGCTACGAGGCCGACAAAGCGCTGGCCGAGGCGGCCATGGAGCGGGCCACCATGGCCGGTTTGGCCAAGCGGGCGCCGGTGCAGAACCTCGAGCTCAAGGCCGTCAACATCCGCCGCCGCACCATCGACTGCGCGTTTTCGAAGGAGGCGCTATTCG
Organism: uncultured Alphaproteobacteria bacterium; assembly: GCA_965371625.1. Lineage (GTDB taxonomy): Bacteria > Pseudomonadota > Alphaproteobacteria > CBDUZE01 > CBDUZE01 > CBDUZE01. Next base: position 141,059 of record CBDUZE010000006.1, read on the forward strand.
CGGTGGGCGAGCGCAAGAAGCTGTTCCAGAGCATCCACAAGATGCTCAAGATCGAGGGGCATCTTCTCTTCACCGACTTCTTCCTGGCCCGGGCCGACGCCGCGGGGCCGGCCACCGAGGAGTGGAGCGCCCACGAACCGACGCGGCCGGTGCTGTGGACCGTGGAGGACACCAGCGCCGCGCTCGAGGGCCTCGGCTTCGAGGTGCGGATCACAGAGGACATCACCAGGCCCTATCAGGAGCGGGTGGTCAAGGGCTTCTCGAAGCTGCTCGGCATGATACAGCGGCCGCCCGTGAACCTGGAGTTCACCTCTTGGGCGGCGGCGGAGGCCGAGCACTGGGCGCGCCGCGTGGCGGTGCTCGAGAGCCGCGAGGTGAAGGTGTTCCGGATCTACGCGCGTCTGCCCTTGTCGGTCTGAGCGGCGCCCACCTTGGGCGCGGCGGCGCCGTCCGGCGATTGACACCCGGCCCCTCGATCCCTATGGTCCCGGCCGCCGCGGGGCGCGCGGCGCGGAGCAGACCATGAAGGTCGTCAACTCGCTGAAGTCGATCAAACGCCGCCACCGCGAGAACCGGGTGGTGCGGCGCAAGGGCCGGGTCTACGTCATCAACAAGACCAACCGGCGCTTCAAGGCCCGCCAGGGCTGACCTCTCCCAACGCCAAGAACTCACCGACAAGACCCGCCCAGGGTGCCTCGTCGCGCTTCTCGCTAACCCTGGATCGCCTACGGCTGCTGCCGTGCTGGCGGCGAAGCGGCTGGAGCGGGGCACAGGGGAGTGCTATTACCAGCGCATCGCGCACCTGGAGGAGTGGCGATGCAAATGCCCGAGCCCGACGCTGCGGTGATCGCCAACCGCGACCGCCTGGTCGAGGCGCTTCGCGAGATCGTGGCCGCCGACGGCGTCATCGTCGATGAGGACGCGCTCCGGGTCTACGAGAGCGACGGCCTCACCGCCTACCGCCAGCCGCCGCTCCTGGCGGTGCTGCCCGAGACCACCAATCAGGTGGCGCTCGTTCTCAGGCTCTGCGACGAGCAGGGCGTCAAGGTGGTGCCGCGCGGCGCCGGCACCTCGCTCTCGGGCGGCGCGCTGCCCTTGGCCGACGGCATCATCCTGGGGCTCGGCAAGTTCAACCGCATCCTCGAGATCGACTTCGAGAACCGCTGCGTCGTGGTCCAGCCGGGGGTCACCAACCTGGCCATCAGCGACGCCGTGGAGGACCGGGGCTTCTATTACGCGCCCGATCCCTCGAGCCAGATCGCCTGCACCATCGGCGGCAACGTGGCCGAGAACGCGGGCGGCGTCCACTGCCTGAAGTACGGCGTCACCACCAACAACATCTTAGGCCTCGAGCTGGTGCTGATGAGCGGCGACGTGGTGCGGCTCGGCGGCCGCCACCTCGACGCCGAGGGCTACGACCTCCTGGGCCTGATGACCGGCTCCGAGGGGCTCTTGGGCGTCATCACCGAGGTCACGGTGCGGATCCTAAGGAAGCCCGAGACCGCGCGGGCGCTGCTCATCGGCTTCCCCTCGAGCGAGGCCGCCGGCGACTGCGTCACCCGGGTGATCAGCGGTGGCATCGTCCCGGCCGGCATGGAGATGATGGACCGCTACGCCATCGAGGCGGCCGAGGCCTACGCCCACGCCGGCTATCCCTTGGATGTCGAGGCGCTCTTGATCGTCGAGCTCGACGGGCCCGAGGTCGAGGTCGACCACCTCATCGGCGCCGTCCGGGAGAGCGCCGAGGCCTGCGGCGCCACCACCGTGCGGGTAAGCGAGAGCGAGGAGGAGCGGCTCAGGTTCTGGGCCGGGCGCAAGGCCGCGTTCCCGGCGGTGGGGCGCATCTCCCCCGATTACTACTGCATGGACGGCACCATCCCCCGTAACCGCCTGCCGCAAGTGCTGTCGCGCATCTCCGAGCTCTCGCGCCACTTCGGGCTGCGCGTGGCCAACGTCTTTCACGCCGGCGACGGCAACCTGCACCCGCTCATCCTCTACGACGCCAACGTGCCGGGGGAGCTCGAGAAGACCGAGGAGTTCGGCACCGAGATCCTCAAGCTCTGCGTCGAGGTGGGCGGCGTGCTCACCGGCGAGCACGGGGTCGGGGTCGAGAAGCGCGACCTCATGGGAGTCATGTTCAGCGCGCAGGACCTGGAGCAGCAGCAGCGGGTGAAGTGCGCCTTCGACCCCAACGGCCGGCTCAATCCCGGCAAGGTCTTCCCCACCCTGCACCGCTGTGCCGAGCTCGGCCGCATGCACGTCCACCGCGGCGAGCTGCGCTTCCCCGACATTCCGCGGTTCTGACCCGGGCGCCCGAGCCGGGACCGCGGCGAGACCCTGATGGTCGAGGTGCTGAGGCCCAAGGACGCCGATCAGGTCCGCGAGCTGGTGGCCTGGGCGGCGGCCGAGGAAGAGCCCCTCGAGCTCCAGGGCGGAGGCTCCAAGGTGGGGCTGGGTCGGCCCATGCAGGCGGCGTACATCGTCGACCTCTCGGGGCTCGCGGGCGTCAGCCTCTACGAGCCCGAGGAGCTGGTGCTGAGCGCCGGCGCCGGCACCTCCCTCGGCGACATCGAGGCGCTCCTGGCCAAGCATGGCCAGCACCTCGCCTTCGAGCCCCCGGACCTCGGCCCCCTGCTCGGCGCGGCCCCGGACTCAGGCACCATCGGCGGGGCGCTGGGCTGCAACCTCTCGGGGCCCCGGCGCCTCAAGGCCGGCGCCGCGCGCGACCACTTCCTCGGCGTCAAGGGCGTCTCCGGCCGGGGCGAGAGCTTCAAGGCGGGCGGCCGGGTGGTCAAGAACGTCACCGGCTACGACTTGTGCAAGGTGCTGGCCGGCTCGTACGGGACGCTCGCGGTGATGACCGAGGTCACGGTCAAGGTGCTGCCGGCGCCGACCGACACGCGCACCGTCCTGATCATGGGCGCCGACGACGCCAGCGGCGTGAAAGCGCTCCGCGAGGCGAGCCAGAGCGCCCACGAGGTCTCGGGCCTCGCCCACCTGCCGGCGGCGGTGGCGGCGCGCATGGACCTGCCCGCGGTCTCGGACCAGGGGACGGCGGTGACGGCGCTCCGGGTCGAGGGGCCGGGGCCCTCGGTCGAGCACCGCGCCCGAGCCCTGAGCGCGGCCTTGGCCGAGTACGGCGCCATCGCGGAGCTAGGGCCCGGCGATTCGCTTCAGTTTTGGCGCCGGGTGCGCGACGTCTCGCCGCTAGCTAGCGAGCGCGAGCGAATCCTGTGGCGGCTCTCGGTGCCGCCGAGCGCCGGCGCCGAGGTGGTCGCGCGCATCGCCGTCGGCGGCGGGGCGCTGGCGCTTTACGACTGGGCGGGAGGCTTGGTCTGGCTCGCGCTGGCGCCCGGCGCCGATGCCGACCACGGCGCGGTGCGCGCGGCGGTGGCCGAGCACGGCGGCCACGCGCTGCTGGTGCGGGCGCCCGTGGAGGTGCGCGCCGCGGTGCCCGTGTTCCAGCCCCAGGCCGAGGCGCTGGCCCGCCTCACGGCGCGGCTCAAGGAGAGCTTCGACCCGTGCCGGGTGCTCAACCCGGGCCGCATGTACGCGGGGCTCTGAGGTGCAGACCCACTTCTCCGAGGCCCAGCGCGCCGATCCCCAAATCGCCGAGGCCGACCGCATCTTGCGGTCCTGCGTGCACTGCGGCTTCTGCAACGCGACCTGTCCGACCTACGTGCTGCTCGGCGACGAGCGCGACAGCCCGCGCGGCCGCATCTACCTCATCAAGTCGATGCTCGAGGGGGGCCGGGAGCCGTCGCCGGCCGTGGTCACCCACATCGACCGCTGCCTCTCGTGCCTCGCCTGCATGACCACCTGCCCCTCGGGCGTCAACTACATGCGCCTGGTCGACCACGCCCGGCGCCACATCGAGGAGCGCCACCGGCGCCCCGCCGCCGAGCGCCTGACGCGCTCGGCTTTGGCGTTGGTCTTGCCGCGGCGCGCCCTGTTCCGCTTGGCGCTCCGCGCCGCCAAGCTCGCGCGACCCGTCACGGCGCTGCTGCCGGGGCGGCTCGGGTCGATGGCGGCGCTGGCGACGACGCCGGTGCACCGGCCTTCGAGCGTCGACCGAGCTCAGAGCTTCGCCGCGCAAGGCGCGCGGCGCCGCCGCGTGGCGCTGCTCTCGGGGTGCGTGCAGCCGGCGCTGGCGCCGGCGATCAACGAGGCCACGGTGCGTCTCTTGACCCGGCTCGGCTGCGAGGTGGTGGTCGCGCGGGGCGCGGGATGCTGCGGCGCGCTCACCCATCACCTCGGCCGCGAGGCGGCGGCGCTGGCGTCCGCGAGGGCCAACGTAAAGGCGTGGGCCGCCGAGCTCGAGGGCGCCGGCCTCGACGCCGTGGTCGTCAACGCCTCGGGCTGCGGCTCGATGGTCAAGGATTACGGCTATCTCTTGCGCCACGATCCCGAGTGGGCCGAGCCGGCGGCGCGCATCGCCGCCCTCGCCGCCGACGTCTGCGAGCTGGTGCGCGATCTCGGGCTCGAAGGCGGCGGCAAGGCGCCCGCCCTCGCCGTCGCCTACCACTCGGCGTGCTCGCTCCAGCACGGCCAGAAGGTCACGGCCGAGCCGGTGGCCCTGCTCGGGCAGGCGGGGTTCGCCGTGCGCGAGGTGGCGGAGGGCCATCTCTGCTGCGGCTCCGCCGGCAGCTACAACCTGCTCCAGCCCGAGCTCGCCGGGCGCCTGCTCAAGCGCAAGGTCGCCAACATCGAGGCCACCGGCGCCGAGGTGGTGGCCGCCGGCAACATCGGCTGCATGGTGCAGATCGCGCGCGCCACCGAGCTCCCGGTGGTGCACACGGTCGAGCTCCTGGACTGGGCCACCGGCGGGCCCAAGCCGGCGGCGCTGGAGCCTGGTGAGTCTGGGGTCAGGTCTTGAATGTTGAACTACGTCGCCCTAGCCAACCTGCGGTTAATTCAAGATTCTAGACCTGACCCCGTGCGGGCTCACTTGGCGCGGCGCGGTCGGCACCCTAAACTTACACCCATGCGTCATCTCCTCGCCGCCCTGACGCTCGCCGCGGGCCTGGTTTCGGTTCCGCCCGCGCTCGCGCGGCAGGACGATGCGGGCCTCGACGCGCTCTTCGACGAGCTCTACGCCGCGCCAGACGTGGGCGAGGCGCGGCGCATCGAGCAGGAGATCTGGCGCCTCTGGATCGCCTCGGGCAGCGAGACCATCGACTTGCTCGTGCACCGCGGCAGCCTGTCGATGGCCGAGGGCGACTACGACGTGGCGCTCACCATCTTCAACTCCGTCGTCGAGCTCGACCCCGAGTTCGCCGAGGGCTGGAACAAGCGCGCCACGCTCTATTACCTGATGGGCCGGTTCGACGCCTCGGTGGCCGACATCCAGCACACCCTGGGGCTCGAGCCGCGCCATTTCGGCGCGCTCTCGGGGCTCGGCATGATCTACTCGGCGTTGGACGACGACGAGCGGGCGCTCAAGGCCTACCGCAAGGCGCTCGAGGTCAACCCCCATCTGCCCGGCGCCCGCGCCGCCGTCATCCGCCTCAGGAAGAAGCTCAAGGGCGAGGGCATCTAGGATGTGTACTCATAAAACCCTGATTTCAATTTGTGCCACGATGGTCCGCAATCAGCCGTAAAACTGACACTTTGGAAGAGATTGGTTTATGTCTGCAATTGGCCCAGGCTGAGTAAAAACCTTCTTTCGGGTCATTCGGATGCAAGATTGATTCGCGCAGCACCCGCCCTGCGCATGAAAAATATACCGCGGCCGTGCTTTCGATCCCCTCGTTGCACGAGGGCAGTTGCTTCCAGAATTCTTGCATAGCCTGGACCCACGGCAGTCATTCCGGCAGGCCCGCTTTGCGCAGGCCGTCGATGATCCAGTCCACGCCGGAATCCGGCTCAAGTCGGCCGACCGTATTCCTGACCGTATCGATCGAGACTTCCGGATTCCTCCCTTTCGCTTCGGCAAGCATGGAGCGGGCTTCATCGATCCGGCCCAATTGGCCCAGGGTGGCGGCGGCATAAGCGAATGGCATAAACGCCGCATTCGGTTGCTGAATGGCCTTATCGAAAGATGCGGCCGCTTCCTCGTATTTTTGCAAATTGATATGCGCTAGGCCCAACATCGTCCAATAAGCCCAAAGCACAGGACTTCGCGGGCTCAGTCGAATGCCGGCCTCGAATTGAGAGATGCTCTCCTCCGGTTTACCGCCGTACAACAACGCCAAACCGAGACCGTAATAGGCGCGGTCGAAACTGGCGTTCAGGCCAAGCGCGGCTTCCATCTCCCCTATCGCTCTTTCGTATGCATGCCTGAAGATAAGGACCCGCCCCAGGGCGCAGCGGGCGGCCGGGTCTCTGGCATCTAGGGCAACCGCCCTCTCTGCCGCGACCGCGGCCTCGTCCAAGCTCGCCTTGGGGTCATCCGTTAAACCCCGGATGATCTCGGCCACGTGGGTGTAGGCTAGTTCGGCATGGGCCGCGGCGAAACCCGGATCGAGCTCGCAGGCGCGTTGGAACAGCCGTTTTGCTTCGGCCAGGCTATCGCGTTTCACGTCGTCGAATAAATGCCAAAGGCCGCGCTGGTATGAACTCCAGGCGTCGAGGTTCTCTGGCGGTTTGCGCCGCGCCCGTTCGCGCTCGACCGCGCCGAGCTCAGGCTCGACCGAGACGACAATGGTCTCGGTGATCTCGTCCTGCAGGCCGAAGATGTCATCGAGTTCCCGGTCGTAACGCTCGGCCCAGATGTGGTTGCCGGTCGTGGCATCGATGAGCTGCGCGGTCACCCGCACCCGGTTGCCGGCCTTGCGCACACTACCCTCGAGCACGTAGCGCACCCCCAGCTCCCTTCTCACCTGCGTCACGTCGACCGCCCGACCCTTGTAAGTGAAGCTGGAGTTACGGGCGATGACGAAGAACGAACGGTAGTGCGAGAGCGCGGTGATGATCTCCTCTGCCATGCCGTCGGCGAAGAATTCCTGCTCCGGGTCGCCACTCATATTCTCAAACGGCAGCACTGCAATCGACGGCTTGTCCGGGAGCGCTAAGGGCTCAGACCTCTTGTCGGACTTCGACCCGGCGATCGGGGCATCGTCTGTCCAGCGCCACACTCGCACCAGCCTGTCGATATTCTTGACCTTACTGCTTCCCCAAATCCTCGAACGCGAGGTCAGTGCGATCGCGCACCTCCTCGTAGACCTTGCCCGAGACCCACACCCCGCCCGGCTCCGCCATTCCCTCGAGCCGAGCCGCGACATTGACTCCGTCACCATGAATGTCGTCGCCGTCGATCACCACATCACCCAGGTTGATTCCGACGCGGAACTCGATCCGCGTGTTTTCCGGCAGGCCCGCATTGTGTTCGGTTACCGCCACCTGTGTCTCCACGGCGGCACGGACGGCGTCCACGACGCTCGGAAATTCCGCCAGCATCCCGTCGCCCATCAGCTTGACGATGCGGCCGTGGTGCTCGGCGATCTTGGGATCGATGAGATCCGCGCGCAGGGCTTTGAGAGCCGCTATCGTGCCCTCCTCATCAGCCCTGATCAGCCGCGCATACCCGACCACGTCAGCGGCCATAATGGCGGCGAGACGGCGTTCCATCGCTATTCTCCCTGCCGGGGAGCTTAGCGGCGAATGACGGAGGAATCCATGGGCGCTGGCGTCAGGGGGGAATGACCGCTTCTGGCTGAGAGCCGTAGTTCGGTAGACTACTCGTGTAGCTCCGCTTAAGCCTGGAAGCGGACATCGCTGAAGCGTTTTCGAGAGCCCTCGACCCGGCCACCGCGGCGCTCAGACGAAGGCGATCCTCAAGGTGTTGGTGGCGCCCGGGGTGCCGAAGGGGACGCCGGCGGTCACCACCAGGCGGCCGCCGCTCTCGGCCAGGCCTTCGTCGAGGGCCACCCGGCAAGCCTTCTCGACCATGTCGGTGAAGTCCTTGGCGTCCTCGGTGTGGACCGAGTGCACGCCCCACGCCAGCGCCAGCCGCCGCGCCGTGGCGAGGTTGGGCACCAGGCCCAGGATCGGCACCCGGGGGCGTTCGCGGGCCGCGCGCAGCGCCGTCGAGCCCGAGGTGGTGTAGGTGACGATGGCGGCGGCGGCGATGGTCTCGGCGACCTGGCGCGCCGCCGCGGTGATGGCGTCGGCCCCGGTGGCCTGGGGCGCCGGGTGCTCGGCGTCCATGATCTTGCGGTAGAGCGGGTCGTGCTCGACCTGCTCGACGATGCGGTTCATCATCGCCACCGCCTCGGTGGGGTGGGCGCCGGTCGCCGACTCGGCCGACAGCATGACGGCGTCGGCGCCGTCGTAGACGGCGGTCGCCACGTCCGAGACCTCGGCCCGGGTGGGGGTTGGCGCCTCGATCATCGATTCGAGCATCTGGGTCGCCACCACCACCGGCTTGCCGCCCTCGCGGGCGAGCCGGATGATGCGCTTCTGCAGCCCCGGCACCTCCTCGACCGGGAGCTCGACCCCGAGGTCGCCCCGGGCCACCATGATGGCGTCGGAGAGCTCGACGATGTCGTCGAGCCTGGCCACCGCCGCCGGGCGCTCGAGCTTGGCCAGCACCGCGGCGCGGCCGGCGATCAGCTTGCGCGCCTCGGCGATGTCCTCGGCGCGCTGGACGAAGGAGAGCCCGATCCAGTCGATGCCGAGGTCGATGGCGAACTGCAGGTCGGCGCGGTCCTTCTCGGTGAGCGCGGCCAGCGGCAAGATGACGTTGGGAAGATTCACGCCCTTGTGGTCCGACAGCGTCCCGCCGGTGAGCACCGTGGTCTCGGCCGACTTGGGCCCCGCCTCGTCGACCCGGAGCCGCACCTTGCCGTCGTCGATCAGGACCTCGGTGCCGGGCTCGAGGGCGGTGAAGATCTCGGGATGGGGCAGGGTGACGCCGCCGCCGTCGCCGGGCGCTTCGTCGAGCGCCAGCCGGAAGTGGGAGCCGGCGGCGAGCATCGCCTTGCCGCCGGCGAAGGTGCCGATGCGGAGCTTGGGCCCCTGGAGGTCGCCGAGGATGCCGATGGGGCGGCCGCTCTCGGTCTCGAGCCGGCGCAGGATCTCGACCGCGGCGCCGTGGTCGGCCTGGCTGCCGTGGCTGAAGTTGAGGCGGAAGACGTCGGTGCCGGCCTCGAACAGGGCGCGGATCATCGGCGCCGACGCGCTCGCCGGGCCCAGGGTGGCGACGATCTTGGTGTTGCGAAGCCGGCGCATGGCGAGAGCTTATACCGAATGGCCAAGGGAGCGAGGGGTTTTGCCCTTGCCCGCCCGCGGCCTTAGAGCGGTTTCGCATTGCTCGCAACCGCTCTCGGCTCTTTTCGCTCACGGCAGCGGACCCAAGGGTCCGCGACAGGGGAGCACGAGTCGGGGCGGGCGCGCCGGACGACCGGCGGGCCGCAAGGGGCTAACCCGGCGCGGCCTGAGAGCGATTCCAATTGACCAGGAATCGGGCTAGCGGCGCCCGGGCGCGCCGGCTCAGCGCTGGGCGCCTGTCACCAGGATGGCGCGGAAGTCGTTGACGTTGGTGCGCGTGGGCCCGGTCACCACCAGGTCGCCAAGGGCGGCGAAGAAGCCATAGGCGTCGTTGTCGGCGAGATGGCGTTCGGCCTCGAGGCCGGCGGCGCGGGCGCGGGCCAGGGTGTCGGGCGCGATGACGGCGCCCGCGTTCGCTTCGCTGCCGTCGATGCCGTCGGTGTCGCAGGCGATGGCGTGGACCCCGTGGGCGCCGTCGAGGGCCAGCGCAAGGGCGAGCAGATACTCGGCGTTGGGCCCGCCGCGGCCGGTCCCGCGGACCGTGACCGTGACCTCGCCGCCCGAGATCAGGGCCAAGGGCTGCCCGGCTCCCGCCTCGGCCAGCGCCAGGGCGGCGTGCCGGCGCGCCAGGGCGGTGGCCTCGCCCTCGAGGTCGTCGCCCAGCAGCACCGCCTCGAGGCCCGCCCGGCGCGCCGTCCGCGCGGCGGCGGCGAGGGCCTCGCTGGGGCTGGCGATGATCACATGCTGGGCGCGTGCGAGACGCTGATCGCCCGGCTTCGGGGTCTCCCCCCGGCCCGAGTCGAGATGGGTGCGGACCCCCGCCGGGACCTCGATACGATGGCGCGCGAACACCGCCAGGGCGTCGGCGCAGGTGGTGGGGTCGGCGACCGTGGGGCCCGAGGCGATCACCGCCGGGTCGTCGCCCGGCACGTCGGAGATGAGGAGGGCCGCGAGCGGGGCCGCCGTGGCGGCGGCGAGACGCCCGCCCTTTATCGCCGAGAGGTGCTTGCGCACGCAGTTGATCTCGGCGATGGCGGCGCCCGAACGCAACAGCGCCGCCGTCAGCGCCTGCTTCTGCTCGAGCGTCACGCCCTCGGCGGGGAGTGTGAGCAGCGCCGAGCCGCCGCCCGAAAGGAGAGCCAGCACCAGGTCGTCCGCGCCCGCCGCCGCCGCCTGGTCGAGGATTCGTCGGGCGGCGGCGCGCCCCGCCGAGTCGGGGAGCGGGTGCCCGGCCTCGATGACCTCGACGCGCTCAGTCGCCACGCCATGCCCGTAGCGGGTGATCACCAGGCCCGAGAGCGGGCCCTGCCAATGGCGCTCCACGGCGGCGGCCATCGCCGCCGCGGCCTTGCCGGCGCCGAGCACGACGGTGCGGCCCGGCGGCCGAGCCGGCAGATGGGGCGGCAGCCGCAGCTCGGGCGCCACCGCCGCCACCGCGTCCTCGAACAAGCGATGCAAGAGTGTCCGTGGCGATAACTCACTCAAATGTTGCGCCCCCGATTCGATGCCTTGCGATAAGCCCCATCTTGCCATATTTTCCAGATTGCGAAAACGTGTCGACTATCGTGAAATCAATTGCTTAAGCATTAATTTTGGAGCTGATTAATGGACGCGACGCCTAGAATGGAAAACGCCGAAGGGCCCCGAAATAGGCGGCGCGGCCGCCCGAGCAGCGGCCGCGCGCCGGCCAACGCGGGGCGGGTCCAGTCTCTTGACCGGGCGCTCAATTTGCTCGAGTGCCTGGCCGAGGTGGAGGTCGGGATGGCGCTCACCGAGCTGGCGCAGCGCGTCGCGCTGGCGCCTTCGACCGCCCATCGCCTGCTCAAGAGTCTGGCGCGGCGGCGCTTCGTGCACCACGACGAGGAGCGCGGCCTGTGGTTCATCGGCGTCCAGGCGTTCACGGTCGGCAACGCCTTCCTGCGGGGGCGCGATTTCGTCGGCATGGCCCGGCCCATCATGCGCAAGCTCATGGAGGATTCCGGCGAATCGGTCAACCTCGCGGTGCTCGACGACGGGGCGGTGGTCTACCTCACCCAGGTCGAATGCCATGAGATGATGCGGGCGCTGGCGCGCCCCGGCGGGCGGGCGCCGATCCATTGCTCGGGCGTCGGCAAGGCCCTGCTCTCCGCCCTACCCAAGGCCGAGGTCGACAGCATCCTCGCCCGTCACGGGCTGCCGCTCCACACCCGCAAGACCGTCACCGATCCGGTCGAGCTCAGGCGGGCGCTGGAGGGCGCGCGGCACCAGAGGTTCGCCCTCGACGACGAGGAGCAGGTGCTGGGCATGCGCTGCGTGGCGGCGGTGATCTACGACGAGTATGCCTATCCGCTGGCGGCGATCTCGCTGTCCGGCCCGACCGCCCGCATCACCGATCGCCGGATCGACGGATTGGGGATGCTGGCGGTCCGCGCCGCCGCCGAGATCACCGAAAAGATCGGCGGACGCAGGCCGGGCTGAGGCGCCGTTCCGCGCCGGCCCGCGCGCCGCCGCCGCCGGCAGGCCGGCGCCGGAGGTCAAAACGACGCAATCGTTTGGTCTCCGCAGTTGGGCTATATTGCGGCCATGTTCGAGGAAGCGGCCAGCGGCCCCCAATCAGCCGAGCCCCTGGCGGCCGACCGCGGCGCGGACGATGCGGTGCTGGCGCCCGGCGAGCCGCCCCCCTTCGAGGTCGTGAACGAGGACGGCGGCGCCCAGGTGCTGCTCATCTGCGACCACGCCAGCCGGCGGCTGCCCCGGAGCTACGCCGGCCTCGGGCTCGACGAGACCCAGCTCCGCCGCCACATCGCCTGGGACATCGGCGCCGCCGAGGTGACGCGCCGGCTCGCCGAACGGCTCGACGCGCCCGCCGTTCTCTCGGGCTATTCGCGGCTCCTGGTCGACTGCAACCGCCCCCTCGACGACCCCACCTCGATCGTCATGATCAGCGACGGCGTGGTGATCTCGGGCAACCGCGGCCTCAGGGAGGGCGAGGCGGCGCGGCGGGCCGCGGCCGTCTACTGGCCCTACCACCGGGCCGTCGACCACGCGCGCGAGCGCTTCGCCGGGCGCGGCAGGGTGCCGGCGCTGCTCTCGATCCACAGCTTCGCGCCGGTGCTCGGCGGCTTCGAGCGGCTCTGGCACATCGGCATCCTGTGGGACAAGGACCCGCGTCTGGCCAAGCCGCTCTTGGAGACCTTGAGCGCCGACCCGGCGCTGATGGTGGGCGACAACCAGCCCTACTCGGGACGCCGCAACTTCGGCTACTCGATCGAGTGCCATGGCGCCCGGGCCGGCCTGCCCCAGGTGCTGATCGAGGTGCGCCAGGACCTGGTCGATACCCATCGCGGCGCCCGGCGCTGGGCCGATCTGCTGGCGGCGACGCTCGAGGATACGTTGAGCGATCCGGAGCTCTATCGCATCGCCCACTACTGAGGCTTGGGCCTCTAGGAGGCTCGAGACGGGCTGGCATTTTCGCCACGCCGCGGTAATTTAGATTCAACCAACCGAGACACCGGGAGCCGATCATGGACCAGAAGACCCGCACCGAGCTCGAGGCCGCGGCCTTTCGCACCCTTGTCGATCATCTGCGCGAGCGCACCGACGTGCAGAACATCGACCTCATGAACCTGGCCGGGTTCTGCCGCAACTGCCTCTCCAAGTGGTACCGGGCGGCGGCCGGGGAGAAGGGCATCGAGATGGACCTCGACGACGCCCGCGAGCTGGTTTACGGCATGCCCTACGCGGAGTGGAAGGCGAAGTACCAGACCGAGGCCAGCGACGAGCAAAAGGCCAAGCACGAGATCGCCCACAAGGCCGCCGGCGCCTGACCCTTCCGCTCTCGATCATTCCGCCGCGCAGCGCCGCGGGTGTCGCGGCGCTCGCCTTGTGGGCGGCGGCGATCACCGGCGCCATTGCCGTCAGCACCAGAACGCCGACCGCGGCATTGTCCGCCGCTACGCCCCCATCGGGTGGCCCGCCTAGAACTTTTCCACCCAGGGGCGCACGTCGACCTCGTGGGCCCAGGCGCTGCGGGCCTGGGCGTGGAGCTGGTAGTAGGTCTCGGCGATGGCGTCGGGGCGCAGCCGGGCGTCGCCCTCGTGCTCGCCGATGCCGCCGTCGATGACCACGTGGGCGACGTGGATGCCCTTGGGCCCGAGCTCTCGCGCCATGCTCTGGGCCAGCGCCCTGAGCCCGAACTTGCCGATCGCGAAGGCGGCGGAATTGGCATAGCCCTTCAGCGATGCGGTGGCGCCGGTGAAGAGGATGGTGCCGCTCGCTCGGGGCACCATGTGCCCGGCCGCCTCGCGGCCCACCAGGAAGCCGCCGAAACAGGCGCCGCGCCAGGCCTCTACGACGTCCTCGGTGGTGAGCTCGAGGATGCCCTTGCGCGCCCGGCCGCTGGCGTTGTAGATCGCGACGTCGATCGGCCCGAGGTCGCTTTCCACGTCGTCGAAGAGCTTCTTGACCGCGTCCTCGTCGGTGGCGTCGGCCGAATAGGCGTGGGCGCCGCCGCCGCTCGAGGCCACCTCGCCGACGATCGAGGAGAGGTGGCCGGCGTCGCGCGAGGCCAAGGCCACGCTCATGCCGGCGCGGGCGAAGCGGCGTCCGAGGGCGGCCCCTAGGCCCGGCCCGACGCCGACGATGACGGCGATTCCGTTCTCTGACATGTCTCTCCTTGCCTCCTTGGTGTGCTCTGTTCGGCTCATCGTCGCGGCCCGCGCGCTCAGAACTTCTCGCTCCAGGGCCGCAGGTCGATCTCGTGGGCCCAGGCGCTGCGCCCCTGGACGTGAAGCTGGTAATAGCTCTCGGCGATGGCCTCGGGCGCCAGCACGCCGTCCTCGGGCATGGCGGCGAAGCGCTCCGGGAAACGGGCGCGCACGGCCTCGGCGTCGATCATGCCGTCGATGACGACATGGGCGACGTGGATGCCCTTGGGCCCGAGCTCCCGCGCCATGCTCTGGGCCAGCGCCCGGAGCCCGAACTTGCCGCCGGCGAAGGCGGCGAAGCCGGCGCCGCCGCGCAGGCTCGCCGTGGCGCCGGTGAAGAGGATGGTGCCGCTCGCCCGGGGCGTCATGCGGCGCGCCGCCTCGCGCCCCACCAGAAAGCCCGAGAGGCAACAGAGCCGCCACACCTTCTGGTACATCTCGGCGGGGATCTCGAGGATGCTGCCGATGTACTGGGCGCCGGCGTTGTAGACCACCAGATCGGGAACGCCGAGGTCGGCCTCGAGGCGAGCGAAGAGCGCCGCCACCTGGTCCTCGTCGCGGGCGTCGACGGCGTAGCCCCGGATGCGTTCGTGCCCAAGCCCGGCGGCGCGCTCCTCGCCGCCCCGGGCGGCCAGCGCCACGGCCATGCCGGCGGCGGCGAAGCGGCGGCAGAGCGCGGCGCCGAGGGCGGGCCCGGCGCCCACCACCAGGGCCACCCCCGCGGCGCTCACGCGCCTCGCTCCGGGCCGGCGACGGCAAGCCCCATCCGGGCCTGGCCCGCGACGTCATCGAGGCAGGGCGCTTGGGCGGCGCGGCCTGAATCCCGGGTGACGGTCTCGGTCATGTGAGCGCGGCTCCTTAGGCCACGGGCTGGTCGGCGCTAGTGGTAATCCTTGGCGCCGCTCGTGGCAACGCGTGGCGCTTCACCTTTGCGCGAGGCGAGGCCTCAGGTAGGCCGGCGCCAAGGCGCACGCGCCCGCCGGGGTCACCGGTCGTCACACCGCCAAGGCGCCGAGGGAATGGGGCGAGGCCGTTGTCGGTCACCTCACGCCTTCTGGCAACGTGGGCCGCGAATGGGCACGTCTCTCCTATAACAAGATTAGAATAAGATATATACAATTTTCTTGTGGATTTATGGCTATATACTCTACTTTTACTTGTATTGAATATCCCATAGTGGCAATATAGCGATATCCGACGAACGGTGTACGAGGCGTCGGATGCGGCGAGCGCAGGCTTCGAGCCGCCGGCCGCTGTCGTCCGGCTCGATACCTGCCGATCAAGATGGAAAGGAACGCGGAGATGGCTGAACAGGTGTTGAGAGGCAAAGAGGATCTCGTCACGTACAGGCGGCGACAGGCCAAGAAGATCGTGGAAGCGATTGAGCAACACCGGGTGCAGGCGGAAAAAGAGAAGCAGAACTTCACCGCCGCCGATGAGGAGCAACTGCTAAGTAAGCTGAGCGGGTCCAGATCGCCGATGATTGTCTTTCAGGGTAGTACCGGGAGCGTTCCGCCGGGAGGAACAGTTAACTATACAGTGGGTATAAACAATCCAGATCCCTTCTCCCAGATATGGCTGTACGTCTATCTCTTCATCGGTCCCGGGAACATGGTGCGCGACGTCGGCGCCGCATTGGCGACCGGCGACACGAGGTTTCCCAACTGTACCCAGCCAAGCTTTCCCGGACTTACGATCGCATCCGGAGATACCGAAAGCTTGAGATTTTCGATCCCGGTTCCGGCAGGCATCAAAAAGAGTAACTACCTGATCAATTCGTTCTTGTTCCAGTCGAATTGGCACGATGTCGGCGAGTATTTCGATCGCGGCGTAATTTCCTTCGAGGTTACCTAACCTCTGACCGCGAAGGATCTCGCCAGGAACTGTTGTCGACGCGGGACAAAAGGGCTCGGATTTTGGCCGCCCTCATTCGATAGGGTGAAGGTTGAGGATTCTATCGGCGCCCGCGCCGCGAATGTTGGCAAAGTCGTCGGAAGTCTGGGTCGACGTGGCGAACCATAATTGCCACCGGACAACGCGTCGGTGGAGAGATGCGCCCCGCCTTCCCAGGACTCGGGCGTGTGTGCGGGAGGTCTGAATTCTTTTTGGATTTGAATGAGTGAGAGCAACAGTGGCGGCTCGAACCGTTACACTTTGAGGCTCGAACGGAGGCCATTTATCGGCGCTGCGCTTCCGCATCGACCGAACCGCAAACGCCACCATCAGAGCGTCTGTCCGGGGCCGGTCTGAGGGTGGGCCGGGTCCCAGGCGGTTCGCTCCGCCACGGATCGGGACGCGCGATTATGTTCACACAGCGACCGAACTAAAAGGAGATCCAATGTAGGGTCGCGTATCCAAGCGGACCTTCGGATCAGGTGTCTTTCAAGGTGACTGGTGTGCGTCCTCGGACAAGCCCGAATGTGATCGTAAGCAAACATCAAGGAGAAACATGGTGATGGCTATGTCGAACTCGAGGATGGAAGGGCTCGACGGTTAACCACGGACATGACCGCGATAGTCTTCTGGCAAACCAACGAGATGGCCTCGATCGATCCAGTAGCGGCACCGTTGGCTGGCCCGCGCGTGAGGACGAGAGGGCTGGTCTTCTACGGAACAAGCGAGATGGAACTCGACATCCGTATCGACTTGGGTCTCGAGTATCACGCGCCTTTTGATCTCATGGGCTCCCCTAGTGTTGCCGATCATCCAGCGTTCACGTCGACGCACGAAGAGCTTGAAGGCCTGGAACCGTCGACCCGCTATCTCTTCCACATCGTGGCGCACGACGAAAGCGGAGGATGCGTCACGAGCAACGTCATCACCAAGACAACCAAAGCCAAGAGAGGCGGACAGGAGACGCCCTGACGGCACTTCACCAAAAACCCGCTAACAGTGGTTTCCATAACTGCGTAACCGGAACTTGGGCAACCGCCGGGGGCAGCTCGCCCCCTCGTGATCCGAGGCGATTCCTCGGGTCCATGGTCGCGCCGCGTCGGCGGCGCCCGCGATGGCGGGCAGGGAAGCACCCCGATCGACGGGGCGGGAGGGCGCGGCGTGCCGCGGCGGCGCGAGCAGCCATCCGAGGCGCCGCAAAAGGGTGATTTCTCGCTGCCGCCGGTCTATGTTGGCGCCCGCTCATGAGAAGGGGATCGGGGCCAATGTCAGTCCTGGTGACCGGGGCCGCCGGGTTCATCGGTTATCACGTCGCCGAGGCGCTGCTGGCGCGCGGCGAGGCCGTGGTCGGGGTCGACAACCTCAACCCCTACTACGACGTGGGCCTCAAGGAGGCCCGCCTCGCCCGCCTCGAGGCCAAGTCGGGCTTTGCCTTCCTGCGTTGCGACATCGCCGACCCCGAGGCCCTCGAGGCCGCGCTCGCGCCTCACCGGGCGATCCGGCGTGTCGTCCACCTGGCGGCCCAGGCCGGGGTCCGCTACTCGCTCTCGCACCCGTTCGCCTACCTCAGCTCGAACCTGACCGGGCACCTGGTGATGCTCGAGCTGTGCCGCCGCTTGCCCGACTTCGAGCACCTGGTCTACGCCAGCTCGAGCTCGGTCTACGGCGGCAACCGGAAGCTGCCCTTCGCCGTCGAGGACCGGGTCGACCAGCCGATCTCGCTCTACGCCGCGACCAAGAAGGCCGACGAGCTGATGAGCCACAGCTATAGCCACCTCTACCGCATGCCCCAGACCGGGCTGCGCTACTTCACCGTCTACGGTCCCTGGGGCCGGCCCGACATGGCGCTCTATATCTTCACCCGCGCCCTGCTCGCGGGCGAGCCGATCACGCTCTTCAATCATGGCGATATGAACCGCGACTTCACCTACGTCGACGACGTGGTGGCCGGCACCCTCGCCGCCCTCGACCGCCCCCCCGCCGGCGATAATGCGGCGCCGCCCCATCGCCTCTACAACCTCGGCAACCACCGCAGCGAGCCCCTTCTGCGGCTGGTCGAGGTGTTGGAGCGGGCCACCGGCATCGAGGCCACAAAGCAGCTCGAGCCGATGCAGCCGGGCGACGTCAAGGATACCTACGCCGACATCGCCGGGGCGCAAGCCGACCTCGGCTTCGCGCCGACCATCACCATCGACGAGGGCGTGCCCCGCTTCGTCGACTGGTACCGAAGCTATCACGGGGTTTGAGCGGTGAGCGCGGAGGCGATCGCCATCGATCCCGCGGTCGTCGAGCAGATGGTCCGCGAGGCGATTCCCCACCTCAAGGAGCTCGGCGCCGAGCTGGTGGCGATCGAGAGGAACGCGGTGACGATCCGGCTCGACTATCAGGCGCGCCTGGTGGGCAACCCCGAGAGCGGCGTGCTCCACGGCGGCCTCATCACCACCCTGATCGACTCCGTGTGCGGGATCGCCGTCTATACCGCGCTGCCCAAGATCACGCCCATCGCCACCCTCGACCTGCGCATCGACTACCTCAAGCCGGCGATGCCGGGGAAGGCGCTGACCGCGCGCGGAGAATGCTACAAGGTGACGAGCAACGTGGCCTTCGCGCGGGCCATCGCCTACCACGACGACCCCGACGACCCGATCGCCAACTCGGTCTCGACCTTCATGCTCGACACCGCCCGTGGGCGGTCCAGGGGCAGGCGGGCTTAAGCGCCATGGACTTCCTCGAGCTCATCGCCCGGGCCAAGGAGAGCGAGGACTTCAACCTGCTCTGCGGCGCCATCCCCTACGCCGAGTTCCTTGGCCTCACGGTCGAGAAGCTCGACGGCGGACCGGTCGCGCGGCTCGCCTACGACGACAAGCTGATCGGCAACGCGCTGCTGCCCGCGCTCCACGGCGGCGTCGTCGGCGCCCTGATGGAGCACGCCGCCCTGATCCAGCTGATGTGGGAGATGGAGACCGCGCACCTGCCCAAGATCATCGACATCTCGGTCGATTTCCTGCGCTCGGCGGGCCCGCGCGACACCTTCGCCAAAGGCGTGGTCACCAAGCACGGCCGTCGCGTCGCCAACGTCCGCGTCGAGGCCTGGCAGGAGCGCAAGACCAAGCCGATCGCCCACGCCCACGCCCACTTCCTGGTCGCCTGAGCGCTCGATTGCGCCGCCGCCTAACCTCGAACGTTGGCCCGGGCGCCGCTTTCGCCTATATCGGGCGGCAATGACAAGGGAGCGGCCGATGTCAGAGACCGACCTGGGCGCCCTGCCGCAATGGGACCTCGGCGACCTCTACCCGGCGCCCGACTCGGCGGAGCTCGCCGCCGACCTCGAGCGGGCGGGGGCCGAGGCCAAGGCCTTCAACGCGCGCTACGCGGGCAACATCGCCGCCCTCGGCGGCGCCGAGCTGGGCGACGCGGTGGCCGCCTACGAGGCGCTCCAGGAGATCCTCGGCCGCATCCTCAGCTACGCCCAGCTGGTTCACAGCCGGGCCATGGACGACCCCGCCGTGGCCCGCTTCTTCCAGACCACCCAGGAGCGGGTCAACGAGATCACCACCGGGCTCGTGTTCTTCACCCTCGAGCTCAACCGCCTCGACGACGAGGCGCTGGAACGGGCCCAGAGCGAGTCGCCCAAGCTCGCCCACTACGCGCCCTGGCTTCGCGACCTGCGGGTGTTCCGGCCCCATCAGCTCGGCGACGACCTCGAGCGGCTGCTGCACGAGAAGGAAGTGGCCGGCCGCGCCGCCTGGGTGCGGCTGTTCGACGAGACGGTGTCCGCGCTGCGGTTTCGGGTCGCCGGCAAGGAGCTTACCGGCACCGAGGCCTTGCACCTGCTATCCGACAAGGACGGCGCGCTGCGGCGCGAGGCGGCGACGAGCCTGGGCCAGGTGTTCAAAGCGAACGCCCGGCTCTTCGCGCTGATCACCAACACGCTGGCCAAGGACAAGGAGATCGAGGACAAGTGGCGCAGCTACAGCGCGCCCGAGTCGGCGCGCCACCTCGCCAACCATGTCGAGCCCGAGGTCGTCGAGGCGCTCGCCTCGGCGGTGCGCGAGAACTACCCGCGGCTCTCCCACCGCTACTACCGCCTCAAGTGCCGCTGGCTCGGCCTCGACAAGCTCGACTACTGGGACCGCAACGCGCCGCTGCCCGAGGACGACGACCGGCCGGTGCCCTGGGAACAAGCCCGGGCCACCGTGCTCGAGGCCTACGGCGTCTTCTCGCCCGAGCTGGCGGAGATCGGCCGCCGCTTCTTCGACCAGGCCTGGATCGACGCCCCGGTGGCGCCCGGCAAGGCGCCCGGCGCCTTCGCCCATCCCACGGTGCCGAGCGCCCACCCCTACCTGCTGCTCAACTATCAGGGCAAGACGCGGGACGTGATGACGCTGGCCCACGAGCTCGGCCATGGCGTCCATCAGGTGCTCGCTTCGGCGCAGGGGGCGTTGATGGCGGAGACCCCGCTCACCCTGGCCGAGACCGCGAGCGTGTTCGGCGAGCAGCTGACCTTCCGCGCCATGGTCGACGCCGAGACCGAGCCCGCGCGGCGCCGGGTCATGCTCGCCGGCAAGGTCGAGGACATGATCAACACGGTGATCCGCCAGGTCGCCTTCTACCAGTTCGAGCAAAAGGTCCATGGCGAGCGCCGCGAGGCCGAGCTCACGCCCGAGCGCCTGGGCGAGGTGTGGATGGAGGTGCAGGAGGAGAGCCTGGGCCCGAGCTTCCGCTTCGCCGACGAGTACCGCTATTACTGGTGCTACATCCCCCACTTCATCCACGCCCCGTTCTACGTCTACGCCTATGCCTTCGGCGACTGCCTGGTGAACTCGCTCTACGCCGTCTACCAGGGCGCGGGCGCCGGCTTCGAGGAGAAGTACCTGGCCATGCTGCGGGCCGGCGGCACGCTCGGGCACAAGGAGCTCCTGGCCCCCTTCGGTCTCGACGCCGGCGATCCCGGCTTCTGGTCGCGGGGCCTCGAGGTGGTGGCCGGCTTCATCGACGAGCTCGAGGCGGCGTCGCCGTGACGGCGGCAACCGCGCTCGCCCCGGCCCCCGGCCCGGCCCCGGCGTAGATAGGGTCGGCCGAGGATGGCGCAACGGCGCGACAGGGACCGCATCACCGGCCGGGTGATGCGCTATGCCCGGGTCGGCACGGCGGTGGGCGGCTTCGCCGCGCGCCTCGCCGGCGCCCGCGTCCTCGGGCTGCCCATCGACCGCCAGCGCCACGCCGCCGACCTGCGCCAGGCGCTCGGCGGGCTCAAGGGCCCGCTGATGAAGGTGGCGCAAATGATGGCGACGATCCCCGAGGCCCTGCCGCGGGAGTATGTCGCCGAGCTGACGCAGCTTCAGGCCGACGCGCCGGCGATGGGTTGGCCCTTCGTCAAGCGGCGCATGGCGACCGAGCTCGGGCCCGACTGGCTGTCACGGTTCCGTGCCTTCGAGCGCGAGGCCGAGGCGGCGGCCTCGCTGGGCCAGGTCCACCGGGCGCAGGGTCACGACGGTGAGCGGCTCGCCTGCAAGCTTCAGTACCCGGACATGCAGTCGGCGGTCGAGGCCGACCTCAATCAGCTCGGCGTCGTCTTCGCCATCTACCGGCGCTACGACAACTCGATCGACACCAAGCACGTCCAGGCCGAGATCGGGGCGCGGCTGCGCGAAGAGCTCGATTACGAGCTCGAGGCCCGCCACATCCGGCTCTACGCGGCGATGCTCGAGCCCGAGCCCGGGGTGCACGTGCCCGAGGTGGTGGGCGAGCTCAGCAGCGGGCGCCTCCTGACCATGACCTGGCTCGAGGGCCGGCGCCTGCTCGAGTGTCTCGATCAGGGGCTGGAGGCGCGCAACGCCATCGCGCAGAACATGTTTCGTGCCTGGTATCTGCCGTTCTACGATTACGGGGTGATCCACGCCGACCCCCACCTCGGCAACTACTCGGTGCGCGCCGACCGCTCGATCAACCTCCTCGACTACGGCTGCATTCGCGTCTTCAAGGCCAAGTTCGTGGCCGGGGTGATCGACCTCTACCATGCGCTGGAGCGCAACGATCCCGAGCTCGCGGTGCACGCCTACGAGACCTGGGGCTTCACCGGCTTGAGCGCCGAGGTCATCGACACCCTCAACCTGTGGGCCGAGTTCGTCTACGCGCCGCTCTTGGAGGACCGGCCGCGGCGCATTCAGGAGTTCGATGCGAGCGGCGTCTACGGCCGCGACGTGGCCGAGAAGGTGCACCGGCGGCTCAACGAGTTGGGCGGCGTGGCGCCGCCACGCGAGTTCGTCTACATGGACCGGGCGGCGATCGGTCTGGGCGGCGTGTTCCTCCACCTCAAGGCCGAGATCAACTGGCACCGCATGTTCCACGAGCTCATCGAGGGCTTCGACGCGGCCAAGCTCGAGCGCCGCCAGAGCGCCGCCCTCAAGCGCGCCGGCGTGCCCCTGCCGTGAGGAACCGAGCCCGCGCGATCGGGCTCGGATCGGGAGCTCAGGCGGCGTGGTCGGCGCGGCGCACCTCGCTCGGCGCCCGCTGCTCCTCGGGGATCGCCTTGTAGGCCTCGGTCTCGCGTCCCGTGCCTTCGGCTTTCAGGGTCTCGCGCATGGTGTAGGCGTTGCCCGGGTGGGCGGTCATCTCCTCGGGCGGGGTCGGGTTGGTGACCTCGGGCCAGATGCCGGGCTGGGGGCCCGAGCCCTCGGCGACGATGTCCATCGGAACCGCCTCGTCCATTGCCGGGGTCTCGAGGATCTCCATGCAGTCCCAGCTCACCTCGAGGGGGATGTTGTTGGGATCGAAGAAGTAGATAGACCACATGATGCCGTGGTCGACCGCGCCGGTGACCTCGAAGCCCGCGGCCTCGAGCTTGTCCTTGAGGGCGAACAGATCCTCGCGGCTGGCGACGGTGAACGAGACGTGGTCGAAGCCCAGCGGCTCTTGCGTTTTCGAGCCGTGGAACTTGCGCACCATCGGCCGCGCGCCCTCGTACTCGAAGAACGCCACTAGGGTCTCGCCGAGCCCGAAGAAGTAGTGGCGAAAGCCTACGTGGCCGATCCCCGCCGCGAGCTCCATGCCCAGGAGATCGCGGTAGAAGCGGATGGTCTTCTCCATGTCCTCGGTGATGAAGGCGAGGTGATTGATGCCCGTGAGCTTCATGGTGGCCTCCTCGTAAGTTGCCGTCCGGTGCCGGTGCCAAGTTGGCCGGCCGCGTTTCCTCTGCGCAACAATATAGGGGGCAGACACGGGGCCGCCAGCACTGGATCGGAAACAGTGTGTTCGAAGAGCCCCTGGGCCTGCAACCGATAATCGGCCCCGGGGCCGGCGGGTGGCCGCGGCCGGAGCCTGGCCGCCACGTGGTCGAGGTCCACGATCCGTTGCGCGCCCTGAAGGTCGATCAGGAGCTGGATGCCCGCGCGGCGGCGGCGAGGTCGCCGCCCGAGCTCACTCCAAGAGCGACCGGCCGGTGAGGTCCGAGACGAACATGTGGCCAGGCGAGTGGGTGATG
>CBDUZE010000007.1:0-152175 GCA_965371625.1 uncultured Alphaproteobacteria bacterium
TGGCGGTACAACACTAGCGCGATTCACGTTGTCGGGAATCGCTTAAGGCCGCGCCGGCGTGGACCCTTGTGGCCCGCCGGCCCTCCGGCGCGCCCGCGCAGGCGCGGACCTTCAGGTCCGCTGCCGTGAGCGAACAAGACCGAGAGCGGGCCCCATCAATTGGGACCTGCTCTAGGCCAGACCAGGGAGGACGATCATGTCGAGAGAGTTCGACGTCGTGGTGTTGGGCACCGGCAACGCCGGCATGGGCGCCGCGGGGGTGGCGCGCGAGGCCGGCAGGTCGGTGGCCATGGTGGAGTCGTGGGAGGTGGGCGGCACCTGCCCCTTGCGCGGCTGCGTGCCCAAGAAGGTGCTGGTGGCGGCGGCCCAGGTGCTGCACCAGATCGAGCGCGCGCCGCTCCATCACATCGAGGTCGGCGCGGCGGCGCTCGACTGGGCCAAGCTCATCGCGCGCGAGCGTACCTTCGTCGACGGCGTGCCCGAGGCTTTCGCCGCCAGCCTCGAGAATCGCGGCATCGAGCTGGTGCGCGGGCGGGCGCGGTTCGGCGCCGCCCATCGCATCGAGGTCGACGGCGAGACCTACGAGGCCGGCAAGATCGTCATCGCCACCGGCTCGAAGCCCAGGCCCTTGGCGATCCCCGGCGCCGAGCACCTGATCACCAGCGACGACCTCCTGGAGATGCGCGAGCTGCCCGACTCGCTGGTCTTCATCGGTGGCGGCGTGATCGCCCTCGAGTTCTCCCACGTGCTGGCCCGTGCCGGCGCTCGGGTCACCATCCTCGAAGCCCTGCCGCGGCTGCTCCCGGCCCTGGACGCCGACGCGGTGGCCAAGCTCCATCAGGAGAGCGAGCGCATCGGCATCGAGGTGCTCACCGGAGTCGAGGTCGAGGCGGTGACGCCGGCGGGTGACGGTCTCGAGGTGCGTTTCGTGCACCAGGGCGCGAACAAATCGTTGATGGCGGGCCGGGTGGCCAACGGCACCGGCCGCGTTCCCGATCTCGACGAGCTCGACCTCGAGGTCGGCGGCGTCGCCCACGACGGCCCCCGCATCGCCGTCGACGATTACTTGCGAAGCGTCTCGAACGAGGACGTCTACGTCGCCGGCGACGCGCTCTGGTCGTCGTCCCAGCTCTCGCCGATCGCCACCTACGAGGGGCGGCTGGTGGGCGAGAACATCGTCAACGGCGACACCCGGAAGCCCGAGTACCGCCACATCCCGGCCACCGTCTTCACCGTGCCGGCGCTCGCCAGCGTCGGCCTGACCGAGGCGGCGGCGGCGGAGCAAGGCCTCGATTTCGACGCCAAGGCGACCGACATGGTGGACTTCCGCTCGTCGCTGAGCCACGCCGAGAGCGTGGCCTACGCCAAGGTGTTGATCGAAAAGGGAAGCAAGCGCATCCTCGGCGCCCACATGGTGGGCCACGGCGCCGAGGAGGTGATCCACCTCTTCGCCTTCGCCATCGAGCACGGCATCAGCGCCGAGGCGCTGGGCGCCAGCGTCTACGCCTATCCGACCTTCGCCTCGGACATCAAGTACATGCTCTACATGCTCTAGCAAAGATAGGGGTCAAGTCTTGACATTTATCAATTAAGCCTTCGTCGGCGATGCCGCGATGCGTCGTTGACAAATTGATAAATGTCAAGACTTGACCCCTATCCTACAGGCGCCGGAAGACTTCCGCCGCGTCGCCAATGAAGGGCCCGGCACGCTCGAGCTTGACCGTCGCCAGCGCCGCCGCGAAGCGGCCGGCGGCGGCCGCGTCGTCGCCGCCGAGGCGCCGGGCGAGGTAGCCCGCCAGGAAGCTGTCGCCGCAGCCCGTGGGGTCGACGACGCGGCGAGGCGCCAGCGCCGGGATCGGGTGGAGGGCTCCGTCCGCGAGCACCAGCGCGCCCTTGGGCCCCATCGTGATCACCACCTCGCGCGGGCCGAGGCGGGCGATGGCTCGCGCCGCGCGCTCGGGCTCGGCCGCGCCCGAGAGCAGGCGCGCCTCCCCGAGGTCGGCCTTGAGCACGTCGACGAAGGCGAGCCCGGCGGCCTTCTCGCTCCACTCCCGGGGGCGTACCGCGGCGCCCTCCACCTCGCGCACCAGGCCCTGGACGTCGAGGGCCACCCGGCCACCCCGCGCCGCCACCGCTTCGATGAAGCCCAGCGCCATGTCGGCGCCGCTGAGCGGCCCGAGGCAAAAGAGCCTGGCCTCGATGTCGCCGAGGTCGGGCGCGGCGAACGGGGGCGCGATCGCGGTCACCCGTTGGCTGCGCCGCTCGAGGCCCGGCCCGGCGTAGATGTTCTCGAACCTGGTGGTGACTTGCGCTCGCCCGCGCACCACGGTCACCCCGCCGGCCTCCAGACCCCCGAGCACCAAGGCGTCGTCGTCCGCCGCCACCTTGGTGAGGACGGCGACGTCGAGGCCCAGGCCGGCCAGGGCCATGGCGGCGTAATAGGCGGCGCCCCCGGGCTGCTCGCGGTGCCCCCCGCCCTCGATCGCGATCAGGTCGCGGGTGACGTGGCCGATGACAAGGACGTCGAACAAGACCTGGCGCCCCTCGAAGCGGTCCGCGCCGGCCTACTTTGCCCCGCCGCCCGCCGCGACCACGCCGTCCTCGGGCGTGAAGGCGGCCACCCCGCCGATGGCAAAGCCATCGCCCCAGTGGGCGACGGGCATGGCGTAGGCGGCGCCGACGATGCCGGGCAGCGTGGCCACCTTGGCGGCCGGCTCGCGCACCTTGTCGCCGATCCCGGCCATCAGCTCAAGCCCGGCCATCAGCTCAGGCCCGGCCATCAGCTCAGGTATGGCGGAGACGATCGCCGGCACCCGCATCTCGCCCCGCGGCACCAGGCGCCATTGGTGATCCGAGACCCGGGTCCACGCGCCGAGTTCCATGGCTCCAACTCGCTCGGGCGCCGTCGAGGCGAAGGTCCCTAGCGCTCGCGCTCCTCGAGCTCGGGCTCGACCGCCTTGGGAATCTCGAACACCGCCGCGCCCCGGTCCTGCCGCGCCCCTTGCGACGGGCGCGCGCCTGATCCAAGCTCGAATCATAGCAGGTTCGAGCGCCCGCAACTCGACTTGGGTCGATAATCGGCGGCGGCGCGGGCCCGAGGAGATCGCGCCAGGGAGCGAGCCATGAGCGAGACGGTCCTGGTGTTGGGAGCGACCGGGAGCTTCGGCGGCGGCGTGGCGGCCGAGCTCATCCGCCGCGGCCACAGGCTGCGGGTGCTGGCGCGCTCGCCCGAGAAGGCCGCGGCGGCGCTCGAGCGGGTCGCCGGCGCGGACGCCAGTGCTGTCGAGGTGATCCCCGGCGACGTCCAGGACCGGGTCCTGGTCGCCGAGGCCGCCGCGGGTTGTGGCGTCATCGTCCACGGCGTCAACTACCCCTACGATCGGTGGCTCCCCCACATGGTGACGGCGAGCGACAACGTGCTCGCCGCGGCCAAGGCGGCGGGCGCCGCCATCCTCTTCCCCGGCAACGTCTACGGCCTCGGCGCGCAAACCGAGGGCGCGCTCGACGAGGCGGCGCCCAACCGGCCGTGCTCGCGCAAGGGCGAGCTTCGGGTGCGCCTCGAGGACGACCTGCGGCGGGCCTCGAACGACGGCGTTCAAGTGCTGATCGTGAGGGCCGGCGACTACTTCGGACCGAGCGTACGCAACGGCCTCGTCGATCCGCTGTTCGGCAACGCCGCCGCCGGCAAGCGGATGCAGGCGCTGGGCAACCTCGAGAGCGCCCACGAGTGGGTCTACCTGCCCGACCTCGCCCGGGTCGCGGTCGAGCTCATGGAGCGGCGGGCGAGTCTGGGCCGCTTCGAGATCGTGCACCTCGCCGGCCATGTCGCGGAGACGAACCGCGCCTTTATCGAGGCGGTGGCGCGCGAAGCGGGTCACCCCGGGCTCAAGATCTTCAACCCGCCGTGGCTTCTGTTGCGCGCGCTCGGGCTCTTCGACGGCGTGGTGCGCGAGCTCATCGAGATGCGCTACCTCTTCGACGGCGCGGTGGTTCTGGGTGGCGCACGCTTGCGCGCGCTGCTTCCCGACTATGCCGCGACCCCGCTCGACGAGGCGATCCGCGCGACCCTCGAGAGCTACCGGGACTCGTCGCCCTCGAATCCGTAGTCGCGCACGACCTCGGCGACGCGGATGCGGTAGCGGGCGAAGATCTCGCTCTTGCCCAACTTCTGGACGCGTTGATGCTCGCCATGGCCGCGCCACGCCGCCACCGCCGCCTCGTCGCGCCAGAACGAGAGCGAGACGTAGCGCCCGGGCTCGGTGACGCTCTCGAAGCGCTCCACCGAGAGGAAGCCGTCGATCTGCTCGAGCTCGGGCCGCAAGGCGGCGGCGAGGTCGAAGTAGCTCTGGGCCTCGCCCTCGCGTGGCGTGACCTCGAAGATGACGGCGAACATGGCGCTTCCCCTTTCCTGCTGGCGCCAAGCTAGCAGCGCCGGCGGCGCGGCGGCAAGCCTGGGCGGGGCTGGTTGGCAAGGCCGGGCGGGGCTATCCTTCGGCCATGCGCGTGTTCCTCTCGGTTTCGATCCTGCTCGCTCATCTCGCCCCCGCCGTCGCGACGCCGCTCGAGCTCGACCTGGTGGCGATCCCGGGCGCGAGCTTCGTCATGGGCGACGCCGCCGGCGAGCCCGACGAGGCGCCCAAAGCGGTCACCGTGGCGCCCTTCCGGCTCATGCGCTTCGAGGTCACCAACGCCGAGTTCGCCGCCTTCGTCGCCGCCACCGGCCACCGCACCGACCCGGAATCGAGGGGCGCGGGCTACCTCTGGCCGGGGCGCTGGCGGCTCACCGAGGGCGCCGACTGGCGCCACCCCTCGGGGCCTAAGAGCACCATCGAGGAGGCTGCCGACCACCCGGTGGTGCAGGTCAGCGCCCGCGACGCCGCCGCCTTCTGCCGCTGGGCCGGCCTGCGCCTGCCCGGCGAGGCGGAGTGGGAGCTCGCCGCCCGCGGCAGCGACGGCCGCCGCTACCCCTGGGGCGACCGGGATCCACAGCAGGGGGCGGCGAGCCCGGCCAACTTCGGCACCGTCGCCTGCTGCGCGGCCGACGGCGCCGACGGCTACGCGGGCATCGCCCCGGTGGGGCGCTTCCCGGCCGGGGTCTCGCCCTACGGCCTTTACGACATGGCCGGCAACGTCTGGGAGTGGAGCGCCGATCCCTACCCGCCCAAGCCCGAATGGGTCTCGCTGCGGGGCGGCGGCTGGGGCAACAACCCCTATTGTTTGCGCTCGAGCTACCGCCACGGCAACCCGCCCGACATCGGCCTCGACATGGTGGGCTTCAGGTGCGCCGGCGACGCCCCGTAGGGGCGGGTTTCAAACCCGCCCCTACGCGTCCAGCGGCCAACGCGCCCGGGGCGGCGTGTCGAGGGGATCGCTAAGCCCCAGGCCCAGGCGCTCGATGCCGGCCCAGGCGATCATCGCCGCGTTGTCGGTGCAGAGCGCGGGCGGCGGTACGACCATCTCGAGACCCTCGGCTTCGGCCAGCGCCGCGAGCCGGACGCGCAGGAACTGGTTGGCGGCGACGCCGCCCGCCACCACCAGGCGTCGGGCCTCGCCGTGGCGGGCGCGGAAGTCGGCGGCGGCGTTCTTGGTGCGGTCCACGAGCACGTCCGCCACAGCACCTTGAAAGGCGGCGGCGAGGTCGGCCGTGGCCTGGGCGCCGGGGGCCTCGCCCAGGGCGCGGACGGCGTGGAGCACCGCCGTCTTGAGGCCCGAGAACGAGAAGTCGCAGCCGGCGCGCCCCAGCATCGGCCGCGGCAGCGCGAAACGCGTGCTCTCGCCCGCTTGCGCCGCGCGCTCCACCGCCGGCCCGCCGGGGTAGCCGAGGCCCAGCATCTTGGCGGTCTTGTCGAAGGCCTCGCCCACCGCGTCGTCGATGGTGGTGCCGAGGCGGTGGTAGCGGCCCACCCCCTCGACGCTCAAGAGCTGGCAGTGGCCGCCCGAGATCAGCAGCAAAAGGTAGGGGAAGGGCACCTCGGCGATGAGGCGCACGCTCAAGGCGTGACCCTCCAGGTGGTTGACGGCGGCGAGCGGGATCTGGGCGGCGGCGGCGATCGCCTTGGCCGTCATCAGGCCGACCATGACGCCGCCGATGAGGCCGGGCCCGGCGGTGGCCGCGACCCCGTCGAGGTCGGCGAAGCCCAGCCCGGCCTCGGCCATGGCCCGGGCGATCAGTCCGTCGAGGTGCTCGACGTGGGCCCGCGCCGCGATCTCGGGCACCACGCCGCCGTAGGGGCGGTGCTCGTCGAGCTGCGAGAGCACGAGGTCGGAGAGCACCCGGCGCTCGGCCGTGACCACGGCCGCCGCGGTCTCGTCGCAGCTGGTCTCGATCCCCAGCACCCGCATCGCCGCGCCACCTCGAGGCCCGGGATCAAAAGCCCTTGCGTCCCGGGTCTTGAGCCTCTAGCACCTGCACCATGGCTTGCCAAGCAAGGCTTCGCATCGCCACCCGCGGCAGCCCCCTGGCCCTGGTGCAGGCCGAGGAGACCCGCCGCCGGCTGCTCGCCGCGCACCCCGAGCTCGATCCCGCCGCGGTGGCGCTCGAGGTGATTCGCACCACCGGCGATCGCGAACGCGACCGCCCGCTGGCCGAGATCGGCGGCAAGGGCCTCTTTACCAAGGAGATCGAGGAGGCGCTCTTGGACGGCCGCGTCGACCTCGCGGTGCACTCCATGAAGGACGTGCCCACGGTGCTGCCCGCGGGACTGGCGATCGATTGCCTGCTGCCGCGCGAGGACCCGCGCGACGCCTTCATCAGCGAGAAGGCGGCGCGGCTCGGCGAGCTGCCCGAGGGCGCGGTGGTGGGCTCGGCCTCGCTCCGGCGCAAGGCCCAGGTGCTCGCCGCCAGGCCCGATCTCAGCGTCGTCACGTTGCGCGGCAACGTCGACACCCGCTTGCGCAAGTTGCGCCACGGAGAGATCGACGCCACCTTGCTCGCGCTCGCCGGGCTGCGGCGCCTCGAGCGCCTCGACCGGGTCACCTCGGTGATGGAGGTGAGCGAGATGCTGCCGGCGGTGGCTCAGGGCGCGATCGGCATCGAGCGGCGCCAGGGCGATGACCGCGCGGCGGCGCTGCTGGCCCCGCTCAACCACGCCGACACTGCGACCTGCGTCGCTGCCGAGCGCGCCTTTCTCGCCGCCCTCGACGGCTCCTGCCGCACCCCCATCGCGGCCCTCGCCGAGCTCGACGAGTCTGGCCACTTGAGCTTCCGGGGACTCCTGCTCGAGCCCGACGGCAGCCGGGTCTTCGAGGCCCAACGCGCCGGCCCGGCCGCCGCCGCCGAGGCCATGGGCCGGGACGCCGGCGAGGAGCTGCGGCGCGCCGCGGGGCCAGAGTTCTTCGCCAACCTGCCCTAAGCGCGTGCGGGTCCTGATCACCCGTCCCGAGGACGACGCCCGGCCGTTGGCGGAGCGGCTCGCGGCGCGCGGCATCAAGGCGCTCGTCGAGCCCCTGCTGATCATCGTCCCGGTGGCCGGTGCCGAGCTCGATCTCGACGGCGTGCAGGCGCTGCTGGTGACCAGCGCCAACGGCGCCCGCGCCCTGGCCCGGGCCGGCGCGCGCCGGGATCTTCCGGTCTATGCGGTGGGCGAGGCCTCGGGCGCCAGCGCCCGCGCTTTGGGCTTCGCGGCGGTGAGAAGCGCCGGCGGCGACGTCGAGGCGCTGGCCGACAAGGTGATCGCCGAGCTCGATCCGGGTGCCGGCGCCCTCGTGCACGTGGCGGGGAGCGCGGTGGCGGGCGACCTCGCCGGCCGCCTCGGCCGCGCCGGCTTCGAGGCCCGCCGCGCGGTGCTCTACGAGGCCCGTCCGGTGGCCGCGCTCTCGCCCGGCTGCGTGGCGGCCCTCGAGGGCGGGCGCCTCGATGCGGCGCTGCTTTTCTCTCCCCGCACCGCCGCCACCTTTGTTAGGCTGGTCGACCAGGCGGCGGTGGCCTACGGCTGTCGAAAGGTGGACGCGCTGTGCCTCAGCGAGGCCGTGGCCCGCGCCGCGGCAAGGCTCGACTGGCGGCGGCTCGAGGTGGCGAGCGAGCCCACGGCTGAGTCCTTGCTCGATCTCTTGCCGGGTGGGGCCAAGTAGGGATTGAACCAGTGAGCAAGCGTGCCAAGCCCGTGACCAAGCGAGCCGGGAAGGAACCCGCGCCGGCGCCCGCCGACGCGGCCGTTCCCGAGCCGCTCCCGCCCGAGCCGCTCCCGCCCGAGCCGCCGGCGAGTCCCGAGGGGGCGGAGTCGCCGGCCCCGCCTCGCGCCCCGCCTCGCGTCCCGCCTCGCGTCCCGCCTCGCGTTCTGTGGAGCCTGGCCGCGGCCGTGGTTGTCGTCGCCTTCGTCCTGGGCGCCGCGCTGTGGCCGTTCCTCCTGCCGCGGCTGGGGCTCACCTTGCCCCCGGGGCTGGCCCCGGTGCCCGAGCTCGAGGAGAGGGTGGCGGCGCTCGAGGCGCGGGCCGCCGAGAGCGACCGTCTGGGCCGCGCCGTCGGTGGCGAGGTGGCGGGCGTCGCCGCCACCGTCACGACCCTCGGCGAGCGCCTCGCGCGCCTCGAGCGCCTCGAGGCTGGGGCGGTTACCCAGGCCCCGGCGCTCGAGGGCTTGGCCGCCGAGCTCGAGGCGCTCAGCGCCCGGCTTGCGGCGCTCGAGGCCGCGGCAACGCCCCGGCGCGAGGCCGATCCTCGCCTCGCGGCCCGGGTCGGGGCGCTCGAAGGGGCGCTCGCCGCAGCCGCGGAAGGGGCGGCGGTGGCGCAAGATGTGGGCCGCGAGACGGCGGCTTTGGCCGAGCGCCTGGGGGCCTTCGATGCCCGCCTCGGCGGGCTCGAGGGGGGGGCGCTCAGCCAAAGCGGCCGGGACGCGGCGCTGGTGGTCGCGGTGGGTCAGCTCAAGGCGGCGTCGCGGGGCTCGGGCGGCTTTGCCGACAGCCTCGCCGCGGTCGCGGCGCTGGCCGGCGACGACGCTGCGCTCGGGGCTCCCCTCGCCGAGCTCGGCGCAGGCGCCGGGCCGGGGGTGCCCACGGTGGCCGAGCTCGGCGCCGGCTTCGCCGGCCTCGCCGACGCCATCGTGCGGGCCGAGGCCGCGCCTCGCCGCGACGACTGGGTCGGAGTCGTGATGGACTGGGTCGGCGGCCTGGTGAGCCTGCGGCGCACCGGCGAGCTCGAGGGCGAGACGGCCGAGGCGCGCGTGGCCCGCGCCGAGCGCGATCTCGAGGCCGGCGATCTCGCGGCCGCGGTGGCCGAGCTCGAGGGGCTCGAGGGGGCGGCGGCCGAGGCGGCATCGCCATGGCTCTCGGGCGCCCGGGCGAGGCTCGCCGTCGAGCGCGCGCTCGGCGCCCTCGAGCGGCGCGTCATCGCCCGCCTCGGCGAGGCCGATCGGTAAGGCCGATCGGTAAGGCCGGTGAGCCGTCTCTTCGTCCTCGTTCTGGCCCTGTTCCTGGTCGCCGCCGGCGGCGCCTGGCTCGCCGACCATCCCGGGCGGGTGGTGGTTCACTGGCAGGGCTTGCGCCTCGAGACCTCGGCGGCGATCCTGATGCTGGCGGCGGCGGCGCTGATGGTTGCGGCGGCGGCGCTCTACAAGCTGTGGCGCTGGATCGCGGGCGGTCCCGGCGCCCTCGGCGCGGCCCGGGCCGAAGCGCGCCGGCGCCGCGGCTACGAGTCCCTGACGCGGGGGCTGGTGGCGGTGGCGGCGGGCGACTCGGGCCAGGCGCGGAGCCTGGCGCGCCGCGCCTCGTCGCAGCTCGCGGGGGCCCCGCTGACCATGCTGCTGTCGGCCCAGGCGGCGCAGCTCGAGGGCGACGAGGACGCCGCCCGGCGCCACTTCAGCGCCATGCTGGAGCGTCCCGAGACCGAGTTCCTGGGCCTGCGCGGGCTGCTCGTCCAGGCGACCCGCCGCGGCGACCGCGAGGCCGCGCTGGGGCTCGCGCGGCGCGCCCGCGAGCTGCGTCCCGAGGCGCCCTGGGTGCTCGATACCCTGTTCCAGCTCGAGAGCGCGGCGGGTCGCTGGGCCGAGGCCGAGCGGACCCTGGCCCAGGCCGCCAAGCGCAAGCTCGTGGACGGCGCCGAGGGCCGCCGGCGCAAGGCCCTGGTGGCCTACGGCCGGGCGCTCGAGGCCGCCGACAGCGACCCGCGAACGGCGCTCGAGCAAGCCCTCAAGTGCCACGACGCGGCGCCTGAGTTCGCCCCGGCGACGGCGCTCGCCGCGCGCCTGCTGATGGCTGCGGGGAAGGCGCGCCGGGCCGCCAAGCTGGTCGCCGCGGGCTGGGCGCGGCAGCCCCACCCCGAGCTGGCGACGGCCTTCAGGGCGCTCGCGCCCGACGAGTCCCCGGCGGCGCGGCTGGGCCGCTTCCGCAAGCTCGCCGCCGTCAATCCGGGCCACCGCGAGAGCCGCCTGGCGGCGGCGGGGCTGGCGCTGGCGGCGGGCCAGTGGGACGAGGCGCGCAAGGAGCTCGAGGCCCTGGGCGAGGCGCTCGACGCCCGCGCCTGCCGGCTCATGGCCGAGCTCGAGGAGCGCCAGTACGGCGATCTGGCGGCGGCCCGCGACTGGCTGGGCCGAGCCGCCGCGGCGCCGCCGGGGCCGGCCTGGGTGTGCCGTTCGTGCGCCCAGGCGAGCGCCGAGTGGGCGGCGCTGTGCCCGGCCTGCGAGGCCTTCGGCGGCCTCGAGTGGGAGGCGCGGCGGGTCGCCCCCGCGGAGCGCTCCCCGGCGCCGGAGACGGACCTTGAGCCGCGCGAGCTGGCGACCCCGGCGCCGCCCCCGCCCCCGCCCGAGCCCGGGGTGCCGGCGCCGAGCGATGCCGGCGTGGCCCCGCCCCCGGCCGAGGCGCCGGCCGAGGCGCCGGTGTGGACGCCGCGCCCCGAGGACGCCGAACGGACGACCGCCGCGGCGCCGGCGGCGGCGCAGGCCCCGGCGCTGCCCGAGGTGCCACCGCCGCCCGACGTGCCGGTGCGTCGCGAACGGCGCTGACAAGGGCACGCGGAGCCCCCGGCGCCTCGCCGGCGGCGTTGACGCCGGCCGGGGCCGGGAGTAGCTTTTCGGCCCGCCGCGCCGAAGTAGCTCAGTGGTAGAGCAACTGATTCGTAATCAGTAGGTCCGCGGTTCGAATCCGCGCTTCGGCACCATTTTTTAGCGTTATATCAAAGGTTTACCTCAGAGCCTGAGGAATTCCCTTCAGCGTCGTATTGCGTGTCCGCACTGTGTCCGAAATCTGCCAGTACACGCGCAAACGAGAGTGTCCCGGTAAATCCCCCCAGATAGAGCCATTTCGGCAATCCAGGCGCGTCACAGGGCACCGGCGGCGCGTTCTACGATTGCGGCACGCTGGTGGTGCGGCTTGTCCTTTGCCAGAGCCCGAGCTAGTGTACCCCGGGTTGTAATCTGACCATGGGTGCTCTCGGAGATTTTCTCGGCGCGGCGGCTGGCGTTCGAAGCCTTGACTCCATGGTCAGCATAGCCCGACCTGGCCCAGATCAATTGTCTAGAGAGTCTTGTCGAACCAAACAAGCTATGCACGCGTATTTTGCTTTGGGTGGAAGAAAGAGATGCGGATGAAAGTAGTTCGCTATTGCCTTGCACCCGTCATTCGGGCAAGATGGACATTGGATCGAAAGTCAAATGGGAAATTCCGGTTAAATTTTAACGCCCCGCCTCCTCGACCGAGAAAGGGCCAATCATGGTTAGAGAGGTTGAAGTTCGGGGCCGTCAGGTTAGCATCACTGAGGGTCCAAACCCCGAGGATGCTCGCCTGGTCATCGACGGCACCAATATCCCACTCGTCTATCACGACGGGTTCAAGGGCTGGGGGGTCGAGCACACTCTCTTTGGCTTCTTCAGCGATCTCAAGACGCTCGCCGAACAGATGATCACCAGCAATCCCGATCTGGTGATCGGCCATGGTCGGGGTTACGGCGATCATGGCGGCGGCGGTCACCACGACCACTGAGTGAGCGGGGGCCGACGGAGGCGGCGATGGCGATCCAGCGGATGAACCTGACCAACTTCCTGCAGGATGCCGATCTTCGCGACCGCTACGTCGCGGCGGTGATCAAGATCAAGACGGACGGGATCTACCAAGTCTTCGTCGACTGGCACGGGGACGGGGCGGTTGGCGGTGTCGCGCACGACAATGTCGCCTTCCTCGCCTGGCACCGGATCTACGTGCGCGTGTTCGAGATCGAGCTGCAGAAAGCGGATCTGGCGTTGCAGACGGCGGCTAATGCGGGTTTCGATGCAAACGACGTGATATCGGTCCCGTGGTGGGACTATCCGAACATGGACTCGGAGGACCCGAGCGACGAGCGCGGGCGGATGTGGCGCGACGAGTTTCTTGGTCCAAGCGGTTCGGGCGCCGACAACGAGGTCGCAAGCGGTCCGTTCCGTGCTAACCACCAGTTCCCGATCCAGGAGCGCACCTCGGCGCTCAGCGCCCCGCCAGCCCATACGCCCGGATCGCCGGCGAACCTGACGCGGGTGATTGGACGGGCCGGCACGAGGCTCGCTTCGCAGGACGAGATCGACCACACCGTCAACCGCATCGACACGTTCGACAACGGCGCCTTCACCTGGCCGGGTGCAACCGTTCCCGGCTCCTCCGACAGCAACTCGTTCCGCGCGGTGCTCGAAGGCTTCGCCGAGACGACTGCGGTAAAGCGCAAGAACGAGAGCGGGATGCACAACGGCGTCCATGTCTGGGTGGGTGGCAAGATGGCGGATGTGCCGACCGCGCCGAACGATCCGGCCTTCTGGCTGCACCACTCGAATATCGACCGGCTCTGGGCTCAGTGGCAGGCCCGCTTCCCGGGCGATGCGGCCAAGCAGTGGCCGTCGGTCGCCGATATCACGACAGCGCGCACCACCGGCGTCAGCGGGCTGGTTAACCCGAACGCCAAGCAGCTGAGTGATCCACAGACCCCCTGGGAGACGGCCGGGCGCCAGTGGACGGCACCCGGCGGCGCGGTCCTGATGACGACCGAGATCTACACCGCGGGCGATGTGCTGAACTGGACCGCGATGGGTGCCGGGCTCGGTTCCTATGAATACTCGAACGTCAACGGGCGTTCGATCAGCTTCTAGAGGGCGACTATGGCGCTTGACGCGATAGCCGTAGCTTTGCCGCTGATCAACGTGCTGCGCCGCGCGCTGGAGCGCACCAAAGTCGTGACCTCGCATCCAGCGCGTTTTTCAGAGTTCATGACCTGTTTCGGCTGGGACGTGACACTGAGCGACGCCGAGACGGCCCAGGTCCGCGACGCCATGGGGATCGAGGCGCCACTCGCCACGCTGAACGCCGCAGCGCAGGCACTGGAGGGCGGTGCGAACGAGACCGAGACGCTGGCCCAGCTCATCACCGGCATCGTCGCGACCACAGCGCAGATCGCGAACTGGAGCAGCGGCAACTTCGCGGGGCTGCCCGCCCCCTTCAACTCGGCGGCATTCTGGACCGATTTCCCCGAGAACCTGATCGGCCAGCTCACGACCCAGGGGTTGCGCGACCAGGTGCCGGGGCTCCACGCGACCTTGGTGCTGTTCAACGTGCTCGAGACCGCGGCGATCAATCCTGGCGGTCCGGGCCGTGTGCCGTTCGTCCGCCAGCGGGTGCACTGGGACCGGTTGGGAGCCATGGTCACCGACCCGGTCGGCGCGCTGAAGCAGTCGCTCAAATGGGGCCTGCCCGGCCAGGACCTTCAGCACCAGAAACTCTTGGCGGGGCTCGGTTTCCTAGCCGCTTCGACGGGGCTGCCGGTGCGGTTGAACACGCCTTCTCCGGCGTTCCTCGATCTCTATTACGCGGCCGGCAATATCTCACGCAACCGGGTCCGGGAGCTCAACCTTCCCTTCATCCTCCAGCTCGGCGGCGGTTTCGGCAATCACGCGGAACTTGGCTTCAAAGTGATGCCAATTCCCGATGGCAACCCGAACGGGCGACCTGCCGGGATCGTGATCGCACCGCTCGCCGCCGGAGCCGTTCAGGGCGTTCCGGCTGGCTCGACCAACTGGTCGCTGGCGCTGACGGCGGACGCGATCGTCGATGGCGCCTTCCGCTTAGAGATTCTGCCGAGCGGCGCCGACCTGGTGCTCGCTGGAGGCGACGCTGCGCTTGATGTGGGCCTGAGTCTTCGCGGCAATTTCCCCGAGCCGGCCATCCTGATCGGAGCCGAGCGCTCGCACCGCGTCGAGCTCGAGGGTGTCTTCATCGCCGCCGAGCTCAAGGGCCGCGCCGACTCGCCCGAAGTGGTGATCCGCGCGGGCACCGGCGACGGGCCGACGCCACCGAGACTCCGCTTCATCTTCCAGGCATCCGAGGGGGACGGGTTCCTTCAAGGGATCATCGGCAGCGAACCGCAGTCGATCGACCTCGGCGGCCATCTGACGTTCTCGAACAAGAACGGGCTCGGAATCAACGGCAGCGCCGGGCTGCAGATGCAGTTCCCGCTGCACCTGGCGCTGGGACCGATCGAGTTCCAGTCGCTCAATTTGGGTGCCACGGGCGGGTCGGCCGGGCTCTCGATCTCGCTCGGGCTCGACATCAAGGCGGCGCTCGGGCCGCTCCAGGCCGTCGTCTCGGACATTGGCGCGAAGTTCTCGCTCAAACCGCCGCCGGCGGGGCAGAGCGGGCTGCTCGGCGATCTCGACATTGACTGGGACTTCCAGCCGCCGAAGGGCGTCGGGCTGTCGCTTGATGTCGGCATCGTCAAGGGCGGCGGATACCTCTATTTGGACTTCGAGCGCGAGGAATACGCCGGTGCGCTGGAGCTGGTCTTCAGCGATTTCCTGACGCTCAAGGCGATCGGGTTGATCACGACCCGGATGCCGGACGGCTCGAAGGGCTTCTCGCTCCTTGTCGTCATCACAGCGGAGTTCGGGGCCGGGCTGCAGCTCGGTTTCGGCGTCCTACTTCTCGGTGTCGGCGGGCTGGTCGGGCTCAACCGCACGATGCGACTCGATGCGCTGATGGAGGGGGTCCGCACCGGCGCGGTCGAGAGCGTGATGTTCCCGACCGACATCATCGCCAACGCGCCCAGGATCATCAGCGACCTGCGCGCCTTCTTCCCGCCCGAGGAACAGATTTTCCTGATCGGCCCGATGGCCAAGGCAGGATGGGGGACGCCGGCCCTGATCACGCTGTCGCTCGGCATCATCATCGAGATTCCGGGCAATATCGCCATCGTTGGCGTGCTGAAGGTCGCCCTGCCGACCGAGGATGCGCCACTGATCGTTCTGCAGGTGAATTTCGCGGGCGCCATCGACTTCGACAAGAAGCAGGGCTTCTTCTTCGCGGCGCTGTTCGAGAGCCGGGTGATCTTCATCACCATCGAGGGCGAAATGGGGCTCCTGATCGCCTGGGGCTCCGACACCAACTTCGTGTTGTCGGTGGGCGGCTTTCATCCGCTCTTCACGCCGCCGCCTCTGCCCTTCCCGAGCCCCAAGCGCGTCTCGCTGAATATCCTGAACGAGAGCTGGGGGCGGATCCGCGTCTCGGGGTATTTCGCTGTCACCTCGAACACGGTGCAACTCGGCGTGCGGGCGGAGCTCTTCTTCGGGTTCAGCGAATTCAAGATCGTGGGCTGGCTGTCCTTCGACGCCCTGTTCCAGTTCAACCCGTTCTACTTCATCATTCAGATCTCCTGCGGGGTCGAACTCAAGGTCTTCGGGCTCGGGCTCTTCAGCATCTCGCTCAAGTTCAGCCTCGAGGGGACGTCGCCGTGGCGCGCGAAGGGCTACGGCAAGCTCAAGTTTTTGTTCTTCTCGATAAAGGCGAGATTCGACTTCACCTGGGGCGAGGAGAAGACGACTACCCTGCCGCCAATCGAGGTCATGCCGCTGCTCGTGAGCGAATACGAGAAGCTCGAGAACTGGAGCGTCACGATTCCCGCCGCGAACAGTCTGCTGGTTTCGCTGCGTCAACTGCCAGCGCAGCCCGATACGCTGGTTCTGCATCCCCTGGGGACGCTCAGCGTCACTCAGCGTGCCGTGCCGCTCGGGATCACCCTCGACAAGATCGGCAGCCAGAAGCCGAGCGACGCCAAGAAGTTCTCGATCGACGTGACGGCCGGGCTGACCAGGCTCGGCGACAACGAAGAGGACTTCGCGATCGGCCAGTTTCAGGACCTCGGGGACGGCGAGAAACTGACGCGCCCGGCGTTCGAGAAAGAGGAGGCGGGCCTTAAGCTCGCGGTCGGGAACGAAGGGATGGCGACCGGCGGCGCCGTCAAGCGGAACCTGCGCTACGAGACCTCGATCATCGACACGCGTTTCCGCTTCATGGTCGTGAAATTCTTTGGCGTGGCCGGCGCGCTATTCAACCATTTCCTGCAAGGGTCCGCCGTGGCGCTCTCTGCCAAGTCGCAGAAGCTGCGCAAACAGGCGCGGCCTTTCGACGACAAGATCACGGTTCAGGCCGAGGGCTATGCGGTCGCCTTTGCCGCCGACAACATCGCCTTCGGCGCGGATATGACCTTTGCGAGCGCAACGCGGGCACATGAGGCGCTCGCCGCGGCGGTGAAGGCCGATCCGGGACTGCGCGACGGGCTCCACGTGGTCCCGTCATTCGAATTGGCGGAAGCGGCATGAACGGCCTCGGCACATACAGTTTTCTGCCCTGGCTGCGGCAGGGGATGGCGAACGCGATCACCGCCCAGGACATGGACCAGGGAGTCAAGACGCGCGCCTCGATCAACATTGCGCTGCGGCTCACCGGCGAGGCGGTCGGCGGCGGCCCGGCGCTGACCCAGGACATTCCGCGACAGGTGGCGCTGTACGGTCCGGGCGACATCGTCGGAATCGACGAGAGCGCCATCGTCAAGGTCGAGCCGCGCAATTGGCAGACAAATTTCGAGGCCAACTATCTGCCCTATATCGATTTCTTCGACGAGGACTATACTTGGCGCTACACCCCCGCCGCGCCGGGAGGGCCGCATGACGGACGGCTTCGGCCCTGGCTGGCACTGGTGGTGCTGGCTGAGGGCGAGTTTGTCGACGCGGGCAACCTGGGCGGGCCGCTCCCCGTGATCGAGCTCCAGACCGACCCTGGGACGGTGTTCCCGCCCTCGGCCGATCTTTGGGCCTGGGCGCATGTGCATGTCGACCGCTCGGTGATCGCGGGGGACACGATGACGATCGGCGCTGGGGCGACGGCGCCGGTGCTGGACCAGCTCCAGCAGACGCTCGACAAGAACGCGGATCTCGCACATTCGCGGATCATCTCGCCGCGGCGGCTGGTCGAGCAGACCGGCTATCATGCTTTTCTAGTTCCGAGCTTCGAGACCGGCCGTCTGGCTGGTCTGGGTCTCGACCCGGAGAACGCGCCTTTCGCCACCCATGGCGCCTGGGATGACTACCCGGCTGGCTCCCGGCCGCAGCCCCAGCGATACCCGATCTATCACCGCTGGTTCTTCCGGACCGGCGATGCCGGCGATTTCGAATATCTCGTTCGTCTCCTGAAACCCCGTCCGATGGACAGCCGGGTCGGGCGGCGCGACATCGACATGCAGGATCCGGGCTCGAATATCCCCGGCATCGACGATCCCGAGC
This sequence comes from uncultured Alphaproteobacteria bacterium, assembly GCA_965371625.1. Classification (GTDB taxonomy): domain Bacteria; phylum Pseudomonadota; class Alphaproteobacteria; order CBDUZE01; family CBDUZE01; genus CBDUZE01. Next base: position 17,496 of record CBDUZE010000007.1, read on the forward strand.
TTGGCGGCGTGCTGAAGCTCGGCGGCGCGCTCCAGGTGCCTTTTGACACACTGGGTGAAGCGGACAAGGTCGAGGTCACGAAATACGAGACCTGGGCGGAGCCGGCGCCGCATCCCTTCCAGCGCAAGCTCGCGGCCTTCGTGAACCTCGCCGACAGCTACGAGGTCAACCCGCCTGTGGTCGCCAATGTCGATCCGGAGCTGCCGCAACCGATCATCGACGCGGCCGATCCCGACCCGCTGGTCACCGCACCGATCTATGGCCGCTGGCACGCCAAGACCCCGCGGCTCCTGCGCGAGCGCGACGGCTCGCCGGTGCCGCAAAGCGACAACTGGGTGCACGATCTGAACCTCGATCCGCGCTTCCGCGTTGCCGCGGGCTTCGGGACCGAGGTGATCCAGGATAATCAGGAGGCCTATATGGACGCCGCCTGGGACCAGATCGGCGAGGTCCTGAAGGCGAACCAGCGCATTCGCTGGGCGGTGCTCGCTCATCAGGTCGGCCATGTCTGGCAGGCCACGCATCTCGACCCGCTTCGCAGCTCCAATCCCGACCGCTATTTCGCGTTGACGACGCCGGTCGATCGGCGAGTGCTGGTTGGGGGTGTGACGCGGCTCCATACCGTGCGCCAGAGCATCGTGCCCCGAGCGGCGGTATCCGCCCCGATGCGGCGTATCCTGCGCCCGGGGGCGCGGCTCGCGAGGAAACTCGGCTTCACGCCGGAGCAACCGGCGGAGGCGCTCGCCCGCCGGATCAACGACCGCGAGATCGTGCCTGCCCCTCCCAAGGTGACGCCCGGCGTGCTGACCACCCCGGACGAGCTGGCCGAGGCGATCGAGCCAAGCGCCCCCGACATCGTCAAGGACACGCTCCGTGTCGCACCCTGGCTGCCGTGGCTTTTCCTGGTGGTCGCGATCCTGTTCATCTTGCTCGGCCTTCTCGGAGCCGTCCTGGGCGCGCTGGCTATTGTCGTTGCCGTGGTGGCGGCAGTGCTGTTCTGGTATCTGCGTCGCATCAAGTCCGGGCTGGATACCGCCGACACGCTCCGCGAGGAGAACCAGACGCCCGGGGCGGTCGACGACATACCCGTGAGCCCGGACTTCCGGATCACCCCGGCGAATGACGATTTCCGGCCGACGACGGGGGGCAACAGCGACAGCCCGGAGGCGCGGCGTTTCAAGGCTGCCCTGCGCGAAGCCTACCGGTTGATCGAAACCTCGCGCGTGGTGGGCGCGATCCTGCCAAAACCGTCGCTCGATTTCACCGGGTTGATAAGCGGCACGTTCGCAGCGCTCGACCCGGCGATCACCGTGCCGAAGCGCACCTTTGGCGGAATCCACATTCCGCCCCGCATCCGCGACGCGCTGTTCGAGATCTTCGACGAGCCGATGGCCTATCCGGAATTCAACATCCCGATGTACAAGCCGCTGGTCGACAAGTCGGCCGAGCTGTTCCTTCCCAACATCAAGTATATGGAACAGAACACGATCTCGCTACTCGAGACCAACCAACGCTTCATCGAGGCCTACATGGTCGGGCTCAACCACGAATTCGGTCGAGAGCTGCTGTGGCGCGAATACTACTCGGACAACCGTGGCAGCTATTTCCGGCAGTTCTGGGATGTGAGCACCTTCCTGCCGCGCAGCGGCGAGGATCTCGACGCGCTCCGCGAGAAGCTGCGTGACATTCCACCGATCCATCGCTGGTCGCGCTTCTCTGATCTCGGCGACCACGACCACCGCGAACGCCCCGGCGACAATGAGGAGGAGCTGGTGCTGGTGATCCGGGGCGAGCTCCTCAAGAAATACCCGAACGCCGTGATTTACGCCCAACGCGCCGCGTGGCAGACCGACGAGGACGGCGAGATCGACAAGTCGAAACCGCGCAACCTGGCCCCCATCGACGATGCCGACATCGAAAACGCCGACCGGGCGAAGATTCGCACGCCGCTCTACGAGGCGAAGGCGCCGCCAGACATCGCCTTCCTCGGCTTTGACCTGACCGCGCTCGAGGCGCGAGGCGAGACCGAGGAGAACCCGGAAGACCCGGGCTGGTTCTTCGTGATCAAGGAGCGTCCGGGCGAGCCGCGCTTCGGCTTCGACATCGACCAGGACGGCGCGCCGGGCGGCGTCAAGCATCTTTGGAACGACATCTCCTGGCTCGATGCGATGCCGGGAGGCGGGCCCGGCGACGTTTTGCGCCCGCTGCCGACACCTGGGATCACACTGACCGCGTTCCCGGGCTCGCCACCGCCCGACCAACAGACCCAGCACGACGAGGACGTGCAAATCCAGTGGAACGACCAGGTAACTTCGGCCGAGCTCGCCTACGTTTTGTACCAGGTGCCGGTCCTGGTCGCCGTCCACTCCGCCGAGATGCTGCCAAAATAGGACCCAGCCCGTGCCCGAGTTCGAGGATACCGGCAAGACCCTCGGCGAGGCCCGTAAGGACCGCGAGGCGACCCGCCTCGAGCTTCTGAAGGCGCGCGAGCTGAAGGCAAGGCTGCAGGCGGCGCGGAAGGGGCTCGCGCGCGGGGCTCGGCCCGGGCGGCCGGCCGCCGAGGCGCGCCGGGCCGAGCTCGACCGGCAGGAGGCGCTGGCGGACCGTCTGATCGCCGAACGCGAGCGCCGGCTTGCCGGCGCAGGCGCCACCCTTGCAGCGGCCACCGATGCGTTCCTCCCGTTCTCGGACCCGCGCGAGCGGCTCTCGGAAAAGGCTAGCGACACCCCAATCCTGCTTTTCCCGCTCCGCCTTGAGACACGCTTTAAGCGCGTCGAGGTTTCCGGCAACGACAGGCGCGACGAATTGTGGCTGCGGGTCTATCCGGACGACTGCGTGGTCGATAGCTTCGAGGAGATACCGTCGGAGAGCGAGCTCCTCTCGGCCCGTAAGTTCTGGACCGACTGGGCCGTCGCCGGTGGCGAGGAACCCGGCCGCCGAGGCGCATGGGCGAGCCTCGTTGCGGGCTCGGGCGCTGGCCGTGCGGCGTGGCTGATCGGTGTGTACCGGCCCGTCGATCTCGCCACGCTGCCGGTCAAGGCCGCGCCGCAAGACATCGTGCTGGCGCTGGCCTACGACGCCCCGCTCGCCACCGCCGAGCGGGCGCCCGTCGCGACCTATTGGAGCGATTTCTGGCGGGCGGACGGCGACGCGGCGGCGATGACCGCGGCCTTCGACGCGCTGCAACTGGCGCTCGGTGCGGACCGGGCGCAGACAATTGCGACTGATTTCATGCCGGCCAATCTCGACGTGGTGCCGCCCGCGCCCATGACGAAGGCTGATGTCGCGGTATCGGTCGCCTTCCTCGAGTTCCCTGACGCGGCGAGCATTGATGCCCAACGCCACGCTTGGTCGAACGCGCCCCGGATCCACCTTATGCCCGAGCGGCTGGTCCTGATCGGCTATCAGGACGGAAAACCCGTGCTCGAGGCGCTCGGCAACCCGATCCCGGTGCCCCTGATCGTGGGCCCAGACCCGCTGGCCGCGGAGACCGAGCAGATCCACCTCGCTGACGGCGACCTAGTGATGAGCCCGGACATGCGCTGGATGGTCGATTTCGACGAGGCGGTGCGGATCGGCATGGGTTTTCGCATTCCGCTCACCGCGATCGACGCCCGCCGTGGCTTTGACGAACTGATCGTGCTGGGCGTCAGCCTGTCGGCCGATGCCGAGCACGGGCAGGAGCTTGTCGAGACGCTCTTCCACCACCACCATGCGGGCACCGCCGGCTTCGCGCTGCTGCCGCAGGGCACGCCGACCAACAATACCGAGGGCGCGGGCTCGGGCTTCTCCGAACTCGAGGACGCAGACGACAGCTTCGACACGGTCTTCGGCACCGGCCCGGTGCCCGAGCCCGACCTGACCCGGCGATCGGACGGCGAATGGCTGGCGGACGCGCTGGGCCTCGACCTCGCAACCTTCGCGCTGGTGGATCACGCCGACGGGCGCGACCAGTGCGAGGCCCGCGCAATGAACCGCGCGATGTGGCCCGCCACTGCCGGCTACATGATGGAGTCGATGCTGAAGCCGGTCTTCGACAATGACACGATCGAAAAGACCCGCTGGTTCTTCAACAACTTCGTGCTCGCTCGCGGAGCGATTCCGGCGATCCGGATAGCCGACCAGCCTTACGGCATCCTGCCGGTCACCGCCTTCTCGCGGATGCGCTGGCTGAACGACGACCGTTTCCGCGAGCCCGATATCCCGGGCCGGCCGCGCGACTCGCGGCGCTTCCTCATCCAGCTTGACCAATTGCTCAGGAGCATGCGCGCTGACTGGTCACAAATGGCCGCTAATGTCGACCATGTCGGCCAGCCGGGCGATCCGCACCAGACTCTCTTGGATGCGCTCGGTCTGCATGCGACATCGGCCGAGTATTACCAACGCTATGCCGAGAGCCTGGAGCAACTTACGAACCGGATGAAACTCGAGGGCGCCTGGGGCAATTTCCTCGCCGCCCTGATAGCGCTGTTCTACACTCAGAGTGGTATGCAGCTGCTCCAGCGCTTCGGCTACAAGGAAGCGGACATCCCGGAGCTTCTGGAGAAATTCTTCCTCAACACGCCGAATCTTTTAACAGGCGACCTGATCGACGATCAGGAACTCTCCGAGACTGCACCGATCCGCGCTTATGCCGAAGACGGACGGAACTACTTGCGCTGGCTGATCGACGCCGCCCGGACCTCATTCGAAACGTTGCGCCGCGCGGACGGCTTCCCCGATAGCGGGCGGCCGCAGGCGCTGCTCTACCTGATGCTTCGCTACGCACTGGAGCAGAGCTATTTCGAGACATCGCTCCTGCTCCTCGCGAATGTCGGCGATCTGAACCAGGCGGAGTTGGCCGAAGCCCGGATCGATCCGAGCTTCATCCATGTCGCCGAGACCGGCGGCCTCGCGACCGCCACCGCCACGGCAGCAGATCTCCAGACCTCGCGCAAACCGGTGCACTTCGATCGGCAGAGCGAGAGCCGATACCACTACCTCTACCGCGCCTCGTTGCAGCTTACCGGCGCTCCGGGCATGACGGTAGCCGACTTCATCCCCCAGGCGCTCCAGAGCAGCATGATCGGAACCGAATATCTCTCCGAGCAGCTCGCCGCGCTCGAGCATCTGGCCGACGCCCCGACGGCACGGCTTGAGCGGCTCTTTGCCGAGCATATCGATCTATGCTCCTACCGCCTCGACGCCTGGCGTTGGGGGCTCCTGAACTACCAGCTTGCTGGGTTGCGCTACGGTGGGGTGACGCCGGGGACCGAGACGCCGGTGCGCCGGGGGGTCTATGTCGGGGTCTTCGGCCGGGTCGAGCAGCTCAAGTCCGAGTTCAAGACGCTCACCCCTGTCACCTTCGAGGATCCGGAACTCAACAAAATCTTCGACGTGACCGGTACCAACGGCGCCGAGCCGCTGATGCGTAACAACAAGAACCGCGGCCATATCCATGCGCCGTCGATCAACCACGCGGTCGCCGCGGCGATCCTGCGCAACGGCTATGTCGAGAATGCTTCGTCGGACAATGCCGAGACGCTGAAGGTCAACCTGTCTTCCGAGCGGGTCCGCATGGCGATGGGCATCATTGAGGGAATCCGCAACGGCCAAAAGCTGGGGGCGCTCCTGGGCTACCAATTCGAGCGCGGGCTTCACGACCGCTATAGCGAAGCGGAAGTCGACAGCTTCATTTACGAGTTTCGGAAAGCCTTCCCGCTGGTTGCAGACAAGCACCGCGATACCCGCTCCGAGGCCGCTGACGAGATCAGACTCGTCGAGGCGCGCAACGTGGTCGATGGCTATGCGCTGGTCGAGCACATCCGCCGGAGCGGGCAGACGGCCTATCCCTATGGCAAGACGCTTCCTGACGCGACGTTCGACCAGCGGACGGTGATCGAGGCGGAGGTCGACCGGATCCGCGACCTCGCCGATGCCGTCGCCGATCTCGCCATGGCCGAGGGCGTGTTCCAGACTGTCCAGGGCAATTTCGGTCGGGTTGCGTCGAACCTAGAGGCCTATGCCAAGGGCGCCTTCCCGCCAGAGCCCGAGGTCGCGCAGACGCCGCGGAGCGGGATCGCGCTGACCCACCGAATGGGTCTCCAGTTCCAGAGCGGGCTCGACCCCGCAGTATCACCGAACGCGCTGGCCGTGACACCGCGTGCCTTCGCCGAGCCGGCCGTGAACCGCTGGCTGAACAGTATGCTGCCGGTCCCGGCAACCGTCTATTGCCGAGTCGCGTTCCACGATTTCAGCACCGACTCGCCACGCCAGGAGGAGGTGACGCAGGCCAATCTGGCTCTGCAGCCGGTCGACCTGCTCTACCTGGTCAACACCGAGACCGGCCAGGCGATGACCGCCCTCGACGACCTGATCATCCGCCATGTTCTGGAGAACTTCCCGGCGCGCTGGGACGTGCCCGTCGAGATCACCTACATGGCTCACACCGTCGGGCAGGTTTCGTTCTTCGAGTTGACGGCGCTCCTGAAGCCGCTCCGCGGCCTGATTCTGCGCTGCCGCCCGCTGACCGCCGCCGATGTCGCCCTGCCGAACGAGGCCACCGGGAGCCTGGCCGAGACCGGCGACATTGCGCTCGGCCGTCTCTCGACACCGGCGGGCGAGCTGGCCAGGATCGCCGAGGACGCCGGCCCTGACGACTCGCTGGCCAACCTGCTGGACGAGATGGCGCCGCTCCTGGCAGATCCCGTGACGAACCGCGGATCGCTGCTCGCCGGTATCGACGGCTGGATCGGCCGGGCGGTGGCGCTCCATGCGCGGGCCGGGCGCTTCTCGGTAACGGGCTCGGGCTTCGGCTTCGCGCTCGAGTGGAAGCGGTTCAGGCTTTCAGCCCTTCGCAGCAAGATCGCCGACCTGATCGCCCGCTGGACTGCGAGGCGCGACCGCTTCGACGAGATCTTGACGGTGGAGCTGCCACTCGCCAATGACGACCCCGCCCGCTTTATCGTCCTGCGCAAGGCCGAGTGGGAGGTATCGCGTCAGCCGGTGCTGCCGCAGCCCGCCACCATCGCCGCCTTCACCACGGTGGTGACCGACGCCCAGGACGCTTTCGCGGCCCGGCTGACGCAGTTCCAGGCGGCGCTGGACGGGGCCACGGCCTCGGTCTCGGCGACGCTCTCGGCACTGGGCGCCGCGATGCCGATGACCGCCTTCGACGGGCCGGACGCATTCGATCTCGCCGCCGAAGAGGCCGAGACGCTGCGCTTCGCCCAGGACCTCGCGGACCGGGCAGCACTCCTGAAGGCCGAGATCGAGCGGCGCAAGGCCGATGCGGACACGGCGCTTGCCGAGGCCGCCGCCGCCGGCGATCCGAAGACCCGCGTCGGCGCAGCAACGAAGGCCGCAAAGACCATGTTCGGCGAGGATTTCCGGATCGTCCCCGAGTTCACCCTCTCCGAGGCTCAAGCCGGTGAGCTCGACAATGCCGCGGGAGACAGCGCCGCGATCCTCGATTTCGCGCTTTCGCAGGGGCGCGACTTCCCCGTCGACGACTGGCTGGCCGGGGTGGCGAGGGTGCGCGAGCACGCGGCGATGTGGGAGCAGGTAGGTGTAATGGCTGCTGCTCTTGGTAAGGCGGCACCGGAACTCACCGCGCTCCAACTCCCCTACTTGGCGGGCGACACCTGGCTGGGGCTGGAACATCCCGAGGACTACACCCATGACGGTGAGCGGCTGCTCTACACCGCCCATCTTGCCGGCCCCGCCTTCGATGCGGCCCGACCGCAATGCGGGCTCCTGCTCGACGAATGGACCGAGGTAATCCCGACCCGCGAGGAGACCACCGGCGTCGCGTTCCATTTCGACCGGCCGAACTCGGAACCACCCCAGACGCTGATGCTGGCGCTGAGCCCGCAGCTCGCTCAGGGCTGGCAATGGGCCGACCTGGTCGACGCCGTGCGCGAGGCCTTCGACGAGGCTCGGCTGAGGGGCGTGGAACCCGGCCAGATCGACGGTACCGCCTATGCTGGTCTGCTGCCCGCCACGATTTCGGCGGTGACCTATCACCCGTTGACGATCATGCTGAACCTCGCGCTCAATAACGCAGTCTTCGCGGCTATGGAGACGACCGATGGCTGAGGCCCCGCGCATCAGCGACCTAGCCGCGGTGCTCGCCGAGCGGCGCCTGCCGACGATCACCCTCTGGAACCGGCTCGAGGGCCGCCCCCGGCGCGAGGATTTCGACCGGGTACTCAAGGCCGAGCTTCGCGACCCGCTCTGGATGCTCACGCGGCAATGGCAATTGGGCGAGTTTCTGGGCGACGATGCGGGCTCACCGGTGGCGGCCAAGATCCGCATGAGGAAGACCCGGCTGACGAAGTACAAGCCCTCCGGCGGCGAGGCACGGGAGTTCCCGGACACGGTGCCACTGGAGGCCGAAGTCGAGAACCGCCCCGTCCCCTTCGAGGTCGGCGGGCGGCCGGTCTCCTTCGATCTCCGACTGATGATGGGCCGGCGCTGGCTGAAGCTCGTGAACCGCGATGTCGGCAATTTCGAGCAGGAGTTCATCGGCGCTTACGGGGTCGTGCCGCCCGACCCGGACGATCCGGCCCATGCCACCACCGTCGCACATGCCGAGGCCTGGGCCTATCTCTCGGCCGCGGCGGAGCGGACGGTGGATGGCTATGCGCTCTATCTCCACCTGACCGATAACCCGGCAAACCGCGCCCATGACGGCACTGGGATCCCGGCTTCCGAGCACGTCGCCATCGACGCGATCGCGGCCCGCTACGTAGATTGGATCGAGGGGCTTTTCCATCGCCCGGACGCAGACCAAAGCGACGCATGGCGGCCGGAGCACCTCGAATACCAATTCGCCTGTTCGGCGCCGGAGGGCGCCGGCGAGACGGTCTATGTCGCGGACGAGTATTACCAGGGCCAGCTCGACTGGCACAGCCTCGACCGCGCCCCCGCGGCCGACCCGCTCGCGATCCCCGGCGACCCGCCGATCCCCGATCCAAGGGATGCGAGCACGACCTCCTTCATCCCGGTCGGGCTGAGCTTCGACGGGATGCCGAACACCCGCTGGTGGACTTTCGAGGAGGGCCGGACCAATTTCGGCGACATCTCTCCGGCGACGACGGATCTCGCGAAGCTGCTCTTCATCGAGTTCGGGCTGATCTACGCAAATGACTGGTTCATCCTGCCCCATGCGCTCGAAGCCGGCGACATCGCCAAGATCGAGGCCATGGCAGTGACCAATGTTTTCGGCGAGCGCATTCTGATCGAGCCCGCCGGCAGCGGCGCCGACGACGACTGGCAGCGCTGGAGCATGTTCATCATCAATACACGCGGTCAGGACGCGACCCCGGCGGATACGAGCCTTGTCATGCTCCCGACTACGCCGAAGGTGCAGGTGGGCGCGCCGATCGAGGCCTTCGAGCTCACTCGCGACGAGATGGCCAATATGGTCTGGGCAATCGAGACCCGGGTGCAGACGCCCGCGGGCCTGACACTGCCCGGCCGCGAGGCGGCGCGCGAGCTCCACGCAGTCTATCAGCGGCTCCTCGATCAACAGCTTGAGGGCGGCGCCCTGCCCGCGCCAGTCGACACCCCGACAGCGCCGGTCCGTTACCGGGTCATGTCGTCGGTGCCCGAGAACTGGATTCCGTTCCTGCCGGTCCGCGTTCCCGGATCGAACCGCCAGATTCAGCTGCAGCGCGCGGCGATGCCGCGCATCCTCGAAGAGGATCCGAACGATCCTGAGAAGATCCGCCCCCGGACGACGCTGCTGCGCGAGGGAATAGACCGGAACCCGATGGAAGCCTACTTCCTGGCTGAGGAAGGGGTCCCCCGCGCCAGTGTCCGGGTGACCCAGAGCTTCCAGCGGGCGCGCTGGTATGGCGGGCGGGTCTACACCTGGCTGGGTGTCCGCAAGCAGGTCGGCCGGGGCGAGAATTCGAGCGGCCTCGGTTACGACCGGCTGGTGCCGACCGGCGTGCGCCGGCGCCGCCTGCAACGGCCGTGACAACATCGCGTGTAGCCCGGCTCGCCCCTCGAGATCGTCTCGAAAGCTATCAAAAGCCGACCGTCCGGCTATGTCTATTCTGCCGCCAAAGTGGACGATCAGGCTTTAGCAGGCTGCTGAAAAACTCCTCGCATTTTTTATCCTGTCGTGATTCTGTGATTCCATCGACTGATGGAGGGCGAGATGCGCGGTCGGGATCAAAGGAGCGGCAGTCTTTTCAGTTACATGGACCTGGAGGATCGGGTTCCGCGGGACCATCCGCTTCGGGTTATCCGCGGGATCGTGAACGATGTCCTTGGGTCTTTGTCGTCTGATTTCGAGGCGCTGTATTCCCCTACGGGTCGCCCGTCGATCCCGCCGGAGAAGCTGCTCCGGGCGTTGTTGTTGCAGGCGTTCTACTCGATCCGCTCGGAGCGGCAGCTTATGGAGCAGTTGGACTTCAACCTGCTGTTCCGTTGGTTTGTTGGCATTGGCATTGACGATCCGGTGTGGGACGCGAGTTCGTTTTGCCATAACCGGGACCGTTTTCTGGAGGCCGACGTTTCGGCCCATCTTCTGAACGGCGTGGTGGAGCACAAGTTGGTGCGCCGGCTCCTGAGCCGGGACCATTTCTCGGTGGACGGGACGCTGATCGAGGCCTGGGCCTCGATGAAGAGCTTCCGCCGCAAGGACGGCGCGGACGACGATCCGGGTTGCGATCGCAATGGAGAGCGGGACTTTCGCGGCGAGAAGCGCTCCAACGAGAGCCATGAAAGCACGACCGACCCGGAGGCCCGGCTTTATCGCAAGGGCAATGGACGGGAAAGCAAGCTCTGTTTCATGGGCCATGCCCTGATGGAGAACAGGAACGGCCTGACGGTCGGCGGCGGCGTGACCATCGCGTCGGGCATGGCGGAACGCGAAGCCGCGCTTGATCTGATCGACAAACATCGCCCCATGGAGCGCACGGGGGGCAAGCGGCGGATCACCTTGGGCGGAGACAAGGGCTTCGATGTCGCGGATTTTGTCGAGGAACTCCGGGAACGCAAGGTGACCCCCCATGTGGCGGTGCAGGACCGCCTCACCAAAACCGGCAAGCGGCGCAAGACCAAGATCGACGGCCGCACCACCCGACATCCGGGCTACGCGGTCAGCCAGCGTTGCCGCAAGCGCATCGAGGAGATATTCGGCTGGGCCAAGACCCAGGCCGGGCAGGCCAAGACACGCTTCCGGGGCGGCGACGGGTGGAGGCCTCGTTTACACTGGCGCTGGCCGCCTACAATCTCATCCGATTGCCCAAGCTGCTGGCGGAGGCGCCCACATGACCACGCCCAGACTCCGTCCAAAACCCACCTGGCGCAATGGGAAACGGCCCGATACAAACCCAATCGGCGAGATCAAGCCCGAACTGGTCAAAAGTGCTCTCGGAAAACCAGGAAAAAGCTCGGTTCTCGTCAGTTTTTCAGCAGCCTGTTAGATCACCCTACAGCAGTTTCTTCCGACGATGCCCTCTCTCGTCGAGCCCAGCCCAGCTCGACGTGCTCAGCTGCCCTCAATTCGACGTGAGTGCTCGGCGCTGGCCCTCAATCGCCATCCAAGCCGCTACTCGATCCTGATCCCAATCCGGGGGCCGCGCTCCGGCCGGGGCCGGCCCTGCCGCCAGAACAACCGTTGTCCCGTGTCGCGGCGCAGGCGGCACTCGCTGCGGGTGAACGCCCGGTTCGCCTCCGGGTCGGCCATCCGTTGCTGCTCGTTGAACACGAGTCGCTCCAGCGCCAGCCACGCCTACCACATCGACGCGCCGGGCGTGTAGCGCTTGGCGAAGCGCACCGCCTCGCGGCCGAGTTTGGCGCGCTTGCCCTCGGCGCCCTGGCGCAGAATGCCGAGGGTGAGCCACAAGACGTCTTCGCCGAACTTCGCCACCGGCCCCGCCGCCGTCACGATCGGCCCCGAGCCGAAGCGGTTCACGTCCGAAAACCGGAAGTCGCCAAAGAGCCCCAGTCCCCCCCTTGGATCAGCGCCGCCTCCCAGAACCTCGGCTCGCTCATGTCCTGCGGGTCCTTGCCCCGGGCAATCTGCTTGCCCTGCCAGGCCAGCGCCCCCATCAGCGTGGTCGAGATCATTAGGTTGGCGAGATAGGCGCCCTTGCGCAGCAGGCCATCCTGATTGAGGCCGCGCATGACGTGGAGGTGGATGATCGAAACTGGAAAGGATTTGTACATCGCCACCGAGCGCATGATCTCGCCGGCAAAGGTCCCGGCCCGGGTGCCCTGAAGGAGTTGCGCCCGCGTCCGCGAGGTCGTGGTCGGGACGGCGAACTCGGTCTCGGTCAGGATCATCTGCTGGAGCTTATTCGCCGCCACCGGCTCGCTCTCCGCGAGCTTGGGGATATCTAGGAAGGTGGCCCCCCGGTGCTCCTGGAGCGCCTCCGCCGTGACCGGTTGCCAATCGCCCTCGGTGATGCCGTAGCGGGCAAAGCCCCGCGCCGTGGGCGCCGGCATGTCGGCGATCCGCGTCCCCACCAGGTAGGCCAGATGGCCCGCGAACTCCCACCCGAAGGCCCGGCGCCCGGCTTGCGTGTAGGGGGAAAGCTGCGAAGCCCGCAAGGTGAATCGGCCAACAGCCGCGACCAGCGCGGCCCGATCACGTCGCCGGTATGGCGCTTCTGCGCCAGCGCCATCGCGGCCCAGTTGTCGGCGACCAGGCCCATTCGTACCGCGAACTTCTGGTCCCCGAGGTCGAGCGGGTTCATGAGCCGCAAGGGGCGCGGGATGGCCAGGCTCAGCGCCGGCAGGCCGTTGAACTTTCGCGCCCTCCGCCGAAACGCGAAATCGGTGATCACCGAGAGCGTGGCCGCGCCGAGCTGGGCCGAGGTCAGCACGTTGCGCAAGCTCTGGAAGCCCCGCGCCCAACGGCTGTTGACGGGTATCGCCGCCCGCCCGGTGTGCTCGTCGTTGACGCGGAAAAGCGCATTGACCGCCGAAGCGGCGCAGGCCCCGGCGCTGCCCGAGGTGCTGCCGCCGCCCGACGTGTCGATGCGCCCCTCGCGGCGCTGACGAGGGGGCGCGGAGCCCTGGCGCTCTGACACCCCGGTGTCTCCCCCGGCGACGTTGACGCCGGCTGGGGCCGGCGCTAGCTTCTCCCTCCGCCGCGCCGAGGTAGCTCAGTGGTAGAGCAACTGATTCGTAATCAGTAGGTCCGCGGTTCGAATCCGCGCTTCGGCACCATATTTTTCAATGACTTAGCGGAAATCCGTTTCGGCTGGTCGGCCACCCAGAAACCCATTGGCAACCAAGCGCGCCCGTTTTGCGCCCGTTTTCGGATGGTCGCGCGGACGTCACGCGGGCTCGGGTTCAGGCGGCGCGATAGGGGACGCGGCGGCGGCGGCGCGGCCTTGGTCGGATGTCAACGCGACCCGCTGATTGTCCGAGGGTCGGCGACACGCTGCCGCGATGATGACCCGTTCGCTCATCCCGGCCTCCCTTCCTGCGCCCCGCCGCCGCAGGACTTTTTTGTCCTGCGCTCTCTTGACACAGGACGAAAACGTCCGATATTTGAGCATGAACACAGACGAACTCATCCGCAAGATCAAGAAGACGGGGCGCCGCGACCGAGTGTCGGTCGAGATCCTGCGCCACTACCCCAAGGGTGGGCACGTCACGATCCGCTACGGCGAGCGCCGCGCCACCCTGCCGATGCACGGCTCGCGCAAGGAGCTCGCCACCGGCACCCTGGCGAAGATCCTCAAGGACCTGGGCCTCGCCAAGAGCGACCTCGCCTGAGGAGGGATGAACATGGACTTTCTCTACCCCGCGCGCCTCACCGCCGATGACGGCGGTTTCATGGTGACGTTCCGCGATTTCCCCGAGGCCACGAGCTTCGGCGAGACCCGCGCCGAGGCCTCGGCCATGGCGTCGGACTGCCTGGCCGAGGTCGTCGGCGCTCGCATCCATGACCGCGAGGAAATCCCCACGCCATCGAAGCCCCGCCGCGGCGAGCGCCGGGTTCCCGTGGCGCCCTTGGTGGCGGCCAAGGCCGGGCTCTATCAAGCCATGCGGGACGGGGGCGTCTCCCAGGCCGAGCTCGCCCGTCGCCTCGGCGTCGACTTCCAACAGGTGCGCCGCATGCTCGACGTGGCCGTGAGCTCGCGCCTCGACCACCTGGCCGCGGCCTATGCGGCGCTCGGCAAACGGATCGACGTGGCCGTGCGCGACGCCGCCTGAGCGCCCCCGCTCAGCGCCGAGCCTCCACCGTCGCGCGCCTCCCTGCCGCCAGCGCCCGCCGCGCCACCGCCAGCACCTCGGGCATCAGGAAGGCACCGGCCACCACCTCCGGGTGGCCCGCTCCGCGCGTCCTGGCCCCGCTCTGTGGCGGGCCGGGCGGCCCGAGCGCCACGGCATGATATTACAGAGGGATTGCGCATAATCGGCGCGCGCCGGCGCGCGCCGGAATGCTTCGCTCTTAGATTCGTAATCGGTAGGTCCGCGGTTCGAATCCGCGCTTCGGCATCAGCCGCCTCAACGGCCCATCGCCGCTCGCCCCGTCACTGGCCGATCAGTTTGAGGGTCGGGGTGGTCGGCAGCTCGTCGGCCTCCCGGTGCAGGCCGAAGATCAGCGACACGAGGGACATTACACTCATCGAGCGGCCGGCCCCCTCGCGAGGGATGGCATAAGTCTCGCCCTCGTGGCTCACCTTGACGGCGGCGCCGCCACTGGGGCGTCCCTTGATCACCTTGAAGATCGGTCTCTCTTTCGATGGCTCGTCCTCGTCGCGCAGGAGCTCGGGCAAGTAGTGACCCGCTGATTTGAGCTGGGTCTCGATCAGCTCGCCCATGTAGAAGATCATTGCCTCGGGCGAGCGCAGCGGGTCGACATTGATTTCGATGTAGTTGGGCTTCGTATCGCCCTGCTTCTTGATACACTTTTGCAATTTTTTCGTTTTTTCCAATGCTCGTTCCTCACACTGATCTGATGGGAGCTTAAATCCCAGGAACAGCGTCGAGCTCTTGGTCGCGTCACCCAGCGTTTCGGTGAGGACCTGTAACTTCATGGTGAGGTCCACTTTCTCGGTATCGGGCGTTGGCTCGCCGTCCACATTTCTTCGGCCCAGACGTTGTGACAAGGGTCGTCTTTTTCCAATCGGGCTTGAGCTCTTCCTTCCGTGTTCGAACGTCGAGGAAGTATGGAGACTCTAACAGTTTTCGCAGCAGCTCTTGAAACCTCTTGAAGTCCCTTTGCGTTTTGCTGCCCGGGGCATTGACATAGACCCAAATTCCGTTCTTTTCCTCATATTCTTTCGGATCGAAATCGATTGCATTCAAAATGCTGTCACCCTCGAATCGCATGGTGCGGATGAACATGTGGAACAGCATTTCGGGTGGCCAGCCCTGGCGCAGGTAGTAGTTGAGGGTCTTGAGGCTGGTCGGCGTGGTGATGCCGCGGGTGAACTTTTGCTTGTCCAGGGGTGCGATGGACATTTGCGTGCCGCTGTCGAGATCGATGCTGGGGGTCAGGACGAAAGTGCTCGCGGCGTCGCCACCGAAGGGGACGTTGAGCCCGATCGATCCCGAGACCGGGTCCGACGTGTCGATCTTGGTGACCTCGGAGAACACCATCGGATAGCGCTTGCTGGCGCGCACCGCGTTGAGCAGCAGCATCCGGTTGTTGGCGCTTTCGAGGCCCTTGTTGACCGATATGGCGCGGTTGGCGACGCCGTACTGGCTGCAGGCGCCAAGCGTCAGCGCCGTGGCAACGAGCACCACCTTGGCGGCGCAACGCTGGACGCGACTGGTCATGATCTGTTTCCTCCCCAATTTTATTTGGTTGAGAATTAGTATGTTTTTTTCGTTGTCAATGCAAATCCGGACCTGCGGAACAACGGTTCCGGGCAAATCAAAACGTGGAGGCGAGCCCCGGCGCTGGAGCGGGCTCGACGCCGCCGCTGTCTCTCGCGCCGCCGCCGCGCCGCCGCCCCCCCCTTTAACCACCGTTAACGCTCTGTTAACCGGATTGGGAAAGAGTGACGTACGATCGGTCCCTTGGGGTCGGTCCCTTGGGGTCGGTCCCCTGGGGCCATGGCGAGGACCTCTTCGCTGGGCGCGACTCCGGGTCGCCAACCGGTAGCGCGGGCCGGCACCGGCACACCCACGCGGCCTCGGCGCGGGCCTGACCGGGGTGGCGCTCGATCGCGCCGGCGCGGCTCGCGAGCGGCCCGGCCGCGCTCAGCCCCCTTGATTACAATCAATGACGGTGCCGCGCCGGCGTGGTCTCGTGGCCGCCTCGTATCCTGTTTGGCCAAGTCGAGAGTCAGCGCGGCCCCCGCATGTCGCGCTGGCTCTCATTCTTTCTCGAGCGCCGCGCTCGCCGCTTGCCATGGCCCCGGCTCGGCCCGCGCCTCGCCCAGCACCCAATCGCGAAAGGCTTGCTCCTTGGGGCGCTCGGCGGTGACCTCGGGGCAGACCACGTAATAGGCGTATTCCGCGGGCAGGCTGACCCGGAACGGCCTCACCAGGGTGCCCGCCTCGAGCGCGGCCTGGACCAGCGCGCTGCGCCCCAGCGCCACCCCCTGGGCGTCGATGGCGGCCTGGATCACCAGGTTCGAATGGCTGAAGCCGGGCCCGCGGTAGGCGTCGATGTCGTCGACCCCGGCGGCCAGCAGCCACATCCGCCAGCTCTCGCGCATGTCTTCGTGAAGCAGGGTGTGGTGGCGCAGGTCGCCGGGCGTTCGCAAGGGATGGGCGCCGCCGAGCAGAGCGGGGCTGCAGACCGGAAAGATGTCCTCGGTGAGGAAACGGTCGGCGCGCAGTCCCGGCCACTCGCCGCGGCCATAGCGGATGGCGATGTCGACGTCCTCGCGCGCGAAATCGACCAGATGGTCCGAGGCCGTGAGCCGCACCTCGATGTCGGCGTGGAGCTCGCGAAAGCGCTTCAGCCGTGGCACCAGCCAGGTGGCGGCGAAAGATAAGAGCGAGCTCACCGTCAGCGCCCCCGAGCTCTCCCGCGCCAGCACCCGCTCGGTCGCCGCCGCTAGGCCGTCGAAGGCGTCGCGGAGCGGCGGCAGGTACGCCTGTCCGGCTTCCGAAAGCAAGAGCGCCCGGTTGCGGCGGTGAAAGAGCTTGACCCCGAGGCGGAGCTCGAGCGCCTTGACCTGGTGGCTCACCGCGGCCTGGGTGACGTTGAGCTCCTGCGCCGCCCGGGTGAAGCTCAGGTGCCGCGCCGCGGCCTCGAAGGCGCGTAGCGCATTGAGCGGGGGAAGACGCCGCGCCATGACCCCTGATAGCATAAGAAAAACTAATCGAAAAGGTGAAAAATGATCGTTTGTACCGGGCTCGGATCGACCCTAACTATATCGGCGACAACGCAATTCGAGATGAGGCTGGGAGCGACACCGGTGCTCGTCCACTGAGCTCAGCTTAGGCGAACGATGGAGGTTGATATGTTGAGGTCGCTGGGAATTGATGGTTTCCGGAGTAATTCTTTCGCTCGCGCCCGGTCGTTTTTCGGGACCCTGACGCTGTGGTACGAGCGCGACCGCGAGCGCCGCCAACTGGCCTCGCTGGACGAGCGCATCTTGCGCGACATCGGGGTCTCTTCCGCCGACGCCGCGCACGAGGCGAGCAAGCCTTTCTGGCGCGCCTGAGGCGCCGCCCTTGACGGCGGCTTCCGCGCGGCCGATTGTGGAGATCGCGCCGCGCGGAGAGCTCGCCCGAGATGCAGAGCCTGCTGAGCGAACATTTCCGTACCTTCGCCCACTACAACGCCTGGGCCAACGAGCGCCTCTACGAGGCCTGCGCCGGGCTTTCCGAGGCCGAGTACCTAGGGCCGCGGCCGGCCTTCTTCGGCAGCCTTCACGGGACCCTCAACCACATCCTGGTGGCCGACCGGCTGTGGCTCTCGAGGCTCGAGGGTCGGGACAGCGGCATCGGCGCCCTCGACCAGCAGCTCTACGGCGACTTCGCCGGCCTGCGGGTGGCGCGGCAGGCCGATGACGGGCTCATCATCGCCTACGTCGAGGGCCTCGAGGCGGGGGCTCTGACGACCCCGATTCGCTACACCAACATGGCGGGAGAGCGGCATCAGGATCCGGTGCGGCTGATCCTCGCCCACATGTTCAACCACCAAACCCATCACCGCGGCCAGGCCCATGACCTAATGTCACAGACCGAGGTGGCGCCGCCGCCGCTCGATCTGATCTATTTCCTGCGCGGGCGGGGATAAGCGCCTCGACGCCGCTCAGCGGGGCACCAGTACCGCCTTGCCCGTCACCTTGCGCTCCTGGAGCGCCTCGAGTGCCGCGGCCGCCTCCTCGAGGGCAAAGCTGCGCCAGATCAACGGCTTGAGCTTGCCTTGGGCGTACCACTCCAGGAGCACCTGGAAATTCTCTCGGCCGCGCTCGGGATTGCGCGCCGTGAACGAGCCCCAATAGACGCCGACCACCGAGAAGCCCTTGATCAGCACCAGGTTGGTGGGGATCGCGGCGAACCGGCCCGAGGCGAAGCCGATCACCAGGAGCCGCCCGCCCCAGTTGATGCAGCGCACCGATTCGTCCATCACGTCGCCGCCCACGGGGTCGTAGATGACGTCGGCGCCGGCGCCGGCGGTGAGCTCCTTGACCCGCTCGCGGATCTTCTCCTCGCGGTAGTTGATGAGGTGATCGGCGCCGTATTCGCGCGCCACCTCGAGCTTGGCGGCGCTGCCCGCGGTGGCGATCACGGTGGCGCCCAGAAGTTTGCCGAGCTCGACCGCGACCAGGCCGACGCCGCTTCCGGCGCCGTGCACCAGCAGGGTCTCGCCTGGCGCCAGGGAGCCGCGCTGCACCAGGCCGTGATAGCCGGTGCCATAGGCGACGGGGAAAGCGGCCGCGTGCTCGAAGCTCATGTTCTCGGGCATGGGGTAGACGGTGGCCGCCGGCGCCACCACCTCCTCGGCGAAGCCGCCGTGGGGGTGGTTGGCGAGCACCCGGTCGCCGGGCCGGAGGTCCTCGACCTCGGGCCCGACCTCGATCACCTCGCCCGCCGATTCGATGCCGGGGCTGAACGGAAACGGGGGGCGGACCTGATACTTGCCGGCCACCAACAAGAGGTCCGGGAAGTTGACGCCGGCCGCGCGTACCGCGATCCGCACCTCATTGGGGCCCGGTCTTGGCGCCTCGATCTCGTCGACGGTGAGCACCGATGGCTCACCGAACTGCCTGCACAAAACCGCTTTCATGTGGTTTCCTCGCGCTCCCCTGGTATCGCCCCCGCCGGCGTCAAGAGCCCCGGGGCCGCCGCCCATCCTCGGTCGCCGGGGCCTTAACACAAAAGCGCCGCCGCCGCCGCCCCTAATCCGCCCCTCGAGCGCTCCGCCCGGCGACCCGGACCACGCCCACCTCTTCTCCCCGGCGGTTGAGCACCGGGCCCCCCAGCAGCGCCGCCTCCGAGGCCCGCCTGGCGCCGTCGTCGGCCTTCAACGCGAGCCCCAGACCCGCGCCCGGAAGCGCCGCCGTGTACACGCCCTCGGCGCCGCCCTTGGCCAGCACCTCGCCGCCGCTAGCCTCGATCACCGCCGTGCAGCAGCGCCCGTGCCCCGCCACCATCAGGGGATGGGCGGCCATGGCGGCGGCGACGCGGCGGCAGGCGGCGGCGCGCGCCGGGCCCTCGCGGGCCGGGCCATGGCCCGGGCCAGGCCCGAAAGGGGAAGGGCGAAGGTGGGGATGCCGCAGCCGTCGCTGGCCTCCGGCGCCCGCTCCAGATCGCAGCCGCTCATGTCGGCGAGGCAGGCGGCGACCCGCCGCTGCACCGGGTGCGCGGAGCGGATGTAGCCCCGGGTCTCCTCGCCCAGGTGTCGCGCGGTGGCGAGCATGGCCACGTGCTTGCCCGAGCAGTTGTTGTGCAGCGCCGAGGGCGCGGTGCCGCTCCGCACCAGGGCCTCGGCCGAGGGCTCGTGGAGCGGCGGGTGGGCACCGCACTCGAGGTCCGTCTCGGCAAGCCCGAGGCGGGCGAGCCAGTCGCGCAGCGCCGCGACGCGGAGCGGCTCGCCGCCGCGGGAGGCGCAGGCCAGCGCGAGCTCGGCGTCGCTCACGGCCAAGGCCTCGGCGGCGCCCGATTCGAGGAGCGGCAGCGCCTGGATCGGCTTGACCGCGGAGCGCGCGAAGACCGGCCCCTCGACCTCGCCCCAGGCCGCCACCAGCTCGCCTCCGGCGTCGGCCACCGCGGCGCTCACCAGGTGGTGGCTCTCGACGATGGCGCCGCGCGTCACCTCGACGACCAAATGTTCGGTGTCGTCGGCCCGCGTTGTCCCGGCCCGCGTTGTCCCGGCCCGCGTTGTCCCGGCCCGCGTTGTCCCGGCCCGCGTTGTCATCGCCTCATCCTTGGGTCATCCTTGGGCTCCGGCGGCAAGGCGAGGTGGCGGCGAGGGTGCGGGCATGCGGGGATACTTCGGCATCGGGGTCGAGCGCCTGAGCAAGCCGATGAACGCCGGCAACCTGTTCCGCTCGGCCCACGCCTTCGGCGCCAGCTTCGTGTTTACCATCAATGCGCCCTACGCCCCAAGCCGGGCCAAGTCGGACACCTCGCGGGCGCCCGAGCACCTGCCGCTCTACGTCTTCGACCGGATCGAGGCGCTTCTCCTACCCAAGGGCTGCGCGCTGGTCGGGGTCGAGCTCGTCGACCAGGCCACCGAGCTGCCGAGCTTCCGCCACCCGCGCCGCGCCGCTTACGTGCTGGGCCCCGAGCGCGGGGCGATGTCGCCGGCCCTGGTGGAGCGCTGCGACTATCTGGTCCGCATCCCCGCCCGTTTCTCGGTCAACCTCGCGGTGGCGGGGGCCATCGTCATGTACGACCGCTTGCTCGCGCTGGGCCGCTGGCCCGAGCGACCGGTGACCTCGTTGGCCGAGCCCGAGCCGCTGACGCCCCATGTCCACGGCGCGCCGGTGGTGCGCCGGCGGGGCGAGCCAGAGGCGGACGTTGCGGCGGCGGCGGCGGGCGAGGAGAAGGCGCGGGCGCTCCCGGGCAGCGCCTCCGAGGCCGCGGCGAAGCGCCGCCGAGGCCGCTCCGAGGGCCGGTCGGGCTGAGCCGGCGGCCCTCGCGGCGCCCCATTGGCAGGCCCCATCGACAGGCCCTATTGATAGGCCCATTGCCAGGGCCCAATGACGGTGGAAATCGCCCCGCGGGACGGTTATGTTTAGCCCATGCAACGGGCGTTTCTCCTTACCCTTCTTGCCCTGACCACGCTCTTCTCCGCCCCTCTTCTGGTTGCCGCCGAGGCCCCCAGGCTGTTGGGTTCGTTCAACACTTGGGACGCCTTCAGCTACAGCGAGAAGGGGAAAAAGGTGTGCTACATCGTCAGCTCGCCGCAGGACAGCGAGCCCAAGAACGTGCGCCGCGGCGACATCTACGCGATGGTGACGCACCGGCCGGGCGACAAGGTCACGGGCGAGGTCAGCGTCGTCGCCGGCTATCCCCACAAGGAGGGCAGCGAGGTCGCGGTGGTGATCGGCGCCGACAAGTATGCGCTCTTTACCGCGGGCGAGAACGCCTGGACCCGCGAGGTCAAGGACGACAAGACGCTGGTGCGGGCGATGATCCGGGGCGTCACCATGATCGTGCGCGGCACCTCGTCTCGCGGCACCCTGACCATCGATACCTACTCGCTGCGGGGCTTCACCGCCGCCCACGAGGCGATCGGCGTCGCCTGCAAGGTGAAGTAGCGCCGCCGCCCGTCCGCGTCGCGGCCCCAGACCCCCGCCCCGCCCGAGCCTGGCCATGAGAGACGCCCCCGCCGTGCGCGCCCGTGCCCCCGGGCCTGAGGCCGAGCCGCCCCGTCGGCGCGGCCTGATCGGGCTCGACCGCGCCGAGCTCGGCGCCGTGGTGGGGAGCCTGGGCGAGCCCGAGCGGGCGTGGCGCATGCGCGAGCGCCAGCTCTGGCATTGGCTCTACCACCGCGGCGCGCGCTCGTTCCGGGAGATGAGCAACGTGTCGAAGGCGCTCAGGGCGCGCCTCGAGGAGGCCTGCGAGATGGCGCGCCCCGCGGTGGTAAGCGAGCAACGCTCGCTCGACGGCACGCTGAAGTGGCTGCTGCGCCTGGCCGACGGCAACGAGGTCGAGTGCGTCTACATCCCCGAGGAAGAGCGCGGCACGCTCTGCGTCTCGACCCAGGTGGGCTGCACCCTGAGCTGCCGCTTCTGCCACACCGGCACCCAGCGCCTGGTGAGGAACCTGGAGCCGGGCGAGATCGTGGGCCAGGTGATGGTGGCCCGCGACGCGCTGGGGGAATGGCCCACACCCTCGGGCCCCCGGCTGATCTCCAACCTGGTGGTGATGGGCATGGGCGAGCCGCTCTACAACTACGAGAACGTGGCCAAGGCGCTCGGCATCGTCATGGACGGCGACGGTATCTCGCTCTCGCGGCGGCGCATCACGCTGTCGACCGCCGGGGTGGCGCCGATGATGGCGCGTTGCGGGAGCGAGCTCGGGGTCAACCTGGCGGTGTCGCTGCACGCGGTGCACGACGAGCTGCGCGACCGCCTGGTGCCGCTCAACCGCAAGCACCCGATCGCTGAGCTCCTCGCCGCCTGCCGCGCCTATCCCGCGGGCAGCAACGCCCGCCGCATCACCTTCGAGTACGTGATGCTCCGTGGCGTCAACGATTCGCCGGCCGAGGCGCGAGAGCTCACGCGACTGATCGCCGGGATCCCGGCCAAGGTCAACCTGATCCCCTTCAACTCCTGGCCCGGCGCGCCCTTCGAGTGCTCCGACGACGACGCCATCCGCGCCTTCGCAACCATCGTCAACGACGCCGGCTACGCGGCGCCGGTGCGCAGCCCGCGCGGCCAGGACGTGATGGCCGCCTGCGGCCAGCTGCGCTCGGCGAGCGCGCGAAAGGGAAAGCGGGGCGCGGCGAAGCGGGGCGCGGCGCCGGCGGCGCCCGCTTGAGCCCCGGCGCTCCGGTCCTGCCGGACCTTCTCGACCACGGCTGCAAGGTGGTGTTCTGCGGCTCCGCTGCCGGCGCCCGGTCGGCGGCGGTGGGCGCATATTACGCCGGGCCCGGCAACCGCTTCTGGCCGCTGCTTCATCGCCTCGGCCTCACGCCCCGGGAGCTCGCGCCCCACGAGTTCGCCGAGGCGCTCGACTACCGCATCGGCCTCACCGACCTCGCCAAACGGGAATCGGGCGCCGACGCGGAGCTCTCGGCCGCGGCCTACGACGTCGCCGGGTTCGAGGCCAAGATGCGCCGCTTCGCGCCCGCGGCGGTAGCCTTCAACGGCAAGGCGCCGGCCCGCGCCTACTTTGGCGGCGCGGCGCTCGACTACGGCCGCCAGGCGACGCGGATCGGGGCATCGCCGGTATTCGTCCTGCCCTCCACCTCGGGGGCGGCGCGCCGCTATTGGGACCAGTCTTACTGGCGGGCGCTGGCGGAGTTCGTGCGCTCGCGAGGGTGACCGGGGCCACCATCGGGCCCGGCCCGCGGCCTTGCCGGCGGGGTGCATTTCCCTATACTGCGGCCCCTCGGATTCGACCTTTGACCTTGGAGCGGAGCGCCGGGCCATGAGCGGCGAGCTGCGGAAAGTGGTGCTGGCCTACTCGGGCGGCCTCGACACCTCGGTGATCCTGCGCTGGCTGCAGGAGAGCCGCGGCTTGGAGGTGGTGACCTTCACCGCCGACCTGGGCCAGGGCGACGACCTGGCGGCGGTCAGGGCCAAGGCCGAGATGCTGGGCATAAGCGAGGTCTTCGTCGAGGACCTGCGCGAGGAGTTCGTGCGCGACTTCGTGTTCCCGATGTTCCGCGCCAACGCGCTCTACGAGGGCGCCTACCTGCTGGGCACCGCCATCGCCCGGCCGCTGATTGCCAAGCGCCTGGTCGAGATCGCGCACCAGACCGGCGCCGACGCCATCGCCCACGGCGCCACCGGCAAGGGCAACGACCAGGTGCGCTTCGAGCTCTCGGCCTACGCGCTGGACCCCGAGATCCGGGTGGTGGCGCCGTGGCGCGAGTGGGAGCTCGGCTCGCGCCAGCACCTGGTGGCCTACGCCGAGGCCCACCAGATCCCGATCCCCAAGGATGCCCGCGGCGAGGCGCCGTTCTCGGTCGACGCCAACCTCCTGCACAGCTCGTCCGAGGGCAAGGCGCTCGAGGATCCGTGGGCCGAGGCCGAGGCCTACGTCTGGGCCCGCACGGTGGCGCCCGAGGCGGCCCCGGATGAGCCGCTCTACCTCGAGCTCGAGTTCGAGCGCGGCGATGCGGTAGCGGTCGACGGCGAGCGGCTGTCGCCGGCGGCGCTCTTAGAGCGCCTCAACGAGCTCGCCGGCGCCCACGGCGTCGGCCGGCTCGACCTGGTGGAGAACCGCTTCGTCGGCATGAAATCCCGCGGCATCTACGAGACCCCGGGCGGCACCGTGCTGCTGGCCGCCCACCGCGGCGTCGAGAGCATCACCCTCGACCGCGGCGCCGCCCACCTCAAGGACGAGCTGATGCCGCGCTACGCCGAGCTCATCTACAACGGCTTCTGGTTCAGCCCTGAGCGCGAGATGCTGCAGGCCCTGATCGACCAGAGCCAGGAGCGGGTCGACGGCACGGCGCGGCTGAAAGTGTTCAAGGGTTCGGTCCAGGTGGTGGGTCGGGCCTCGGACCAGAGCCTCTACAGCCTCGACCACGTCACCTTCGAGGAGGACGAGGTCTACGACCAGCGCGACGCCCAGGGCTTCATCAAGCTCAACGCGCTGAGGCTCAAGCTCTTGAAGCGGCGCGGTTAGCTTCGCAAGTCGGCCTCGAGGGCGCGCTTCAGCGCCCGATCGCCGTCACGGATCAGCACCGTCTTGCGCCGCGCCTTGGCGCCGCCGCTGATCTCGAGGCGGCCGGGGGCGAGCCGCCACGCCTTGGCCAAGAGCTTGAGGAGCTGAGCGTTGGCCTTGCCGCGCTCGGGCGCCGCCGTGACCCGAGCCTTGAGCCAAGCCTTGCCGTCGCCATCGAGCACCATGCCGTCGAGGCCCGGGCGCGCCGCCTTGGGCGTGAGGCGCACGGCGACCCGCAGGCCGTCGGCGGCGAGTGCGAAGGGCGAGGGCTCAGCGCATGAGCGTGGGCGCGAGGTCATAGAGCAGCAGGCGCTGCACGAACACCAGCACCAGGATCAGCACCACCGGCGAGATGTCGATGCCGCCCAGGTTGGGGATCACCCGGCGGATCGGGCGCAGCACCGGCTCGGTGAGACGGTAGAGGAAGGTCATCACCTGGTAGACGAAGCGGTTCTGGGTGTTGATCACCTTGAAGGCCACCAGCCAGCTCATCACCACCGAGGCGATCAGCAGCCAGATGAATAAAGTGATTACAGTGTCGATCAGACTAAACAGGGCAATCATGACGCCCTTCCGTGCCGTTGCGCCCACTGCGCGCCCACTGTGCGCCCACTGGGAATGTTAATATCGCGCCCGCCACGCGCGCGCAAGGCGCGCCGGGCCGAGCGCCCGCTCCGCCCCGGGCCCCCGGGGGTTCCAGGGGCGCGGCCTTGACAGGCTCCGGCGGCGCGGCCAAGTTAGCCCCCGCGACCGGCGCCCCCGCAAGGGCTCCGCGCCGGCGCTTCCCAGGTTCGGGGCCGTAGCTCAGTTGGGAGAGCGCGACGTTCGCAATGTCGAGGTCAGGGGTTCGATTCCCCTCGGCTCCACCATATTTTTCAAGGGGTTAGCGTGTTGGCGCTAGCCCCTTGATTTGTCTAGCAATCAAATAGCAATCACGTGGCGCCATTTCGTGGTACTATCGGGGCGTCTCACGGGCGCGCCGCGCGCGGCGGTGCTCCTGGGACGCAAGGTCGTTCAAAGCGCCGGGGCTGGGGGCACCCCCCCTCAAGGCGCCGAGGGTGCTGGTGCTATACGGCAACTTAGTTCCGGCCACTTTCAAACGGGGCCAGACCGCGTCGATTTCAGCGGCCTGCGGTACAGAGAGAGCGGACGGCAGAGGCCTGGGCGCACTTCCTGCCGGCGTCGCTGGGGCTACAGTCCGGCTGACGGGGTCGTCAGCAAGGCAGGTGGGCGTTTGTTAGTCCGAGATTTTTTTCAGCGCCTCCAGATTTACGGTCACATCGAGCCCTTGGCTCTTTTTGTATTGGTCGTCGTGTCCGAGGTAGTTGGGGCTGATGGGATTAATCGGGTTTCGAAGATCGTTGGCCCACTGCAACTGGAGGTGCATGCCAAGGTAGGCCAGGTCATTAGGGTGCATTGGTTCTTCTCCCGTTGATGGGGCTGTTACCATCAATTGGGTGGTCCCGACGAGCCTTCAAGCAGCGCACAAAATTGCCTTGGTATTACCTCAAAGCCGCCTCATTTGAGCAAGGTGGCCGCGAGGGTCCCTTCGAGGGCGACGGCGCCGACTTCATCGACGTATAGGAGAGCTGCAATGCCAACACTGACGAATCCGCGCCATGAGCGCTTTGCGCAGGGCCTATTCGAGGGCCTGTCTGCCACCGCTGCCTATGAGAAGGCCGGGTACAGGCACAACAGGGCGAACGCCGTGCGCTTGAAAGCAAAGGACGACATTCAATCCCGACTAACCGAACTACACGAGGCCGCAGTAGAGGCCGCTGGGGTCACAATCGAGGGTCACTTGGCGAGGCTTGCGGACCTGCGGGACCGTGCCGAAGCTGACGAGTCCTGGGGCGCGGCGGTGAGAGCCAAAGAACTGCGGGGCAAGGCCAGCGGCTTCTACGTGACCCGCACCCTGGACGTTGGCTCCGGTGTGCGTCCCGAGGTAGTGGCGAAACAAGTGGCCGACATGCTGGGACTCGACGAGAACCACGTCCGGGACAGAATGGGCCTAGGCCCGGTCAACGGTGCTAACGGTGGTGGCTGACGAGCGCTCAAGTATCATCCCGAAACCCTTTGCTCACCCATCCGGCCGTTTTCAGTGCCATGCCGCCGAAAATGAGAAGAACTATCGGCGGCACGCCCCACACGAGCCATCCAAACTCACGCATATTGACCATGAACCAAGTCTCACCCGATGACGGCCCTCGCCACCTGTTATAGCATTCCTCGTATGCATCGAAGTCGCTGAGCAGCAAATCCTCACAATTCAGCCTAGCGAGCTGCCTGTGTTGCTCGTTCCCTAGGTGAGCCATCCATCCCGTCGCACCGACCAGCCACAGTACGGTTAGCACTACCCACAAGCGCAAGGAGCCGCGCCGCCAATTCATGAAGCCGTTCCCCGTCATTATAACGCCACGGCCGCGCCACTGTCCCCCTCTCACACCACGATTCGTGAGTTTCGCTTCTTCTTCAGCACCTAGGTGCTGAGACTGGAGCGTGAGCACAAGAATCGTTCTCTAGGTGAGGTTGTCTGCACCTCTTAGCTCTAGCAAGCGCCTTCCGGGTCCTATTTCACTAGCTTCTACTTCTTTAATTTAAGAAGCCCGCTCTTATGTAATTGATCAACAAGAGTCATCTTCTTCCTTTCCAAATTGACTTTTTGCAATTCCACGACGCGATTTTCTTTTGCTTCCTTTTCGTGAATATCTCCACAGCTTTGATGAGATTTTTCAGCCCAGTCAAATAATGACTCAGACCCTTTTGATTTTGATTTACTCACGTCTCGTTCCCCTCCCTAAGAACTGCGCTCATTCTTCGCCGTTCTCTCTATCTACAATATTCTTAACAACGATCTGCTCGTAAGTAGCAAAACCATCAAGTGGTGGCTGAAACACTGGATCTGCATTCCTCTTATTTCTTGAAACGACCTTTCCATTTTCCTTCCTCTCCATACCATGCTCAAACAGTTTGATGACATTTTTTGGCGCTATGCCCTCATATTGAAGAAACAAGACTTTATTTCCTTCGCTGTCTACTTGTGTGGTCACAGCATCACTATGTAAATCCACAGCCAAACTCTTGGGGTATGCCTCAATAAAAATTACCTTTGAAATCCCACTAGCAACAATATGCCTTGCACAACTGTGACATGGAAAAGTTGTTGTATATATTGTCGAGCCTACTAACCCCCCCTTATTCCCTCTCGCCACAGATATGATTGCCTCCATTTCCGCATGAACAGATCTTGAATACTCTATAAGACTGCGAATCTCTGTCTGAGAAAGTGCTTGTACTATAGCATCAAATTTTGTCCCCTCAGAGATTATTTTTCTTTTCCCTAGTTCATCAAAAATACTCTTATACAGTTTCTTTTTTCGGTCGTCGTTATGACAAATTTTCCCCCCCCATTTAAAGCAACGATGATCATCCTCTCCATCTTCATATCCGTACAATCCGCCCTGTGCCTTTGGCACATCATTCCAGCCCACACCAATCAGTTCTCCCTTATCGCTATAAATTGCCGCGCCGACCTGCCTAGACAGACAGGCTGACTTGGCTACTGCCGATACAGCAGTAAACATTGCAGCTTCATGTGAGGTAGGCGTGCTAACTGTTACATTAAAAAGAATCTCATTATATCTACTTAGGGTCCCGCGCAATCTTTCGTCATTGCTTCCATCGTTCCGAGCAAAAAAGTCAGCTAGATGTATCGTATCTCTGACTTTTTGCCCATGAGGTATGTTCTCATCCTCATCTCGATACATGATGTTATCGAGTTCTTGAACAACATAGCCTTGATTGATCAATCTGTTTCGTCTCACATCGACTGGTGCAAATACGCCAAAAACCCAAAATATATCGCCATAAACGTCACGAAGTAGATTTAACTCCGCCGGATTCTTGATCGAATCTATGATGTGAACTTGACGAATAGGAAGTGGAATAAACGGTTCTTGGCTCTTGTCATAGCCGTTATTCAGCCGACGGGTGCCAATTAATTCAACGCATTTTTCTGCGAGATATTCGGGAGAGTATTTTTTTCTTAATTCGTTCCCTATCGACTGAAGAGATAATACACGATTTGCCCCTGTTAGATAGTCATCGAATTTTCCGCCAACCGAAGACGAGAAATCTTTTATTATTTTGCTTACCTTATAAATAAACACCTCGTAGTCATACTCGTTTTCGAAGAGTTCTTTAAGGATTTCACCCGTTATTGAAACTCCAGAAGCTATCGGACCGACAAGTGCAATGACGAGTTCTGGGGTGCGCCGTTCTTGAAGGGAAAGTTTACCCGGTGCATCCGCTTCGACGGGTAGGAGAGAAACGGTTTCCTGGTCAGCCATCAAGAATTGCACCAAGGAGCGGGCGCACCCAAACACCCACGCGGCTGTTGGTAGCGATCTGGCGAACGAGAATATCCGATTTGGGGCAGAATATCCAGGCACGTGGGGCCAAGCCCATCGTACTGGAGAACTAGGTCGCTGGCCTTGTAGCCGTGCGAGGACAGCTAGGCTCCCATTCGTCAGTCTGCCAGGCCTTTGGGGTAGCCGCCATTTCTTGGTGGTGGTGGGGCTCAGACCAAACGAGACCTCCAAACGGAAACATCTGGCCTGGTGGCATGTACTCCACCAGCTGCCCCCAGACAGCGCCCTGGAGCCCGGGAGGCGGGTGCTGGTGGCGCATGTAGGTCCATGGCACACCATCGCGCCAGAAGGCCCCTACGAACGCCTGAGCCGGCCGCTGGTGGCCCTGTAAGCCTACGGGCTGCCATCCCCCCCGCCCTCGGAACCCGCCACAGGCCCGTGGGGTGGGCGCCACTTCGCTCGGAGTCGCGGTCATGCCCACGAGCCCATGGTACTCCGGGCAGCGGACAGGCGCCCGCACCCTACCTGGTATATTATATATGTCCTACCTAGCAGGACCGTGAGCGAGCAATTTTGCCGGTGACGGTACGACGAGGTAGGACCGTTCGGGGGGTCACGGTGCGGTCTGGTAGTACCGAGGATTGCGCCACGGTCCTACGTGGCAGGACTGATGGTGCTATGTAGTAGGACCGTGATTTAGTTTTCGTCGGCCGGTCGCCATTTCATGAATTCCTTGGTTGCCGGGGTATCCACCCCGAGCCCAACCGGCCAGTTGGTGATTCTCCATTCCGACGCTAGCCTCCGCTTGCAGCCGAAACTGCCCTTCTGTGTCAATCGTATCCAGCCCTTTTCCACCAACTCCTTCAATGCCTGGTCGGCTCTGTCCTTGGAGCAATTGATTAGCTTCGCGGCATCCCGCACCGACATTGCAATCGTGCCGTTGTTCGACCCGTTGTGCTTTATCCGAAACTCGATGAGCAATGCCCGCCCGTAGAC
This sequence comes from uncultured Alphaproteobacteria bacterium, assembly GCA_965371625.1. Taxonomy (GTDB): domain Bacteria; phylum Pseudomonadota; class Alphaproteobacteria; order CBDUZE01; family CBDUZE01; genus CBDUZE01. The sequence goes on from CBDUZE010000007.1 coordinate 47,576, forward strand.
CGATAGGTGGCGATAGGCGGGGCAATCGAGTTCCCAGTACCAGAGTTGCACGAAACGTGGGCCGGTGCCGAAGTGTCTCTGACGCGGGCTCATTTGCCCCACCTCTCGATATGCACGATTCTAACGGGCGTTTCGAGAACATGCAGACATTGCCAGCCATTCATCGCCTCCGCTCGCTCCGTGCGAATCGATAGGCCGTGCCCTTCGCAAAGCTCATAGACGCAAGCTGCAATCCGGCCCGCAAGGTCGGACCCCTCATGAACCACGCACCCGGAATCACCGGCCCTGACAAGCCCTAAGAGAACTTGGGCAGCATGTGCGTCCACCTCGAACGCTCGGTCGCGCCCGCCCTCCACGACAATCGCTGTGACCTTCAAACCGCTCATGGCGCACCTCCCGGCCAAAGCGACGGCGCTGCCATTTCGTCCTTGTCGGGTGAAAGGACGTGGGGATAGTCGGGCATCTCGATACCAAACCAGTGAAGCCCGATAATTGGATAGCGCCTCAAGTCGAAGCTCTGCGGTGGTGCTGACGTTTGACCGGGCTGGGAAAGTGGCTTATCTTGGGAACCAGCAATACAGTCCGCTTTGCTAATTCCACCCGATGCTCGGCCGTTGCCACCGGCCGGGCATCGTCGTTTCGAGGTCATGGTATGGCCCGCCCCGCTCTGGCCGCATCTGCCTCGCTGGTGGACGTGAAACGGGGAAGCTTTGCGAGCCAGTCATCAAGGTCCTGTTTGGCGTAGTACACGGCCGATCCCCGCCGGGTGAAGGCCGGGCCATCGCCGAAAACGCGCATCTTCTCGAAAGTGGACTTGGAGAATCCGCAATACACGGCGGCTTGCCGCGTGCGGAGTAGCCGAGGGGTATCTTGCATGTGGAACTCCTAATCTTGAAACGCGACGCTAACCGTCGCCACGTCCGGCAAAGTAGGAGTCCTGGCGTACCCGAAAAACCGCCCCAAAATTATTCTGTGCGTTTAATATCGGGGGCCTATTTTGGGGGTGGGCCTTGGGTTAACCGGCGATACGGAGCACGAATATTGTTTTCGATGGTTTTTGGCGTCCCTCGGTTAATATCTGGGTGGGTAGCCTTAAGCCAGTCGTAAAGGGCTCGGCTTTCAGCGGCAACGCCCGTACACAGGCTTCCATTTTTGAACCGCCGTTCCAACTCGACTAGATAGAGGTGCCTTGCTGTGGGGCGCCCAGGCATTGCCGAATGTGTAAGCGGCGATTGGCCCACGCGTTCGTAAGCCAACACGCTCTCAACGTCCGCGCCAAGAATCAGCACCCACCCTTCAACATAGTATCCGCCAACCAATGAGCCGTCATGTACCCGGCCCTTGCCCGAACTCAATGCCTCTTTAGCGAAAGGGGTTGCCCAGACATTGTTTGGCACCTTGTAAGTCCGCCCATTCTCTGTCAAGACGCGCGCTTGTACCCGCCCGCCAAACAACCATTGGCGCAGACGATTCCAGGCTTCGCCGTCTCCGCCCGCTCGAACCAAAGCGCTGGGCAGTGTTAGCCAGCCTTCCGGGACAAATTCGGGCTGCGATTCCTGGTCAGGAGCTTCGTTAGTCACAATGCGCACCCTCCGCTCAGGTGCCCGCAAGGGGGGGGCGCGGCAGCCGGGTTGCGGTAACCCGGTTTTCGGCCCGTCGGCCTAGCCGCGCCGTCTGGTTTATGTGCCCGGCTTCAAGGAGACAATCTCTGCCTCGCCTTCGCTCGGGCCATTCATAGCGGCTGCAATTTTTCTGGCGGTCCGGTCAGCGACGGCGCGCACCGGATCGTCCTGTAAATGTGCGTAAGCCTCTGTGGTCCGGGCTTGACGGTGCCCCAAAACCTTGCCGACCAGATACAAGCTGTCTCCCCCGGCAACCGCGACGCTGGCGAAGCTGTGGCGTAAATCGTGCACCCTCACGTCCGATAATCCGGCCCGCTCGCGGAGCCGCGCCCACGCCTTTTGCAGCCCGACGAAATGCCCGTCCGTCTTCTCGCCCGGCAGCGCGTACGGGTTGCTCTCTACACGCGGCAGGGACGCCAGCAATTCGAGTGCCGGTGCGCCCAGCGGCACAACCTTCGCGCCCATCTTGCTGTCGGGCAGGCGAAGACAGCTTCGCTCGAAGTCTACCCACTCCCAGCGGAGTGTCAGGATTTCGGATTTTCGGGCGCCGGTCAAAACCAGTAATCTGATTGCCGCGATGGCAACCGGGCTGAAGCCGTCTCTTTCGGCTGCCGTCAAGGCATCGCCAAGCTGCGCCAGCTCACCAATCGTCAAGAAGCGCTCTTTCCTCTGTCCTCTGAACCGCTCGACACCCCTTACCGGGTTGTCGGGGCGAAGCTTTCGCTTCACGGCAAAGGTGAAGATTGCGCCCAGTACGGCAAGGGTGCGGACGGCGACCCCCTGGCCCCCGGCGACAATTGCTCGCCCTCGTGGCCGGGTGCGAACGTCTGCGGCAGTCTTCCCCGCCGCAACGTCTCGCTGGAAGCGCTCGATATCTCCCACTGTCACGGCGCGGACACCCTTGCGCCCAAGAAGCGGCTTGATATGCCGTTCGATGTTGCGGCGATCCGTCACTAGGGTTGAGGGCTTCTTGGTCGCGCACCCCTCGGACAGGTAGAGATCACATAGCTCGGTCATGGTCAGTTCGCTGCGCGAGGCGGCCTTGGCGTCAGCGGGATCGGTGCCGGCAGCAATCAGTCCCAGCAACCGGGCGGCCTCTCGGCGCGCCGCCTCGGGCGTCCAGGGGGCGCCGTGCCTTCCGATGGTGTAACGGCGCAACCGTCTCCCGATGCGGTACTGCAAGATGTAGATGCGGCTGCCAGCGGGTGTCACCTTGCACCCGAAGCCGATTTGATCGCTATCCCAAAAAAATGCATCACGCGAGCCGGGCACGGCTGCATCGACGGCCCTCTTGGTGATTTTGGCCTTCATGGTGTACGCTCCAATTTGTGCCTCTAGCAATCATATAGCAATCACTAGCAATCAAACAAGCGGCAACGAGGCGCGACACGGGGCGACAAGGAGTTGGCTAAAGCCTTGATATTGGTGGCTTCTAGCAAGTGACGGGGGTAGCTGGAAAGGTGGACCCCTACATTCGCAATGTCGAGGTCAGGGGTTCGATTCCCCTCGGCTCCACCACCCCCGTATACTCCATGGCCCCGTTCAGGCCATCGCCCGCCATTGAGGTTGGGGCGCGGCTCGGCCCCCTCGCCCCGCGAGCTCCCGGCGGCCGCGGATTAGGGACGGGGGCCCCCGCCCGCTACTTCGACTTGGCGACGAAGACGCCGTCCCAGTCGGCGTCGGGGGGGCGCATCTCGTAGGTCGCGACACGGCGCTCGAACATGTCGTAGAGGCGCTCGAGGGCGAAGTCCCGGCCCAGCTCGCGGCAGCGCTCGAGGGCCCGCTCGGCGCCCTCCCAGTCCCGGGCGCGGTAGGCGCCGAGCATCTCGCGGTGGGCCTGCTCGAGCTTCTGGAAGGCCTCGTCCGCGGCCATCTCCTCGTCGCCCAGCACGGTGTAGATGCGCTCCGGCACGGTCTTCCCCAACACCTGCACCAGGTCGAGCTCGAGCACCGCGAGCTCCGGCACCTGCTCGTAGACGCTCTCGCCCATCACCGTGCCGACGCGATAGCTCCGGGTCTGGCCCTCGAGGCGCGAGGCCACGTTCACCGGGTCGCCCAAGACCGAGTAGTCGAAGCGCTGCTCGGAGCCCAGGTTGCCGACCATGCAGTGGCCCGAGTTGACGCCGACGCCGACCTTGATGGGGCGGTAGACCTCGCCGCTCTGCTCGGCCTCGCGCTCAAGCTCCTGGTTGAGCAGCGCGATGCGGACGTGGATCTCGAGCGCCGTCATGCAGGCGTTGCGGGCGTGGTCGGGGTCGTCGAGGGGGGCGTTCCAGAAGGCCATCACCGAGTCGCCCATGTACTTGTCGACCGTGCCCTTCCACATCATGATGGCGTCGGTCATGGGCGTGAGGAAGCGGTTGACGAGGCGCGTCAGGGCGCGCGCGTCGTAATGCTCGGAAAGCGTCGTGAAGTCCTCCACGTCGCAGAACAGGAGCGTCATGAAGCGGTCCTCGCCGCCGAGCTGGAGGCGGCTCGGATCGTTGGCCAACTGCTCCACCATGACCGGCGAGAGATAGCGGCTGAAGGCGGTCCGCACCTCCTGGCGCTGGGCCTCCGAGCGGCTGTAGTTGGCGTAGGTGAGGTAGCTGTAGACCACCAAGGTGACCAGCGCCGCATAGGCGAGGTCGATGAGCATGCCCTTGTCCGCGAACAGGTACCACGAGGCCAAGGCGCCGGCGGCCACCACGTCGGCGAGCAGGAGCAGCGCCCAGCGGGCACCGAGGCGGGGCTGCAGCACGATCATCAGGAGGCCGGCCAGGAGGATCGCCGCGAGCTCGGCGCCGAGCGCCTGGGGCGGGCGCACCAGGAACTCCTGGGCGAGGATGTTCTCGAGCATCTGGGCGTGGATCTCGACCCCCGGCATCGACACCCCCAGCGGCGTCGCCCGGCTGTCGAAGAGCCCGCTGGCCGAGAACCCCACCAGCACCAGATGGCGGAACACCCGCTGCTTGGGCACCGCGCCCGAGAGCACGTCCTTGGCCGAGACGTAGCGCGCCTTGTCGTGAGGCCCGAAGCGGACCCAGAAACGGCCGCGCCGATCGGTCGGGATCTTGAAGATCGCGACCACCGCGCCGGTGATGCCGGTCGCGTTCGAGCGGATGGCGTAGGCGCTCTTGCCGGTGGCGACGCGCAGCATCTCGATGGTGAGCGCCGGGTGCAGCTCGCCGCCCACGATGAAGGCCACCGGCACCCGGCGCACCACGGCGTCGCGCTCGAGCCCCGGCAGGATGATGCCCCGCCCCGCCGCCGCCTTCTCGAGCACGGGCAGGTTGCGTACCAGGCTGGGATAGCGCCGGCCCAGGTGGCGCCGGGGATCGCCGCCGACCTGGGCCACCGGGGTCAGCATCGCCGCCTCGGCGGCGCCGCTTTTCACCACGTCGGGCCGCACCGAGCGTCCCAGCACCACGCGCGAGCGCTTGAGCGCCCGGGCGAACACCTCGTCGTTGCCGGGCAGCCGGCGCAAGGCCTCGGCGGTGGCCGCGTCGATCCCGCTAAGGGTGTCGGCCAGGCGCTTGGGCGAGGTGCGGTCGGGCTCGGGGAAGATGGCGTCGAAGCCGATCGCCACCGCGCCCAGCTCGGTGAGCCGGGTGACCATGCGGGCAAGCACGGTGCGGGGCCAGGGCCACTGGCCGACCTCGGCCAGGCTGGCCTCGTCGACGTCGACGATCAGCACCGGGAACTGGGTCGGCGCCCTGGGCTTCAAGGTCTGGTAGAGATCGAAGAGCATCAGCCTGAGCGATTCCACCGGCGCCGGGTCGAGGGTGCGCAGGATGCAGGCCGCGATCAGCAGCGCCGCGGCCACCGAACGCTCGGACTTCAAGCCGCGCAGCATGCGGCCGCCGAGGCCGTGATGCCAGGGGCGGGCCGCCCCGGGGGTCGCATCGGGGGTCGCCTCTGGGGCCTCGTCGGGCGCTGTCGCCTCCGCCTGTCGGCCGCCCTCGTTCACCGCGCCGTGCTCCGACTTGCCGGCGCCGGGGCCCGGTCTTATGTTCGATACCGTGCTCCCGGCGCCTCGAGCGGCGAGCTTACCATGGGCCTCGCGGCGGCATCGAGCGATCTCAGAGAAGTCGCGTGAAATCATCCATATGGGTGATGTGCGCGCTTTGGGAATCTGCTAAGTATTCGCAATTGGCGCGGAAATCGTTCACGTTACCGCGGGTCGCGGTGGGCGTTGAGGCGCTAGGGTAGCCGTCGGTCGGGCGAGGGGCGGAGCATGAGCTCTCACATCATCGGTCACATCGAAAGCGCCTCGGGCGAGGTCAGCGCCACCCGCGCCGACGGCACCCAGGTGGTCCTGGCCGCGGGCGATGCGGTCTTCGAGGGCGACGTCATCCACACCGGCTCCGGCGCCGCCGTCGGCATCGTCTTCATCGACGACACCACCTTCTCGCTCGGCGCCAACGCCAGCATGGCGCTCGACGAGCTGATCTTCGACCCCGACAGCGGCTCGGGAAGCTCGGCCTTCTCGATCCTCGAGGGCGCCTTCGTCTTCGTCAGCGGCACCATCGCCGAGACCAACCCCGAGAACATGATCGTGGAGACGCCGGTGGCGACCATCGGCGTGCGCGGCACCGAGGTCGCCGGCAACTGCGACGACGGCTGCGTGATCACCGTGATCGACGGCACCATCGTCATCACCAACGCCGCCGGCGAGGTGGTGCTGACGATCCCCAACCAGGCGACCGATGTGCGGGACTTCGACACCGCGCCGAGCGATGCCTTCCTGCTGTCGCCGGAGGAGCTCGAGGAGTTGCTCGGCGCCAACCTGGTGAACATGCTCCAGGCCTTCTCCAATGTCGCGCCGGAAGCCGGCACGGCGCCGTTCAGCGGCCTCACCCAGGGCGGCACCTTTCGGGCCTCCGGCGAGCCCGGCGAGGACGGCGTCTTCGTCGCCACGCTCGGGGGTGGTCTGATCACCATCGAGGTCGAGGCCGAGACCGCCGAGGAAGCGGAAGCCCTCATCGCGGCGATAATCGAGACCCTCATCGAGCTCATCACCTTCACCGAAACCGACGGGTTCATCCCGCCGCCCCCGCCGCCGCCGCCCGAGAACGAGCCGCCCATTGCCGAGGATAACGTGTCGGGCGGCGGGGGAGAGGGAGGAACAGGAGATCCCACCCCCGGCGCTGTTGACGAAGACACCCCCGGCACTATCGACGTCGTGGCCAACGACAGCGACCCGGACGGCGACACGCTCACCATCGTCGCGCTCACGGACCTGAATGACGGTGGCGTCTTCACCGGCGCCAGCGACAGCGACAACAGCGACGGCCTATCGATCATCACCGATCTGGGCGGGGTGGTGACGGTGGACGCGTCGGGCGACGTCACCTACGACCCGGCGGGATCCTTCGACTTCCTGGCCGCCGGCGAGAGCGCCACCGACAGCTTCCAGTACACCATCTCGGACGGCCAGGGCGGCACCGCCACGGCGACCGTGACGGTGACCATCGACGGCGTCAACGACGCGCCCGTGGTGGTGCCCAACGCCGGCCTCCTGTTGGACGAGGGGGCGACCCGGTCGCTGCAGGGCATCCTGGTGTCGACCGACGTGGATTCGGACAATTCCAGCCTGCTCTACCAGGTCACGGTACTGCCGGAACACGGCCAGCTCGAGTTCACCGACGACCCGGGCGTCGCCATCACCAGCTTCACCCAGCTCCAGCTTGATGATGGCGAAGTGGTCTACGTCCACGACGGCACCGATACCGAGACCGACGACTTCCATTTCACGGTCAGCGACGGGCTCGACACCAGCCCGGTGCAGAGCTTCGACATCGACATCACCCCGGTCGATGACGGCACGCTGGCCAGGCTCGACGTCGGCTACTTCGACATCCAGGACGGCCACGGCGATGTCACCCAGGCGGCGCCGATCTTGGCCGCGGGGCACACGCCCATCCAGATCTTCGATTTCAACGACCTCGCCGGCATCGACATCCTTTTCGTGCAGAACCCGCTGGACCCAGCGGACCCCGTCCCCTTTTTCGACTATAGCTTCGGTGGCGACCCCAACGATGGTGTCGAATATCTCGCCAATCTTGACGCCATATCAGACGCCGTCTTCGCCGGCATGATCCTCATCATTCACGACTCGCTGGTCTCGAATCTGGTGGGAACAATTGACGCGTCCGACATCTTGCCGGGCGGGGAGCTTTTCGATTTTACCGGATTCTTCGAGTTCACCAGTACGCAGGAAGACGAGAGCGGAGACCTGAATCTGTTGGCTGACGCCGAAGCCTCGCTCATAGGCGAGGGACCCGGGGGACTCATCGACGATGATCTCCTGGATACCGCTGATCCCTTCGGCGCGGATGACCCGACGAGCTTCGGTTTTGCCGACGTAGACAGTTTAGACGGCGCTACAGTGCTGATAAGCAGGAGCGATGAGGGTGAGATCGTCGCCTTCTCCTATTCCTTCGGCGAGGGGACGGTGATCTACTCGACGGTTCCGCTGGGAAACTTCTTAGTGCCGGAAGGGGAGCTGGGAAGTGTGCTCGACCCGCTGCTCGCCGAGCTCTTTACCGATGTCTACGCGCCCAACATCATCCAGTACGGCGCCGGCCTCCTGCTCGAGGGCGCCGACAAGCTCATTGGCACCGCTGGCGACGAGACCCTCAGCGGCACCGCGACCGGCGATCTCATGGACGGTCTCGGCGGCGCCGATACGATCATGAGCTTCGGCGGCGACGATACCATCGTCTGGGACGCGGGCGACCTGGTGATCGACGGCGGCTCGGGCGACCAGGACATGCTGCGGGTGGCGGCGGGCGACGCCGACCTGGTGAGCTTCGGCGGCACCCTCGACGGCATCGAGCTGGTCGACCTGGTGAACGCCGACCTCAACATCCTCACGCTCTCGCCCGGCGTCGTCCTGCAGTCCGACACCGCCACGCTCGAGGTGCGGGGCGATGCCGGCGACTCGGTGGTTGGCGACTTCACGGGCGCCGTGGTGACCCCCGGCCCATCCAGCACCACCTACACCATCGGCGGCGCCACGCTCATCGTCGACGACGCCGTCGACCAGACTGGCATCATCATTTAGGGGGGACGTGGCGGCCGCCATCCGGCCGTGTCGCGAAAGTGTGCAGTATGAGCTTGACACTGCGCTCCGTTGACAGCTCCATGCCGGCGCCTCTGTTCGCCGCCGTGGTGGCGGCGGGGCTGGTCTTGGCCTTGCCCGGGCCGGCCGGCGCGCAAGAGGACAAGGGTGACAAGCGCCCGCTCAACGTCGAGCAGCTCGAGGAGCTCGCTTTCGGGCGCATCACCAGCGACCCGAGCGCGTCGGGCGCGGTGCTGATCGACCCTGTCTCCGGGAACAAGACGCTGCTCGGCGGCGCCGTGGACCTGGGCGGCGAGCACAGCCGCGCCGAGTTCCTGATCACCGGCGAGCCCGAGGCCCGCTTCGTCATCACGCTCCCCGACCAGCGCAAGATCAAGAGCGAGGGCAGCGGCGGTCCGGGGACCGCGACCGTCACCGACTTCGCGTCCCATCCCGAACGCAGCGCCGCGCTCGGGCGCAACGGCCGGGCCACGGTCTACCTCGGCGCCACCCTGAAGTTCAAGCCGGGGCAGCCGGCCGGCAAGTACCAGAGCGCCCTCGACATCTTGGTGGAGTACGAGTAGGTGGGCGCGGCGCGGGAGAGGCCTTCGCACCTGCCGCCGTGGGCCCTGCCCGCCCACATGTATAGGAGGATTGGAAGCCGAGACGATATACTTTTGCGAGAGTAAGCGGGGCGTTTTCGGAAGCGCGGACCTTTATCTTGGATGATGGAGGGTGAGGGACGCATGTGGGAAGGACGGCGGTGAGGAACGAGAGGGGTCACGACCGAGGGGCGTGGCGGCGCGGGACGCGGGCCGCGGCCGCGCTCGTCGCCGTTGTCGGCGCGCTTGCCGCGCTCGCCCTCGGCGCCCGCTCGGCCTCGGCCCAGATCACCGCCACGTTCACCAATCCTATCGGCATATCCGAGGTGCAGAGCCTGAATTTTGGCACGCTCATACCGTCGCCGACGACCCCGGGATCGGTGACCATCGGGCCCGACGGCGGGCTCTCGTGGAGCGTTGTCACGCCGCTACCCTCGAATTTCGACCACGCCAGGTTCCGCGTGACCGGCGATCTCAACCACGCCTATGACATTACACTTCCGCCGAACGACACCATCGAGCTGACCTCGGGCGCTAACACCATGACCATCGAGACCTTTACCAGCAGTCCCTCGGAAAGCGGTAAGATCAGCTTCTTCGGATTCCAAAATCTGGACGTCGGCGCGACCCTGACCGTAGGCGCCAACCAGGAGGGCGGGATCTACACGGGCACCTTCAAGGTGGAGGTGAACTATCAATAGGGGCCGGCGGGGCATGGCACGTCAACGTTGGTTTTCGAGTCGATTCGCCCGATTGGGTATTAAAGGATTCTGGCTAGGCGATCGGATATCCGTGGCGAGGAACTGGAGATGAGCGGCAGATATCGGGGCCTGACAATGATGGCGGCGCTGGCCGGCCTGGCGCTCGGCGTTCTCGCCCCGCCCGCGCTCGCGCAGACGAGCGCCAGCGTCACCGCCACCGCGACCGCGACCGTGGTCGCCGAATCGCTCGCGGTCACCTCCGCATCCGACCTCCAGTTCGGCGGCCTGGAGGTGATAAGCGGGGCCGGAACCGTCACGCTGACCATCGTCGATGCCACCGGCGCGGCGGCGCGGAGCATCACCGGCGGCGTGGAGCTGCAGGGCGCCAACTTCCATCCGGCGGAGATCCTCATCACCGGCACGCCCGGCACCCCCACCCCCTACACCATCCAGCTCCCCCTGACGCCATTCGCCGAGAACGAAACCGCCGAGCGCGACGAGTCCGGGGACCCGGCCTCGAGCCTCGAGATCACTGGTCTCACCTCGCTGACCGTCCACACGGGCGCCACGAACGGGACCGGCGTGCTCGATCCCAACACCGGCACCGACACGGTCTTCATCGGCGGCACCCTGGACGTGCTGGCGGACGCGAAGAAGGGCAACTACCGTGGCGACATCACCATATTCATCACCTTCAATTGAGCGGGCGGTGCGCTCACGATCATCTTCCGCCGACGCGCGGCGCCGCCGGCTCGAACGTTAAGGTTGTATGATATGGCGCGTATTCAGCGAAATGAGTATCAATAGCGTATTCTGGCTCCGGCGAAAAGAATCCTCGCGAATCATCCATTCGGATGATGACAGCCTCGACCAAGAGTTATTATAATTCGCAGCACTTGGTCCCGCGCCGCGCGGGCGAGGGGGACGAATCCCTACCCTCGCACGGCTTTGGACCGGGAGAGACGTTTGGGGAGGCGAGGCCACTCGAACGGGATACGCAGAGCCTCCGTCGCCGTGGGCCGGCACCAGCCTGACCGTTGTCAGTGTCTGGCGCCGACCGGACGGGAGGAGAACCCACTCGGGCCGCGAGGTCGGCCGAAACGAAACTAGGGAGTTATGACAATGAAGCAGACTGGATTTATGACCTATGCGGCCGGCGCGCTTGCCGCGCTCGGCCTGGTGGCGCTGGCGGCGCCGGGCGCCTGGGCGGAGCATGTGGGCTCCCATGCTTCCGTGAACAATGCCAACGCCACGGCGACCGTCATCTCAGTGCTCACGCTGGCAAAGGGCTCTTCGGGCGACGAACTGAATTTCGGTAGTTTCACCGCCCCGACCGATGTCATTGAAACCATTGTTATAGCCACGAACGACGTGAGAACTACGCCCGGTGCGTCCAACATTAGCCTGGTCAACACCATTGTGCCTAAGGCGGCCGATTTCGACGTCACCGGACAAGATGGCAGAAACTACAATATCTCTCTGCCGGCATCTGTAACGTTAGAATCTGGTGCTAATACCATGCTGGTGGACACCTTCACCGACAGTAAATCCGGACAGGGGACGATCAGCGGTACGACCGACGCCTTTAGCGTTGGCGCGACACTGCACGTCGCTGTAGATCAGGCTGTTGGTGTCTATGCCAAGACATACCTAATGACGGTCAACTACGATTAGAGTTGGCTTGATGCCGGATGGTGACGGCTGTCCAGCGACGAAGGGCGGGGGCAATTTGTCCCCCGCTTTTTGTGTCCATGCTCAGCGGCCCGAGGAATCCTTTGTCCCCTCGCGCCCAACTCTTTTTCAGCGCATGTAAACCTTCCTTTTGTCTTTTATCGGGCATTGTGATAACAACGGCTCGTGTTCGCCAAGCGCCGTGACAACAAGGACTTCAGGAAGCAGCTTGAGGATCGCCCCGGGCGACGCAAGGCGGTGATGCGCTTAAGAACAGACCCCACGCGTCCGCGGCGGGCAGGATGCCGCCTGATCGCGACGCCAGCGGTGGTGATCACCGTGGCGCTGGTGTTGTCGGCCGATCCCTTTCCTGCTCGCGCCCAGGGGCCAGGGGATCTGATGGTCTTCCCCACCCGGGTCGTCTTCAGCGGCCGCACGCGCAGCGCCGTGGTGACGCTCACCAATCGAGCCACAGGCGCCGCGACCTACCGAATCTCGTTCCAGAACATGCGCATGACGGATCGGGGCAGGCTCGAGCGGGTCGAGGAGGCCGCTCCGGACGTGCATCCTGTCGACAAGCTGATCCGCTACTCGCCACGCCAGGTCACCCTCGAGGCGGGGCGGTCGCAGACGGTGCGGCTCCTGGTGCGCAAGCCCCGCGATTTGGCGCCCGGTGAGTATCGTTCGCACCTCCTTTTTCGCGCCGTGCCGCCCGAGACGGCGGGCGCCGACATCGAGGCGACGGAGCTTGGGGAGGGCGAGATCCGGGTGCAGCTCATCCCCATCTACGGCATCTCGATCCCGGTCATCGTGCGCCACGGCGAGCTGTCGGCGAGCGTCACGTTGTCCGACCTTGCGCTACGCCCGCCCGAGAACGCGGACTCGCAGCCGGTGCTGTCGCTGCGCATGAACCGCGGCGGCGACAGCTCGGTCTACGGCGACTTCACCGTCACCTTCAGATCCGAGGGCGGCGCCGAGACCGGGGTCGGTCTCGTGCGCGGCGTCGCCGTCTATACCCCGAACGCCAGCCGGATCTTCGAGATGCGCCTGCGTCCACCCGAAGGCGTGACGCTCGAGCGCGGGCGCCTCGCCGTCGTCTTCCGCGAGCCCGACGACGCTGGCGGCGGGGTGCTGGCCCAGGCGGAACTCACTGTGCCGTAAAAACGCCGGCGGCGGAGCCTCGGTTCGGGCAAGTCATGCGGATCGCCGCCGTCTTTCTCCTGACAATAACCGTCGCGTTGGGGTTGTCGGGTCCGCCAATAGCCCGTGCACAGCAGGCTTCCGCGCTCACACCCGTCGAGCGCCCGGTCGAGGACGAGCTCATTCTCGAGATGCGCCTCGGCCGCTTCGTGCTCTCCGACGGCTTGCTCGGCTATCTCCACCGCGGCGGCGTGCTGCTGCCCTTGGACGAGGTCATGCGGGCGCTCGAGCTCGCCGTCGCCGCCGACCCCGCGCGCGGGCAGGCCGGGGGCTGGTTCCTGGCCGAGGACCGGCGCTTCAGCCTCGACCTCGTGCGCGGCGGCGCGACGGTGGAGGGGAAGCCCGCGCCGTTCGACGCCGCCCTCGTCGAGCTCCACGTCGAGGACATCTACGTCGACACCACGCTCTTGTCCGCGTGGTTCCCGGTCGATTTCGAGTTCGACCTCTCGCGACTCCTGATCACGGTCACCTCGCGCGAGCCGCTGCCCTTGGAGGCGCGGCTCGAGCGCGAGCGCCGCGCCGCCCGGCTCGGTCGCGGTGCCTTCGAACGGCTGAGATACCCGCGCCAGGAGGTTCCCTACAAGCTCTGGGACTGGCCCTTCTTCGACACCACCCACGCCTTCGACTTCAACAACGACCAGAACACCCTGAGCGCGCGCTCGACGACGCTGGTCACCGGCGATCTGTTGTTCATGGACTCGACCCTGTTCGTCGCCAGCAACGATCAGGAGCCGCTCGCGGACGTGCGCTTCACGATGGGACGCAAGGACCCGGAAGCGGGCCTTCTCGGGCCCCTGGGGCTGAGCGAGATTGCCTTCGGCGACGTCTTCACGCCGCAGCTCCCGCTGGTTGCCGCTCAGCGCGAGGGCCGCGGCGCCTTCGTCTCGAGCTTCGAGCTCAACCGGCCCAGCGAGTTCGACCGTACCACGCTCAGGGGCGAGCTGCCCTTGGGCTGGGAGGTCGAGCTCTACCGCAACGAGATCCTGCTCGACCGCCAGCTCTCGCGTGCCGACGGCCGCTACGAGTTCATCGACGTGCCGCTGCTGTTCGGCCTCAACGTGCTCAACCTGGCCTTCTACGGCCCCCAGGGCCAGCGCCGCCAGGAGACCCGGCGCCTCTTCGTCGGGCCGGGGATGGTGCGGCCGGGCCAGCATTTCTACCGCCTCGCCGTCAACCAGCAGGGCGAGGACACGATCTCGGTCGGCGAGGACTCGGGCTTCGCCGACGAGACCCAGGGCAAGACCCGGCTGGTCGGCGAGTTCGAGCGAGGCATCACGCAGAACCTCGCGCTGGCCGGAAGCTTCGCCAGCTTCGCGCTCGAGGATGGGCGCCACAGCTATCCCTCGCTCGGCCTGCGCACCTCGCTGTTTGGCGCCTTCGTCCGCCTCGACGCCACCAAGGACCTCGACAGCGGCAGCGCGGTCCAGGGCTCGTTCCAGACCCGGCGCTTCGGCGTCGGCGTCCTGGCCGAGCACGGCCAGTTCTTTAACGGCTTCGCCAGCGAGCGTGTGGCGGCCTCGAGCGATCCGCTCGAGAGCCGCTCGAACCTGCGTCTCGATGGCACCATCCCGGCCAGCTTCCTGCCCCGCATCCCGGTAAGCTTGAGCGGCGGGCTCGAACGCCGCGAGTCGGGCGTCATGACCCTCGACGCCGTCAACCGGCTCTCGATGTTCGTGGGCGGGGTCTCGGGCTCGAACACCGTGAACTTCAACCTGCGCCGGGGCGGCGGCACCCCGACCACCACCGCGGCCTCCGGCTCGTTGCTCTTGAACGGTCGCATCGAGCGCCTGAACCTGCGCGGCAGCCTCGCCTACACCATCGACCCGGAGGCCCAGTTCACCAATGCCTCGTTCACCGCCGATTACCAGTTCAAGCGCGGCTCGTCAGCCCGCGCTACCCTCAATCAAGGGCTCACCGGCGATCTACCCACCACGGTCTCGGTCGGGATTTTCCACATCATCAAGTTCGTGGCCATCGGCGCCAACGCCTCCGTCAGCGACGACGGCAGGTTCGCCGCCGGCCTCACCTTTACCTTCAGCACCGGCCGCGAGCCGCGCAAGGGAAGCTTCGAGCGCAGCCCGCGCGGCATGGCGCGCTCGGGCGCGGCCTCGGCCCTGGTCTTCCTCGACCGCAACCTCGACGGCACCCTTGACGAGGGCGACCGGCCGCTCGAAGGCGTGCGCTTCCGCCGGCGCCGCGACGTGGCGACCGACGAGGACGGCGTCGCCTTCATCACCGGGCTCTCCGCCTATCAGCCCACCGACCTGGTGCTCGACCCGGGCAGCCTCGAGGATCCCTACTGGGTGCCGACCCGAAAGGGGGTCGAGATCGTGCCGCGCCCGGGCAAGACGGCGCTGCTCGACTTCCCCGTCGTGCCCACCGGCGAGATCGACGGCATCGCCTACCTGCGCCGCGGCGAGGTCGTGACCGAGGTCTCCAACGTGGCGCTCCAGCTCGTCGACCAGGGCGGCAAGGTGGTGGCTGAGGTGAAGTCGGCCTTCGACGGCTTCTTCCTGTTCGAGTTCGTGCGCCCCGGCCGCTACCGGGTCCGGGTCTCGCCCGAGCAGGTGGCGCGGCTCAGGCTGGTGGCGCCGCCCGCGCAAGAGGTGACGATCGGCGTCGTGGACGACGAGGGCGAGATCGTCAGCGGCCTCGAGTTCGTGCTCGAGCGGGCGCCCGTCGAGGGCGGCGACTGAGGGCGGCGACTGAGGGCGGCGCTCAGGGGGCGTAGCTGACGCGCCATACCGCCTGGCCGACGTCGTCGGCGACGAGCAGGCTGCCGTCGGCGGCGACGACGAGCCCGGCGGGGCGTCCCCAGACCTCGGCCCTGGCCTCGCCGCGGGCCCAGAAGCCGCTCAGGAAGGTCTCGTAATAGCCCTGGGGCCGGCCGCCCTCGAAGGGCACGCGGACGACACTGTAGCCGGTCGGTCGGCCGGCGTTCCACGAGCCGTGGAAGGCGACGAAGGCATCGCCCCGGTAGGCGGCGGGAAACTGCCGGCCCTCGTAGAACACCAGCCCCAGCGGCGCCGAGTGGGAGCGGAACAGGAGGTCGGGCGCCAGCGCGGCCGCCACCAGGTCGGGGCGCTTGGCGCCGTAGGCCGGGTCCGGGTGGGCCCCGAGATAGGCGTAAGGCCAGCCGTAGAAGCCGCCCGCCGTGAGTCGCGTGAGATAGTCCGGCACCAGGCCGTCGCCGAGGCCGTCGCGCTCGTTGACCACCACGTAGAGGTCGACGGTGCCGGGATAGAAGGCGATGCCGACCGCGTTGCGCAGCCCCGAGGCGAAGGTGGCCTGGTCGCCACCGTCGAGGGCGAAGCGCTGCACGGTGGCGCGCGGCTCGGGCTCGAGGCCGATGTTGGAGCGGCTTCCCACCGCGACGAAGAAGCTCTGGCCGTCGGGGTGGAAGACGATGTTGCGGGTGGCATGGCCCCGGCCCCGGCCCAGCGCGCCGGCCGCGGTCACCGCTTGCGCCGGGGCACCGGCCCGGAGCTGTCCCGGCTGGTACGGGTAGCGCCACACCTGACGGCGGTCGGCGACGTAGAGATAGGCGCCCGAGAAGGCGATGCCCTGCGGGCCGCGGATGTCGTCGGCGAAGGTCCCCACCAGCTCGGCGCGGCCGTCGCCGTCGCCGTCGCGCAACAGGGTGATGCGGTCGGCGCCGGGCTCGATGAGAAGGATGTCGCCGCCGGGGGCCAGCGCCATCCAGCGGGCATGCGCGAGACCGCCGGCGAAGCGGTTGACGACGAAGCCCTCGGGCACCCGCAAGGCGGCGCCGGCGGGGCGCTCGATGCGCCGCGGCCGGTTGCTGGCGCTCGGCGTGGCGTAAGGCGGGGGGAGGTCGTCGATGAGGATCCGGAAACGCTCGCCCACCGGCTGCCCGTACTCGGCCGCCCGCACCGGGAGCGCGAGGACCAGCGCGGCGAGCGCGAGCATGGCGAGGTAACCCATCTCCTGACCTCGTTCCCAGCCTCGGGCGCGGCTCCCGCCTTGCGATCGCCGGGCCGTCATCGACCGTAGGCAAGGGCGCGGCGGCGGTCAACGGCGGGCCCGCGCCGCCCGGCCCCTTGCTTGGCGTCCCTTGGCGGCTACTATGGCGGCTGGGATCGATCGCGGACAGCGAGGTCAAGCCGGTCATGAAAGCGGCCCAGTACGCGCGGCGCGGACACCCGCCCGAGGTGGTCGAGATCGTCGAGCTCGAAACCGGCCCGCCGGCGCCGGGCGAGGTGGTGATCGCGGTGGAGGCGAGCCCCATCAACCCCTCGGACCTGCTCACGCTGACGGGCGAGTACGGCGTGCTGCCGCCGCTCCCCGCGATCCCCGGCAACGAGGGCGTCGGTCGCGTGATCGCCGCCGGCGCCACAGGTGCCGAGGTCGCCGAGGTCGCAAAGCTCAAGGTGGGCGACCGGGTCTTCCTGCCCTTGGGCGCCGGTGCCTGGCGCCAGGAGCTGCGCGTGCCGGCCAAGGGCCTCACCCCCTTGCCGGCGGGCGGCGATCCCCTGCAGCTGGCGATGGCCATGATCAACCCGCCCACCGCTCATCTGATGCTGCACGACTTCGTCGAGCTGGGGCCGGGCGATTGGTTGATCCAGAACGCCGCCAACTCGGGCGTCGGGCGTTACGTGATCGAGCTGGCGGCGCTGGCCGGCGTCCGCACCGTCAACGTGGTGCGGCGCCAGGCGCTGGTGGCGCCGCTCCGCGAGCTCGGCGCCGACGCCGTGGTGGTGGACGGCGGCGATCTGGCCGAACGGGTCGCCGAGGCCACCCGCCGGGCCGAGATCGGGCTCGGCCTGGACGCCATCGGCGGCGACGCCACCCTGCGCCTCGCCGGCTGCCTGGCCACTGGCGGAACGGTGGTCAATTACGGGCTCTTGAGCGGCGAGGCCTGCAAGATCTCGGCCGAGCAGACCGTGTTCAAGGATATCCGCCTCAGGGGCTTTTGGCTGGCGCGCTGGTTCCAGAGCGCGAGCCGGGACCAGCGCACGGCGCTTTACCGCGAGCTCGTCGGCCTGATGCTCGAGGGCAAGCTCCGCGCCGAGGTCGAGGCGACCTATCCCCTGGAGCGCATCACGGAGGCGCTGGCCCACGCCATGGCCGAGGGCCGTTCGGGCAAGATCCTGCTGACCCCGGCGGCGGCCGGGCAAGCCGAGTAGCGCGAGTAGGGGGAACACATGGGCAGAATGGAGGGAAAGGTGGCGCTGATCACCGGCGGCGCCTCGGGCATCGGCCGCGCCAGCGCCGAGCTCTTGGTCGCCGAGGGCGCGCGCGTGGTGATCGCCGACATCGACGAGACGGGCGGCGCCGCGGCGGCCCGGGCGATCGGCGAGGCGGCGCTGATGATGCGGCTCGACGTCACCAGCGAGGACGACTGGCGCGCGGCGATCGCGGGCACCCTCGAGGCCTTCGGGCAGCTCCACGTGCTGGTCAACAGCGCCGGCGTCAGCGTGCTCAAGAACGTCGAGGACACCACGCTGGAGGAGTGGCGCTTCGTCAACGGCGTCAACCTGGATGGCACCTTCCTGGGCTGCAAGCACGCCATCCCGGCGATCAAGGAAAGCGGCGGCGGCTCGATCATCAACCTCTCGTCGGTCTCGGGCCTGGTGGGCGGCCACAACCTGGCCGCCTACAACGCCAGCAAGGGGGGCGTGCGGCTGCTCACCAAGTCGGTGGCGCTGCACTGCGCCCGCAAGGGCTACAACATCCGCTGCAACTCGGTCCACCCCACCTTCATCGACACCCCGATCCTGGAGCCGATGCTGGCCCGTGCCGAGGACCCCGAGCTGATGCGCCAGAAGCTGGCGCGCCAGGTGCCGATCGGGCGCCTCGGCCAGCCTGAAGAGGTCGCCGCCGGCATCCTCTACCTGGCCTCGGACGAATCGGCCTTCATGACCGGCGCCGAGTTCGTGCTCGACGGCGGCATCACCGCGATGTGAGGGGCTGGGCCGGGGCGAGGGCGGGCGGGCATCCCCCGTGCCCCCCGCCCCCGGCCCTTGTCGCCCGGGCCCCGGGTCCCTAACTTGTGGCCCCGTGATGGCCGACAAGATTCTCCTGGTGGTGCAGCGCGAGACCTCGGACCCCGGCCGGGTGGGGGAGGTGCTGCGCGCCATGGGCTGCGAGCTCGACGTCAGGGTGGCGAGCCGCCGCGACCCGCTGCCCGCGACCATGGCCGAGCACGCCGGCGCGGTCATGTTCGGTGGCCCGATGAGCGCCAACGACGACACCACGCTGCCCTTCATTCGCGACGAGCTCGAGTGGATTCCCGTGGCGCTGGAGTCGGGCAAACCCTTTCTCGGCATCTGCCTCGGGTGCCAGCTCCTGGCCCGGGCGCTGGGCGCGGGCGTCGCACCCCATCCCCAGGGCCTGCACGAGATCGGATTCTTTCCCCTGCGCCCGACCGCCGCCGGGCGCGGCCTCTTCGAGGCGCCGCTCCACGTCTATCAGTGGCACGGCGAGGGCTGCGAGCTGCCCCCGGGGGCCCAGCTGCTGGCCCAGGGCGAGATGTTCGTGACCCAGGCCTTTCGCTACGGCGAGGCGGCCTATGGGGTGCAGTTTCACCCCGAGGTCACGGCCGAGATCGTCGACCGCTGGACCCGGTTCGCGACTCACCGCTTGAACATGCCGGGGGCCCAGGCCCGCGACGAGCAGATCCGGCGCCAGGGCCTGCACCAGCCCGCGATCACCAATTGGCTCGAGAGCTTCCTCGCGACCTGGCTCAGCCGGGGGGCGACGCCCGCCCGGTCTCGCCCCGCGTACGGGAGAGATGGACCTGGAGAATGAGCACCTCGACCGCGCCCGTGCCCAGGATGCGGTCCGCCGCTCTCTGAAAGATCCGCTTCAATTGGTCGAGGTCGAAGCCACCGGCCTCGAGCTTGCCCTCGGCGCCGAGGCGGTAGAGGCTGGTGAAGAAGGCGTCCCGCAGCCGCGGCATGCGCTCCTGGACCGACCTGCGCTCGTCGCCGTCCTCGAGCGCCAGCGCCACCTCGACGAAGGCCTGGAGGAGCGCCTTGTCGTCGCTCAGCACCGGAACGATCACGGCCTCCATCGCGAGCGCCAGGCCGTTGTCCTGGGCGTCCTCGGCGTCCTCGGAGCTCTGCGCCGCCTGAGGCACGAGGGTCGTCAGCGCGAGAGCCAGGGCGAGCAGAGCGGCGGCGGCGCGGCGGCGGCCGCTGCTGCCCCGGCCAGCCGGCTCGGCCGCGCTCGCGCGCGCTGTGACGAGGGTGCCCATGGCCCTGCCCGTGCCCACTCGGCGCCCTAATCGAAGAGCGCGTCGATCTCGGCCTGAGTCACCTTTTTCGCCGCGGGCGCTGGCGCCGGCGGGGGCACGTCGTCGGGCACGGCGTCGCTCCCGGCCTCGGCCGTCTTCTCCTCTTTGGCGGCGTCGGCGCATGGCGGTGCTTGGTCGAGAACGGCATCGATCTCGGCCTGACTAGCCTTCTTCGGCTCAGGCGTTTCGCTGACCGGGGGCGTCTCCTCGGGCTCGGGCGTCTCGGGCTCGGGCGTCTCGACCAGCGTGGGCGTCTCCTCGAGCAGCGCGTCGATGGCGGTCTGGTCGATACCCTCGCCGTCGAGCTGGGGTCCCGTGAGCCGGGTGCGCTCGTCGTCGGGCTCAGCTTCCTCGGGCGGGTCGGCGCCGCCCGCCGCCACCTCGCCCCAGGTCTTGTGGATGTTTTCGAGGCGGTTCTCGATGAAGGTGAGCGTCTCCACCACCTTGGTGATGCGCTGGCCGGTGATGTCCTGGAAGGCGCAGGCCTCGATGATGCGCATCGAGGCCTGGTCGACGGTGGCGGCATAGGCCTCGGGGTTCGACTTGTCCGCCGCCATGATCTCCTCGGCGGCGTCCATGATCGCCTGGGTCGCCTCCTCGGTGGCCTTGACCACGGCGTCGAGCTGCTTGCCCGCGCGCGGCAGCTTCAGGGTCTTGAGCTCGGCGGGCTTGAGCTTGGCGATCTCGCTCTTGGCGCTCTCGATGTACGCCGAGAGGATGCGGAACTCGCGGTAAAGCGAGGCGTCGAGAGCGCCGAAGTAGCGCTCCATGACCGAGATCAGCACCTCGGTGACCGAGGCCACCTCGGTGAGGCGCACCGGCGCCTCGGTCTCGTGCCTGAGGAAGTCGACCAGAGAGGCCACCCTCTCGGTCAGCTCACCATTCTTCATGCCCCGATCTCCCCGATCGACCGCGAACAGGTTGCCGCTCGAACCCCCACCCCGCGGCGGCGAGCGCCGGCTCGGGCGGAGCCCGCGACCAGAGCCTAGGCGCCGCCCGCTAACAATCGGTTAACGATGGTGCTCGACAAGGCGCTCGACATCGACCATCGACGACGGCGGTCGACCATGACCGATCGACGATGATGGCGGCCTTGGGGACGGCGGCCTCGGGGACGGCGGCCTCGGGCGCCGCCGCGATGCGCCACTGCGGCCTCGGTCCGCCCCATCGTGGCGCGATGCGTTTGCATCGCACCCAACAAGTTTTTCCAACAATCCAAACGCTTGCCGGGCCTGATCCGGGGCGTTATATTGCACCGCAATAAAAGCGGTGAGCAAAGGTGGATCGATGCTCGAGTTGCAGGGCTATTTCTTCGAGGATCTTTCGCTCGGCATGTCGGCGGCCTGTTCCAAGACCGTGACCGAGGCCGACTTGGTTCTTTTCGCCGGCGTTTCGGGCGACACCAACCCGCTGCACCACAGCGAGGTCTTCGCCGCCACAACCCCCTTCGGCGAGCGCATCGCCCCCGGCATGCTGACGGCGAGCCTGGTCTCGGCCGTGTTCGGCACCAAGCTGCCGGGGCCGGGCTGCGTCTACATGAGCCAGAGCTTGCGCTTCTCGGCGCCGGTGCGGGTCGGCGATACGGTGCTGGCGCGGGTCACGGTGACCGATCTCATGCCTGAGAAACGGCGCGCCGCGTTCTCCACCGTGTGCCTGGTAGGCGAACGCACGGTGCTCGACGGCGAGGCCCTGATCATGGTGCCTTCGCGCCCCGGCTCGGAGCCGCCGCCGGCGAGCTGAGGGGCCCGGGCGGGACGGCGCCGGCATGCGCGTCACAGGGCTTCTTTTCACGCCGCGGATTTAGCTATAGGTTCTCGGCCTTGGCGTTCAGCCTTGCACGCGGGATTGGCTCGCCGGGGGCGCGCATGCGCATCTTGCGTCACTACACCGATGTTCCGGCCCAGGCGCGCGGCGCGGTCGTCGCCATCGGCAACTTCGACGGCGTCCACCTGGGCCATCAGGCGGTGATTTCCGAGGCCGGCCGCATCGCCCAGGCCGAAGGCGCACCCCACGCGGCGCTCACCTTCGAGCCGCATCCGCGCTCGTTCTTCAGCACCGGCGCGCCGGCCTTCAAGCTGACCTCGTTGAGGAGCAAGGCCCACCAGATCGAGGCGCTCGGCGTCGAGGTCCTCTTCGTGCTCACCTTCGACGCCGAGTTCGCCGCCATCTCGGCGCCCGACTTCGTCACCCGGGTCCTGGTGCAGGGACTCGAGATCCGGGGCGCCGTGGTCGGGTTCGATTTCGTTTTCGGTCATCGCCGTGCCGGCGACACCCGGCTGCTCTCCGAGATCGCCGCGCGCCACGGTTTCGATGTCACCGTGGTCGAGCCCGTGGCTCGTCAGGGCGAGGTCTACTCCTCGAGTCGCATCCGCGAGGCGCTGAAAGCCGCCAATCCCCGACTCGCGGCCGAGCTCCTGGGCCACTGGTGGGTGGTCGAGGGCCGGGTCGGCGAGGGCGACCGCCGCGGTCGGCAGCTCGGTTACGCCACCGCCAACTTGAGCCTCGACGACTTTCTCGAGCCGGCGTTGGGTATCTACGCGGTGCGCGCCGGGCTCGAGAGCGAGCGCGGCGTGGTGTGGCGCGACGCCGTCGCCAGCCTCGGCCGCCGCCCCACCTTCGGCGCCGGCGAGGTGGTGCTCGAGGTCCACCTCTTCGACTTCGCGGGCGACCTCTACGGCCAGCACCTGCGTGTCGCCTTCATCGACTACATCCGCGCCGAGAAGAAGTTCGACGATATCGACGGCCTCAAGGCGGCCATGGCCGCCGACTGCGAGGCTGCCCGCCGGATTCTGGCGGCGACGCCTGCGGACCTGGCCGGCGCCGTGGCGCCACGCTCCGCGGCCTCCGAGGCGCGCAAACGGGCCCGAACATGAGCGCCGATTACCGAGCGACGGTGTTGCTGCCGCGCACCGAGTTTCCGATGAAGGCGCGGCTGCCCAAGCGCGAGCCCGAGCTGCTCGAGCGCTGGCGCCGCCTCGACCTGTTCCAGCGCCTGCGCCGCGATGCCAAAGGGCGCGAGAAGTTCATCCTCCACGACGGCCCGCCCTACGCAAACGGCAATATCCACATCGGCACGGCCATGAACAAGATCCTCAAGGACGTGGTCAACCGATCCCAGCAGATGATGGGTAAGGACGCCGACTACGTCCCGGGTTGGGATTGTCACGGCCTGCCCATCGAATGGAAGATCGAGGAGAGGTACCGCGCCGAGGGCCGCGACAAGGACGAGGTGCCGATCATCGAGTTCCGCCGCGAGTGCCGCGAGTTCGCCGAGCACTGGATCGAGGTCCAACGCGAGGAGTTCAAGCGCCTCGGCGTCGAGGGCGACTGGGATCATCCCTACACCACCATGTCGTTCCACGCCGAGGCCCAGATCGTCCGCGAGATCCTCAAGTTCCTGATGAACGGGGCACTCTACAAGGGCTCGAAATCGGTGCTCTGGTCGGTGGTGGAGAAGACCGCACTGGCCGAGGCCGAGGTCGAGTATCACGATCACGAATCGACCACCATCTACGTGCGCTTCCCGATCCGGCGCGCCGCCGATCCCGAGCTCGTGGGGGCCAGCGTGGTGATCTGGACGACGACGCCCTGGACCATACCCGGCAACCGGGCGCTGGCCTGCCAAGGCGACGCCGATTACCTGCTGGTCGAGGTCGCCGAGGCCGCCGAGGGCAGCCTGGCCAAGCCCGGCGAGCGCTTGCTGCTGGCCCGCGACCTCTTGATGGAGGCCGCGGCCGAGCTCCGTTTCACCCCCAAGCTCACGGGCATCGCCCACTCCGGCCGCGCGCTCGCGGGTACGCTTTGTGAGCACCCCTTCCACGGCCTGGGATACGACTTCGAGGTACCGCTTCTCACCGCCGGCTTCGTCACCATGGACACCGGCACGGGCTTCGTCCACATCGCCCCGGGCCACGGCGCCGACGACTTCGAGCTCGGCGTGGCGCACGGGCTGGAGGTGCCGCCGACGGTCGACGAGGACGGCACCTTCTACGCCCACGTGCCGCTCTTTGCCGGCACCCACGTGTTCAAGGTCAATGGCGAGGTGGCGGACCGGCTCGAGGAGGCCGAGCGGCTCTTGGCGCGCGGTACGCTGGTGCATTCCTATCCCCACTCGTGGCGCTCCAAGGCGCCGCTGATCTTCCGCAACGCCCCCCAGTGGTTCATCAGCATGAGCGCCACCGGCCTGCGCGAGACGGCGCTGGCCGCCATCGACCAGGTGCGCTGGGTGCCGCCCCAGGGTCGCAACCGCATCCATGGCATGATCGAGAACCGTCCCGACTGGGTGATCTCGCGCCAGCGCGCCTGGGGCGTGCCCATCCCGGTGTTCGTCGACAAGCAGAGCGGCGAGCCGCTGCGCGACGAGCGCGTCAACCAGCGCATCGTCGCGGCGGTAGCGGCCGAGGGCGCCGATGTCTGGTTCGCCAGCGAGCCCTCGGGCTTCCTCGGCGACGACTACGATGCCGACGATTACGAGCAGGTGGAGGACATCCTCGACGTCTGGTTCGAATCGGGCGCCACCCATTCGTTCGTGCTCGAGGATCGCCCCAACCTCGAATGGCCGGCCTCGCTCTACCTCGAGGGCTCCGACCAGCACCGCGGCTGGTTCCACTCCTCGCTACTGGAGGCCTGTGGCACCCGCGGCCGCGCCCCTTACGACACCGTGCTCACCCATGGCTTCGTGATGGATGGCGAGGGGCGCAAGATGTCGAAGTCGCTCGGCAACACGGTGGCGCCACAGCAGGTGGTGGACGAGTTCGGCGCCGACATCCTCAGGCTCTGGGTGGTGAGCACGGACTACTCCGAGGACCTGCGCATCGGCCCCGAGATCATCAAGGCCCAGGTCGACGCCTATCGGCGGCTGCGCAATACCCTCAGGTTCCTGCTCGGCAACCTCGCCGACTTCGACGCCGAAGAGCGGCTCGCCCACGACCAGATGCCCGAGCTCGAGCGCTGGGTGCTGCACCGGCTGAGCGAGCTCGACGGGCTGGTGCGCCGCTACTGCCACGATTTCGACTTCCACGCCCTCTACGTGACGCTGCACAACTTCTGCGCCGTCGATCTCTCGGCCTTCTACTTCGATATGCGCAAGGACGCGCTCTACTGCGACCGGGTCGATTCGCCGCGCCGCCGCGCCGCGCGCACCGTGCTCGACGAACTGTTCTCGTGCCTCACCGCGTGGCTCGCGCCCATCCTCTGCTTCACCGCCGAGGAGGCGTGGCTGCAGCGAAATCCCGGCGCCGATTCGAGCGTCCACCTGCGCCAATTCCCCGAGCCCCCGCCCGAATGGCGCGACGACGGGCTGGTCGCCAAGTGGCGGACCATCCGCCGCCTCAAGCGCGTGATCACGGGCGCACTCGAGGTCGAGCGCCGGGCCAAGCGTATCGGCTCCAGCCTCCAGGCTCATCCCGAGGTCTACGCCGGGGCCGATTACGTGGCCGCGCTCGATGGCGAGAGCCTGGCCGAGATCGCCATCACCTCGGGCGTGACCCTGATCGAGGAGGCGCCGCCCGAGGGGGCCTTCGCGCTCGACGACGTCCCCGGGGTCGGCGTGGTGCCCGGCCTCGCCGAGGGCGCGCGCTGCGCGCGCTGCTGGCAGGTGCTGGCCGAGGTCGGAGAACGGCCCGACAGCCCGGAGCTCTGCCGGCGCTGCGTCGATGCGGTCGAGAACGTCCCCGGCTGATGCTCCGCTTCGGTCTTGGCGTCGCCGTCGCGGTCGCCGCGCTGGACCGGGTCTCGAAATGGCTGATGATGAGGGTCTTTGAGCAGGCCGGCGAGGCCATCGAGGTGACTCCCTTCCTCAATCTGGTGATGGTATGGAACCCCGGCGTCAGCTTCGGTCTCCTGCAGAGCTGGTCGCCGGCCATGCCGTGGCTCCTGGCGGCGCTCTCGGGCGCCATCGTCGGCGGCCTGGTGTGGTGGCTGGCCCGCGTCAAGGGGCGCTGGCTGGGGGGCGCCATCGGTCTCGTCATCGGCGGCGCGGTCGGCAACGTCATCGACCGGCTACGCTACGGCGCGGTGGCGGACTTCATCGATTTCCACCTCGCGGGCTACCACTGGCCGGCCTTCAATGCCGCCGACTCGATGATCGTCGTCGGCGTCGCGATGCTGCTATTGGATGCCTTGTTCGGGGACCGAGAAAGGCCTAAAAAGGGGTCATGATTGCTCTGCCATCCGGTGCGATCGCGGGTCGCGCCATGGTCGCGGCCGTGGCCGGTGCCATGGCCCTGGCGCTCGCCGGCTGCACCGGCCTGCAGGACGCCATCGGCCTCGGCAAGAGCTCGCCCGACGAGTTCGACGTGGTGCGCCACGCCGCCCTCGCCGTGCCCCCCAACTACGATCTCAGGCCGCCGACACCGGGTGCCCCGAGGCCGCAGCAGATCTCTCCGCGCGAGATCGCCCGCGAGGCGCTGCTGGGGCCGAGCGCGGCCAACCCGGCGCCCACCCCCGCCCAGGCGCAGGGCGCCAGCGGGATGCGCCAGACCCCGGGCGAGCGCGCGCTCCTGCGCCAGTCGGGCGTCGCCGAGGTGCCGGTCAACATCCGCGAGGTGGTGCGCATCGAGGCCGCCGCGCTCGGCGTCCAGGACCGCTCCTTCACCGACAGCCTGCTGTTCTGGAAACAGCCCGACAAGGACCAGGTGCTCGACCCGGTGGCCGAGGCCGAGCGCCTCAAGCGGGCGCGGGATGGGGAGCAAACGATCTCCGGCGACAGCGGCGTGGTGATCAAGCGCAAGAAGAGTGGTCTGTTCGGCGGTCGCCTGTTCTGATCGCTTGCCGGGCGAGGCGCAGGCCACAATCTCAGGGGGGCGGTGTCGCCGTCCGGGCCGTTGGCCCGGGGGCGGAGTGGAGCGGGCGCTCAGGTCGTGCCCGTTTTGAGGAGGTCCGATGTCTGTCCCGATTCGATGGCTTCTCAGGCTTGCCGCGCTCATCGCCGCGCTCGTCCTGGCGACGGCGCCGGGCCGGGCCGGCCTCTTCAATCCCGAGCAGTTCACGCTCGAGAACGGCATGCGCGTGGTGGTGATCCCCGATCACCGGGCCCCCGTGGTCACCCACATGGTGTGGTACATGGTGGGGGCGGCGGACGATCCGCCGGGCAAGTCGGGCATCGCCCATTTCCTCGAGCACCTGATGTTCAAGGGGACGGCCCAGGTTGCGCCCGGCGAGTTCTCCAAGATCGTGGCCCGCAACGGGGGCCGCGACAACGCCTTCACCTCGCACGACTACACCGGCTACGTGCAGAGCGTGGCCGCCGACAAGCTCGAGCTGGTGATGCGGCTCGAGGCCGACCGCGCCGCCAACCTGGTGCTCACCGAGGCGGTGGTCGACCCCGAGCGCGAGGTGGTGCTCGAGGAGCGCCGCTCGCGCACCGACAACGAGCCCTCGGCGATCCTCTCCGAGCAGCTCGCCGCGGCCCAGTACCTGGCCCATCCCTATGGCGTGCCGGTGATCGGCTGGGAGCACGAGATCCGCACCCTCACCAAGGACGACGCGCTCGATTTCTACCGCACCTACTACGTCCCCAATAACGCCATCCTGGTGGTGGCGGGCGACGTCACGGCAGCGCAGGTGCGGCCGCTTGCCGAGAAGTACTACGGGGCGCTCGCCGCGGGCCAGCCCCCGCCCAGGCTGCGCCCGCAGGAGCCGCCGCAGCGGGCGTCGCGGCGCCTCGAGATGCGCGACGCCAGGGTACGGCAGCCAACCTGGCGCCGCAGCTATCTGGCGCCGAGCCGGATGGCCGGGGAGAAACAGCATTCGCTGCCCTTGAGGGCGCTGGCCGAGATCCTCGGCGGCGGCCCCACCAGCCGACTCTATCGCGCGCTGGTGGTGGAGCAGAAGGTGGCCGCCGGGGCCAGCGCCTTCTACAGCAGCCGCAGCATCGACCTCACCCGTTTCTGGGTCGCGGCGACGCCGATGCCCGGCGGCGATGTCGGCGCCGTCGAAGCGGCCGCCGAGGCGGTCATCGAGCGGCTGGTGGCGGAGGGCGTGAGCGAGGACGAGCTCGACCGCGCCAAGGCCGGCATGCTGGCGGCCGCGGTCTACGCCCGCGACTCGATAAGCACCGCGGCCCGTATCTTCGGCACCGCGCTCGCCATCGGGCTCAGCGTCGAGGACGTCGAAAGCTGGACCGATCGGGTCGAGGCCCTGACGGTCGAGCAGTTGAACGCCGCCGCCCGCTTCGTCTTCGAGGCGGAGCGCTCGGTGACCGGGGTGCTGCTGCCCAAGCCGGCGAGCTGAGGGAACGACCATGATCAGCCGTTTTTGCAGACCACTCGGCCCCGCGCTGGCAACCCTGGCGCTCGCCACCCTGGCGCTGGCCGCCGCGCTGGTGGCCGCGGCGCCCGCCCGGGCCACCGATATTCAGGCCCTGACCAGCCCCGGTGGCGTCGCCGCCTGGCTCGTGAACGAGCCCTCGATCCCGATGATCTCGCTCGAGCTCGCCTTCCGCGGCGGCTCGGCGCTCGACCCCGAGGGCAAGGAGGGGCTCGCCCACATGGTCTCGGGGCTGTTGGACGAAGGGGCCGGGGAGATGGACGGGCTCACCTTCCAGCGCCGCCTCGAGGAGCTTGCGATCGGGCTCTCCTTCAGCGCCCACGTCGACACCTTCCGGGTCACGCTCAAGACCTTGAGCAAGAACCGGGACGAGGCCTTCCGCCTCCTGGGTCTGGCGCTGGCGCGGCCGCGCTTCGACGAGGCGGCGGTCGAGCGCATCCGCCAGCAGATCCGCACCGGCCTCATCCGCAGCCTCGAGGATCCGCACACCATCGCCAACCTCAGGTGGTTCGCCGAGGCCTTCCCCGATCACCCCTACGGGCGGCCTTCGCAGGGCACGCTCGAGAGCATCGCCGCGATCACCGGCGACGACCTGAACGCCTTCGCGGCCGGGCGATTGGCGCGCGACAACTTGGTAGTGGGCGCGGTCGGCGATATCGACGGGGCCGAGCTGGGGCGGCTCCTCGACCTCGCCTTGAGCGGCCTCCCCGCCGCCTCGAAGCCCTACCGCATCGTCGAGACCCGGCCGGCGGCGGGCGACGGCGTGATCGTGGTGAAGAAGGACATCCCGCAAAGCGTGGTGGTGTTCGGCCGCGCCGGCATCAAGCGGGACGACCCCGACTACTACGCCGCCTACGTCATGAACTACGTCCTCGGCGGCGGCGGCTTCGCCTCGCGCCTCACCGAGGAGGTGCGCGAGAAGCGGGGCCTCGCCTACTCGGTCTACAGCTACCTCTATCCGCTCGACCATGCCGGCCTGATGCTGGGCGGCGTCGCCACCGCCAACGGGCGGGTGGCCGAATCGGTGCGCATCATCCGCGCCGAGCTCGAGCGCCTCAGGCGCGACGGTATCACCGAGCGCGAGCTCGCCGACGCCAAGACCTACCTCAACGGCTCGTTTCCCCTGCGCCTAAGCTCCAACCGCCGTATCGCCAACATTCTGGTGGCGATCCAGCTCGAGGATCTGGGCATCGACTACATCGAGCGCCGCGCCGACCTCATCAACGCGGTGACGCTCTCGGACATCGCGCGCGTGACGGCGCGCCTCATCGAGCCCCGCGACCTGATCGTGGTGGTGGTGGGCGATCCGGTGGGGCTGGGGAGCGGCGGCTAGGGCGGTTCCAGGTAAATTGGAACCGCTCTCAGGCCGCGCCCACGCGGACCCTCGGGCCCGCCGGTCGTCCGGCGCGCCCGCGGAGGCACGGACCCTCGGGTCCGCTGCCGTGAGCGAAAATAATCTAGAGCGATTCCAGGCGACCTGGAATTGCTCTAGGGCGGCGGAGGCGGCCGGCGCTGGTTGCCCGGCGTGCCCTCTGCTAGTGTCGGCCGCGCTGGCGTATCCGCGCCGGCGGCCTCGCAGCAAGTGCGGACGCGGCCATGTCCTACGTGCAGCTCACCGACGCCTGCTTCGCCGAGCGGATTGGCGATCGCGGCCTCACCGAAGAGCTCTTCGCCGCCACCCTCGAGGCCACCCGGGCGCCGCTCGAGGAGCTCCGCCGCCGCCACGCCCAGGCCAGTCTGCCGCTCCTCGCGTTGCCCGCCGCGCGTCATGACCTGGCCGCCTGCGAGGCCCTGGCGGCGCGCCTTAAACGTCGCTTCGCGCGCATCCTGGTGCTGGGCACGGGGGGCTCGAGCCTGGGCGGACAGGCGCTGGTGGCGCTGCGCGACGGCGGGACCTTGGGCGCCGGCCCGCCCCGGCTCGATTTTCTCGACAATCTCGACCCCCAATCCTTCGCCGAGATCTTGGACGAGCTCGATCTCGGGGATACCGGGTTCGTCGTGATCTCGAAGTCCGGCGCCACGCTGGAGACCCTGGCCCAGGCTCTGGTCTGCCTCGAGGCGCTGCGCGAGAAGTGCGGCGAGGGCGGGTTGGCCGAGCATCTGGTGATGCTGAGCCAACCGGGCGACAACCCATTGAGGCGCCTCGCCACGCGTTACGGGCTCGAGGTGATCGACCACGATCCCGGCATCGTCGGCCGTTACTCGGTGCTCTCGGCGGTCGGGCTGCTGCCGGCGCTGCTCGTCGGGCTCGACGCCTCCGAGGTGCGCGCCGGCGCCGCCGAGGTGCTGGACGCCACCTTGGGCGCCGCGCTGCCGGGCAGCTCGGCGCCGGCGGTCGGCGCCGCCCTCCAGGTGGCGCTGGCGCGTCACCGCGGCACCCGCATCAGCGTGCTGATGGCCTATGCCGACCGCCTCGAGCGCTTCGCTTCGTGGTATCGCCAGCTGTGGGCCGAGAGCCTGGGCAAGGAGGGTGGCGGAACGACGCCGGTGACCGCACTGGGGCCGGTCGATCAGCACAGCCAGCTCCAGCTCTATCTCGACGGCCCCGCGGACAAGGTGTTCACCCTGATCACGCCCGCGCTCTGGGGCTCCGGGCCGCGCATCGACGGCAACCTGGCGGCCGCGGCCGAGGTCGCGCCCGAGCTCGCCGGGCACACCGTCGGCGACCTGGTGGCGGCCCAGCAGCGTGCCACCGCCGAGACCCTGGCGGACGCGGGCCGGCCCACCCGCGTCATCCAGGTCGAGCGCGTGGACGAGCGCACCCTGGGCGCGCTGTTCATGCACTTCATGCTCGAGACCATCCTCGCCGCCGGGCTGATGGGCGTCGAGCCCTTCGACCAGCCGGCGGTCGAGGCCGGCAAGCAACTGGCCCGGCGCTACCTCGAGGAGGGCCCGGCGCGGTGACCATCCGCTTGCTCCCCATCAGCGTCGTCAACCGCATCGCCGCCGGCGAGGTGGTGGAGCGGCCGGCCTCGGTCTTGAAGGAGCTGGTCGAGAACGCCCTCGACGCCGGCGCCGAACGCGTCGAGGTGACCACGGACGAGGGCGGCCGCCGGCTCATCGCCGTCAGCGACGACGGCCGCGGCATGACCGTGGAAGAGCTCGAGCTGGCGGTCGAGCGCCACGCCACCTCGAAGCTCGAAGACGACGACCTCTCGCGCATCCAGACCCTGGGCTTCCGCGGCGAGGCCCTGCCCTCGATCGCCGCCGTGAGCCGGCTCGCCATCACCAGCCGGCGGCCGGGCGCCGACAGCGCCTGGCGGCTCACGGTCGAGGGCGGCGTCAAGCGAGAGCCCGAGCCCGTGGCCCATCCTCCCGGTACCCGGGTCGAGGTGCGCGACCTGTTCTTCGCCACGCCGGCGCGGCTCAAGTTCCTCAAGGCCCCGCGCACCGAGTTCGGCCGCTTGAGCGATGCCCTCAAGCGCCTCGCCATGGCCAACCCCCACGTCGCCTTCTCGCTCAGCGACGGCGGGCGCGCCGTGCTCCGACTGGGCGCCGGCCAGGGCGACCTCTTCGCCGCCCGGCTCGACCGCCTCGGCGCCGTCATCGGCCGCGACTTCGCCGACAACGCCCTCGCCATCGAGGCCGAGCGCGAGGGCCTCAGGCTCAGCGGTTATGCCAGCCTGCCGACCTATCACCGCCGCACCAGCGCCGCCCAGTACCTCTTCGTCAACGGCCGCGCGGTGCGCGATCGGCTCCTGCTCGGCGCCGTGCGCGGGGCCTACGCCGACGTCCTCGCCCACGACCGCCACCCGGTGGTGGCGCTCTTTCTCGAGCTTCCCTTCGAGGCCGTGGACGTCAACGTCCACCCCGCCAAGGCCGAGGTTCGGTTCCGCGATTCGGGCCTGGTGCGGGGGCTCATCGTCGGTGCCCTCAAGCACGCCCTCGCCGCGGCCGGGCATCGCGCCTCGACCACGGTGTCGGCGGCGGCGCTGGGCGCCTTCACCCCGGGGCATGCGCCGGCGGCGTACCAGGGCGCCCCAGGCCAGGGCGCCCCGGGCCGCGGCCTGGCCGAGGCCGGCGTCGCCTATCAGGCGCCGCTCGGGCCGGCGGGCACCGGCCACGGCGAGCTGCCCGGCACCGGCGTGCCGTCGGCCCGCGCCGAGGGCGGCGCCCAGGACGGGGGCGAGGAGGACGCCACCCGCTATCCCCTGGGCGCGGCGCGGGCCCAGCTCCACGACACCTACATCGTCGCCCAGACCGCGGACGGCCTGGTCATCGTCGATCAGCACGCGGCCCACGAGCGGCTGGTCTACGAGCGCCTCAAGGCGGCGTTGGCGGCCCAGGGCGTCGCCCGCCAGGGGCTGTTGTTGCCCGAGGTGGTCGAGCTCGACGAGCGCGCGGCCGAGCGGCTCATAGCGCGCGCACCCGAGCTCGAGGAGCTCGGGCTCACGCTCGAGGCCTTCGGTGCCGGCGCCGTGGTGGTGCGCGCGGTGCCGGCGCTCTTGGGCGAGACCGACGTGCAGGGGCTGGTGCGGGACCTCGCCGACGACCTCGCCGAGGCCGACGAGGCGCAGAGCCTGCGCGAGCGCCTCGACGAGGTGGCCAGCACCATGGCCTGTCACGGCAGCGTGCGCGCCGGGCGCCGCCTCAGCGCCCAAGAGATGAGCGCGCTGCTGCGCGAGATGGAGGCGACGCCGCGCTCGGGCCAGTGCAACCACGGCCGCCCGACCTACGTCGAGCTCAAGCTCGCCGACATCGAGCGCCTCTTCGGCCGCCGCGGCTAAGCGAGACAGGGGTCAGGCCTTGACCCCTGAATAGTCGAGGAACAGCACCCGGGTGGCGGCGTAGCTGCGCTGATCGAGGAGCTCGAAGCCCTCGGGCGGGCTGAGTTCCTCACGCTTGGCGAGCTCGACCACCGCCAGCGCGCCCGCGGCCAGCCAGCCGGCGGCGGCCAGGGCCTCGAGCGCCGGGGCGGCGAGGCCGCTGCGGTAGGGCGGATCGAGGAAGGCGAGGTCGTGGCGGGCGGGCGCGGTGCCGAGCCGGGTGGCGTCGCGCCGCAGGACCATCACCCGGTCGCCCTCGCCCAGGGTCTCGGCGTTGTGCTCGATGAGCCGGCAGGCGGCAACGCCCTGGTCGACGAAGGTGACCTGGCCGGCGCCCCGCGACAACGCCTCGAAGCCGAGCGCGCCCGAGCCCGCAAAGAGGTCGACGACCCGCGCCCCGGCGACGCCGCCGCCGGCGCGGGCCCAGCGCCCGTGGCCGAGGATGTTGAAGAGCGCCTCGCGCACCCGGTCGGCGGTGGGCCGCAACTCCGCGCCGGGCAGGGTACGCAGCCGCCGCCCGCGGTGCCTACCGGCGACGATGCGCATGGTCCCGGGCCGCGCCCTCGCGCCAGCCCCGGCCGAGCTGCTCGGTGAGCACCCGGGGCGGCACCTCGCGGACCTCGCCGCGCCCCAGCTTGCCGAGCTGGAAGGGGCCGAAGGCGGTGCGGATGAGACGGTTGACGGTGAGCCCGAGGTGGCCCAACACGCGGCGCAGCTCGCGGTTGCGGCCCTCGGCCAGGGACACGGTGAGCCAGGCGTTGCCGCCGCGGCGGCTGTCGAGACGCGCGCTGATCGGCCCGTAGGCGGTGCCGTCGAGGCTGAGCCCCTCGGCGAGGCGGGCGAGGCGGGCCTCGTCGACCGCGCCGAACACCCGCACCCGATAGCGCCGCAGCCATGCCGTCGCCGGCGACTCGAGCCTACGCGCCAGGGCGCCGTCGTTGGTCAGCAACAAAAGCCCCTCGGAATTGAGGTCGAGCCGCCCCACCGAGATCACCCGGGGCAGGTCCTTGGGCAGGCGCTCGAACACGGTGGCGCGGCCTTGGGGGTCGCGGTGGCTGGTGACCAGGCCGCGGGGCTTGTGGTAGCGCCACAGCCGCGCCGGCTCGGGCGCCGGCAGCGGCCGGCCGTCGACCACGATCAGGCTCGCCGCGTCGACGTTGACGGCGGCGCTGGTCAGCACCCGGCCGTCGAGCTCGACCCGGCCCGCAGCGATGAGGCGCTCGGCTTCGCGGCGCGAGCACAGCCCGGCGCGGGCGAGGCGCTTGGCGATGCGCTCCCCGGGCGCGGGCGCCCCGGCCACCGCTCAACCCCCGCAGGCGACGACGAAGGCGGCGAACAGCTTCGCGTCGCCCGGGCTGATCAGGAACTCGGGGTGCCACTGCACGCCGAGGCAGAAGCGGTAGCGGGGGTTCTCGATGCCCTCGATGACCCCGTCGGGGGCCACCGCGTCGACCACCGCGCCCGGCGCCAGCGCCTCCACCGCCTGATGGTGGGCGCTGTTCACCGCCAGCTCTTCCACTCCCACGATGTCGTGCAGCAGGGTGCCGGCGGTGATCGTCACGGTGTGTCCGGCCTCGTCGCGCGGGTTGGCTTGCTCGTGGGCCAGCGCGCCCTTCACCTGATCCGGGATGTGCTGTACCAGGGTGCCGCCCAGCACCACGTTCAAGAGCTGCTGGCCGCCGCAGATCCCGAACACCGGCAGGTCGCGCTCGAGCGCGCCCTTGGTGAGCTCGATCTCGAAGGCGGTGCGCTGCTCCTTGGTCGTCACCGACTGGTGGCGGGTCTCGGCCCCGAACAGCGTCGGATCGACGTCGAAGGCGCCGCCGGTGACCACCACGCCGTCGATGAGCTCGAGGTAGCGCTCGGCCGAGCTCAGGGCGTGGGGCAGCAGGAGCGCCAGGCCGCCGGCCTGGCTCACCGCTTCGCAATAGTTCTGGCGCAAGGCGTACCAGGGGAACTTCGAGTACCCCCCCGGCCCTTCCCAGTCCACGGTGAGACCGACGATGGGAGAGCTCATAGCGCAAGTTTAGGCCCAACCCCGGGTCCCTCGCAACGGCGCCGCTTGACCGCCCGGGGGGGGGCGCTCCAAGCTGGGGCGATGGCGGGGCAGTCGTCGACCCATATGGAGCACGCGCTCGACGAGGCGCGGGCCGCGGCGGCGCGGGGCGAGGTGCCGGTGGGCGCGGTGATCGTCGAGTGGCGCAGCGGCGCCGTCGTGGCGGCGGCCGGCAACCGCACCGAGGAGTTGGGCGACGCCACGGCCCACGCCGAGATGCTGGCGTTGCGCGCGGCCGCCGCCGCGGGCGGGCCGCGCCTCGGCCACTGCGACATCTACGTCACGCTCGAGCCCTGTCCGATGTGCGCCCAGGCGCTCTCGCTGGCGCGCCTGCGCCGGCTCTACTACGGCGCCGCCGACGCCAAGGGCGGCGGCGTCGAGCACGGCCCCCGCATCTTCCACCAGCCCACCTGCCACCACGCGCCGGAGGTCTACGGCGGCATCGACGAGCGCCGCGCCGGCGAACTCTTGCGCGACTTCTTCGGCGCCAGGCGCTAAGCTTACCTTGCACCGCAACATAGCACCGGGAACAGGGGTCGATCGAGCCATGGATTTCGCCTTTTCGGACCGCACCAAGGAGTATCAGGAGAAGCTCGGCCAGTTCATGGACGAGCACGTCTACCCCAACGAGTCGACCTTCTACGAGCAAGTCGCCGCCGGCGAGACGCGTTGGCAGATCCCGCCCATCATGGAGGAGCTGAAAGTCAAGGCGCGCGCCGCCGGGCTGTGGAACCTGTTCCTGCCCGACAGCGATCTCGGCGCCGGCCTCAGCAACCTCGAGTACGCGCCCTTGTGCGAGATCATGGGGCGCTCGCCGATCGCGCCCGAGGTCTTCAACTGCTCGGCGCCCGACACCGGCAACATGGAGGTGCTGGTGCGTTACGGCACCGAGGCGCAGAAGGAGCAATGGCTCGGGGCCATGCTCGCCGGCGAGATCCGCTCCTGCTTCGCCATGACCGAGCCCGAGGTGGCGTCCTCGGACGCCACCAATATACAGGCTTCCATCTTGCGCGACGGCGAGGACTACGTGCTCAACGGCCGCAAATGGTGGACCTCGGGCGCCGGCGATCCGAGGTGCAAGCTCATCATCTTCATGGGCAAGACCGATCCCGACAATCCCGACCGCTACCGCCAGCAGTCGATGATCCTGGTGGCGATGGACACGCCCGGCATCGAGGTCGTGCGCATGTTGAAGGTATTCGGCTACGACGACGCCCCCCACGGCCACGCCGAGGTGCGCTTCAGCGATGTCCGGGTGCCGGCGTCGAACATGCTGCTGGGCGAGGGCCGGGGCTTCGAGATCGCCCAGGGGCGGCTGGGGCCGGGGCGCATCCACCACTGCATGCGCACCATCGGCGTCGCCGAGCGGGCGCTCGAGGCGATGTGCAAGCGGGTCAAGTCGCGCGTCGCCTTCGGCAAGCCGATCGCCGACCAGGGCACCATCCGCAAGGACATCGCCGATTCGCGCATGGAGATCGAGCAGATCCGGCTCTTGACCCTGAAGACCGCCTACATGATGGACACGGTGGGCAACAAGGAGGCCCGCGCCGAGATCGCCATGATCAAGGTGGCGGCGCCGAACATGGCCCAACGCGTGGTCGACCGGGCGCTGCAGGCCCACGGCGGCGCCGGGGTGTGCCAGGACTTCATGATGGCGGCGGCCTACGCCCACGTCCGCATGCTGAGGCTCGCCGACGGCCCCGACGAGGTCCACCGCAACCAGATCGGCCGGCTCGAGCTGAGGAAGTACAACTGAAGCGGTCAGCGGTCAGCTATCAGCGGTCAGCTCAATCGGGAGCGGCTCGGCCAGCGGGGCTGACGGCTGATAGCTGACCGCTGACCGCTCGCTTATCCCGCCATCACCTTCTCGGCTTGGGCCCAGGCGAGCTCGGAGATCGGGCGCACCAGGCCACTGCGCTCGGCGGCGTGCTGGCTCGCCGCCGTGCCCTCGACCACCCGGCCCAAGATGCCCTGCAGGATGGCGGCGATGCGGAACATGTTGTAGGCCATGTAGAAGTCCCAGTGGTCGATGCGCTGGCGCCCGGTGCGTCGGCAGTAGGCGGCGACGTACTCGCTTTCGGAGGGAATGCCTGAGCCGCGCAAGTCGACGCCCATGAGGCCGTTGAAGGTGGCGGGGTCGAAGCGGTAGAGCATGACGTTGTAGGAGAAGTCGCCCAGGGGATGGCCCAGGGTCGAGAGCTCCCAGTCGAGCACCGCCAGCACCCGCGGCTCGGTGGCGTGGAAGATCATGTTGTCGAGGCGGTAGTCGCCGTGCACCACGGTGGTCTCGTCGCCCTCGGGGATGTTCTCGGGCAGCCACTCGATGAGCCGGTCCATGGCCGCGATGGTCTCGGTCTCCGAGGCCTTGTACTGCTTCGACCAGCGCCCGATCTGGCGCGCGAAGTAGTTGCCGGGCTTGCCGAAGGCGCTTAAGCCCACGGCCTCGTAGTCGACGCCGTGGAGGGTGGCGATGACCGCGTTCATGGCGTCGTAGATGTCGCGGCGTTCGGCCGCGTCGAGGCCCGGCAGCGTCGCATCCCAGAAGATCCGACCCTCGACGCACTCCATGACGAAGAAGGCGGTGCCGACCACCGAGTCGTCCTCGCACAGCGCATAGGTGCGCGGCACCGGCACGCCCGAATCGCCGAGCGCGGTGATCACCCGGTACTCGCGGTCGACGGCGTGGGCCGAGGGCAGCAGCTTGCCGGGGGGCTTGCGGCGCAGCACGTAACGCCGGCCCCCGGCGCCGAGGCGGTAGGTGGGGTTCGACTGGCCGCCCTTGAACTCCTCGACCTCGAGGGCGCCGGAGAAGCCCGCGACGTGGGCCTCCATGTAGCGCTGCAGCCGGGCGACGTCGAAGCGGTGCCCCTCGTGCACCGGCATGGTGCCGGAAAACTTGTCGCTGGCGCTCACCATCCCTTACCTCCCCTTGGCCCCGCGCGGCCGCCGCCGCGCCATCATACCAGCGCCTGCGACGGCGCCCGGCGCCGGGCCGCCGCCATCAGTCCGGCACCTCGGCGGCGATGGCGCGCCAGCCGATGTCGTGGCGGCAGAAGCCGCCCGCCCAGTCGATCACGTCGAGCGCCTCGTAGGCCCTGGCCTGGGCCTCGGCGACACTTTCCCCCAGCGCGGTGACGCCCAATACGCGGCCGCCGGCGGCCCGCACCCGGCTCCCCTCGCGGCGGGTGCCGGCGTGGAACACGGTGACCCCCGGCAGCTCGCCGGCGGCCTCGAGGTTCTCGATCACGCCTCCGGTCTGGTAAGCCCCGGGGTAGCCCTTCGAGGCCATCACCACGCAGAGCGCGGTCTCCTGGCGCCAGCTCAAGCCGAGGCGCCCGAGGGCGCCGTCGCGGCTGGCGAGGAGCGCGGGAAGGAGATCCGAGGCGAGCCGGGGCATCAGCACCTGGCACTCGGGATCGCCGAAGCGGACGTTGTACTCCAGGAGCTTGGGCCCGCCCTGGGTGATCATCAGGCCGGCGTAAAGCAGGCCCTTGTAGGGACAGCCCTCGGCGGCCATGGCCTTGACCGTGGGCGCGATGATGCGCTCCATCACCCGCGCCGCCATCTCGGGCGTCATCACCGGCGCCGGCGAGTAGGCGCCCATGCCGCCGGTGTTGGGGCCCTGGTCGCCGTCGCCCACCGCCTTGTGGTCCTGGGCCGAGGCCAGGGGCAGGGCGTGCTCGCCGTCGACCAGGACGAAGAAGCTCGCCTCCTCGCCCACCAGGCACTCCTCGACGACGATGTCGCTGCCCGCGGCGCCGAACTTGCCGCCCAGGATCTCCTCGACCGCGGCCACCGCCTGCGCTTCGCTGGTCGCCACCACCACCCCCTTGCCGGCGGCCAGGCCGTCGGCCTTGACCACGATCGGGGCGCCCCGCTCGGCGATGTAGGCGCGCGCCGGGGCGGCCTCGGTGAAGCGCCGGTAGGCGGCGCCGGGGATGCCGTACTTGGCGCAGAGGTCCCTGGTGAAGCCCTTGGAGCCCTCGAGCCGGGCGGCCAGCGCACTCGGCCCGAAGGCCTTGACGCCGGCCGCCTCGAGCGCGTCCACCAGGCCGTCGACGAGCGGCGCCTCGGGGCCGACGACGACGAACTCGATCGATTCCGAGCGGCAGAAGCCCAGCAACCCGGGGAAGTCCATGGCCTCGATGTCGACGCAGGTCGCGACCTCGGCGATGCCGCCGTTACCCGGCGCGCAGAACAGGGCATCGGCCTCGGGCGACCTCGCCAGCGCCCAACACAAGGCGTGCTCGCGCCCGCCCGAGCCCACCACCAGAACGTTCATCGCCGCCCCTCCCTTTCCGCGCACCCCGTGCCGGCGGGCTTCCGGCCGGGTGAGGTTCTCTTGTATCATGGCCGGCGAGCCCGACAAATCGGCCATGAGCGCGACCACCCCCGATCCCGCCCCCCCCCACAACCTGCCGGTGCTGAGCGTCGGCGAGCTCTCGCTGGCGCTCAAGAAGGCGATCGAGGACTCGTTCGGCCGGGTGCGGGTGCGGGGCGAGCTCTCGGGCTTCAAGCGGGCCGCCTCGGGCCACCTTTATATGAGCCTGAAGGACCAGGACGCGGTGCTCGACGCTGTGTGCTGGCGCGGCACCGCGCGGCGCCTCGCCTTCCTGCCCGAGGACGGCCTCGAGGTGATCTGCACCGGGCGCGTCACCACCTATGCCGCGCGCTCCCGATACCAGCTCGTGATCGAGACCATGGAGCCCGCCGGCGTCGGCGCGCTGATGGCGCTCTTGGAGGAGCGGCGCAAGAAGCTGGCGGCGGAAGGCCTCTTCGACGAGGCGCGCAAGCGGCCGCTGCCCTATCTGCCCGAGGTGATCGGCGTGGTCACCTCGCCCACCGGCGCCGTGATCCGCGACATCCTGCACCGTTTCGCCGAGCGCTTCCCGCGCCGCGTGCTGGTGTGGCCGGTGCTGGTCCAGGGTGAGAAGGCGGCGGCCCAGGTCGCGGCGGCGATCGCCGGCTTCGATGGGCTGGCGCCGGGCGGCGCCGTGCCGCGACCCGACGTGGTCATCGTCGCCCGCGGCGGCGGCAGCATCGAGGACCTGTGGCCCTTCAACGAGGAGGTGGTGGTGCGCGCGGTCGCGGCCTCGAGCATACCGGTGATCTCGGCCGTGGGCCACGAGAGCGACACCACGCTGATCGATTTCGTGGCCGACCGCCGGGCGCCGACGCCGACCGCGGCGGCCGAGATGGCGGTGCCGGTGCGCGCCGAGCTGGTCGCCACGGTGCTCGGTCTCGAGCGCCGCCTGGTGGCCTCGAGCGCGCGGCTGCTCGAACAACGGGCGAGCCTGGTGCGGGGACTGGCGCGGGGGCTGCGCGACCCGAGCGAGGTGCTGGCGATGGCGATCCAGCGCCTCGACGACTTGAGCGAGCGCCTCAAGCGGGGGCTGTCGGGGCTGGCGGTCGAGGGCCGGGCCCGTCTCGCGCGCTCGCAGGCGCTGTTGCGCCCGCGCCTGCTCGAGCAAGAAATCGCCCGCCTGGGCGAGCGCCTCGGCGAGCTCGGCCGTGGCCTCGGGCGCGAGGGCGGGCGCGCGCTCCTCGACGCCCGCGCCCGCCTCTCGAGCGCGGGCAAGCTGCTCATGAGCTACTCCTACGAGCGCGTGCTCGAGCGCGGCTACGCCGTGGTCCGGGACGCCGAGGCCCGGCTGCTGAGCGGCGCCAAGGCGGCCCGCCCCGGCATGGCCCTCGAGATCGAGTTCCACGACGGCAGGGCCGCGGCCACCGTCGACGGCGCCGCCCCCAGGCGCCCCTCCCGCGGCGGCGCGGGCGACGCGGGCGAGCAAGGGACGCTGCTCTAGATGCTCGGTCCCTAGATG
This sequence comes from uncultured Alphaproteobacteria bacterium, assembly GCA_965371625.1. Lineage (GTDB taxonomy): Bacteria > Pseudomonadota > Alphaproteobacteria > CBDUZE01 > CBDUZE01 > CBDUZE01. The sequence continues at coordinate 88,587 of CBDUZE010000007.1, forward strand.
CACGGGCCCCTCGGCGAGGCGGTGGTCCGCTACGCGCCCGGCAAGGTTCGGGTGCTGCGCTCGGGCAGCTTCGTGCGCTGCGCGGTGAGCGGCGAGGCGATCGCGCTCGAGGACCTGCGCTACTGGAGCGTCGAGCGCCAGGAGGCCTACGCCAGCGCCGCCGCCGCCCTCGCGGCCGAGGAGAAGGCGCGGCGCGGCGCCGGCCCGTGATGCGCCCGTCTCTGGCCCTGATCGTGGCTCTCGCGCTCTTCTCCGCGCCGGCCGGGGCCGAGGTCGAGCTCGAGGGCGAGCTGATCCAGGGCGGCCTGGTGCGGGGCCTGGCGCCGCCCGGCGCCCAAGTACGCCTCGACGGCCGCGCGGTGCGGGTCTCGGCCGAGGGCCTGTTCGTGATCGGCTTCGGCCGCGACGCCCCGCGGCGGGCGCGGCTCGAGGTCCGCACCCCGGACGGCGCGCGCCAGCGCCTCGAGCTCGAGATCGCCCAGCGCCAGTACCCGACCGAGCGCATCGACGGCCTGCCCGCCAACATGGTGACCCCGAGCGCCGCCGACCTCGTCCGCATCCGCGAGGAGGCGGCCCGGATCGCCCTGGTGCGCCGGCGCGACACCGGCCAGGTGTGGTTCGCGGGCGGCTTCGCCTGGCCGCTCATTGGCCGCATCAGCGGCGTCTACGGCAGCCAGCGCATCCTCAACGGCGAGCCGCGGCGGCCCCATTACGGGGTCGACATCGCCGCCCCCACCGGCACCCCCGTGGCCGCCCCGGCGGCCGGGTTGGTGGCGCTGGCCGAGGACGATCTCTACTTCACCGGCGGCACGGTGATGATCGACCACGGCCATGGGCTGAGCTCGGTGTTCTCGCACCTCAGCAAGGTCGCCGTCCGGGTCGGTCAGGTGGTCGCCCAGGGCCAGCCCATCGGCGCCCTCGGCGCCACCGGCCGCGTCACCGGCCCCCACCTCGACTGGCGCGTCAACTGGTTCACCGAACGTCTCGACCCGGCGCTCCTGGCGGGGCCGATGCCGGCGGAATGAGGGCCTCGGGCGCCGCGGCCGGCCGTCCTCCGCGAAGCAATTCCTTCGAGCCGAAAAAATTGCAACCGCCGGTGGGGTGATCGGAGTTGGTTAGATTGTTGGGATCACGTTGTGGTGGCAGGTCGTTACGCTGATGCCGTCTTTGAAGCCTTGACGACATGGCGGTGGTTCGCCGTGTGTTTGTCGGGGGTCTCGTCCGTGACGACCCCCACGTCAAAGCGTTGGCCCCCAATATGGGCGATGTTGATGCCGACAACAGCGTGCAGGTCTCCGGAATGATCCAGATCCCCGCACGCTGCATCGTACGCATTGTCGGGCTAGACGAGCCCGAGCTGTCTACTTCTTCTTCGGCCCCTGGCCCTTCTTCTCATCCTGCGAAAGGACGGAAGCGGCCAGCGTCCTAGTCTGCTTCGGGGTAGGCTTAACCTTTCCCGACAGCACCTTGCTGGCCAAAGTCGAGACCTGGGGGGTCGACTGCTTCTTAGGCATGTCACACCTCATTGATTCGGGTGAAACTGGACAGAATCCATAGATTCTGGTAGACATGCCCGCAGGCGCAGGGGCCGAAGCCCCCGCCCTACGGTTACGTTCTTATCAAGAGCAGCGGCGTCGGGCGTGTGGGCCCTAGCCGCAGTGGATACCGAGGCATCCGCGTAACCTCCTTGCCGGGGACTACTCCCCCGGCTGAGCCTGCGTCCGCAGGAACTTCAGCGAAGCAAGCCGAGTGTATCGTCTTCTTCGCTCTCGATTGACGAGGTTTGCGCCTCGTCGGGTTTAGAAGCGCTTGTCGACTAGTCCTCGGCGAGCGCTTCGTTTTGTCCGGGTGGGAGCCGCCAAAGCTCTCCGACCTGAATGATCTTGCGCTCGGTCTTCAAGCGCGACAAATGCCAGCTCATATTCCTGTTGGCGATTTCGCGGTCGAACCTCGACTTCATTTGCTCCACGACACCACCTGTTGCCAAGCCCTGCGGAGTGTCGGACAGGATTTCGAGTACTCTGTCTGAAATCGATGGCTTTCGTCGACCATGCCCAGCAGGCATCACAACCCGCCCCTCGATGGCGGCTAGGGCGGTATCGATCTCTTTGAGCTCGGCTTTGAGCGGGGCCAATTGGGCCGCAATCTCGCGACGTCGGGCGTGAAGCAGTTCTCGAATCTTGCTCATGTGGGGCTTGTATCACGCAAGCCACACGCGCGTCAAGCGGCCTTTTGGGCAGGCGTTTGATGTCATTGGGGATATGTTGGGATTTTCCGGGGATGTTGGGGATAAATTGGGATATCCTGGGATTATCGGGGGAATATCGGTGATTTTGCGTTCAGGGGATAATCCCGTTTATCATTCTTTCCCTCTGTGTCACTGTGCCTCTGTGGTTCGATCTCACGACGAGCGGCCCCGTGACTCGCTCACTCCGGCCAGCGCCGGTGCAGCCACCGCCACCGGCACTGCTCAGGCCGGGCGCACCCAGCTTTTGATCAGCGCGTTGACGCGGGCCATGCACGCGCCCACGTTGGCCTCATGTTCGCCGTTCGTTGGCAAGCGCGACCGAGCGCCGCGCCTAATGGCGCGGAAGCCTGCGTGGCGATTGAACGCTCGGCGAGTCAATTGATCGGCTCGCCGGTATAAGGGCGGCGAGACGGTCACGCGGAAGCGCGCGCCCTCCAGCCGCTCCACCCGCGCCGGTAGCACCGAGCAGGCGAAGAGGAGCGCAACGAGTGGGGGTATGGCGAATATCGCCATGACGCAGTCCGCCATGCGAACAGCGTTGGTTCATTTTGCCGGCTATTCAAGAAGGCGGTTCCCTAGCCGCACATTCCCGTGAACCAGCCTATGCGGCGATCATCGTGGCCGGGATGAGGACTCATTTGGGAAGTGTCGGCCAAAATCCAGTTGACGTAATCCCAATTTGGGCGTAAAATACATTCTCACTTTCTACCAAAAAGAAAGCAGTAACGAGATGCCAGGTCAGAATTGTGTATCTTCTTTCAGCGAACAGCTGTTAAGGTGGATAACGGTGGTGTGGCTTACTGCGCTTGTTCCGCCCTGTCTAATCGGCAACGCGGTGCAGGCTCAACAAGCGCGGGAAATTTTTTCTCAGTATAATCAAAGGCTCGCAGATACGTTTCGACAAAGGCCATACTATGCCATTGCCCTTCCGTATGGAAAGTTCGTTTCTGTCGGAGACACATTACTTGCGGGTACGCCAACAACACTGCGGTGGCGAGAAGATTGTTTTGGGGAGCAGTTTCCGCTGCCTCGGTCTGAAAGCAGCAATCTGCCCTCGGTAGATGAGTTCAGTGTACAAGACATTGACGTTGCGGCTGGTATACAGCGGGCCGAATTATTATCGATAGAAGCGAATTTCGGATTGATTCTCCAGCAAGAGGCAAGTTTACGCTTTCAAGCAGGGTCCCATGAGGAAAACTCGATTAGCGATTTTATGGGTTTTATACAGAAACTCGAAAATAAGGATTATGACTCAAATTGCTATTTAATTTATGATATTATTCGATATCCCAACAAGAATCACGAATTTCATGATAACCCGATATTCTTAGTTCAGTCGATATTTCGCGGAAATCGGCTTGCTACTATGAGTTACGTCTCAAAATCAAATGTTGGTGGTGCCGGCAAAATCGATTTGGGTGCGCTAAAGCAGTTTGTTGGTGGTTTAGGTTTTAAGGCAGTGTATGCGACACAACGTGGAGTGACTCTGATTCATGAAAACAATAACGTTGTACCATTAGCGGTTCGTCCATTTCATGTTTCAGAAACTGATCTGAAGAAACGTCTGGACCAAATCCTAAAGGGTGCCAGCGAGGCTCTAAATAAGGCAGCCGCAAGCGATGTTCAGCGCGCCGAAAAACGTCAGGTGATTTTGTCACTCTACAAGGATTTTGCTCTAGACACTCGACCTGATCGAATTAGGCGGAATATGTTTCGGCCGCCGCTTGTTATTTTTGAACCTGAAAAAGATGGCAATCACGCAGAGTATTTTGAGTTTGTACAGTTCACTAGATTGCTGGCGGAGGAATTTGGATTTTAGTGGCGATTGAACGAAAATATTCTTTGATAAACGCAATCACCCGCTGTGGCCCCACTATTATCATCTTTGAAATTCCGGTCGAATTGAAGATATTGACCGATCTTAATTTGCATCAGTCTTGGAGTTAGGGGGGGGGCTTGGTAGACCAAACGGCGCTATATGATTGACACCGGGGCCTGGTGCGAAGGTGGCGTGCTTCAAGCTGGCTCGACGATCCGGTAGACCCGCCCGCGGCTCTTGACTTTCTCGGACTTCACGTTAAACCGGAGCTTCTTTTTGAGCGCGCCCGAGAGGGCGCCCCGGACCGTGTGGCGCGGCCTCGCGGTAGCGTCGGTGATCTTGTCGATGGTGGCTAAAAGGTTCTCTGTACCTCTGTGGTTCGATATCACGACACGAGGCCCCGAGACCATGTCACTCCGGCCAGCGCCGGTGCAGCCACAGCCACTGCTCGGGGCGCTCGCGGACCCAGCTTTCGATCAGCGCGTTGACCTGGGCCATTAGGGCGCGCACGTCGGCCTCGCGGTCGCCGCTCGAGGGCAACTCCAAGGGTTCGAGCACGGTGATGCGGAAGCGCGCGCCGTCGAGCCGCTCGACCCGCGCCGGCAACACCGGGCAGCCAAAGCGCAAGCCCAGCTGGGCGATCAGCGGCGCGGTCATGGCGTCGCGGCCGAAGAAGGGCACCGGGATGCCCTCGTTGAGCTTCTGGTCGACCAGCATCGCCAGGTGGGCGCCCCCTTGCAGCGCCTCGAAGAGCCCGCGCGCCGTGCCCGGCCCCTTGGGCAGATAGAGGCCCCGGCCGCCCTGCCGCGCCCGTGCCGTGAGGCGCTCGACGAAGGGGTTGTTGGCGGCGCGGTAGACCTGGGTCAGGGGCACGCCGTGGCGGGCGGCGCGGGGCGGGAGGATCTCCCAGTTGCCGAGGTGGGCGGAGAAGAAGATGGCGCCGACGCCGTCCTTGGCGGCGCGCTCGACGTGCTCGGCGCCGACCAGCTCGACCCGCTCGTCGCCCGCCGGGCCGCCGAACTCCTCGAGGTGGGGATACTCGGCGACGACCCGGCCCAGGTTGTCCCACATGGCGCGGATGACGCGTTTCGCCTCGGCTTCCGTGAGCTCGGGCATGGCCCGGCGGAGCCGCGCCTCGGCGCGCCGCGAACGGGCCAGCGGCGGGCCCACGGCGCGGCCCAGCCAGCCCCCCATCCGGGAGGCGCGATCGAGGGGCAGGCGGCGGCAGAGGGCGAAGGCGAGCCAGGCCGCGGCGCCCTCGAGCGGGTAACGCAAGCGGCGGCGCAAGGCGCCCCGCAAGGCGCTCGTGAATTGGGCCATCGCAGCCGCCCCCTCACCCCGATCCTCTCCCCCAATTTGGGGGAGAGGGAGGGACCCGCGCAGCGGGAGGGTGAGGGGGCGAAGACAGTCCCGCGCAGCGGGAGGGTGAGGGGGCGAAGACAGTCCCGCGCAGCGGGAGGGTGAGGGGGTGGCTTCTAGCCATGCCCGAGCACGCCGAAGATCAGGCGGTCGAGGGCGTCGGAGTCCTCGAACTCGGCGGTGACGGGAAAGACCTCGACCATGGGCCGCGCCTCGGGCGAGAGGCGCACGAAGTCCTTCTCGGTGGTGACCAGGCGGGCGCCCGCCGCGGCCGCTTCCTCGACCAGGGCCATGACCTCGTCGCCCTGGTAGCGATGGTGGTCGGGGAAGGCGTGGGCGGCGAGCACCCGGCAGCCCAGGTTGCTCAACGACTCGAAGAACTTGGCCGGGCGGCCGATGCCGGCGAAGGCGACCACCGCCTGATCGGCCAGGCGATAGCCCTCGGGCGCCGGCACCAGTTGGGCCCACAACACCGGCTTTCCGGAGGCGCGCACCCCGCGCTCCACCGCCTCCGCCCGCGCCGGGCCCATCAGCACCACCGCGTCGGCGCGCTCGAGTCCCGCCGCCGCCGGCTCGCGCAGCGGCCCGGCCGGGATGACGCGGCCGTTGCCGATGCCGTAGGCGGCGTCGACCACCACCAACGCCAGGTCCTTGTGGAGCGTCGGGTTCTGGTGGCCGTCATCCATCAGCACCACCGCGGCGCCCGCCGCCGCCGCCGCCCGCGCCCCGAGGGCGCGGTTGCGGGCCACCCAGGTGGGCGCGCGGGCGGCCAGGAGCAGCGCCTCGTCGCCCACCTCGCGGGCGGTGTGACGGTGGGGGTCGATCCGCAAGGGGCCGTGCTCGCGCCCGCCGTAGCCCCGGCTGAGGATGTGCACGGCGTGGCCGGCGCCCTGCAGGCGGGCCGCCAGCGCCAGGGTCACCGGCGTCTTGCCGGCCCCGCCCGCCACCAGGTTGCCGACGCAGATCACCGGCACCTCGACGCGCTGTGCCGTGGTCAGCGCCCGCCGCAGCAAGGTGCCCGACTCGTAAAGAAGCGAGAGCGGCGCGAGCAAGGCCGGCGCGACGCCGCCGCCGTGGTCCCAGAACTCAGGCCCGCGCATCGTGCCTCGCCTCGGCGCTGCGGGGCAGCAGCGGCTCGAGCTCCTTGAGCACGGCGTCGAGCACGCCGCCGCCCGCGCCCGCCACCTCGCGCGCCGCGGCGCCCCGGCGGGCGCGAAGCTCAGGCGCGGCAATGAGGGCCGAGACGGCAACGCCGAGCGCCGCCTCGTCCGCCACTTGCTCGCCGCCGCCCGCGGCGACGAGCCGCTCCACGGCCTCGGCGAAGTTCTCCATGTTGGGGCCGAACAGCACCGCGCAGCCGAGCCGCGCCGGCTCGATCGGATTCTGTCCGCCATGGGGGATGAGCGAACCGCCGACGAAGGCGACCGGGGCGAGACGGTAGAAGAGGCCCAACTCGCCGAGGGTGTCGGCGACGTAGACCTCGACCTCCGGCGTCGGCACTTGGTCCAGCGAGCGCCGCGCGGTGCTGAGCCCGGAGGCCTCGAGCGCCGCCGCCACCGCCTCGCCGCGCGAGGGGTGGCGGGGCGCCACCAGGGTCAGGAGCCCGGGCCAGCGCTCGGCGAGCCGGGTGTGGACGCGGCCCGCCACGGCCTCCTCGCCGGCGTGGGTGCTGGCGGCGAGCCAGCGCGGCCGCGCCCCGAGCGCCGCCGCCAGCGTCTCGAGCTCGCCCGGCTCCGCCGCCAGGGGTGGCGCCGCCTGCTTGAGGTTGCCGAGGCACTTCACGGCCGTGGCGCCGAGGCGCTCGAAGCGTTCGGCCTGGTCCTGGCTCTGGGCCAGGCAGAGCTCGAAGCCGGCGAGCATGGGGCGGATCAGTCCCGGGGCCAGGCGCCAGCGGGCGAACGAGCGGGCCGACATGCGGCCCTGCAAAAGGACCATCGGCAGCGCCCGGCGCTGGCTGCCGAGCACCAGGTTGGGCCACAGATCGGACTCGACCCAGAGCGCGAGCTGGGGGCGCCAGTGGTCGAGGAAGCGCGCCACCGCCGCCACGCGATCGATCGGGACGTACTGGTGAAAGGCGCGCGCCGGCAGCCGCTCGGCCATGAGCCGGGCCGAGGTCACGGTGCCCGTGGTGACCAGGACGTGGAGCCCGGGGTCGCCCTCGAGCAGGCGCTCGATGAGCGGCAGCAGCGAGAGCGACTCGCCGACGCTGGAACCATGGGCCCACACCAATGGCCCCTCGGGGCGCGGCCGGCCGGGGTGTCCCAGCCGCTCGCCGAAACGTTCCCGGTCCTCCTTGCCGCGCTCGAGCCGGCGCCTCAGGTAGAGACCGGCGAGCGGGCCCGAGAGGGTGGTGAGGGAGCGGTAGAGCGCGAGCATCATGGATTGGGCTGGGCGCCTCGCCCGAGGACCCGGGCGTCGCCCTCCGGCAGCGGCGCGCCCGCCGCCGGGGCGGGGGCGATGGGCTCGAGGCCGACCAGCCTGTCGGCCTCGGCGGTGAGCCGGTTGAGCGCCTCCTCGAGCTCGAGCCGGGCGCGCTCGCGCGCGGCGGCGTCGGCCTGGCGCGGCACCGAGATCGGCTCGCCCCAGAGGAAGACGCCGCGGCTGAAGGGGAGCGGCAACAGGAAGCGGTCCCAGGTCCCGAGCAGGCGTCGCGGCCGGGCCGCGTAGGAGGTCGGGACGATGGCGCGGCCCGAGCGCTGGGCGACGCCGACGATGCCCTCGCTCACCCGCATGCGCGGGCCCCGCGGGCCGTCGGGGGTGATGGCGATCGAGACCCCGCGCTCGAGCTCCTTGAGCATGGCGCGGAGCGCCGAGGCGCCGTCGCGCCCCGAGGAGCCGCGCACGGTGTCGATGCCGAAGCGGGCCATGGCCTCGGCGATCAGCGCCCCGTCCCGGTGATGGGAGATGAGCACGGCGACACCCATCCCCCGCGGCCAGCCGCTCGGCATCATCAACAGCCGGCCGTGCCAGAAGCAGACGATAAAGGGCTCGCCGCGTCGCCAAAAGGCCTCGGGAACTTCGCCGCCGACCACCCTCCAGCGCCCGCTCAGGCGCACCAGCCGCACGTACCAGGCGGCGGCCAGGCCCAGCGTGCGCTGCGCCGCGCGGCTCGCCATTATCCTTTTGCCGCGCGTCAAGGGTGCTCAGGCCCGGGCCCGCGCCGCCGAGACCTCGGGGTCGGGGTCGGCGAACTGAAGCGCGTGGTGGCGTGCGTAGAGGCCGCCCGTGGCCAGGAGCTCGGCGTGGCGCCCCGATTCGACCACCCGGCCGCCGTCGATGACGTAGATCCGGTCGGCCTCGAGCACGGTCGCCAGCCGGTGCGCGATCACCAGCGTGGTACGCCCCTGCATCAGGCGCTTGAGCGCGCCCTGCACCTGGCGCTCGGCCTCGGCGTCGAGCGCCGAGGTGGCCTCGTCCAGGAGCAGGATCGGCGCGTCCTTGAGCATCGCCCGGGCGATGGCGACGCGCTGGCGCTCGCCGCCCGAGAGCTTGACCCCGTGCTCGCCGACCATGGTGTCGTAGCCCTGGGGCAGGGCGCGGATGAAGTTGTGGGCCGCCGCCGCCTTGGCCGCGGCGACGATCTCGTCCTCGCCGGCGCCGGGCCGGCCGTAGGCGATGTTGGCGCGCACCGTGTCGTCGAACAGCGTCTCCTCTTGGCTCACCAGGGCGAGCGCGCCCCTCAGGCTCTCGAGCGTGACCTCGCGGACGTCGACGCCGTCGATGGTGACGCGCCCGAGGCTGGCCTCGAAGAAGCGCGGGATCAGGTTGATGAGCGTCGACTTGCCGGCGCCCGAAGGGCCCACCAGCGCCACCACCGCGCCCGCCGGCGCCTCGAGGTCGACATCCTCGAGCGCCGGCGCGCCTTCGGCGTAGGCGAAGGAGACGCCCTCGAAGCGCACCTCGCCGCGGCTCACCCGCAGCGCGCCCGCGCCCGGCCGGTCGACGATGGTGGGCTCGGTGTCCATCAGCGCGAAGATGCGCTCGGCCGCGGCCAGGCCTTCCTGCAGCGCGGTGTTGAGGTTGGCCAGGCTCTTCAAGGGCTGATAGGCGAGCATGAGCGCGGCCATGAAGGAGAAGAAGGTGCCCGGCGTGGTCGTGCCCGCGATCACCTGATAGCCGCCGTAGAAGATGATGAAGGCCGCCGCCACCCCGCCCAGCATCTCGGTCACCGGGCTCGCCGCGGCGCGCGTGCGCACCACCTTGAGCATGTGGCCCAAGCGGCGCTCGACGGCGGCGCGGGCGCGGCCGGTCTCGTGCCCCTCCTGGCCATAGGCCTTGACCAGGCGCACCCCGTCGAGGGTCTCGGTCAAGAGCGCCGTGAGGTGCCCGGTCTCGACCTGGGTCGCGGTCGAGGCCTTGCGCATGCGCCGCCCCAGGTTGCGCATCGCCAGCGCGCCGGGTGGGAACACCACCACCGCGGCGATGGCCAGGCGCCAGTCCTGGTAGAACATCAGCGCCACCAGAAAGAGCAGCGTGAGCGAGTCCTTGGCCATGCCGGTGATCGCCCGCGCCACCGCCTCGCGCAACAGGTTGGCGTCGTAAAGGAAGCTCGAGATCAGCCGCCCGGTGGCGGTGCCGTGAAAGAAGGCGAGGTCGGCATCGAGGAGGTGGGCGTAAAGGCCGACCTGGACGTCGGCGATGATGCGCTGGCCGACGTGGTTCATCAGCACCGCCTGGCCATAGGTGCTGATCGCCTTGACCACGGCGATGACCAGCACCGCCGCGGTGACCAGGGTCAGCATCGAGAGCTCGCGGTTGACGAAGACCTGGTCGAGCACGGGCTCGATGAGCCAGGCGGTGGCCGCGGTGGCGGCCGCGGTCAGCACCATGCACACCATGGCGACGGCGATGCGCCCGAGGTGGCGGCGCACCTGCTCGCGAAAGAGGCGCGCCACGAGGGCATGGCTGGCGCCCGCGGGCGGGCGCGCGGACGGGTGCGCGGACGGGCCGGCGATGCTCACATCCCTTCCTTCAGGACTCGGAGCCCGGACCATACCATGTTCGCCAAAAGCGGGGCAAAGCGGCGGCCCGCGCGGGGGGAGGGGGGGCCAGTTTGCGCCGTGATGCCACAAGTATTGCCAAGTGCCCGCGGCGCTCGATATTACTCAGGCCGGATCCGCACCGGCCCGATCCGCACCGCCGTCGAGGGATAAGCCCCATGGCCCTAGCCCAACAGAACGCCCCGGCGATCGACCTCGCCGCGACCGTTTGTCCTCACGACTGCCCCAGCACCTGTGCCCTCGAGGTCGAGCGCCTCGACGCCCGCACCATCGGTCGGGTGCGGGGCGCGGCCGAGAACAGCTATACCGCGGGCAAGATCTGCGCCAAGGTGGCGCGCTACGCCGAGCGCACCCACCACCCCGAGCGCCTGACCCGGCCGCTGCGGCGCACGGGTGCCAAGGGCTCGGGCGAATTCGCGCCGATTTCCTGGGAGGAGGCGCTGGATCGCGTCGCCGAGGCCTTCCTCGCGGCCGAGCGTGGCCATGGCCCCGAGGCCGTGTGGCCCTATTACTACGCCGGCACCATGGGCCTGGTGCAGCGCGACGGCATCAACCGGCTGCGCCACGCCAAGCGCTACTCGGGCCAGCATTCGACGATCTGCGTAACCCTCGCCTGGAGCGGCTGGATCGCCGGCACCGGGGCGTTGAGGGGGGTCGACCCGCGCGAGATGCGGCACGCCGACCTGGTCGTCATCTGGGGCACCAACCCGGCCAACACCCAGGTCAACGTGATGACCCACGCGGTGCGCGCGCGCAAGGAGCGCGGCGCCAAGATCGTGGTCATCGACCCCTACCGCACCGCCAGCGCCGAACGGGCCGACATGCACCTCTGCCTCAAGCCGGGCAGCGACGGGGCGCTGGCCTGCGCGGTGATGCACGTGCTCTTCAAGGAAGGCTACGCCGACCGCGACTACCTCGCGCGCTACACCGACGTACCGGACGAGCTCGAGGCCCACCTCGTGGCGCGCACGCCGGAGTGGGCGGCGGCCATCACCGGGCTCGAGACCGATGAGATCCTCGCCTTCGCGCGCCTTTACGGGGGCACCAAGCGCAGCTTCCTGCGCCTCGGCTACGGCTTCTCGCGCTCGCGCAACGGCGCCGTCAACATGCACGCCGCGCTCTCGCTGGCGGCGGTCAGCGGCGCCTGGCGCCACCAGGGCGGCGGCGCCTTCCACAACAACGGCGCCATCTACCATTGGCACCGCGATCTCATCGAGGGGCTCGATGTGCGCGACAGCTCGGTGCGGGTGCTCGACCAGTCGCGCATCGGCGCGGTGCTCAGCGGCGATCGGCGCGACCTCGGTGCGGGCCCGCCGGTGACGGCGATGCTGATCCAGAACACCAACCCGATGGCGGTGGCCCCCGACCTCGGCGCCGTGCACCGGGGCTTCGCCCGCGACGACCTCTTCGTCTGCGTCCACGAGCAGTTCATGACCGAGACCGCGCGCATGGCCGACATCGTGCTGCCGGCCACCACCTTCGTCGAGCACGACGACCTCTACCAGCAGGGCGGCTCGTCGCACATCGTGCTGGGGCCCCGGGTCATCGCGCCGCTGCCCGAGTGCCGCGCCAACCACGAGGTCATCTGCGGACTCGCCGAGCGCGTCGGCGCCGAACATCCGGGCTTTCATTTGAGCGCCTGGGAGCTCATCGACGAGACGCTCAAGCGCTCGGGCTGGCCCGACGCGGCGACGCTCGAGCGCCAGCGCTGGCACGACTGCCAGCCCGACTTCGAGCACGCCCACTACCTCGACGGCTTCGCCAACCCGGACGGCAAGTTCCGCTTCGCGCCGCGCTGGCCGGGGCCCGAGCTGCGCGCCTTCGGCCCCGACGACGTCGCCATGCCGCGCCTGCCCGACCACTGGGCGGTGATCGACGCGGCCGACGAGGAGCACCCCTTCCGCATGGTGACGGCGCCGAGCCGCGACTACCTCAACACCAGCTTCACCGAGACCCCGACCTCGGTGGCGCGCGAGCGCCGGCCCAGCGTGCTGGTCCACCCCGAGGCCGCGGCGCCGCTCGGGCTCGCCGACGGCGACCGGGTGCGCCTCGGCAACCGGCGCGGCTCGGTGGTGCTCCACGCCGAGCTCTTCGCCGGCCTGCAGCCCGGCGTGCTGGTGGTCGAGAGCGTGTGGCCCAACCGCGCCTTCGAGGAGGGCATCGGCATTAACCTGCTCACCGGCGCCGACCCGGCGGCGCCCATCGGCGGCGCCGTCTTCCACGACACCGCGGTGTGGCTGCGCCCCGCCAACTAGGGGGCCCCGCCAACTAGGGGTCAAGTCTTGACATTTATCAATTAAGCCTCGGGGCGTTTCGCGCCTGCGTCCGGCCGCGATAAATTGATAAATGTCAAGACTTGACCCCTATCAGTGCCACCAGCCGGCGGTGCAGCGCCGGGGGGGCGGCGAGGATCGAGGGGTGGCGCACCTCGGCCCGGTTGTAGCGCAAATCCTCGCCCGCGGCGGTGGTGAGGCGGCCGCCGGCCTCCGCAACCAGCAGCTCGGCGGCGGCGACGTCCCAGTCGCTCTTCGGCGACAGCGAGATGGCGGCATCGAAGCGCCCGGCGGCGACCAGCGCCAGGCGATAGGCGATCGAGTTTATGGCATGGAAGTCGGCGCCGGGCAGCGATTCGAGCCAGCGGTGCTGCTCGAAGGTGCGGCGGCTGGCGAGCAGCCGGAGTTTATCGCCACGGCCACCGGCGCTGACCGCGAGCGGGCGCCCGTTGAGGCGGGCGCCGGCGCCCGCGCGGGCCTCGAAGAACTCGTCGGTGGCCGGGTTGAAGACGGCGCTCGCCAGCGGCCGCCCACCGCCCGCCAGCGCTGCGCACACCGTGAACTCTGGCTCGCCCTTCAGGAACGCGCGGGTGCCGTCGATGGGATCGACGATCCACAGCCGCTCGGCCCCGAGGCGCGCCGGATCGTCCTCGCTCTCCTCCGAGAGCCAGCCGTAGTCGGGGCGGGCGCCCCCGAGGCGGGCCTTGAGGAAGTCGTTGACGGCGTGGTCGGCCTCGCTCACCGGGTCCCCGGGCCGCTTCTCCCACTGCGCCACCCGGCCGCGGAAGTAGCGCATGGCCACGGCGCCGGCCTCGCGCACGGCTTCCGTGACGAGGGCGTGGTCGCGGGCGAGCTGGTCCACAAGCTGGTCTGTGGGCCCGGCTGTGGGCCCCGCTGTGGGCCCGGCCGCGGATTCGGGGCCCGCCGCCATGGCCGCGCTCAGGCGCCGCCCACGGTCATGCCGTCGATGCGCAGCGTGGGGGCGTCGACGCCGTAGCGGAAGACGAGATCGTCGGCGGGCACCAGCGCCCGGAACATGTCCTTGAGGTTGCCGGCCACCGTGACCTCGCTCACCGGGTAGGAGAGCGCGCCGTTCTCGATCCAGAAGCCCGAGGCGCCGCGACTGTAATCGCCGGTCACCATGTTGATGCCGAAGCCGGCGAGCTCGGTGACGTAGAACCCCTGGTCGATGTCGGCCATCAGCTCGTCGGTCGTCACCGCCCCGGCCTCGAGATAGAAGTTGGTGGGCGCCGGCCCCGGCGGCGCCGAGGTGCCGCGGGCGGCGTGCCCGGTGGTGGCGAGCTCGAGCTGCCGCCCCGAGGCCGTGTCGAGGAGCCAGGTGGTGAGGCGCCCGTCGTCGATCACCTTGCGACGCTCGGGCGCGACGCCCTCGCCGTCGAAGGGCTTGGAGTTGAGGCCCCGGGGGCGCAACGGGTCGTCGACGATGTCGATGCCGGGGGCGAAGATCTCCTCGCCCATGCGCTCCTTGAGGAAGCTGGTGCCGCGCGCCACCGCGCTGCCGTTGATGGCCGAGGCCAGGTGACGCACGAGACCGGCCGAGACTCTGGGATCGTAGACCACCGGCACCCGGGTGCTCGCCACCTTGCGCGGCCCCAGCCGCCGCACCGCGCGTTCGCCGGCGCGCCGCCCGATCGCCTCCGGGTCCTCGAGGTCGGCGCCGTGGCGGGCGCTGGCGTAGTCGTAGTCACGCTCCATGGCGGTGCCCTCGCCGGCCACCACCGCGGTGACCACGCCGTGGGAGGAGCGGGTGTGGGCGCCGGCGAAGCCGTTGCTGGCGGCGAGCGCCACGGTGGTGCGGCCCCAGCTCGCCTCGGCGCCTTCGGAGTTGTTGACCCCGGGTACCGCGAGCGCCGCGTCCTCGGCCCGCGCCGCCCGCTCCTCGAGCGCCTCCGCCCCGGGCTCCTGCGCGTCGTCGAGGTCGAGGTCGGCGATCTCGCGCGCCAGGCGCTCGGCCTCGGCGAGCCCGCAATAGCGGTCCTCGAGCGCCGCCCGCGCCATCGCCAGGGAGCGCTCGACGAGCTCGTCGAGGGCGGCGGGCGAGCTGTCGCTCGAGGAGACGATGGCTTGGCGCTTGCCGACGAAGACGCGGAGCCCGAGGTCGTTGGACTCCGAGCGCTCCACCCCCTCGAGCTTGCCGAGGCGCCGCGAGACCGAGAGCGAGGCGCTCTCGAAGAGCACCGCGTCGGCGGCCTCGGCGCCGGCGCGCTGGGCCCGCCCGAGGAGGTCGTGGAGGCGATCGAGGGCGGCGGCGTGGGCTTTGGCGTGGGCTTCGGGGGGCTCGCTCATGGGTGTCCTCGCGGGATCGGCATGGGAGGGCGGCCGCGCGCTTGGCGGCGGCCCCCCAAGCTATATACGATTCCCCCGCCGCGGCGCCAGGGAGAGCGCCTCCTCAAGCGCCGCCGCCAAGCAAACCCTTGGCCGTGAGCATCTGCCTCAGGCCCACCGCCTTGAGCGCCAGCGCCGGCATCGGCCGGGTCGGCACCGGGCATCCCGTGAGTTCGCCGATGATGCGCACCACCTCGAGGTAGCTGGCGTCGCTGCCGCCGAGCGATTAGTTCTCGCCCCTGCCGCCCCGTTCCGCCGCCGCCAGGTGGGCGGCCGCCGCCTCGCGCACGTGGCAGAACGAGTTGGAGCCGGGCGGGGCGCCGGGCAGCTTGCCGGCGTCGACGAACAGGATGAGCCGGGCCCAGCCCCGCGCTCGAGCGCCGCCCGCACCACGTTGCGCGTGCCCTCGACGTTGTTGCGGGTCTGCTCGGCGTTGCGCCGCGACCACATGTTGAGGTTGGCGGCGACGTGGAACACCACGTCGACGCCCTCGGGCATGGCCGCCGCGACCGCGGCCGGGTCGGAGACGTCGCCGACAACGCGGACGACGTCGGCGAAGCGCGCAAGGTAGCCGAGGTCGGAGGCGGCGCGGTGCAGCGCCACCACCCGCCAACCCTCCCGGCACGGCCGCTCCACCAGGTTGAGCCCGATAAATCCGGTGGCGCCGGTGACGAAAGCGCTCTTGGTCATGGCGCCTCTTTGCCGATCTCCCGGTGGCTCCGGGGGCGCCGTGACAGCGTCACTCGATCACGGCCGGGACGACGTCCGTTCGTACGAAGTCGTCGCCCTTGAACAGCAACGGCTCGCCTGAATGGCGCGCGAGCGCGTAGGCGCAACAGTCACCGATGTTGAGAGCCGCCGGGTGCCGGCCTTTGCCATAGCGCTCATAGCTCTCGCGGGCCAGCAAGAGGTGCTCCTCGTTGAACGGCACGATCTCGATGGCCGCGGTATGAAACAGGAGATCGAGGTCGCGTACCCCGGCCGCGCCCTTGCGGGACAGCATGACGACACCGGCTTCGAAGGCGGTCACGCAGCTCGCGATACGAATTCCGCTGTCGCCGATCAGCTTGGCGAAAATCGATGCTTCCGACTCGCCGAACAAGATCGCCAGGAGGGCGGAGGTATCGATCACCATCACGCGAACCCGCCATGCTCGTCGTAGCCGAGAATCTCGTCCGGGGAGCGATCGTCGAGATCGGGCAAGGCGGCGCAATGCCTGGAGATCCTCAGGATCGCCTCGGTCACGTCGGGCGCGGTGCGCCGGCCGCGTCTGCGGACCAGGGCCTCGCGCAGGGCCCCGATGACCGCTTGGGTCACCGTCTCGCCGTTCTCGTGCGCCAGCGCCTTGGCCAGCCGCTCGGCTTCCGCGTTCTTTATACTCAACGCCATGATTCGATTCGGAGGTGGTTACCACCAAATTTTATAGTTTCTACCTAAATTAGGCAAGCCTGGCATCGCGGTCATCGATCATGCCGCGTCGGCTTCCGCCAGGGTCCACACCGGGAGCCGGCCCTCGCGGCCGCGAATCGCCTGGGGCGGGGCTTGCGTGAAGCCGCGGAGGTCGGGCTCGCCGGAGCCGGCCTCGCGGCGCGCCGCCGCCGCCAGGTCCTCCGACACCACCACGGCGGCGCCGAGCTCGCGGGTCAGGTGCTCGAGCCGGCTCGCCACGTTGACGGTGTCGCCGATGACCGCGAACTCGAGTCGGTTGGCGCCGCCGATGTCGCCCAACACCGCGGGCCCATGGTGGACGCCGACGCCGATCCGGATCTCGGGCGAACCCGAGGCCCGGCGCTCGCCGTTCCAGGCCGCGGTCGCGGCCACCATGGCGCGGGCGCATCTGAGCGCATTGCTGGCGTCGGCGTTGCCCGGCCAGGGGGTGCCGAAGGTCGCCATCAGGCCGTCGCCCAGGTACTTATCGAGGGTGCCCGAGTGGGCGAACACCTGGGCCTCCATGCGGCCGTGGAAGTCGCGCAGGAGCTTGATCACGGCCTCGGGCGGCTGGCCGGCGCTGAACGCGGTGAAGCCGGCGATGTCGACGAACAGCACCGCCACGTCCTGGGTCCGCACCGCGCCCAAGGGCTCGTCGGTCTGGGCCAGGTCGTCGACCAGGTTGGGCGAGAAATAGCGCGCCAGGTTGCCGCGCTCGCGCTCCGCCATCGCCTGGTTCAACACCAGATGCCGGGTGCGCCAGACGATGGCGGCGAGGATGCCGGCGACGATCAGCACCGCCACCACGTGGTTGCCCACCCAGCCCAGGTCGACGCGGTCGGGATCGGCGAGGAAGGCGATGCGCTCGGCCACCGGCAGGCCGCGCATGAAGTCGCTGCCGAAGCTGACGTAGGCGCCGGGCTGCTCGAGCACCCAGAGCGCCCCCAGGGTCCAGCCCAGCGCCGCCAGCAGGCCCGTCCACAGCACCACCCGCGGGGTGTAGAACAGCATCGCCGAGGCGATCAGCACGTAGTAGAAGACCTGGTTGCCGAACTTGAGCTTCATCGCCGCCGGCAGCCACTCGGGCTCCAGGGGGTTGGCGGCGAAGAGCATGACGGTCAGGAGGCCGACGTCGAGGAACGGCATGAGATAGCGCGCCCAGGACTCGGCCACGCCGACGCGGCGCAGCAGCAGCGGCAAAACGCCGATGGTGGCGAAGGCCGGCATGAAGGCGAGGTAGAAGAGCACCCCCGGCCACGGCGATTGCACCAGGAGCCACACCGAGATCGCCGAGAGGGCGGCGAGGCGGAGCTTGGCGGCGAGCCTCAGGCCAATGAGCTCCTCCTCCTCGAAGGCGCTCTGCAGGCGCGCCTCGGCGCGCGCCCCGAGGCTCAACGCGATATCGGTCATGGCATCGCTACTCCGGTGCGGGACGCGGTCACGCCGCCCTACTTCCAGATCGATTTCCCCGAGCCCGGCAGGCCGAGCCGGGGCCACTTCTCGCTCACCAGGTCGATCACCTCGTCGCTCATGCGGATACGCCGGCCCCACGAGCGCCTGGTCTCGGGCCCGATCTTGGTGGTGGCGTCGAGCCCCACCTTGCTCCCCAAGCCCGGCTCGGGGCTGGCGAAGTCGAGATAGTCGATGGGCGTGTTCTCGATCACCGTGAGGTCGCGCGCCGGGTCCATGCGCGTCGAGATCGCCCACATCACGTCACCCCAGTCGCGGGCGTCGATGTCGTCGTCGATTACGATCACGAATTTGGTGTACATGAACTGCTTGAGGTAAGACCACACCGCCATCATCACCCGCTTGGCGTGGCCCGGGTAGGCCTTGCGGATCGAGACCACGGCGATGCGGTACGAGCAGCCCTCGGGCGGCAGCCAGAAGTCGACGATCTCGGGGAACTGCTGGATCAGCAGCGGCACGAAGACGTCGTTGAGGGCCTGGGCCAGCACCGAGGGCTCGTCGGGGGCACGGCCGGTGAAGGTCGAGAGGTAAATGGGCGCGCGCCGCATGGTGATGGCGCTCAAGGTGAACACGGGGAAGCGCTCGACCGCGTTGTAATAGCCGGTGTGGTCGCCGTAGGGCCCCTCGTCGCCGTAATCGTCGAGCGAGACATGGCCCTCGAGCACGATCTCGGCCTCGGCCGGGACGTGCAACGGCACCGTCTTGCACGCGGTGAGCACAACCTTGGCGCCGCGCAGCAGGCCGGCGAACTGGTACTCGGAAAGCGTCTCCGGCACCGGCGCCACGGCCGCGATCAGGGTGCCGGGATCGGCGCCGATCACCACCGCCACCGGCAGCGGCTCGGGCGCCTCCCGCGCGCCTTGAGCCTCGGCCCAGCGGCGGTGGTGCTGGGCCCCGCCGCGGTGCCGGAGCCAGCGCATCAGCGTGGTGTTCCGCCCCGTCACCTGCATGCGGTAGATGCCGAGGTTGACGTCGTCCCCGCCGCCCGGGCCCTGTGTCACCACCAGCGGCCAGGTGATCAGCGGCGCCGGCTCGCCGGGCCAGCAGCTCTGGATGGGAAGCCGGCCGAGGTCGGCATCGGCGCCCTCCAGCACCACCTCCTGGCACGGCGCGGCGCCGCCGACCTTGGGCTTCATGGCCATCACGGTGCGCAGCAGCGGCAGCATCTCGAAGGCCTCGCGCCAGCCGCCGGGGGGCTCGGGCTGGCGCAGGAAGGCGAGGGTCTCGCCGAGACCCTTGAGGCCCGATGGCTCGCGGTCCATGCCCCAGGCGACGCGCTCGATGGTGCCGAAAAGGTTGACCAGCACCGGGATCGGCGAGCGCACGCCGTCCGCGCCCACCGGGTTCTCGAACAGCACCGCCGGTCCGCCCTCGGCCAACAGCCGGGTCTGGATCTCGGTCATCTCGAGCACCGTCGAGACCGGCTCGGCGACGCGCCTGAGCCGGTCCTCCCGCTCGAGGCGGGCCATGAAGTCGCGGAGCGATGAGTAGGGCATGGCGACGCGGGTCTTGGGCTCCCTCGGCGGAGCGCCCGACTATAGCGCCCGCAAATGCGTCGCGACAGGGCTCAAGCGCCGAGGCTCCCGGCCACCACGGCCGCCATCAGGATGAAGCCGAAGTCGCGGTTCGACTTGAACTTCGCGAGACAGTCGGCGGGGTCGTCGAGGTCGACGCGCTTGACCTGCCAGGCGAGGTGGAGGGCGGCCAGCGCGAGGCCCCAGTAAAACAAAGGACCCAGGCCGGCGAGCCGGCCGGCGAGGGCGAAGCCCAGCGCCGCCGCGGCGTAGAAGCCCGCCAGCCAGGGCCGGGTGGCGGGCCCGAGCTTCAGCGCCAGCGACTTCACGCCGATGGCGCGGTCGTCGGCCTTGTCCTGGTGGGCGTAGATGGTGTCGTAGCCCAAGGTCCAGGCGATGCCGCCGAGGTAGAGCGCAAAGGGCGCCGCGCCCAAGCTCCCGGTCACCGCCGCCCAGCCCAGCAGCGCCCCCCAGTTGAAGGCCAGGCCGAGGAACAACTGGGGCCAATGGGTGACCCGCTTCATGAATGGGTAGATGGCGATCACCAGCGCCGAGGCGAGGCCGAGGCCGATGGCGAAGCGGTTGAAGCTCACCAGGATGACGAGGCCGGCGAGGCCCAACCCGACCATGAAGGCGATGGCCTGGGTCACGCTCACCGCGCCGCTCGGGATGGGCCGCGCCCGGGTCCGCGCCACCCGGCCGTCGTAGTCACGGTCGGCGATGTCGTTCAAGGTGCAGCCGGCGGCGCGCAAGAGCCAGGCGCCGAGGCCGAAGAGCACGAGCAGCACGGGATCGGGCCAGCGCGTGCCGCCGGCGCCGGCGGCCAGCGCGATGCTCCACCAGCCGGGCCAGAGCAACAGCCAGGTGCCGATGGGGCGGTCGGCGCGGGCCAGCAGAAGATAGGGGCGCAGCCGCCCCGGCGCGCGCCGCGCCACCCAGCTATCGGCCGGTTGATCGCTTCTGGCGGTGGGGGCGCCGGGCGTCATAGAATAGCACTTAGCCCTTATGCCACGGGCAGACAAGCAGGCGCGGTCATGGCTTGCCCCGGCCCAAAAGTGCGGCTTTTCGTCGACGACTCGCTCGCCGCCGGCGCCACCATCGGGCTCTCGGCGGAGCGTGCCCATTACCTCAACCACGTCATGCGCTCGTGCCGCGGCGAGGCGGTGGCGCTGTTCAACGGCCGCGACGGCGAGTGGCGGGCGAGGATCGACGCCGTCGAGCGCGGCTGGTGCTCGCTCAGCATCGCCGAGCGGCTCAGGCCACAGAGCGCGGACCCCGACCTCTGGCTCGCCTTCGCGCCGGTCAAGCGGGCGCGCATCGACTTCATCGCCGAGAAGGCGACCGAGCTCGGGGTGGCGGCGCTGCAGCCGGTGTTCACCCGCTTCACCGGCGTCGACCGGGTCAACACCCTGCGCCTCGTGGCCAACGCCACCGAGGCCGCCGAGCAATGCGGCCGCCTCACCGTGCCACGGGTCCTGGAGCCCCGCTCGCTCGAGCGCCTGCTCGAGGGCTGGCCCAGCGAACGGCGGCTGATGTGGGCCGACGAATCGGGCGCCGGCGTGGCGCCGGAGCGGGCCCTGGGCGACGCCGAGGCGGGCCCGTGGGCGGTGCTGGTGGGGCCCGAAGACGGCTTCGCGCCCGAGGAACGGGCGGCGCTCGAGCGCCTTCCCTTGGCCGTCGCGGTCTCGCTGGGGCCCCGCATCTTACGCGCCGACACCGCGGTGGTGGCGGCCTTGAGCCTGTGGCAGCACTACCTGGGCGACTGGCGCGCCGACACCGGCACCCCGCCCCAGGGCTGAAGCCTGCACCCCCGCCGCGCCCCCGCCGCGCCCGGCGGGACGGCGAAATCTCTTGCGGCTCCTGGGGTCTTCCTGTAGGTGAGCGCCGTTGCGGCACCGTGGCGGGGAGGGGCCGGGGCCGCGACGGGCAAGGGAATCCGCGAACATGGGAGCGCCGGCCGACCTCTCACACGTGGTGGTGAACGACAAGCGCGAGCTGGTGGCGTACCTGGAGCGGGGCGCCAAGCCGCACCAGGACTGGCGCATCGGCACCGAGCACGAGAAGTTCGGCTATTCGCTCGACGACCTGCGCCCGCTCCCCTACGAGGGCCCGGCCGGCATCCGCGCCGTGCTCGAGGGGCTGGGGCGCTTCGGTTGGCGGCCCGTCCTTGAAGAGGGCAAGGTGATCGCCCTCGAGATGGAGGGCCAGGCCATCACCCTCGAGCCGGGCGGCCAGCTCGAGCTCTCGGGCGCCCCCCTCGCCACCCTGCACGAGACCTGCGACGAGGTGAACACCCACCTCGATCAGGTCAAGACGGTGGCCGGGGAGCTGGGCGTCGCCTTCCTCGGCCTCGGCTTCCAGCCCAAGTGGCCGCGCGCCGAGATCCCGATCATGCCCAAGGGGCGCTACGGCATCATGCTGCGCTACATGCCCACCCGCGGCGCGCTCGGCCTCGACATGATGCTCCGCACCTGCACCGTGCAGGTCAACCTCGACTTCGCCTCCGAGGCCGACATGGTGAAGAAGTTCCGCGTCGCCCTGGCGCTGCAGCCGGTGGCCACGGCGCTCTATGCCAACTCGCCCTTCACCGAGGGCAAGCCCAACGGCCTTTTGAGCTGCCGCAGCCAGGTCTGGACCGACACCGACCCCGACCGCTGCGGCATCCTCCCCTTCGTCTTCGACGACGGCATGGGCTTCGAGCGCTACGCCGACCACGTCCTCGACGTGCCCATGTACTTCGTCTACCGCCAGGGCTACCGCGACGCCGCCGGCCAGTCCTTCCGCGACTTCCTCGACGGCAAGCTGCCGGCGCTGCCGGGCGAGCGGCCGACGCTCAAGGACTGGGAGGATCACCTGACGACGCTGTTCCCCGAGGTCCGCCTCAAGCAGTTCCTCGAGATGCGGGGCGCCGACGGCGGCCCCTGGCGGCGGCTCTGCGCGCTCCCCGCCCTGTGGGTGGGGCTCTTGTACGACGGCGGCGCGCTGGACGCAGCCTGGGACCTGGTCAAGGACTGGAGCCCGGAGACGCGCGCCGAGATGCGCGCCGAGGTGCCCAAGCGGGCGCTCCAAACCCCGGTCCGCGGCCGCCCCCTGATCGAGCTCGCGGCGCAAGTCCTCGAGATCGCCGCCGCCGGCCTCAAGGCCCGCGCCCGCCACGACGCCTTCGGCGAGGACGAGGCCCACTTCCTCGACGCGCTGCGCACCATCGTCGAGTCCGGCAAGACCCCGGCCGAGGAACTGCTCGAGGCCTACGCGGGGCCATGGGCCGGCAACGTCGACCGGGTGTTCGAGGAGTACGCGTACTAGGGGCGGGGCGCGGGCCCGGCCCGCACCCTCACGCCGCCGTGCCGCCCACAGTGAGGGCGTCGATCAGGAGCGTCGGCTGGCCCACGCCGACCGGCACCCCCTGGCCGTCCTTGCCGCAGGTGCCGATGCCGGGGTCGAGGGCGAAGTCGTTGCCGATGGCGCTCACCCGCTTCAAGACATCGGGGCCGTTGCCGATCAGGGTCGCGCCCTTGACCGGCGCGCCGATGCGCCCGTCCTCGATCAGGTAGGCCTCGGTGCAGGTGAAGACGAACTTGCCGGACGTGATGTCGACCTGGCCGCCGCCGAAGGTGACGGCGTAGAGCCCCCGTTTGACCCCGCCGATGAGCTCCTGCGGATCGCGTTCGCCGCCCAGCATGAAGGTGTTGGTCATGCGCGGGATGGGCTTGTTGGCGAAGTCCTGGCGGCGCCCGTTGCCGGTCGGCGCCATGCCCATCAGGCGGGCGTTGAGGCGGTCCTGGAGGTAGCCCACCAGCACCCCGTCCTCGATCAGCACGGTGCGCTGGGCCGGCGTGCCCTCGTCGTCGACGCTGAGCGAGCCGCGCCGGTCGGCAAGCGTGCCGTCGTCGATCACTGTGATGCCCGGCGCCGCCACGCGCTCGCCCATCAGGCCTGAGAAGGCGGAGGTCTTCTTGCGGTTGAAGTCGCCCTCGAGGCCGTGGCCGATGGCCTCGTGAAGCAGGATCCCGGGCCACCCCGGACCCAGCACCACGGTCATCTCGCCGGCCGGCGCGGGCACCGATTCGAGGTTGGTGAGGGCCTGCCGGAGGGCCTCGTCGACCTCGGCGCGCCAGGCCTCAGGCCTAATCCAGGCCTGGTACGAGGCCCTGCCGCCGCAGCCGTGGGAGCCCGATTCCTGGCGCTCGCCCTGGCCCACCACGATCGAGACGTTGAGCCGCACCAGGGGGCGGATGTCGCCCACGCTCATGCCGTCGCCGCGGATGATCTCGACCGCCTGCCACTCGCCGGCGAGGGAGGCCGAGACCTGGCGCACCCGGGGGTCGGCGGCGCGGGCGTAGGCGTCGATGTCCTCCAGGAGCCGGACCTTGGCCTCGAAGGCGACCTCGCCCAGCGGGTTCGAATCGTCATAGAGGCTCAAGTTTGTGCCGACGGGCCCCTCCGCGAGCTCGCCCTGATGGCCGCGCGAGACCGCCTGCACGGTCTGGGCGGCGCGCCGGATCGCCGCCTCGCTGAGCTCGGAGGCGTGGGCGTAGCCGGTGGCCTCGTCCGCCACCGCCCTGAGCCCGAAGCCCTGGCTGGTGTCGAAGCTCGCGTTCTTGAGCCGGCCGTCGTCGAAGGAGAGGCTCTCGGACTGGCGGAACTCGAGGAAGAGCTCGCCGTCGTCGGCGCTCTTAAGCGCCTCGGCGACGATGCCCTCGACGCGTGCGCGGTCGAGGCCGGTGCGGTCGAAGAAGAGCTCCTGGGGGCTCGGCTCCTGGCTCATCGCTCACTCCTCATTGAGGCGCCCGGGGACAGGGGCGCGGGGACAGGGGCGCGGGGACTGGCCGCGGGGACTGGGGCGCAGGCGCGCCGCCGCGGCGCTCGTCGAATGATATGGGGCGGCGCCGGGCATTGTCACGCCGCCAGTCCAAGGTCCGCGCCCGGCCGGGGATCGGGCTCGCTCGCCCGGCGCCTCGGCCGTTCCTGTTCGATGGCGCCGCTTGGCCACAACGAGGCGGGGCGTATCCGCGCCTGTTTCCGCTTGAGGGTGACGCGGGCGTGACGTGGTCGCGGCTTGTTCTCGCGGGCCGGCTTGGTGTAGGTTTTCGTCCGGCCAAATAGGGCCGGACGCGGGATCGCGCGCGCGCGCATGATCTCTTCGTTTGGGGGTCACCGAACCGAGGGGCGCGGCTTGCCCGGCGGCTTGCCTGGCCTGCGGGATAAGTTCCACGAGGAGCGAGGCCGAACCATGTGGTTGACCAAGGGAGTTGCCGCCTGCGCGGCCGCCGGGGCGGTCTGCGTCGGGGCCACGATGGCCCACGCCCTGGGCCGGCCCGAGCCCTGGCAGATCGGCTTTCAGGAGGCGGCCTCGCCGGTGATGGCGCGCATCGACTCATTCCACAACATGCTGCTGGTCATCATCACCCTGATCGTCGTCTTCGTGCTGAGCTTGATGCTTTACGTGATGGTGCGCTTCAACGCCAAGCGCAACCCGGTTCCCTCGAAGACCTCGCACAACACCCTCATCGAGGTGATTTGGACGGTGGTGCCGATCATGATCCTGGTGATCATCGCCGTGCCCTCGTTCAAGCTGCTCTACTTCCAAAAGGTGGTGCCCGAGGCCGAGATGACGATCAAGGCGGTGGGCAACCAGTTCTATTGGAGCTACGAGTATCCCGACCACGACGGGCTCACCTTCGACGCCGTGCTCAAGGACAGGGACGCGCTCGAGGGCGACGAGCCCTGGCTCTTGGAGACCGACAACCGGCTGGTGGTGCCGGTCGCCACCAACATCCGGCTGCTGATCACCGCCAGCGACGTCATCCACTCCTGGGCGGTGCCCTCGCTGGGGGTCAAGATGGACGCGGTGCCGGGCCGGCTGAACGAGAGCTGGATGCGCGTCGAGCATGAGGGCGTCTACTACGGCCAGTGCTCGGAGTTCTGCGGCACCCACCACGGCTTCATGCCGATCGCCGTCGAGGTGGTGTCCAAGGAGGCCTTCGCGGCGTGGCTCGAGAAGGCCAAGAAAGAGTTCGCGCGGGCCGACGCCGACGCGGCGCTGCTCGCGCAAGCCGGGTCGTGACGTTACGCTGCTCGAGAGACGGGGAAGCCGACCATGAGTGACTCGACGAGCGCCGCCGAGAGCCACGCCGGGAGCCACGCCCACACGCCGAGGGGTTGGCGGCGCTGGCTCTACTCCACCAACCACAAAGACATCGGCACCATGTACATCACGTTCGCCGTGGTCATGGGGATCATCGGCGGGCTCTTTTCGGTGCTGCTGCGGGTCGAGCTGGCGGTGCCCGGCGACCAGGTCTTCGGCGGCGACTACCAGCTCTACAACGTGGTGATGACGGCCCACGGCCTGATCATGGTGTTCTTCCTGATCATGCCGGCGCTCATCGGCGGCTTCGGCAACTGGTTCGTGCCGCTGATGATCGGGGCGCCGGACGTGGCCTTCCCGCGCGTCAACAACATCAGCTTCTGGCTGCTCATTCCCTCGGCCATCCTGCTCGTCGGCTCGGCCTTCGCCGGCGACGGTCCCGGGGTGGGATGGACCGTCTACGCGCCGCTCAGCACCTCGGGCCATCCCGGCCCCGCGGTGGACATGGCGATCTTGAGCCTCCACCTCGCCGGCGCCTCGTCGATCCTGGCCTCGATCAACTTCATCACCACCATCTTCAACATGCGCGCGCCGGGCATGACGCTGCACCGCATGCCGCTCTTTGTGTGGTCGATCCTGGTCACCGTGTTCCTGCTGCTGCTGGCCATGCCGGTGCTGGCGGGCGGGCTGACGATGCTGATCACGGACCGCAATTTCGGCACCGCCTTTTTCGACGCCGGCGGCGGCGGCGATCCGCTCCTGTGGCAGCATCTGTTCTGGTTCTTCGGCCACCCCGAGGTCTACATCCTCATCATCCCGGCCTTCGGCATCGTCAGCCACGTCGTCTCGACCTTCTCGCGCAAGCCGATCTTCGGCTACCTGGGGATGGCCTACGCCATGGTGGCGATCGGCGTCATCGGCTTCATCGTCTGGGCCCACCACATGTACACGGTGGGGCTCGACGTCGACACCGACGCCTATTTCGTCGGCGCGACGCTGGTCATCGCGGTGCCGACGGGGATCAAGATCTTCAGCTGGATCGCCACCATGTGGGGCGGCTCGATCGAGTTCCGCACGCCGATGCTCTACGCCCTCGGCTTCATCTTCCTCTTCACCGTCGGCGGCGTGACCGGCATCGTGCTCGCCAACGCCGGCGCCGACGTCGCCCTCCACGACACCTACTTCGTGGTCGGCCACTTCCACTACACCATGTCCATAGGCGCCCTGTTCGGCGTCTTCTGCGGCTTCTACTTCTGGATCGGCAAGATGTCGGGGCGCCAGTACCCCGAGACGCTGGGCAAGATCCAGTTCTGGACCATGTTCATCGGCGTCAACGCGACCCTGTTGCCGATGCACTTCCTGGGCCTTGCCGGCATGCCGCGGCGCGTCCCCGACTACCCCGAGGCCTTCGCCGGCTGGAACATGGTCTCCTCGATCGGCGCCTACATCGCGGGGCTGAGCGCGCTCCTGTTCGTGTTCATCGTCTGGCGCACCTTGCGCGCCGGCGCGCGCTGCGCCGAGAACCCGTGGGGCGAGGGCGCCACCAGCCTCGAGTGGACCGTCTCGTCGCCGCCGCCGTTCCATACCTATGAACGGCTGCCCGAGGTCCGGTAGGCGAGGCCGGGCGGAGCAAGGCCGATGCCGCACGAGTCGCTAGCGCTCGAGAACCGGGGACGCCCCGCCATGGCGGCGGAGGCGCGCGCCGGCGACTACGTGGCGCTCCTGAAGCCGCGGGTGATGTCGCTGGTGGTGTTCACCGGGCTGGTCGGGCTCATGCTGGCGCCCGGCGACCTGCACCCGGTGCTCGCGCTCGGCGCCATGCTGTGCATCGCCGTCGGCGCCGGCGCCGCCGCGGCCATCAACATGTGGTACGACGCCGACATCGACGCCATCATGAGTCGCACCAGGAGGCGCCCGATCCCGGCCGGGCGTATCGCGCCCGGCGACGCGCTGGGCTTCGGCGTCACCCTGGCGGTGGGCTCGGTGCTGGTGATGGGGCTCATCGTCAACATCGCGGCGGCGGCGCTGCTGGCGCTGACCATCGCCTTCTACGTCTTCGTCTACACCATCGGTCTGAAGCGGCGCACGCCCCAGAACATCGTCATCGGCGGCGCCGCCGGCGCCTTTTCCCCGGTGATCGGCTGGGCCGCGGTGACCGGCGACGTGAGCTTGGGCCCCCTGGTGCTGTTCGCCATCATCTTCACCTGGACGCCGCCCCACTTCTGGGCCCTGGCGCTCTACCGCTCCGACGACTACGCCCGCGCCGGGGTACCGATGCTGCCGGTGGTGGCCGGCCGGCGCGAGACCGAGCGCCGCATCCTGCTTTACAGCCTCGCCCTGCTGCCGCTCTCGCTCGCCCCCGTCGCGATCGGCCTGGCGGGCCTTTTTTACGGCCTGACGGCGGGCGTCTTGAGCACCCTTTTGGTGCTCTGCGCCCATCGCCTCTGGCGCCAGCGGAGCGAGGGCGCGGCGCGGCGCATGTTCGCCTTCTCGATCCTCTACCTCTTCCTGATCTTCGCCGCGCTCCTTGTCGAGCGCGGCCTGGGACTCGCGGTATGAGATGCCGATCAGCGGGCGACACAAGCGGCGGCTGGGCAGGAACCTGGCGCTCGCGGGCGCGCTGCTGGCGCTCGTGGTGCTGTTCTTCCTGGTCACCCTGGTGAAGCTGAGCGGGGCCTCGTGATGGCGGCGAGCAGGCGGCGCAAGGTATCGACGGCGCTCATCCTCGGGGCGCTGGCGCTGGGCATGGTCGGGCTCTCGTTCGCCTCGGTGCCGCTCTATCGCCTGTTCTGCCAGGTCACCGGTTACGGCGGCACCACCCGGGTTGCGGCCGCGGCGCCGGGCGCGGCGGGCGAGCGCATCTTCACCGTGCGCTTCAACGCCGACCTCGCGCGCGGCATGCCGTGGCGCTTCCGCCCCGCCCAAGGTGTGGTCAGGCTTCGCGCCGGCGAGGTCGGGCTCGCCTTCTTTAGCGCCGCCAACCCCACCGCGCGCGCGGTCACCGGCACCGCCACCTACAACGTCACGCCCCAGAAGGCGGGCCCCTACTTCAACAAGATCGCCTGCTTCTGCTTCGACGAGCAGACCCTCGAGGCGGGCCAGAGCGTCGAGATGCCGGTGAGCTTCTTCGTCGATCCCGAGATCTCGCAGGATCCCAATCTCGACGACGTCACGGCCATTACCCTCTCCTACACCTTCTTCGAGAGCGGGCGCGCCGAGGCCGACGCCGGGCGCCGGCTGAGCGAGCGCGGCGGGGGCGGGGGCGGCGACCGCCGCCTCAACTGAAGCGCCGGCGCCGGGCCAGGGCAACGGATTTATGCGCGGGGATTTATGCGCGGGGATTAGAGCAGATGGCTGAAACCACTACGCACGGACACGACTACCACCTCGTCGATCCCAGCCCGTGGCCGGCGCTGGGGGCGCTGTCGGGGCTCGCCCTCGCCGGCGGGCTGGTCATGTTCATGCACGACGTCACCGCTTGGGTGCTGGTGATCGGCGTCCTCCTGATGATTTACACCCTGTTCGTGTGGTGGCGCGACGTCATCCGCGAGGCCACCTTCGAGGGCCACCACAAGCCCATCGTGCAGCTCGGGTTGCGCTACGGCATGGCGCTCTTTATCGCCTCGGAGGTGATGTTCTTCGTCGCCTGGTTCTGGGCCTACTTCAACGCCAGCCTCTTTCCCACCGCGGCGATCGGCGGCGCTTGGCCGCCCGAAGGCATCGAGACCTTCAACCCCTGGCACCTGCCGTTCGTCAACACCCTGATCCTGCTCACCTCGGGCACCACCGTGACCTGGGCCCACCATGCGCTGCGCCAGGGCGACCGCAAGGGCCTGTGGCAGGGGCTCGTGCTGACGGTGGCGCTCGGCGTCACCTTCACCATCATCCAGGGCTACGAGTTCATCCACGCCCCCTTCACCATCACCGGCGGCATCTACGGCACCACCTTCTTCATGGCCACCGGTTTCCACGGCGCCCACGTCATCATCGGCACCATCTTCCTCTGCGTCTGCCTGTACCGGGCTTACCAGGGCCACTTCAAGCCCGACCATCACTTCGGGCTCGAGGCCGCGGCTTGGTACTGGCACTTCGTCGACGTGGTGTGGCTGTTCCTGTTCACCAGCATCTACATCTGGGGCCGGTGACGGCGGCGGCCTAAGGGTGAATGGCCGAGCCCCCGAGCACGCCCGTCTCGATCGTCCGCGCCGGCCTCCTCTGTCGCTGCCCCCGTTGCGGCCGGGGCAAGCTGTTCTCCGGCTTTCTGAGCATCGCCCCGGCCTGCGGCGTGTGCGGGCTCGACCTCGGCGACCACGATTCGGGCGACGGGCCGGCGCTGCTCGTGATCTTCGTCGTCGGCTTCGCCGTGGTCGCCCTGGCGCTCGTCCTCGAGACCACGCTCTCGCCCCCGACCTGGCTCCACCTCGTCATCGAGCTGCCGCTGATCCTGGCCGGCTCGCTGGGGCTGCTGCGCCCCTTCAAGGCCACCCTGGTGGCGCTGCAGTTCCGCCACCGCGCCCGCGACGGCGACGAGCGGCCCGGGGCATGAGAGCGGTGCCGCGCGTCGACGGCTTCACGGCGCTCAGCCTCGTCCTCGGGGCCGTGCTGCTGGGCCTCGGCAGCTGGCAGCTCGAGCGGCTCGATTGGAAGCAGGCGCTGATCGCCGAGCGCGCCGCCCGGCTGGCCGCCCCGCCGCTGCCGCTGCCCTCAGGCCCGAGCACGCCCGAGGCGCCCGGCACGCTCGACTTCCGGCGCGTCGAGCTCAGCGGGCACTACCGCCACCAGGACGAGCTCCTGCTGGTGGCGCCCTCGATCCGCGGCCAGGCCGGCTATCACGTCGTCACCCCGCTCGAGCGCCCGGGCGGCGATCTGGTGCTGGTCTCGCGGGGCTGGATCCCCTATCGCCTGAGGGCGCCCGAGACCCGCCCCCGGGGACAAATCGAGGGCCTGGTGACCGTCACCGGGATCGCGCGTACGGCTGCCCGCCAGGGCCTCTTCGTGCCCGACAACGAGCCTGACAACGGGCTCTGGTACTGGCGCGACCTCGCGGGCATGGCGGACCATCTCGGGCGCGAGGTGGCGCCCTTCCTGGTCGAGGCCGGGCCCGAGCCCAACCCGGGCGGCTATCCCGTGGGCGGCCAGACCCGGGCCGGGCTCCCCAACGATCACCTCGGCTACGCCCTCACCTGGTACGCGCTTGCCGCGGCGCTCATCGCGATCTACTTCGTCCGTAGGCGCAAGGTGACGCGGGGGGACGGCGGTGGGCGCTGAGGCCTACGGCGAGCTCGAGGCCCGCTTCAAGCGGCTCGCCTCCTTGCGCGGCGCCCAGCGGGTGCTGCAGTGGGACGCCGCCGCCATGATGCCGGCGGGCGGCGCCGCGGTGCGGGCCGAGCAGATCGCCGCCCTCGACGTGGTCTGCCACGAGCACGCCACCGCGCCCGTGCTGGGCCCGCTGCTGGCCCGCGCCGAGGACGAGGCCGGGCGCCTCGACGACTGGCAGGGCGCCAACCTGGCGGCGATGCGGCGGCGCTGGCGCCACGCCACCGCGGTGCCGACCGCGCTCGTCGAGGCCTTCTCGCGGGCCACCTCGGCGTCCGAGATGGCCTGGCGCACGGCCCGCGCCGAGGACGACTTCGCGGGCCTCAAGCCCCATCTCGAGGCGGTGCTGGGGCTCACGCGCGAGATCGCCGCGGCCAAGGGCGCGGCGCTCGGCTGCGCCCCCTACGACGCCCTCCTCGACATCTACGAGCCCGAGCTGCGGGCGGCGCGCATCGAGCCCCTGTTCGACGACCTCGAGGCCTTCCTGCCGGGCTTCCTCGAGCGCGTGCTCGCGCGCCAGGCCGCGGCACCGCCCCGGCTCCCCCTCGAGGGCCCGTTCCCGATCGCCGCGCAGCGAGCTTTGAGCCGCGAGCTCATGGAGCGGCTCGGCTTCGACTTCGCCCACGGCCGCCTCGACGAGAGCCATCACCCCTTCACCGGCGGCGTCCCCGACGACCTCCGCCTCACCACCCGCTACCGCGAGGACGACTTCGCCCAGGCCCTGATGGCGGTGCTCCACGAGACCGGCCACGCGCTCTACGAGCGCGGCCTGCCCCCCGCCTGGCGCGGCCAGCCGGTGGGGCGCAGCCGCGGCATGGCGATCCACGAGAGCCAGTCGCTGATCATCGAGATGCAGGCCTGCCGCGGCCTTGAGTTCATCCAATATCTGGCGCCGCGCCTGCGTGATGCTTTCGGTCGGGACGGCCTCGCCTGGGAGGCCGACAACTTGCGGCGCCACTACCAGTGGGTCGAGCCCGGGCTGATCCGCGTCGACGCCGACGAGGTCACCTATCCCCTGCACGTGATCCTGCGCTATCGCCTGGAGCGGGCGATGATCGAGGGCCGGCTCGAGATCGCCGAGCTGCCGGCGGCCTGGGGCGAGGCGATGGAGCGCCTGCTGGGCCTCAAGCCAGCGGATGACCGCGACGGCTGCCTCCAGGACATCCACTGGGCCGACGGCGCCTTCGGCTACTTCCCGACTTACACCCTGGGCGCGCTCGCCGCGGCCCAGCTCTTCGAGGCGGCGCGCGCCGCCGCGCCTGAGCTCCTGCCGGCGCTGGGGCGCGGCGAGTTCGCGCCGCTGGTGGGCTGGCTCGGCGAGCACGTGCACGCCCTCGGCTCGCTGCTCGGCACCGACGAGATCCTCGCGGCGGCGAGCGGGCGCCCGCTCGAGGCGGCGGCCTTCAAAAGGCACCTCGAGGCGCGGTATTTGGGGTAGGGGGTGCGTGAAGGGGTGTGGCCGGCGCGGGATTTTGCTTGAAATTGACATCTACGTTTCATAATATATGAATCGTGAAACGAAAACGTCAATTCCGCAGACGCGAACCCCGAAGAGCGCCAGGGGCGGGAGTGATCGCGATGCAGGGTGCCGTGGAAAGATACATCGACGAGCTGCGCGAAGAGGGCGGTCTGAAAGGCTCTGACATCGCGAATATCGCCGATGTGTCGACCGCAACGGTTTCGCGATGGGCGAATGGTAAGGCGAGTCCGCACCCTCGGACGCAGCTCGTCCTGTCTGATCTTCATTACATCGTGGGACGTCTCCGCGATTACTACACATCCGAGGAGATCCGGATGTGGCTCTTCGCACGGCATCCTCAGCTCGGCGGTGAGCGGGCGCTCGATCTCATAAACGACGGACGATCCGAGGACGTGCTTGGCGTTCTCGATCGCTTGGACTCGGGCGCGTATCTCTGAGTGAATGATCCGACACCGTAAGGTGCGGGACCACGCACTGCTCGACACTCTCGAGGCGTCACCGGCGGCCGACTTCGAAGCTGTCGTTTGGCGCGTCGTGAGAGGAGATCGCGACCCCCTGCTCGGGTCGTCACCCGGGGGCCGATGGGACGACGGAACTTTCGACGTTCTTTACACCTCCCTGGAGTCAGACGGTGCCCTTGCGGAGATGTACTTCCACGTAATGCGTGGGCAGCCCATCTTTCCATCCCAGATGGAGTTCCGGCTCTATGAGCTTTCCGTGGTGCTGCGTCGGGCCTTGCGGTTAGTCGATACCGAGCGCCTCGAAGCCTTTGGCCTGGATGCAACCAAATTCGGTTCTCTGGAATACGAGCGTAAACAGGAGGAATACCCGCGTATGCAGGAGATTGGGGAAGCGGCTCACTTCCTCGAATTCGACGGACTTGTCGTTCCGAGCGCGCGATGGACGTGCCAAAACCTGGTTGTGTTCACCGATCGCGTCCCACCCGAGGCCCTGCGCATGGTTCGAGAACATGGCCCGGTCGATTGGGACGCGTGGAATAGCAAGACGAAACCAATCTAAAGTCGGCGTGCTTGATTATTAAATCTGCTGGGGCCGGTCACAATGCCCTGGCGCATCACCCGATATCGCCGAGCCAGGCTCCATATCCAGCACTCGAGCCGTTTATGACAAATCGTTCTGGTCCGCGCAGTCCGCGGCTCCCCGGGTACCCCTCCCCGCGGTATGAGGCCTCGCTACCGCGCCCCGCCCCTACCCCTTGAACTGCTTGCTCAGCCTCAACCCCTGGCGCTGATACGACGAGCCGATGCCGGTGCCGTAGATCTTGTCGGGCACGTCGGTCAGGCGCTCGTAAATGAGCCGCCCCACTACCTGGCCGTGCTCCAAGAGGAACGGGACCTCGAAGGAGCGCACCTCGAGCACCGCGCGCGAGCCCGCGCCGCCGCTTTCGGAGTAGCCGAAGCCGGGGTCGAAGAAGCCCGCGTAGTGGACCCGGAACTCGCCCTGCAGGGGGTTGAAGGGCACCATCTCGGCGGCGTGGTCGGGCGGCACCGTCACCGCCTCGCGCGAGGCCAGGATGTAGAAGGCGCGGGGGTCGAGGATGATGGTGCCCCCGGCGCGGGCGGCGATCGGCTCCCAGTAGTCGAGGGAATCGTAGTGGCTCACCGCGTCGACATCGATGAGCCCGGCGTGGGCCTTGGCCTTGTAGCCGACGAAGCCCGCTTCCAAGCCGCCGCCCGCGCCGCCCGTTCCGCCCCCGCCCGTGCCGCCCGCGCGCGCCGTGCCTCCCAGATCGACGGTGACCGGGATGCCCTTCGAGATGCGCTTGGCGACGTCGTCCTCGCCGCCCTCCGAGTGGACCAGCGGGATCTCCTCGTGGAGCTTCTTGAGCTGGGTGTCGGTGGCCGGCGGCGAGCCGCGCCGCAGCCTGAGCTGAATGAGCCGCGAGCCCTTGCGCACCAGCACGCTGAAGGCGCGCGGCGAGATCTCGGCGTAGAGCGGGCCCTTGTAGGCGCCGCGCACGCGGTCGAACTCGATGGCGTGGTCGGTGATGAGGCGGGTGAAGAGGTCGAGGCGGCCCGTCGAGCTCTTGGGGTTGGCGACCCCATAGACCCGCTTGCCGAGCCTCAAGCCCTCCATCAGGGGGACGATGTAGACGCAGCCCTTCTCCAGCACCGCGCCGCCCGAGAGCTCGATCTCGTGCATGCCGAGGGCCTCGATCTTCTCCCGCACCGTGGCCTCAGGGCCCGGCAGGAAGCTCGCCCGCACGCGATAGGCCGGCGAGCCCAGGCGCAAATCCAGGCTGGCGGGCTGGATCTGGTCCTCGCCGATGGTCTCCGCCGAGAGGATGCCGCGCTCGCGGATCAACTCGCGGATGGCCTGCGAGGGCAAGAGCCCGGTCGAGTGCTGCGGTGCCGCGACCGCGTCCTCGTCCACCGGGAACAGCGTGCTCAGCTCTTCGACCATCATTCCTCGCCCTCGTGGCGCGCCCCCGGCACGGCCCCCTGAGTAGCAAATTTCCCTCTTGTTTTCAATGACTTAAGCTTATCCCCGTCGTTCCACGCCAAGGCCCTCGTTTATCCACATCCGGGCCGGCGCCGAGGCCGGCGTGAGGCTTCAGTGTGGGCCTTTGTCCCCACAATTCACAGCCTGGGGACGGATTGTTCCACAGGCCCGCCACAGGGGCCCGCCGCGTCGCCCCGCCGCCCCGCCGCGCCTTGCCTGGAGCCGGTGCCGCCGATAGTGTACGGCGCCCGCGGCGCACCGTCCCGGGCCGCCGCCGGCGGAGAGCAGCCTTGCGCTACCTCAGCACCCGGGGCCAGGCCCCGGCCCTCGATTTCGCCGCCGCGACGCTCGCCGGGCTGGCCCCGGACGGCGGCCTCTACGTGCCCGAGCGCTGGCCCGAGTTGGGCGCAGAGGCGCTCGCCGAGGTGCGCGGCCTCGCCTATCCCGAGTTGGCCGTGCGCGTCATGACGCCGTTCTTGGATGACGCCATCGCCGCGCCCGCCTTCGCCGCCATGGTGCGCGATTCGTACGCCGGCTTCGACCACGCCGAGGTGGCGCCGTTGCGCGAACTCGGGGAGGGGGAGTGGCTGCTCGAGCTCTTTCACGGCCCGACGCTGGCCTTCAAGGACCTCGCGCTGCAGCTCCTGGGCCGGCTCTTGGACCACCTGCTCGAGGGCCAGGGCGCGCGGGCGACGGTGCTCTGCGCGACCTCGGGCGATACCGGCTCGGCGGCGATCGAGGCCTGCCGCGACCGCGCCGCCCTCGAGGTCTTCATCCTCCACCCCCGGGGCCGGGTCTCCGAGGTCCAGCGCCGCCAGATGACCACGGTGGCGTCCTCGAACGTCCACAACATCGCTATTCAAGGCACCTTCGACGACTGCCAGGCGCTGGTGAAGGCGATGTTCAACGACGCCCCCTTCCGCCGCGAGCTCGAGCTCTCGGCCGTCAACTCGATCAACTGGGCGCGGGTGATGGCGCAGATCGTCTACTACGTCCACGCCGCCGTGGCGCTGGGCGCGCCTGGGCGGCGCATCGCCTTCGCCGTCCCCACCGGCAACTTCGGCGACGTCTACGCCGGCTACGCCGCCCAGGCCATGGGCCTGCCCATCAGCCGGCTGGTGGTGGCGACCAACAAGAACGACATCCTGGCCCGCTTCTTCGCCACCGGGCGCTATGCCATCGCCGGGGTCGAGCCCACCATGAGCCCGAGCATGGACATCCAGCTGGCGTCGAACTTCGAGCGCCTCTTGTTCGACCTGGTGGGGCGCGACGGCGCCAAGGTCCGCGCCCACATGGCGGCGCTCGCGGAGACGGGCGCCTTCGCGGTCGCGCCCGCCGAGCTCGCCCGCGCCGCCGAGCACTTCACCGCAGCCCGGGTCGACGAGGACGAGACGCTCGCCACCATCGCCGAGGTGTTCAAGCAAAGCGGCGTGCTGATCGATCCCCACACCGCGGTGGGGCTCCACGCGGCGCGGGCTTGCCAGCGCGACCCGGCGACCCCAATTGTGGTGCTGGCGACCGCCCACCCGGCCAAGTTCCCCGCTGCCGTGGCCCGGGCGACGGGGGTCGAGCCCGAGCTGCCGGAAGCGCTCGCCGACCTGATGGAGCGCGAGGAGCGCTATGACGTCCTGGCCAACGACCTTGCCGCCGTCGAGAGCTATATCCGTGACCGGGCCTGAGGCCGGGGCGATGGAACGGCGCCCGTGACGGTCCAGGTCAGCGTTCTCGAAAGCGGACTCACCGTGGCCAGCGACGTCATGGCCGAGTTCGAGACCGCCTCGGTGGGGGTCTGGATCGACGCCGGCGCCCGCCACGAGACGCCTGAGCTCAACGGCGTCGCCCATTTCCTCGAGCACATGGCCTTCAAGGGCACCGAGCGGCGCAGCGCGCGCGACATCGCCGAGGAGATCGAGGCCGTGGGCGGCCACCTCAACGCCCACACCTCGCGCGAGCACACCGCCTATTACGCCCGCGTGCTCAAGGACGACGTGGCGCTCGCCATCGACATCCTGGCCGACATCCTGCAGCGCTCGGTGTTCGACGAGGCCGAGTTCGCGCGCGAGCGCGAGGTCGTGGTGCAGGAGATCAACCAGGCCCACGACATGCCCGACGACATCGTCTTCGACCGCCTCCAGGAGGCCGCCTTCCCCGACCAGGCCATGGGCCGCCCCATCCTCGGCACGGTCAAGCTGGTCGAGAGCTTCGACCGCGCGACGCTGGCCGACTACATGGCCCAGCACTACCGGGCGCCGCGCATGGTGCTGGCGGCGGCGGGCCGGGTCGAGCACGAGGTCATCGTCGAGCTCGCCGGAGCGGCCTTCGGGACGCTCGCCGCCAGCGAAGCGCGCTCTGCTGAGCCGGCCCGCTACCAGGGCGGCGAGTTCCGCGAGCAGCGCGAGCTCGAGCAGGTCCACCTGGCGCTGGGCTTCGGCGGGGTCGCCTTCGAGGACCCCGACTTCTATCCCTCGCAGGTGCTCTCGACGGTGCTCGGCGGCGGCATGTCCTCGCGCCTCTTCCAAGAGGTGCGCGAGAAGCGCGGCCTCGCCTATGCCGTGTTCTCGTTCGCCAGCTCCTACGTCGACGGCGGCCTCTTTGGGGTCTACAGCGGCACCAGCGAGAACCACCTCGAGGAGCTGATACCGGTGATCTGCGACGAGATCACCAAGGTCGCGGCCGAGGCCGGCGAGGACGAGACCGCGCGCGCCCGGGCCCAGCTCAAGGCCGGCCTGATGATGTCGCTGGAGAGCTCCTCGGCGCGCTGCGAGCAGCTCGGGCGCCAGATCCAGGTCTACGGCCGGCCCATCCCGCCGTCCGAGGTGATCGACCGCATCGACGCCGTCCAGGCCGCGGAGGTACGCCGCGCGGCGGCGCGGATTATCGCCGCCGGACCGCCGGCGCTGGCCGCCATCGGCCCCATCGGCAGGCTTGAAAGTTACCAGGCAATGGCCGCAAGATTTGCCTGAGCGAACGGTTTTTGGAGAGCTCGGGCTAGCGGCGCCAGCGCATGAACGTTCTCTTTCGAAGCTTCGGCATCACCGAGGAACGCGGCACCCTCGAGGGCGCGGAGCTCTATTTGCGCTTTCCCAGGCCCGGTGACTGGGCCGAGTGGGCCAAGCTGAGGGCCGAATCGCGCGACTTCCTGGTGCCCTGGGAACCGGCCTGGCCGTCCGACGCGCTGACCCGCATGGCTTTCCGCCGCCGGCTCAAGCGCTACGCCCGCGAGAGCCGCGACGACCAGGGCTACGCCTTCTTCATCTTCCTTAAGTCCGATCACGCGCTCTTGGGCGGGCTCACGCTCAGCAACATCCGCCGCGGCATCGCCCAGTGCTGCTCGGTGGGCTACTGGGTGGGCAAGCGCCACGCCCGCCAGGGCCACATGAGCGAGGCGCTCCGGGCGGTGCTCCCCTTCATCTTCGACGACCTCGGGCTGCGCCGCCTCGAGGCCGCCTGCCTGCCCAACAACGAGGCCAGCAAGTTGCTCCTGCGCAAGGTCGGCTTCACCCAGGAGGGCTACGCGCGCGAGTACCTGTGCATCAACGGCACCTGGTCCGACCACCTGCTGTTCGCGCTCCTCAAGAGCGACGTTCGCGGCCGCGCCGCCAAGCCGGCGGAGCGTTCAGACCGATAGAGCGGGAGGCCCGCGGTCGGGCTCAGGCGTGGCCGGCCTCGGTGGACAAGAGCGAGACGTCGACGCCCGCCTTGGCCATGGCCTTGGGCCACTTGTCGATGAGGTCGGCGCCGAACACGAGCTGGTTGTCGGGCACGGCGTGGAGCCAGCCGTTGGCCTGGATCTCGGCGTCGAGCTGGCCCGGCGCCCAGCCGGCGTAGCCCAGCGCCAACAGGCTGTGGCGCGGGCCCGAGCCGGTGGCCATCGCCTTCAGCACGTCGACCGTGGCGGTCAGCGCGATGTCGTCGTTCACCACCAGGCTCGATTCCTGGACGTAGTCCGCGGTATGCAGCACGAAACCCCGGCCCGATTCCACCGGGCCCCCGAACTGCACCACGATCTGGTCCTCGATCGTCGGCACATCGATGCCGAGCTGATTGAGAAGATCCGGGAAGGTGATGTGTTCGAGCGCGCGGTTGATAACCAAGCCCATGGCACCGGCGGCCGAATGGGCGCAGAGATAGATCACGGTGCGCTCGAACCGCGGATCGGACATCTGCGGCATCGCGATCAGTAGCTGACCTTCAAGGTAGCCGCTCTGTTCGCCGTCGCTCGTCATAGGGAACACCATGACCCTTGGGGCTTGGAAGCACAAGGTTTTCTTGCCGGCGAGGCCCGGCCCACTCGCGCGATTGTGTAGCGATATTGGATGCAAGTGGTTAAGGATCGTTTTATGGATGGCCTTGGACAGCGCGGCGGAGAGGGAATTCGGGAGGTGATCGGCGCCAGGACCAGAGGGTCGGGGAAGCGGTGCTGGGCCGCGGCGCTGCTGCTCGCCCTGCCCGCGGCGCCGGCGATGGCCGGAGCGGGCGCCAGCCCCTGGGCCAGCACCGAGCAAAGCCAGGTGCGGCTGATCTCGGCCGCGACCGCGGTCGGCGATCGCGCCAGCCTCAGCCTCGGCCTCCACATCCGGCTCGAGCCCGGCTGGAAGACCTACTGGCGCTCGCCCGGCGACGCCGGGTTTCCCACCCTGCTCGATTGGAGCGGCTCGGCCAACCTGGCGGCGGCCGAGTTGCATTGGCCGGTGCCCGAGCGCTTCCGCATCTTCGGCCTCGAGACCTTCGGCTACGTCGACGAGGTCGTGCTCCCGGTCACCTTGTCGCTGGCCCGGCCGGGCCAGGCGGCGGCGCTCAAGGTGCGGGTGGACTACGCCATCTGCAAGGACATCTGCATCCCCTACGAGGCCGATCTGGCGCTCGACCTTGGCGCCGGGGCGGCCCGGGCGAGTCCCTATGCAGGGCTCATCGAACGCTACCTGAGCCGGGTGCCGGCGCGCGGGCCATCGGCGGAGCTGGCGATCGAGGGGGTGACGGTGCGGGGGGCGGTCCCGACCCAAGTGTTGGAGGTGAGCGCCCGGGCGCGGCGGCCCTTTGTCGCCCCCGACCTCATCGTCGAGGGGCCCGCCGGCTACTTCTTCGGGGCGCCGCGGGTGAGTCTCCGCGACAGCGGCTTGGGCGCGCGCCTGGCGGCCCGGGTGACGACGCGCCAGGGGCTCGGCTCCCTCGCCGGTCAGGCTCTCACTCTCATCCTCATCGACGGCGAGCGCGCGGTCGAGCGCGAGGTGGCGCCAAGCGCCGCCCAATAGCCGCCGCCCTCCGGCCTTGGCGGGCCGAGCTCAAACCGGGCCCGGCGCCCGGGGCGCTCAGAGCGATTCCAGTTTTATTGGAATCGCTCTCAGGCCGCGCCGGGTTAGTCCCATGTGGCCCGCCGGCCCTCCGGCGCGCCCGCCCCGACTCGTGCCCCCTTGTCGCGGACCCCTGGGCCCGCTGCCGTGAGCGACAAGACGCTAGAACGGTTCCGATCCCTGCGGAACCGCTTTAGCGCCGCCGCTGCAGCCCCCGAACGATCCGGGTCACCAGAGCGCGCGGCGTCAAGCGCACCAGGAAGGCGCCGAGCCGGTTCCTCAGTCCGGGGATGGCGAGGCGGCGGCCCGCCCGCATGGCGCGATAGCCGGCCTCGGCCACCGGCCCCGGGTCCATCATCCCCATCATGGCGGAGGCGGAGTCCCGAAGCCCGGCGCGGCGCTGGAACTCGGTCCTGGTGGGACCCGGGCAGAGCGCCGTGACGCTGACGCCCTTGCCCTCGAGCTCGGCCGCCAGCGCCTCCGAGAACGACAGCACATAGGCCTTCGACGCGTAGTAGGTGGCCATGTAGGGCCCGGGCTGAAAGGCAGCGGTCGAGGCGACGTTGAGGACGCGGCCGCGTCCCCGCCCGAGCATCTCCCCGACCACCAGCTTGGTCAGCTCGGTGAGCGCCACCATGTTGAGCTGCATCAGCTCGAGGTCGCGCGGCATAGGGATCTTGGCGAAGGCGCCGGCGGTGCCGACGCCGGCATTGTTGACCAGCACCTCCAGCACTACCCCGGCCGCGGCGAGCTCGCGGTGGAGCTCGCTGGCGGCGCCGGGCCGGGCGAGGTCCTTGGCAAACACCCGCACCGAGACGCCGTGGCGCTGCCTGAGCTCGTCGGCGAGCGCGGCCAAGCGCTCGGCGTCGCGGGCCACGATCACCAGGTCGTGCCCCTCGCGCGCCAGGATGCGCGCCAGCTCCCTGCCGATGCCGACCGAGGCGCCGGTGACCAGCGCGGTGCCCGGGGGCGCGTCGATCGAGCCCTCGTTCATGCCCGCTTACCGAACGCGGCCAAGGCACACCCACCCACGTCGCACCCTAGAGGATGGCGAGCACGTTCTCGGGCGGTCGGCCCACCGCGGCCTGGCCGTTGGCCAGCACGATGGGGCGCTCGATGAGGATCGGGTGGTCGACCATCGCCTGGATCAGCGCCGCCCGCGAGAGCCCGGGATCGGCGAGGCCGGCAGCCTCGTACCCGGATTCCTTGCGCCGCATGAGTTCGCGCGGCTCGAGGCGAAGAAGGCCCAGGATCGACTCGAGCTCGGGTGCGCTGGGTGGCGTCTTCAGGTACTCGACGACATCGGGCTCGGTCCCCTGCTGGCGCAGGAGCTCGAGCGTCTGCCGCGATTTGCTGCAGCGCGGGTTGTGATAGATGGTGACGGTCATTTTCGTTGAACTCATCAAGAGCTGGATGGCGCGCGTACCGGCGGCGACGGCCCCTCGGGCGGGCGCGCTCGGTATATAGCATCCCCGCCGGCTCGTGGCGACGGCGCCTCGGCGCGGGCGAGGGTTGCCGCCCGTCGCCGGCTCTTGTATTGAGGAGTGCGTCGGGCCCAGGGGCCCAGAGATAAGGAGCGGCGCCCGTTCCGCGGAGTCGCGCCCGCGCTGGCGCGCCCGGGTGGGTGCCGTCAATTCGCGCATGAGCTCTCGAGGATTCGGTCGTTTCCGGCATCTCGCCGCGGCGGGGGTGTTCCTCGCCAGCCTCGCCTTGGCCGGTTCGGCCCCGGGGCGCGCTGCCGAGCACCAGGCGGCGCCGCCGGCGGAGGAGCTCGAGGCCGTCGTCGAGACCCTGGAGGACGAAGCGGCGCGGGCCCGCTTGATCGCCGAGCTCAGGGCCCTGATCGCGGCCGAGCGGCGCCTCGAGCGGGGCGAAGCGGCGCCCGCCGCCGGCAACGTGGTCATGAGGATGCTCTCCGAGCGCCTCGATCTCGTCGGCCGCACGGTCTCCCAGCTCGCCATCGACTCAGGAGACATTCGGAGCGCCGGTGTCTGGTTCGCGAATCAGGCGCGAGTCCCCGAGCGCCGCGAGCTGTGGCTCAGGATCCTGTGGCAGGTCGGGCTCGCGATCGCGGTCGGGCTGGTCGCGGGACGGCTGGCGACGCTGGCCCTGAAACGGCCCCGCCTCGGCCTCGAGCAACGCGAGGCGCCGGGGTTGTGGCTGCGGGTGCCGCTCCTGGCCGCGCGCACGGTGCTCGACATCGCGCCGATCGCGGCCTTCGCGGCGGCCGCTTACGCCGTCCTCGCCATCGTCCAGCCCGACGACCGCACCCGGCTGGTGCTGTTGGCGGCGATCAACGCCATCGTCGTCGCCCGTTCGGGCCTCGCCGTGGCCCGGCTCGTGTTCACGCCGCTGGCGCCGTCGCTGCGGCTGGTCGTGCTCGAGGACGTAACCGCCGCCTACGTCTTCGTCTGGGTGCGGCGGCTCATCAACATCCCGGTCTACGGCTACTTCATCGCCCAGGCCGGGCTGGTGCTGGGCCTGCCGCAAGCGGGCTACGACATCTTCGTCAAGCTCTTGGGCTTGCTGGCGGCGGCGATGGTGCTGGTGCTGGTGCTGCAGAACCGGGCCGCGGTGGCCGGGGCAATCCGCGGGCCGGAGGAACGGCGCGCCGAGCTCAACCCCGCCCTGCGGGCGGTTCGCGGCCGGCTGGGCGATGTCTGGCACGTGCTCGCCGCGCTCTACATCCTGATGATTTTCGGGGTCTGGGTGCTCGAGATCCCCGACGGCTTCACTTACCTCTTGCGCGGCACCCTGATCACCCTGGCCGCGGCGGTGGTGGCGCGTCTGCTGGTCTCCCTGGTGCGGCTCGGGGTGACGCGGGCCTTCCGCATCAGCACCGAGATCCGCGCCCGCTATCCGGCGCTCGAGGAGCGCGCCGACCGCTATCTCGCCGTCGTCCGCTACGCCCTCGAGTTCGTGGTCTGGTTGGTGGCGCTCTTGGTGGCGCTGCAGGCCTGGCGCGTCGACGTGCTATCGTGGATCGGCGCCGACAACGGGCGGGCGCTGGCGGCCGGCGCCCTCGACATCGTCTTCGTATTGGCGGCGGCGGCGCTGGTGTGGGAGTTCGCCGACGCCGCCATCTCCCGTTTCCTCGAGGCCACCGATGAGGACGGCCAGTTGATCGAGCGCGGCGCCCGCACCCGCACGCTCCTGCCGCTGGCGCGCAAGGCGCTCCTGGCCACCATCGTCACCGTGAGCGGCCTCAGCATCCTTGCGACGCTGGGGGTCGAGATCGGGCCGCTCCTGGCCGGCGCCGGGGTGGTGGGGTTGGCGGTCGGCTTCGGCGCCCAGACCCTGGTGAAGGACATCATCACCGGCGCCTTCATCCTCTTCGAGGACATTCTCGCGGTTGGCGACATAGCCACGCTCGGCGGCTATACCGGCGTCGTCGAGAGCATCAGCGTCCGCACCATCCGGCTGCGCGACTACGCGGGCACGGTGCATCTCATCCCCTTCAGCTCGGTCGAAACGGTGACCAACCTCACCAAGGACTACTCCTACGCCGTTCTCAACGTCGGCATCGCCTACCGCGAGGACGTCGACGAGGTCTTCGAGGTGCTGCGCGAGATCGTCGACGAGATGCGCGAGGACCCGGACCTGGGGCCCAACATCCTCGCGCCCCTGGACATCGCCGGCGTCAACGAGCTCGCCGATTCGGCGGTGGTGATCCGGGCCCGGATCAAGACCAAGCCGATCCGCCAGTGGGCCGTGCGCCGCGAGTTCAACCGCCGCATGAAGGCGCGTTTCGACGAGCTCGGGATCGAGATTCCCTTCCCCCACCAGACCCTCTACTTCGGCGTCGACAAGGAGGGCGCGGCGCCGCCGGTGCGGGTCGAGATGGGCGCCGCCGCGGCGCCGCCCGCGGCCAGGCCGGCGGCGCAGGTGGTGCCCGAGGTGCCCGAGGCGCCCGAGCCCGTCGAGCGCCGGCCCGCGCAGCGGGTGGCGCGGCGCCCGCTTTCCGCCGGCGAGCCCGACAGCGACGGCGAATAGCGCGAGCCAAGGCGATCGCTCTCGGCCGCCCCCCCCCCCGGCGCGGCGCGAGAGCCATGCGGAGTATCGAGGCATGATCCTGACCGAGCCCCGAGTCATCGGTGCCGTCAACTGGCGCGGCGTCACCACGCTCTACCTCAAGGAGGTGCAGCGCTTCATCAAGGTGTTCTGGCAGACCCTGGTGGCGCCCATGGTGACCACGCTCTTGTTCCTGGCCATCTTCTCGCTGGCGCTGGGCGGCAGCATGCGCACCGTCGGCGAGGTGCCGTTCCTCGAGTTCCTGGCGCCCGGCCTGATCGTCATGGCGATCGTCCAGAACTCCTTCGCCAACGGCTCCTCGTCGCTCCTGATCGCCAAGATCCAGGGCAACATCGTCGACGTGTTGATGCCGCCCCTGAGCTCGGGCGAGCTCGCCTTCGGCTTCGTCATGGGGGGCGTGACCCGGGGCGTGTTGGTGGGCATCGTGGTCGCGCTGGCGATGTGGGTCATCGTGCCGCTCCAGATCCACGACCCGGCGGCGGTGGCCTTCTTCGCCGTCGCGGGCTCGCTGATGCTGTCGCTGATCGGCGTCATCACGGGCATCTGGGCCGACCGCTTCGATGCCATGGCGGCCTTGACCAACTTCGTCATCACCCCGCTCTCGTTCCTCTCGGGCACCT
This sequence comes from uncultured Alphaproteobacteria bacterium, assembly GCA_965371625.1. Classification (GTDB taxonomy): domain Bacteria; phylum Pseudomonadota; class Alphaproteobacteria; order CBDUZE01; family CBDUZE01; genus CBDUZE01. Next base: position 133,334 of record CBDUZE010000007.1, read on the forward strand.
TCTACTCGGTCGAGCGGCTGCCCGGGATCTGGTACGGGGTGAGCCAGTTCAACCCCTTCTTCTACATGATCGACGGCTTCCGTTACGGCTTCATCGGCCACTCGGACGGCTCGGTGCTCACCGGCGTGGTGGTGCTGATCGCCGTCGACCTGGCGCTCTGGGCGCTCTGCCACCGGCTCTTCGCCAGCGGCTACAAGCTCAAGGCGTGAGGGCCCGTTTCGATCACGCCACTCGAGACCCTGATCGCCACCCGCGACATCATGGGCGACTTCCGCTCGGGCGCACAGCGGAACTCTCGCGGTCAATTGTGTGTCACTTGACAGACGCGTGAGGACAAGTATTACGATTTCTGAGCCCACGACATATGCGTTTGTCATTACTGGTGCGATCGACCCGACAAGGAGACACCGCATGATCTTAGAAAATTTAACCGAATCTCAAAGGCGTTTGAAGTTAGAGGAACTGAAATTGGTCGCAGACGAGTTTCGATACCGAGATCAGCTAATGGTGACCGAATTTGCCCTTACTATGACCGCAGTGGGCTTGGCATTAAACCTCGCTCGAATGCTTACAGAAGGACAGGCCTTCATCGTAGTCTTACTAACAATGTTCTTTCTCCTGATCGTTTCCAGGCACTTGAGTCGAGTTAACCGAGATCATACAATTGCTGGCCAAATAAAGAATGATCTGCTGAAGTTATTTGATATGGAGCCGATTGCTCAGGATTACACTTACGAAAGGCCTTATAAATATAGAGCGACACGGTTGATGGTATGGTTCTCATACACTATTTTCGTTATCGTTCTAGTTTATGCGCTAATACTTTGCAAAGCATTGTTGATTGACTCTAGGACAGCACAAGACCAAAAGTTTTTTGCAGTTACGTATCTGTATAGGGATACCAACGTAGAGCAGTCCGAGCAGCGCAGCGCACCTGCGTATCAATCCTACATTTCACTACCGCAGTCGTCCGGATCGGCCACGCCGATGTTTGGCAGAACCACTAACCGGCCAGCGATCGTGGCGTAAGCTTGGACGGTCACTGGAAAATCGAATCGAGAGCTGTGAGATCGAAACCCCTGCCATGCAAAATGGCGCGCTCCCAATCCACGAACCGATAGCGCCTCTGAAATGCCTTCTCGTCGTCTTCGTTCGCAAAGTAATCGACAATTGCAAGAGGTGATTTCATATTCCCGAAGACCGTCGTCCCCCACTCGACCGCCTGGTAGTTCGTCACAAGGGAATAGATACTCTGGCGTGCGTATTCGTCCTGCGCTGGCAGTGAAAATCCGATGATGGCCATGCCAAAATTGAGCGTTCCCGCGCTGTTCATGCCATCCCAGAAATCTCCGATCTGTCTTGCATACACGATCTTTGCAGATGACGGTGGAAGGATACGTGGCGTTGCTAAGAACATTATACCTCTATTATATAGCTCCGTAAGTTTCCCAACTCGATAAACTGTACGCAAGGGATCACTGTCGAATCGAGGTCCATCCACTACAGGTTGGATACAAAGTTCATCCGCATGCGAGAAGATTATGTCGTGAGGAGGAGGCGCTCCTAATCGTTTGTGATCCAGTTCAGCTATTTTGAATCCTTTTCGATCAAACCAGTCGATGGAACCATGCATTTTGAGGACAATAACTTCGTCCCTGTCGTCCCCAACGGCAGCACTAAATCTATTGACTGACGTGTACCGCATGGGGAACAGACGATAAGGCTTCGCCACAGTATCAAGTGCTCGTTCAAGCAGCGTGTCGTAGTTGAAGGTAATCACGATATCATTTGCTTGTAGGCGATGCGCGAATTCGAGATACAGCTTTGGAATTTCATTCAGCCTATCCAGGCGGTCGGCCAATATCGCTCCAATCAGAGTTTTGGCAACAATCGTCCCTTCGTTTCCCTCATCACTCCAGGTGTCAGAGCCACGGAGGCCGAGAAAGTGCTCGACGTCGAGAAACCGCATGAAGTCCTCGAAATCGACTTCTTCCCATGTGAGGTCTAACCCGTCGCAATCACGACGATAGTCGATGTAAGCGTTCAGATCGTTATGGAACTTCGATGCTCGCCCTTCAAGATGTTTAGTGTACTGCATTATCTCTTGCCAGAGTTCTGTTGCGAGTGGGAAGCCCGCTGGGCGTGAGAAGCCAGCGCCGAGGACTATCAGCCGGAATTTCTGTGCCATAGGTGCTAAGCCTTCTATCTTCGATGGTTGTATGAGCTGAAGTTTACCACGTGGAGTCCTTGGGTCTGAATGCGTCCATTTGCCATTACAGGCCGCTTCGGACTCTCAACAGATATCCAGACCTCTGGTGAAGCATCGTCATCGCCTCGACACGGCGGTGTTGGCGCACGCCGGGATTCCGTCAGTCGCCAACAGTCCATGATAGCGGACAGGGCTGTGGACGTTTCAAACCCATGGCACCAAGAGTCTGGCGAGCGACCTCCGCGCCCGCGGGGGCCGCAGGACGAAGACCAAGCTGATCGGGTTCCCCCGGAACGGTCAGCAGGCGCTCCAGCGCATCTGCACGGCCTCGCAGCCCGCCTCCGCGGGACTCTTGTCGGTGAGCCGGGCGAGCGCGGCGGTGCGAACGGCCGCTCGCTCGCCAGCCAGGTAACGGGCCTGGTGGCGGTCTACGCGGGCCTGGGCGGCCTCAGGCGTTCCGTCTCGCTGTTCGCCGAGTTCGACGGGAGGCTGATCGCCGTCGCCAAGACCACGGACCTCGCGGGCGAGGATGCGGCGACGGCCTTGGCCTGCATGCTACACGTCACGGGCGAGAGCATCGGCGAGGTCGAGCGGCTGCCCGGGACCTGGCACGGGGTGAGCCAGTTCAACCCCTTCTTCTACATGATCGACGGCTTCCGTTACGGCTTCATCGGCCACTCGGACGGCTCGGTGCTCACCGGCGTGGTGGTGCTGATCGCCGTCGACCTGGCGCTCTGGGCGCTCTGCCACCGGCTCTTCGCCAGCGGCTACAAGCTCAAGGCGTGAGCGGGGGCGAGTGCTCCGGTTGACAGCCGCGCGCGGGCGCCCATAATCTCGCGCCTTTCCCGATCACGCTTGGCCTGCGCGCCGTCCGCGGCGCTCGAGGGAGGTGTCCCCGTGTTTCCCGCCCTGCTTCCCACCTACCGGCGGACCGACCTCGCCTTCGAGCGCGGCGAGGGGCCCTACCTCTATACCGCCGAGGGGCGCCGCTACCTCGACTTCGCGGCCGGCATCGCGGTCAACAGCCTGGGCCATGCCCACCCCCACCTGGTCAAGGCGCTCGGCGAGCAGGGCGCCAAGCTGTGGCACGTCTCCAACCTCTACCAGATCCCGGATCAGCAGCGCCTCGCCGAGCGCCTCGTCGCCGCCACCTTCGCCGACACCGTGTTCTTCGGCAACTCGGGCGCCGAGGCCGTCGAGTGCGCACTCAAGATGGCCCGGATCTACCACGACGCCAGCGGCGCGCCCGAACGCTACCGCATCATCACCTTCGCCGGCGCCTTCCACGGGCGCACCCTGGCCACCATCGCCGCCGGCGGCCAGGACAAGCACCTCGAGGGCTTCGAGCCCCAGGTCGAGGGCTTCGACAAGGCGCCCTTCGGCGATCTCGAGGCGGTGCGCGCGGCGGTGGGCGAGGAGACCGCGGCCATCCTCGTCGAACCGGTGATCGGCGAGGGCGGGATCATCCCGGCCAGTCCTGAGTTCCTGAGGGGGCTCAGGGAGATCGCCGACGAGGCCGGACTGCTGCTCCTGTTCGACGAGATCCAGTGCGGCATGGGCCGCACCGGCAAGCTGTTCGCCCACGAATGGGCCGGGGTCACGCCCGACGTCATGGCCATCGCCAAGGGCATCGGCGGCGGCTTTCCGGTCGGCGCCTGCCTCGCCACCGAGCGCGCCGCGCTCGGCATGACCGCCGGCACCCACGGCTCGACCTACGGCGGCGGCCCGCTGGCCATGGCGATCGCCAACGCGGTGGTGGACGTGATCCTCGAGGACGGCTTCCTGGAACACGTGCGCGACGTCGCCAACCACCTCGGCCAACAGCTCGCCATGCTCCTCGAGCGCTACCCCGAGGTGGTCGAGGAGGTGCGCGGCACCGGCCTGATGGTGGCGCTGAAGTGCCGGGTGCCCAACACCGAGGTGCTCGCCGCGGTGCGCGAGCAAGGCCTTCTCGCGGTCCCCGGCGGCGACAACGTGCTCCGCTTGCTGCCCCCGCTGATCATCGACAACGGCCACGTCAGCGAGGCCACCGGCATGCTCGAGGCGGCCTGCCAAGCGCTCGGAAAATGACCGCGCCCAGGCACTTCCTCGACCTCGAGGCCCTCGACGGCGCCACCTTGAGGGGGATCCTGGACCACGCCGCGGCGCTCAAGTCGAGCCGGCCTGACGGAGGCCGCGCCCGGCCCCACCCCGAGCGGCCCCTCGATGGCCGGATCCTGGCGATGATCTTCGAGAAGCCGTCGACGCGCACCCGGGTCTCGTTCGACGTCGGCATGCGCCAGCTCGGTGGCCAGACCATCACCCTCAACTCGGGCGACCTCGAGCTCGCCCGCGGCGAGACCGTGGCCGACACCGCGCGGGCGCTGTCGCGCTATGTCGACGCCATCGTCATCCGCACCACTCGCCACGACCTCCTGCTCGAGCTGGCGCGCCACGCCGAGGTGCCGGTGATCAACGGCCTCACCAACCTCAGCCATCCCTGCCAGCTGATGGCCGACGTGATGACCTTCGAGGAGCACCGCGGCGCCATCAAGGACCGGGTGGTGGCCTGGAGCGGGGCCGGCAACAACCTCGCGACGAGCTGGATCCACGCCGCCGTGCGCTTCGACTTCGAGCTCCGCCTGGCCTGCCCCGAGCAGCTCTCGCCGCCCCAGGAGGTGCTCGACTGGGCCGGGCGCGAGCGCGGCCGGGTCAGCCTCGAGGCTGAGCCCGAGCGCGCGGTCGAGGGCGCCGACTGCGTGGTCACCGACGTCTGGGTCTCGATGAGCGACGAGCCGGCGCCCGGGCGCCACAACCTGATGGCCCCCTATCGGGTCGACGAGCGACTGATGGCAGCGGCGGCGCCCGAGGCGATCTTCATGCATTGCCTGCCGGCCAACCGCGGCGAGGAAGTCTCGGCCGCGGTCATCGACGGGCCGCAGTCGGTGGTCTGGGACGAGGCCGAGAACCGGCTCCACGCGCAGAAGGGCATCCTCGCCTGGTGCCTGGCGTGAATGTCCACGCGCCCCCCAGACGACGTCGTCCAGCCCTTTCAGTTAGAGCCCGGCACGGTGCGCGGCCGGCTGGTCCGGCTGGGCCCGGCCATCGATACCATCCTCTGCCGCCACGATTACCCCGAGCCGGTGGCGGAGATGCTGGGCGAGCTCTTGGTGCTCGCCGCGGTCTTCGCCGGGGCGCTTAAGTTCGATGGCCTGCTCACGCTCCAGACCCAGAGCGACGGGCCGATCAGCATGATGGTCGCCGACTTCGCGACCCCGGGGGAGTTGCGCGGCTATGCCCGGTACGACCGGGCCGCGCTCTCCAAGGTGCTCGGGCCGGGGCGCTCGCCGGCGGGGCCGGTGCCGCGGCTGCTGGGCGCCGGCCATCTCGCCTTCACCGTCGACCTCGGTCCGGACACCGAGGTCTACCAGGGCTATGTCGAGCTCGCCGGCGCCACCCTGGCCGAGTGCGCCCACAGCTACTTCCGCCAGTCCGAGCAGCTCGAGGCCGGGGTGCGGCTCGCGGTCGCCCGCCTCAAGGGCGGCGAACGCGGTTCGCGGTGGCGCGCCGGCGGACTGATGGTGCAGAGCCTGCCGGCCGGCGGCGGCACCGCGCGCGGCCTCGATGGCCTCGATGGCGACGAGGAGCGGGAGGACGCCTGGCGCCAGGCGCTGACGCTGGTGGGGACCCTCGAGGACCGGGAGCTCACCGATCCGGCGCTGCTCCCCAACGAGATCCTTTACCGTCTGTTCCACGAGAGCGGCGTCCGGGTGTACCGGCCGCGGCCCCTCGAGGAGGGCTGCCGCTGCAGCCGCGAGCGGGTCCGGCGCATGCTCGAGTCGTTCAAGGCGGATGAGCTCGCCGACATGGTGGTCGAGGAGCGCATCGTCGTCACCTGTCAGTTCTGCAACGCCGCCTTCGCCTTCGCCGAAGGGGACATCGCCGTCCTCGCCCGGCCTTGAAATCGCCATGATCGGCAAGTAACCCTGGCGCCCTGTAGCAGGACCGATTCGGCATGGTCTTCTCTCGCCTCGTTTCGAACGCGCTCGTGGTGCTGGCGATTGCCGGCGCCGTCAGCGCCTGCACCGTGCCGCCGCCCGAGCCCGTCTACCCACAGCTCACTTACGGCCACCTGGGTGCCATCCGGCTCGATGTCGCGGCGGTCGAGATCGTCGAGGTCTACGTGCCGCCGCTGACGCCTCCCAACGTCGAGCACGAGTTCCCGATTCCACCGGCCGCCGCCGCCAGACGTTGGTTCGAGGATCGCCTTGAGGCAGTGGGCGCGGCGGGCCTCGCCCTCGCCGTGGTGCGCGAAGCGAGCGTCGTCGAGGTGCCGCTCAAGAAGACGACGGGGATTACCGGGCTGGTCACCAAGGACCAGTCCGAGCGCTACGACGCCAAGCTGGTGATGGAGATCGAGATCCGCTCGGCGGTTGGCGACCGGGCGGCCTTCGTGCGCGCCGTGGCCACCCGGTCTCGGTCCGTGCCCGAGGACATCACGCTCAATGACCGCGAGAAGGTGTTCTTCGAGCTCACCGAGGCGTTGATGAACGACATCAACGCCCAGCTCTTGAACCAGATCAACCAGCACCTGGTGAAGTACCTGCGTTAGCCTGTGGTGCCTGGCCAGGGCGCGCGGCGGCTCACAGCGCCCCGGGATCGTAGCCGTGGCGCTCGAGCCAGTCCCAACCGGGGCCGTGCCAGCCCACGGTCTCGAGGTCGACGCGGCCGCGGGCGTCGAAGCGCAGGCCCTCGGCCTCGAGCCGTCGGCGCTGCCGGATCTCGCCGCCGCCGCCGCGCCGCGGGCTGATGCCGCCGTCGGCGTTGATGACCCGGTGCCAGGGCACGTCGCTGCCGGCGGGGAGCGCCGCCATGGCGTAGCCGACGAGGCGGGCGCCACAGCCGACGAGCTTGGCAAGCTGGCCGTAGCTCGCCACCTGGCCCTCGGGAACGCGGCGCACCAGGGCATAGATGCGTTGGTGGCGCGAGATCGCGGGCGGCTCTTTGGCGGTCATCCCGGGTGGCTTCGCGAGCCGCCTCAGGCGGTCCGGAGGTGGGCCACGAGGCGGCGCAGGAAAGCGACGCAGCGCTCGACCTGCTCGAGCTCGATGAACTCGTCGGGCTTGTGCGCCTGCAGGATGTCGCCGGGCCCGCAGACCACGGTGGGGACCTCCGCGGCCTGGAAGATGCCGGCCTCGGTGCCGTAGGAGACGGCGAAGGTCTGGTTGCTCTCGATCAGCTTGAGCACCAGGGCCTCGGCCTCCGAGCCCGGCTCCGGGTTGAGCGCCGGGACCCGCGCGAGCTGCACGGTGACGATGTCCGCGGCCTCGGACAGCGCCCGCATGCGGGGCAGCACCTGGTCCTTGGCGAAGCTCTCGAAGCGATCGAGGACCTCGTTCTCCTCGCCCCCCGGCAGCAGGCGGTACTCCCAGGTGAAGCGGCACGATCTGGGAATGATGTTGAGCGCGGTGCCGCCCTCGATGAGCCCGACGTGGACGGTGGTGTAGGGCGGCTCGAAGCGATCCCCGTCGCCGCGCCCCTTCATCTCCTCGGCCAGCGCGCCGAGATAGGCGATCAGCTCGGCGGCGTACATCACCGCGTTGACGCCGATGTGGGTGGCCGCCGAATGGGCCTCCAAGCCGGTCACCGTGGTGGTGAAGGCGCGGATGCCCTTGTGGGCGTCCACCACCCTCATGCCGGTGGGCTCGCCGACGATGGCGAGGCGGGGTGGGATGCCGTGGCGCTCGAAGTGCTCGACGATGCCGTGCACGCCCAGGCAGCCGACCTCCTCGTCGTAGGAGAAGGCGAGGTGGATGGGGGTTTCGAGGTCGCCCGAGAGGAACTCGGGCACCAGCGTCAGCACCACGGCGATGAAGCTCTTCATGTCGGCGGTGCCGCGGCCGTAGAGCCGGCCGTCCGCCTCGACCACCGAGAAGGGATCGGAGTGCCAGTCCTGGCCGTCCACGGGCACCACGTCGGTATGGCCGGAGAGCGCGACGCCCCGCGCCCCTCGGGGACCGATGGTGGCGTAGAGGTTGGCCTTGGCTCCGCTCTCGTCGTGGATGATCTCGGAGCGCACCCCGTGGCCGGTCAGGTAGTCGGCCACGAACTCGATCAGCGCCAGGTTCGACTCCCGGCTCGTGGTATCGAAGGCGACGAGCCGCTTGATCATTTCGACGGGGGTGAAGATCTGGCCGGCCATTCCGCGCACCGCTCCTCGCTGTTCGACCGAGGCGCGGCGGCACCCCGGGGCTTAGTGCCCCACCATATCGGTCGCCGCTTCCCCGGTCCACGATGGCACCGGCGGTCAGCCGGCGCTGCCCCGTGAGCCCCGGCGGCCGCGCACGAGGAGGCCGGAGCCGGCGCTCGGCGGTGCTTGCGCGGCGGGCTCGGAAGGGCTATCTCTAGGCTATGGTTCAAACGATTGACCGAGACCCTTCCGAGCGTGGAAAAAACCGCGGTCGGTGGCGAGAAGGCGAGCGCGGGAGCGGGCGCGAGGGCGAACAACGAGGCCGCGGGGCGGAGCGCCGTGTCGCCACCGGCCCCGGCGCGGCCGGTGGCGACGGGCCGAGCTCCGAAGGCGCGGGCGAGGGCGGCCAGACGAGCGCCTCGGCGCGCCTCATCGAGGCCTCGGGTCCGCTCTTCGCCGAGCAGGGCTTCGACGCCGTCTCGACCCGCGAGATCGCCCGCGCCGCGCGCGTCAACCTCTCCGCCATCACCTATCACTTCGGCGGCAAGGAGCGGCTCTATGAGGCGGTGATCCAGCACCTGATCGACGATCTCGAGCCCCAGCGCCAAGCCTTGATCGGGTTGCTCGGAGGCAGGCTCGCCGAGGCCGGAGACGACCGGCGGAAGCTCGCCCGGCTCGCCAGCGACTTCGTCCGCGGCGTCCTGAGCTTCGTGCTGACCTCGGCCCTGCCGCGCTGGCGCATCCAACTCATGCTGCGCGAGATCAACCAGCCTTCGGCGGCCTTCGCGCTGATCATGGGCGGACACATCGATCCCCTCCAGGACGCGCTCGCGGAGCTGGTGGCGGCCGCCACCGGGCGCGCGCCGGGCGACGAGGAGACGCGGCTCCTGACCCAAGGGGTGGTGGGCCAGTGCATGCTGTTCGGTCTCGGCCGCTCGGTGGTGTTGTGGCGGCTGGACTGGGACGATTACACGCCGGAGCGCGTCGAGCGCGTCATCGGGGTGGTGACGCCGGCGGTCCTCGCGACGCTCGGCCTCGGCGCCGCCGAGGCGGGCGGCGCTGACGCGGCGCGGCGCGATTAGGCCCGGGGCGATGAGCAAGCTGCTCAAGATCGTCCTGCCGCTGGTGATCCTGGCCCTCGGCGTGGCCGGGGCGGGCTACCTCAAGGCGACCAAGCCCGAGGTCAGCCCGGCCGAGCCGCTGGAACGGGTGTGGACGGTCAACGTGGCGGAAGTCGAGTACGGCGACCAGCGCCCCGAGCTCTCGCTCTACGGCGTGGTGGTAGCGGGGCGCGAGGTCGAGATGCGGGCGCTGGTGGCGGGCCAGGTGATCGAGGTCGGCGAGAACTTCCTCGACGGCGGCACGATGCGCGCCGGCGAGCTGCTGGTGGCCATCGACCCCTTCGAGTATCGCGCCACCCTCGATGAGCGCCGCGCCCAACTCGTCGAGGCCGAGGCCCGGCTCAAGGAGATCGAGGCCCACCATCGCGCCGAGGGCCAGTCGCTCGAACGCGATCTCGAGCAGCTCGAGGTCACGGGCCGCGACCTCGCCCGCATCGACAAGCTCCACGGCAAGGGCACGGTCTCGGCCAAGGCCCTCGACAACGCCATCATGGCGCACTCCAAGCAGCGCCAACTGGTCGAGACGCGGCGCAACGGGGTGGCCGCCGAGGAGGCCCGCGTCGACCAGCAGCGCGCCGTGATCGAGCGCCTCGGCGTCGCCGTGCGGCGGGCCCGGCGCGACCTCGAACGGACCCGCGTGGCGGCGCCCTTCGACGGTTTCGTGCTCGACATCGAGGCCGAGCTCGGCAAGCGTGTCGGCGTCAACGACCGCCTCGCGCAGCTCGTCGACGCGGGCCGTCTCGAGGTCAGCTTCCAGCTCTCGGACGTCCAGTTCGGGCGCATTCTCGAGGCCGAGGGCGGTTTCAAGGGGCGCCTGGCGGCGGTAACCTGGCGCACCGGGGCTCGCGGCCTCGAGTTCACCGCCATCGTCGACCGCGTGGGCCCCAGGATCGAGGCGGCGAGCGGCGGCGTCGATCTCTACGCACGGCTCCTGCACGACGGGCTCGAGCGACTCTTGAGGCCCGGCGCCTTCGTCGAGGTGCGCATTCCCGATCGCGCCTACGCCGGCGTGGCGCGGTTGCCCGAGAGCGTCCTCCACGGCGGCGACACCGTCTACGTGGTCAGCCAAGGCCGGGTCGGCGCCCGCCAGGTGGTGGTGGTCGCCCGCGACGGCGATCACGTCCTCATCGAGAGCGGCCTTGCCGAGGGCGAGCAGGCGATCGTTACCCGCTTTCCCGAGATCGGGCCCGGTCTCAAGGTCGAGGTGCGCTGAGCATGTTCCTGCGCTCGCTCATCGGCCTCTTCGTGCGCCACCGCACCGCCTCCAACCTGTTGATGGCGCTGATGCTGGTGGCCGGCGTGTTGGCGCTGTTCAGGCTCAACACCCAGTTCTGGCCCGATATCGGTATCGACATGATCACCGTCAACATCGTCTGGCCCGGGGCCAGCGCCGCGGATGTCGAGGCCAACATCGTTCGCGCCCTGGAGCCCGAGGTGCGCTTCCAGAACTCGGTCAAGCGGGTCATCGGCCATGCCGTCGAAGGGGCGGCCACGGTGATCGTCGAGTTCGAACCCGGGACCGACATGCAGGCTGCGCTTTCGGACGTCGATTCGGCGGTGGGCCGCATCACCACCTTTCCCGAGGACAGCGAGCGCCCGATCGTGCGGCGGGTGGTGCGCTACGACACCATCTCGCGGCTGGTGGTCTCGGGCGCCATGCCCGAGGCCGCGCTCAAGAGCTTCGCCGAGCGCATCCGCGAGGACTTGCTGGCCCGGGGCATCGACCGGGTCGAGCTGTTCGGCGCCCGCGACGAGGAAATCTGGGTCGAGGTGGCGGCGGGGGCGTTGCGCCGTCTCGACCTCACGCTCGCCGAGATCGCCGCCCGCATCGGCGCCAGCTCCCAGGACCTGCCGTCGGGCCGCGTCGAGGGCGCCTTCGAGAAGCAGATCCGCAGCCTGGGCCTGGCCATGGACGCCAGGGCGGTGGGCGCGATCGAGGTGCGGGCGTTGGACAACGGCGAGAAGATCTACCTCCGCGACATTGCCCGTATCAGCGACACCTTCGAGGAGGTGGGCAAGGTGGGGCGGCGGCGCGGCCAACCGGCGATCGAGCTGCACGTGCAGCGCGCCACCTCCGCCGACGCCCTGGTCGTCGCCAGGACCGTCGACCGCTATCTCGAGGAGATTCGGCCGACCCTGCCCCAGAGCCTCGCGCTCGAGCAGTTCGACGTGCGGGCGAGCCTGATTCGCGATCGCATCAACCTTCTCTTGCGCAACGGAGCCGGCGGCCTGGTCCTGGTGCTGCTCGTGCTCTTCGTCTTCCTCAACGCCCGCGTCGCGGTGTGGGTGGCGGCCGGCATCCCGGTGGCCATGCTGGCGACCCTGGCGGTGATGTACCTGAGCGGCCAAAGCATCAACATGGTGAGCCTGTTCGCGCTGATCATGACGCTCGGCATCATCGTCGACGACGCCATCGTCGTCGGCGAGCACGCGGCCTATCGCCGCGCCACCGGCATGGAGCCGATCCCGGCCGCCGAGACCGGCGCCACGCGGATGCTGGCGCCGGTGATCGCCTCCTCGCTCACCACCATCGCCGCCTTCGTGCCCATCTTCATGATCACCGACATCATCGGCCAGGTCATCTCGGCGATTCCATTCGTCGCGGTCTCGGTGCTGCTGGCCAGCCTGGTCGAGTGCTTCCTCATTCTGCCGGGGCATCTGCGCGGCGCGCTGAGGCTGGTCGAGGTACGCCGCACCCGTTTCCGCAGGTGGTTCGACGGCCGCTTCGAACGCTTCCGGGCGGGACGCTTTCGCCGCGCCGTGGCCTGGTGTCTGCGCTGGCGTTACCTCTGCTTCTCGAGTGCCATCGCCGTGCTGATCCTCTGTTTCGGCCTGGTGATCGGGGGCCGGGTGCCGTTCGTGTTCTTCCCCACGCCCGAGTCCGACGCCATCCTGGTCAACTTCTCGTTCGCCCCCGGCACCCCGCGCGAGCAGACCCAGGCCATGATCGACGAGGTCGAGCGCGCGCTCGGGCAAGCCGAGGAGGCGCTGACCGAGGGGCGCGGGGGGCTGGTAGTGATGAGCCTGGGCCGGATCGGCCGCTCGGTGGCCCGCCAGGGGCTCATGACGCTGAGCGGCGACCACCTGGGAAGCCTTCACGTCGAGCTCGTCCCCTCGGACTACCGAGCGGTGCGGACGGCCGAGTTCATCGCCGATTGGCGCCGCCGCATCCGGCCCCTGCCGGGTCTCGACCGGCTGGCGCTGACCGAGGTTGTGGGCGGGCCGCCGGGGCGCGAGATCGACATCCGCTTCACCGGCGGCACGCCCGAGGCGCTCAAGGCCGCGGCGCTCGAGGTGCGGGCCTTGCTGGCCCGCTTCCCGGGCATCAGCGACATCGAGGACGACCTGCCCTACGGCAAGCAGGAGGTGTTGCTCACGGTGACCCCGCGCGGCCACGCCATGGGCTTCTCGACCCAGAGCGTCGGACGCCAGGTGCGCCACGCCTTCGAGGGCGTCATCGCCAAGCGCTTCGCCCGCGACGACGACGAGGTCACGGTGCGCGTCCAGTACCCGCGCGGCGAGGTCAACCTGACGGCGCTCAGCGATCTCTATCTGCGCGGCCCGGGCGGCGCCGAGGTGCCGCTCAGCGAGGTCGTCGAGGTGCGCGAGAAGGCGGGCTTCGCCCGCATCCGCCGCGAGGACGGGGTGCGGCAGGTGGCGATCACCGCCGAGGTCGACAACGACGTCACCAACGGCCGCGAGGTGCGCGAGCGGCTCAGGGTCCAGGGCCTGCCCGAGATCGCCGCGCGCCATGGCCTCGGCTTCACCCTCAAGGGCCGGGCCGAGGAGGAGGCGCGGACGCTCGCCGATATGCGGGCCGGAGCGGCGGTCGGCCTGGTCGCCATCTACATCATCCTGGCCTGGGTGTTCTCGAGCTACAGCCGCCCCATCGTGGTCATGCTGATCATCCCCTTCGGCCTGGTGGGCGCCGTCGTCGGCCACCTGGTGATGGGCTTCGACCTCACCATCCTGAGCCTGATCGCGCTCTTGGGCCTGGCCGGCATCCTGGTCAACAACTCGATCATCCTGGTCAGCAGCATCGACGAGCGCTTGGCCCGCGGCGAGCCCTTCCACGAGGCCATCGTCGGCGGCGCCCAGGACCGCCTGCGGGCGGTGATCCTGACCTCGCTCACCACCATCGGCGGGCTCCTGCCGCTGATGTCCGAGACCAGCCTGCAGGCGCAGTTCCTGATTCCGATGGCCATCACCCTGGTGTTCGGGCTCGCCGTGGCGGCGCTCCTGGTGCTGATCGTGGTGCCGGTGTTCCTCGCCATTCTCGACGACCTGGCCGGGCTCGTGGGCCTGCGTGGCGGCCTCCGGCCCGGGGCCGCGAGCGGCGCTTAGGAGCGCCAGAAGCCGGGCGTGAAGAGGATCAGCACGGTGAGGATCTCGAGCCGGCCCAACAGCATCGCCGCCGAAAGCAGCCACTTGGCGGCGGCGGGGAGGGGCTCGAAGGTGCCCTCGGGCCCGATCACCTCGCCCAGCCCCGGGCCGACGTTGGCGATCGCCGTCGCCGCGCCCGAGAAGCTGGTGACGAAGTCGAGGCCCAGGCCCATCAACAGCAGCGCCAGGATGGCGAAGATCAGCACGAAGAGGAAGATGAAGCTCAACACCGCGTTGGTGACCGATTCGGGGATTGGCTTGTCGTTGAAACGGGCGATGAACACGCCGTGGGGTTGAATCAGCCGCCGCATCTGCACCCCGGCGGTCGACACCAGCACCTGGAAGCGGAAGATCTTGATGCCGCACGAGGTCGAGCCGGCGCAGCCGCCGATGAACATGAAGAAGAAGAAGGCGACCGCCGCGAAGCCGCCCCAGCTTCCGTAGTTGGCCGTGGAGTAGCCGGTGCCGGTGATGATCGAGACCACGTTGAAGGCGGCGTAGCGTAGCGCCGCCTGGGGCCCGGCGGTGCCGTCGAGGACCAGCCGCAGCGCCATCACCAGCACCGAGACGGCGAGGATGGCGAGGAACCAGCGTACCTGGCTGTCGCGCCAGAGCTTCAACGGCGCCCCCCGCACCGCCTGCAGATAGAGCACGAAGGGCAGGCTGCCGAGGATCATGAACAGCGTCGTGATCCAGTCGACGGCGGCGCTCGAGAAATGTCCCACCGACTGATCCGAGGTCGAGAACCCGCCGGTGGCGACGGTGGTCATGGCGTGCGCCAGGGCCTCGAAGGGGCTCATCCCCGCGGCCCACAGCGCCGTCACGCAGACCACGCTGAGAGCCAGGTAGATGGTCGCGGTGGCGGCCGCGATCTGGGCCGTGCGCGGCAACACCTTCTCCGAGGGGTCGGACGAATCCATGCGGAAGAGCTGCATGCCGCCGACCCCCAGCATGGGCAGGATGGCGATCGCCATGATGATGATGCCGATGCCGCCCAGCCATTGCAGAAGCGCGCGCCACAACAGAATTCCCGGCGACGACTCATCGAGGCCCGAGATCACCGTCGAGCCGGTGGTGGTGATCCCCGACATGGCCTCGAAGAAGGCGTCGGTGAAGTCGAGGCCGTGCCGCGACAGGGTGAAGGGCAGGGCCGCGAAGGCGGCGAGGACCAGCCACGCGGCGGTGGTCAGGATGAAGGCCTGGCGGATGGTAAGCGCGGTCGCCGGTCCTCGGTTGGCAAGCGCAAGGGCGATGCCGGTGAAGGTGGTGACGAGCGACGAGACGAGGAACACCTTCCAGTCCGCGTCGCCGGCGATGGCGTCGGCGAGCGCCGGCAACCACATGGCGCCGCCGAGCACGGCGAGCAACAGGCCGAGGGCGAGCAGGATGGGGCGAAAATTGATCACGGCGCCGCTTCCCGTCGGGGTCCGCTTCGCGACCATCGCTCACCGCCGGGCGCTGCCTCCAAGTCCGCGCGCCCCGGAGACCGGGGCGCGCCGGCGGCGCTCAGAGGCTCGCGCCTCCGCCGTGATTGCCGATCATCGCCAGCACCTCGCGCCGGGTCTTGGGATCGCTGCGAAAGATGCCCAGCATGCGGCTGGTGACCATGACGGCCCCCGGCTTGTGCACCCCCCGCGTGGTCATGCACTGGTGCGCCGCCTCGATCACCACCGCCACGCCCTTGGGCTCGAGCACCTCGTGGATGGTATTGGCGATCTGGGCGGTGAGCTTCTCCTGGATCTGGAGGCGACGCGCGAAGGCCTCGACCAGGCGGGCGAGCTTGCTGATGCCGACGACCCGGTGTTCGGGCAGGTAGGCGACGTGAATCTTGCCCACGATGGGCGCCAAATGGTGCTCGCAGAAGGTCTCCAGGCGGATGTCGCGGAGCACGATCATCTCGTCGTAGCCGTCGGTCTCCTCGAAGGTCCGTTGCAGGATGGCCTTGGGGTCGTCGTCGTAGCCCGAGAACCACTCCTCGTAGGCCCGCGCCACCCGCTCGGGCGTGCCCCTGAGACCCTCGCGCTCAGGATCGTCGCCGGCCCAGCGGATCAGGGTGCGCACGGCCTCTTCCGCTGCCTCGCGGTCGGGGCGGCTGGGGCGCGGCCCGGCCGCGCTCTCGGGTGCGGAATCGACCTTGTCCAGGCGGATCATGCGGGGGCTGCTCACTGAGGCTCTCCTCAAGCTGTCGATGCCCGAACGTTGGCGGCGGAGCGAGGGTCAGGAAAGGCCGCGGCCGAGGACCGGGCAAGCCGGACGCGGAGCTCCGAAGGGCGCCATCGCGCGCTCAGTTGACCAGCACCGGTTGGTGCGGGCTGTCGAGCGAGAAGGCGGGGATCTTGACCTCGAAGTCCTGTCCTTCGGCGGTGCGCATCTGGTAGCTGCCCGACATGATGCCCGAGGGCGTCGCCAGCGGCGTGCCGCTGGTGTACTCGAAGGCCTCGCCGGGTTTGAGCACCGGCTGCTTGCCGACCACGCCGGCCCCGCGCACTTCCTGCACCCGGCCCAGCGAATCGGTGATGTTCCAGTATCGATTGCACAGCTGAACCGTATCGCCACCCTGGTTCTCGATGCGCACGCTGTAGGACCAGACGTAACGGTTGTCGTCAGGATTCGAGTGCTCCCCGAGGTAGCGGGGCTGGACCGTTACCTTTATGTCGCGCGTGACCTCGGCGTACATGGCATTCCCTTCGGCCCTCGAGCGCGGGGCGAATATCTCAATATTGACTTGGCAAGGGCTTTTGTCCAGCGCCCCCGACGCCGGGCGCGGCGCCAGCGACGCGCGGCGAGCTCAACAGGCGGCGCGGTCCGCGGCTTCCCTGGCCCAGACCACCGGCTCGGGCTCGAGCCGCCGTCCACGCCGCGCCCGCTCCTCGAGCGGCAGGATGTCGCAATTGTGCCACAGACCAGTGACCAGACTCTCCGCATATTCCTCGGGCAGGTCGCTCCGGCGCATCTTGGCGGCCGCGGCGGCGTGGTCGTAGCTGAGCGCGTGGTGCTCGACGATGATGCTCTCGCCCGATACTCGAAGGGTGCTGTACCAGGCACGGGGCGTGCCGTCGTTGGCGGGCTGACCGACGACGCCGGCGTTGTGCCAGAGCGTGGCGCCGAAGACTTGTGTGAAAGGCAGGCCCGAGTGGCCCGCGATCACGCCCTCGGCGCCGCTCAGCCCGATCTCGCCGCGTTTCACCTCCGCCGCAGTCGAGGCGAAGATCGGCCGGTTGATCTCCGAAACCCCGCCGTGCACCACGCTGAGCCGGCGCCCGCCCAGTCTCAAGCCGATGGCGCGGGGCAGGTCCATCATCCAACGCTTGGTTTCGTCATCGAGCTGGGCCGCGCCGTACGCGTACCAGCGCTTGGACAGGAGATCGCAGATGCTGCCCTCCTCGTAACCGCAGCCGCAGTCTTCGGCCCCTTGACCCAGGGACTCGTCCGTGTTGCCCATGACCACGGCGACACCGGCCGCGCGCAAGCGGTCGGCGGTGGCCTGGGGATCGGCGGAGTAGGCGGCGACGTCGCCGGTGCAGATGACGCGCTCGGGCCGCACGCCGTGGCGCTGGGCTTCCCTGAGCACCGCCTCGGTGGCTTCAAGGTTGCTGTAGGGGCCGCCGAAGACCAGGATGGCGTCGTCGATGTCGCCGAGCTCGGCCCGCCCCTCGCCGCCGTGGCTTTCCGTTTTCGTCATCCCTTGTTTCTTGCCCTGGCCGAAGCTCGTGGCCCAGCACTAGAGCAGTTCCAGGTCAATTGGAACCGCTCTCAGGCCGCGACCGCGGCCCGCCGGCCCTCCGGCGCGCCCGCGCAGGCGCGGACCCTTGGGTCCGCTGCCGTGAGCGAAGAGAGCCTGGAGCGGTTCCGATCAATGCGGAACCGCTTTAGTCGGCGGCGCTGCACGAGCCGCCGCCGAGGACGCAGAAATTGGCGCAGTGGGGATGGTTGAGCTTGACCGGGCCCAGGGCCTCGGCGAGCGTGGTGCCGAGCTCGAACTGGCGGTCGTAGGGCAGCAGCGTGCAGGGGACGAGCACCGGCCTGGCCTCGCCCTTGCGTTTGATCACCATGCGCGAGGAGGCGCACATCATGCGCCCCGGGTCGATGCCCAAGAGGTCCCAGCAGGCCTCGGTTATCTCGGGCACGTCGACGCTGGCGTCCATCTCGGGGAACAGCACCAGCTGGGCCCGATCGTGGGCGTCGACGCGGATGCCCTCGGCGGCGAAGAGGCGGGCGTAGCCGGCGCGCAGGGTCGCCTCGGACTCGCCCCAGCAGGTGCGCCCGGCGACGTGGAGGTGAACGCCGTTGTCGGACAACCACTTGAGCCCCGGCAGGGTCTTCTCCCAGGTGTGCCGCCCGCGCTCCCACTCGTGCAAGGCCTTGGCGTAGTGATCGAGCGAAACCCGCAGCGTGAGCCGGGCGCCGTGGCGCTCGATGAGGGCGAGGAGCGGGGTCGCAAGCTTCATCATCGGGCGCATGGCGTTGGTCAGCACCAGCACCCGGTGGCCGCGCCCCAGCGCCGCCGTCATCAGCTCTATGATGTCGGGGTTCATGAAGGGCTCGCCGCCGGTGAAGCCGATCTCCTCGACGGGCTGGCGCGCGGCGGCGACCTGGTCGAGGTAGTCGCTGACCTCGGCCACGGTGAGGTACTGGAGGCGGTCGTTGGTGGGGCTCGACTCGATGTAGCAGTGGGCGCAGGTGAGGTTGCACAGCGTGCCGGTGTCGAACCACAGCGTCCGCAGCGCGCCGAGCACGACCGAGGCGCGGCGCTCGCCCTTGGCGGTGACGTCGGGATCGCGGAACTTCCTCGGATCCAAGGCCTCCGTATCCAGCGGCTGTGGGGCCGCTGCCAACGCCGTCATCGCCATGCTCGCACCATTCCACTCGCTTTAGCCCGCCGCGCCGCGCCCGGCCTGAGAGGCTGCGGGCGAGGCGGACGGGCCTCGGATCGGGCCTGACATTAGGCGCTTGAGCGCCC
>CBDUZE010000008.1:0-131222 GCA_965371625.1 uncultured Alphaproteobacteria bacterium
GAGTTCGTCGTTTTCCTATCGTGATCGGTTTAACTAAAGCACTCGGGGGGCGGGGAATTGAGATGGTGAGTGTACGGGCGCCACGGCCTCAGGCGGCGCGGATCTGGGTGAGGAAGCTCTCGACCTGCTCGCGCAGCGTGGTCGACTGCTGCGCCATCTCCTCCGCCGTCCCGAGGACCTGGTTGGCGGCGCTGCCGGTCTCGACGGCGGCCTGGGTCACGGCGGTGATGTTGTCGGTCACCTCCTGGGTGCCCTTGGCGGCCTCCTGCACGTTGCGGCTGATCTGGCTGGTCGCCGCGCCCTGCTCCTCCACCGCGCTGGCGATCGAGCTGGCGATGTCGTTGATCTTGGCGATGGTCGCGCCGATGCCCTGGATGGCGCCCACGGCACCCTCGGTGGCCGCCTGGATGTCGCCGATCTGACCCGAGATCTCGCTCGTCGCCTTGGCCGTCTGGTTGGCCAGGTTCTTGACCTCCGACGCCACCACCGCGAAGCCCTTGCCGGCCTCGCCGGCGCGCGCCGCCTCTATTGTTGCGTTGAGCGCCAGCAGGTTGGTCTGGCCGGCGATGTCGTTGATCAGGCCCACCACGTCGCCGATCTTGCCGGCGGCCTCGGCCAGGCCCTGCACCGTCGAGTTGGTGCGCTCGGCCTCGCGCACCGCCTCCTCGGCGATCTTGGCCGACTGCGCCACCTGGTTGGAGATCTCGGCGATCGAGGTCGAGAGCTCCTCGGCCGCCGTGGCCACGGTCTGAACGTTGCTCGAGGCCTGCTCCGAGGCGGTCGCCACCGCGGTGCTCTGGCGGCTCGACTCCTCGGCCGTCGCGCTCATCGACTGGGCCGTCGTCTGCATCTGGGTAGCCGCCGAGGACACCGTCTCCAGGGCACTGCTCACCTGGCTGTCGAAGCCCTGGATCAGGGCCTCGAGACGCTTGGCCCGCTCCTCGGCCTTGCGTTGCCGCTCGGCCGCCTCTTCCGCCTTCTGCCGCTCGGCCTCGGCCTTCTCCTCCTGGACCCGCTGCTCGGCCGCGCGCTTCTCCTCCTCGGCCTGGCGCTCGGCCTCGAGGCGCTCGGCCTCTCGGCGCCGCTCCTCCTCGGCGGCCTTCTCCTTGGCCTCGGCGGCCTGGCGCTCGGCCTCGGCCTGCTCCTTGGCCAACTCCTCCATGCGGATGGCGTTGTCCTTGAAGACCTGCACCGCTTGCGCCATCTCGCCGATCTCGTCCGTGCGATCCTGGGCCGGGATCTCGACCGATTTGTCGCCTTCCGCCAGGCGACCCATGGCGCCCGTCATCAAGGCGATGGGCCGGGCCACGCTACGGGCCAGCAGCACGCCGATCAGGCCGACCACCACGAGCACGATGGCGCCTATCACGAGTGAGATGTTGCGCATGCTGACGACGCCGGCCAGCGCCTCCTCCACGTCCACCTCGGCGAGGACGGCGAAGTTCGTGCCGTGAAACGCCACCGGACCGTAGGCCGAGAGAACCGGCACGCCGCGGTAGTCGAGAACCTCCTGCACGCCGCTCTGGCCCTCGAGCGCGAGGCGCACGGTCTCGCCCTTGACCTTGGTCTTGAGGATGGTCGACTCCTCCGAGAACCGCGAATCGCTGCGCATCAGATTGTCGGAGCCGACGATGTAGGCCTCGCCGCTCTCGCCCATGCCCGCGGAGATCTGCATCACCGCGTTGATGCGGTCGATGGGCATCTGGAAGGCGAGCACCCCGGCGACCTTGCCCTCGGCGTCGCGGACCGCCTTGGCGATAAAGCTCGCCGGGGCGCCGTGGCTGGGCGCGTAGGGGCGGAAGTCGAAGAACGCCAGCACGCCGGAGGCGGCATTGTCGCGGGCCGCGCGGAAGACGTTGCCGAGGTCGCTGTCCTTCCACTGCCCGGTCATCAGATTGGTGGCGTAGTCGAGCTCCTTGAACACCGTGTAGACGAGGTTGCCCTCGAGGTCGAAGAGGAAGATGTCGTAGTAGCTGCGCTCGCGCAGGAACTGGCGGAACCAGGGATGATAACGCCCGTGCACCGAACTGTAGGTCGAGCCGTCGTCCGCCAGGTCGAGGTTCTCCTTCTGTCCCGTCGGGTGCGGGTTTTCGTCAATGTAGAGCCTTTGCAACTCTTTGGTCGGATTCCCGCCGACCTCGGCCCAGGCCGCCTTGAAGCTGGCCAGCGCCTCGATGACCGTCGGGTTGGAGGCCTGGAAGCGCAGGTCCTGCTCGATCGTGGCGAGGTAATCGGTGAGCGCCGAACGCCGCCCCTCCATCAACGCCTCAAGCTTGGTCATGGCGCCGGTTTCCACTTCCTTGGCGGCGTTGACGTAGTTGGCCACGCCGATCGCAAGGCCGGTGACCAAGGCAGCTCCGGCGATGAAGGCGGGAAGCTTGTGTGAAATACGGAGTTTGAGATTGAACCTCATGAGGTCGGTCCTCTTTTAATTGGTTAATTGTTGCGCCCGATTGCCGCTCGCATGCCGGCTGAGGATGGCTCGATGCTCATCGGCTTTCCCTCGATGCTCATCGGCTTTCCTTGGAGACCATCGACAAACGGCGAATGTCTCGATGCCGAAGCCAAGACCCTAAGAGGCCAGTGGTTAATATGATCTTAATTGAGATTGGATTCTCGCCAACCGCGCGCCCCCAGGCGATCGTCGCGGCGAGCTGGCGAAGTTCGTGGCGATACGGCCGCCCGCGTCGAGGTGAGGGGTGGCTGCCGTCGGCTCGGGCGGCACCCCGAAGCGCCGCTCACTCGGCGGCGTCGCGGAGGCCAATGCGTTGGGCGACCGCGTCGGCGACCACGCAGAGGACCTCGAACATCAGGGTGGCGCCCACCAACGCGGTGTTGCCCGAGGGGTCGAAGGGCGGCGCCACCTCGACCACGTCGCCGCCCACCAGGTTGAGCCCCTGGAGCCCGCGGATCATGATCTGCGCCTCGAGCGTGGTCAGCCCGCCGGCCTCGGGCGTGCCGGTGCCCGGCGCGTAGACCGGATCGAGGCCGTCGACGTCGAAGCTGATGTAGGTGGGGCCGTCGCCGACCACGCGGCGCGCCTCCTCGGCCACCGCCTTGGGCCCGAGCTCGTAGAACTCCTCCATGTAGACCACGCGCATGCCGGTGTCGTGACTGAAGCTCCACACATCGAGGTCGTTGATGGCGCCTCGGATGCCGATCTGGATGGTTCGCTTGGGATCCAGGAGCCCCTCCTCGACGGCGCGGCGGAAGGGCGCCCCGTGATGGAACTTGGAGCCGAGATAGTCGTCGCCGGTGTCGCAGTGGGCGTCGAAATGGACCATGCCGACGGGGCGCTCGCGGGCAATGGCGCGAAACACCGGGAGCGTGACCGAGTGATCGCCGCCGGCGGAGATCGGCACCACTCCGGCCTCGTGGACGGTGCGGAAGAAGGCGGCGATCTCGTCGAGGCTGCTTTCCAGGTTGTAGGGCTTCCTCACCCAGGCATCGCCGATGTCGGCCACCCGGCAGCGCTCGTGGGGGGCGATGCGGCTGGCTTGATTGATCCTGCGCATGAGGCTCGACTGGTTGCGGATCTCCCGTGGCCCGTGGCGGGCGCCGCTGCGGTTGGTCACCCCGCCGTCGAAAGGGATGCCCACCAGCCCGACGTCGACCTTGGAGAGGTCCTCGACAAAGGGCGCCCGCATGAAGGTGGGGATGCCGGTGTAACGGGGCCGGTCCATGGGGTCGTCGAATTCGCGATCGTCCGACATCTCAAGCCTCCCTATCTCGCTCCCTGGTCCTCCTTGGGCGACCAGGCGCCCAACAGCTTGGGCAGGTCGCCGAAGCGGCCGATGAGGCCGAAGATGAGCGCCGCCAGTACCACGAACACCACCGCCACCGAGCCCATAACCGGGGTGTAGCCGTAACGCAAGCTGTTGAAGATCTTGATCGGCAGGGTCTCCATGGTGAAGCCCACGGTCATGAAGGCGATGATGTACTCGTTGAGGCTAAGCACGAAAGCGAAGGCGTAGCCCGAGACGACGTAAGGTCGCACCATGGGAAAGGTCACGGTGCGGAACACCGTGACCTCGTTGGCGCCCATGGTCTGGGCCGCCTCGATCATCTCGCGTTCGATCGATTCGAGGCCCAGCGAGATGGTGATCAAGGGCAGCGCCACCAGGAACACGGCGTGCGAGATGATGACGTTCTCGACCTGGCCGTGATGGCCGGCGGTGGTCCAGAACAAGAGGAAGGCGAGGGCCATGATCACCGGGGGCAGCACGAAGGGCGCCACCCCCAGCGCATAGAGCGCGCGGGCGTAGAGCAGGCGATGGCGCCACAGGCTGTAGGCGATGGGGAGCGCGATCGACACCGACAAGAGCGACGAAAGGGTGGCCACCGTGAGGCTGTTCTTGACCGCGTCGAACCAGGCGTCGTTGACGACGATCTCGGCGTACCACCTGAACGAGAAGCCCTTGGGCGGGAACGACAGGAAGCGCCTAGCGTTGACCGAGATGCCGGCGATCACCACCAGAGGCCCGATCATGAAGAGCGCCACGAGGGCGAGAAAGAGGTCGCGCAGGAGGCGGCTCATGCCGATACCCGGTAGCGTCTTTCCAACCATATGGTGAGGCCCACCAGGCTCAGGCTGATCACCATCATGAACACCGCCAGCGCCGCCGCGAACGGCAGGTTGCTCTGAAAGATCGCCTGATCGGTGATCAGCACCGAAAGCGTCCAGTGCTTGGGCCGACCCAGCACCTGGGGGATGAGAAAGGCGCCAATGGTGAAGACGAAGACCATAATCAACGCCGCCACCGTCGCCGGCCGCAGGATCGGCACCACGACGGTGAAGAAGGTGCGCAACGGCGAGGCGCCGAGAGTGCGCGCGGCCTCGGTGATCTCGGGCTCGAGGCGGCTCAGCGGCGGGTAGAGCACGAGCACCGTGTAGGGCAGCACGAGATAGACCAGGGCCAGCGTCACGGCGCCGAAGCCCGGATAAAGCGCCACCGCCCGCTCCAGCAAGCCCGTCAGCACAAGCAAGTTGGAGATCCCGGCGGTGCGCGACAGCAGCACCTGCCAACAGAAGGCGACCAGGACCTCGGAAAGGGACAGCACCGCCAGCACGAAGACCAGCCAAATCACCTGGGTGCGGCGCTCGAGCCGGGTGATGAAATAGGTGAAGGGAAAGCCGATGCCGACGCAGACCACCGCCACCAGGGCGGCGACCCCGACCGAGAAGCTGGCCGAGTTGACGAAGAGGGAGCCGAAGAAGCGTTTGTAGTGAGTGAGCTCGAGCCCCGGCTCGTAGAACGCGCCCGGGATGCGGTGGGCAACGCTCACCGTGAGGATGAGGGCGAAGGGAATAAGAAAGAAGATGCCGATCATCAGCGAGGGATAGAGCGGCACCAGCCAGCGTCCCGGCCCGCCTCGCGGGCTCGCCGCCGCCCCGGCTCCCAGGCTTGCCGCGGCCTCGCTCATTCGCGCAGCACCACGCAGGCGCCGGCGGGAAACTCGGCGGTGACCGCGGCCCCCACCGTCACCGCCGGGCGATCCTTGGGCGCCGCCACGCTGACCACCGTGTCGCCGCCGCAATCGAGATAGGTCTCGACGCTGGCGCCGACGTCGCGCACGAAGGTGACGGTGCCGGCGAGCCGGTTGGCGCCCTCGTGATGGCCGGCCAGCACGTGCACGTCCTCGGGCCGCACCAGCACGGTGATCTCGGCGCCGGCGCCGAGCCCGGCGGCACCCCCGTCGACCTCGAACAGCCGGTCGGCAACGCGCACCCTGCCTTGGCCCTCGACGCGCGCCGGCAAGAGATTGCTGGTGCCGATGAAATCGGCGACGAAGGTGTTGGCGGGAGCGCGATAGATCTCGAGCGGCGGGTCGACCTGCTGCACCCGGGCGTCGCTCATCACCACCACCAGGTCCGACATCGTCATCGCCTCGCGCTGGTCGTGGGTGACGACGATGGTGGTGATGGCGAGGCGCTGCTGCAGCTCCCTGAGCTCGAGCTGCATGTCCTCGCGGAGCTTGGCGTCGAGGGACGAGAGCGGCTCGTCGAGCAGGAACAGATCGGGCTTGAGGGCCAGCGCCCGGGCGATCGCGACTCTCTGGCGCTGGCCGCCGGAGAGTTGCGAGACGTGCCGGCCGGCGAACCCGGGAAGGCGCACCAGATCGAGGAGCTCGTCGACGCGCGCGGCCCGCGCCGCCCGGTCGCCACCCCGCACGCGCAGGCCATAGGCGATGTTGTCGCCGACCGAGAGGTGGGGAAACAGCGCCAGGGACTGAAACACCATGCCGACGTTGCGGCGGTGCGCCGGGGTAGCGCCGATGTCCCGGCCATCCAACAGGATGCGGCCCGCGCTCGGGGTCTCGAGGCCGGCGATCAGCCGCAAGAGGGTGGTCTTGCCACAGCCCGAGGGACCCAGGAAGCAGACCAGCTTGCCGCCCGGCAGGTGGAGATCGACGTCGGCCACGGCGGTGACCGATCCGAACCTCTTGGTAAGCCCCTCGAGGGTAAGGTCGAACATGGGTCGGCCGGACTAGAGAGTCCGACCAGGGAGGCGCCCTCCGCCCCCCCGATCGCCGCTCAGCTCGTGATCATCTCGGTCCACTTCTCCGCGATCCAGTCCCCCCACTTCAGGTAGATATGGTACTGGGGGATGATCGGTGGGATGTCGCTCGACACGCCCGCGAACTCGTCGTCGCTGAGGTCGAGGTGTTTGCGGTCCATCACCGGCGCGGTACCGATCTTGCGCGACATCTTGGCCTGGATCTCGGGCTGGCAGGTGTAGTCCATGAACACCTGGGCCTCCTCGATCTTCTTCGACGCCTTGGTCAACACCCAGGAGCCGAAGTCGACCACGCCGCCCTCCTTGGGAAAGGTCGAGCGCACCGGAAAGCCGTCCGCCGCGGCCAGCCCGGTGACGTCGTGATAGTACTGGCCCATGGGGATCTCGCCGTCCTGCAGCGCCTGCTGGAAAGTGCCCTCGTCCTTGTACCAGAGGCGCACGTTGGGCTTCACCTCGGAGAGCTTGTCTATGACCTTGAGGATGCCCTCCTTGGTCTCGAGGATTCCGACCCCGCCGAAGTGGGTCACCGCCGTGATCTCGAGGAGGTACGAGTTGGTCGACAAGGCAAGCAGTCCCATCGAATCCTTGTTGCGGGGGTTCCACAGCTCCGACCACGAGGTCGGCGGCTCCTTGTAGACGTCGGTGTTGGTGGTCAGGGTGATGAACCACGAGACCGCGCCGAAGCCGTAGACCCCGCCGTCCGGATACTTGTGCACGAACTGCTCGCTCAGGTACTTGGCGTTGGGAATCTTGGCCAGGTCCAGCGTCGCCCAGAGCTTGGCGTTGGCACCCTTGAGCCGGGTGATGCCGGCCATCATCGAGACATCGGCGGGCGCCACGCCCGCGTTGGCGGCGGCGTTGAGCTGCACCAGCCAGGTCTCGCCCGTGGGCTCGGCCACCGATTCCACCTCGATGCCGCTGGCCTTGGCGAAATCCGGGTAGATGTGCTTGACGAAGCTCTCCTCGAAGTATCCGCCATAGGTGCCGACCTTGAGCGAGCGAGCGGCCCGCGCCGGGCGGATGAAAGGTCCGACCGCGGCACTCGCACCGGCGGCGGCGGCGGCCGTCAGGAACGTACGGCGGCTTAGACGCAAGCTCTTCTTGGGCATTGATTCCTCCTCTCGGTTGGCTCGATCCGGGATTTTCTGTAACTGCGAAATCGTCTGCGCGATGTTACGAACAATGCTCGGGCGGCGCGAGTCAAAAGCGCCCCGACAGCGCCCACGGCCACGATCCGATCGGCACCGTGGGCCCATGCCTCGTGGTCCGCCGCCCGGCACCCCGGGGCGGTCCGGCGTCAACGATAAACGGTTCGGATCGGCGGCCTCGAACGGGCCGCCACGGTCAGGCCGCCCGCTCCCTCATGCGCTCGGCCGGGAAGCACACCGTCACCGTGGTGCCGACGCCGACCTCGCTCTCGATATCGAGCGTACCTCCGTGCAGCTCCACCAGCCTCTTGGCGAGCGGCAGGCCCAGGCCGGTGCCCTCAAACTTGCGATTGAGCTGGCTGTCGATCTGGCGGAATGGCGCCAGCGCCGCTGTAATGTCCTCGGCCGCGATGCCGATACCGGTGTCGGACACCTTGATCACCACGCCGCTTGCGGGATCGGCGCTCACCTCGACACCGACGCTGTGGCCGGCGGGCGTGAACTTCACCGCGTTCGACAACAGGTTGAGGAAGATCTGCTTGAGCTTACGTTCATCGGCCCACAGCGCCGGAAGCGTCTTGGGCGCTTGGTTTCGGACCTCGACCCCGCCCTCCTCGGCACGGTCCTTTATCAAGCGCAAACACGATTTGAGGGTTCTGGCGATGTCCACGACCTGCTCGCTGAGTTCCAACTTGCCGGCCTCGATCTTCGACAGATCCAGAATATCCGAGATCAACTCCAAGAGGTGATTTCCGGAGGCGTGAATGTCGTTCGCGTACTCCAGGTACCGGGGGTTGCCGATGGGTCCGTAGATTCCAGACTTCATCAGTTCCGAGAACCCGATGATGGCGTTGAGCGGCGTGCGGAGTTCGTGACTGACATTGGCCAGAAACTCGGACTTGGCCCGGTCGGCGGCGGCGAGCTCGAGGTTCTGAATGGCGAGCCGCTCCTGGGCCGCGCTCAGCTCGCTGATGTCGGTGGCGATCGCATAGTAGCGCACGGGCCGGCGCCCTTCGCTTTCCAATCTCGCCGCGCTGATCAGGCAGGGCACGCTATGCCCGCCTTTCACGAGCATGGTCGCTTCACTGGAGTACGGGCCCTCTCGCAGGCTATCGACAAGCGACAGCGGAAGCGCCTCTCCCTCGAACGTGAGCAGCGGCAGATTGGCCCGCTCCATCGCCTCGGCGTCCGCGAAACCACAGAGATCGAGACAGGCGCGATTGGCATAGACGACATGGCCCGCGGCATCGTAGGCCAGGATGGCGTCGGTCGCCTCGTTGGCCATCGCCGCGAGCATCGCGAGCTCCTCGCGATAGGTTCTCGAGACCCGGTGCAGCAATATGTTGATGGCCTCGATAACGTCGCCGAGCTCGTCGTTGCGGCGCTCGCGCAAGGAGAACTGGTCGGCGTTGGCGGGATCGGCGCCCGCCGCCGCCAAATTCCTATGCAGCGCGAGAAGCGTCTTGAGGATCGAACGCGCCAGAATCACCATGGTGACGCCGCAGACGAACGCCGAAATCAACAGAACAAGGCCCGCGATTCGCCACAGGAAGGCCACCAGTTCCCCGGCAATCCACGAGGAATCGAGGCGGCCGATGACGGTCACGGGCGGGCCGACCGCTGGCATCCGCCAGGCCACGTCGTAGCGTTGGCCATCGGCGCTTCGTGCCTTGCCAATGCCGTCATCACCGATCTCGGCGAGCAAAAGTTCGGGTCGCTCGCCGAGGCTCCCCAGCAATCGGCCGCCCGCATCATAGATTGCCGCGCCCTTGAGCCTCGATTGAACGGTCAGTGATGATTCCAGCGCCGCCAAAGCGTTGGGCGCGGCGTGACCGTGTTTCTTCAAGGCGGCAGACACCGCCGCCAAGCCAACATTTTCGAGCCGCAGCAAGAGATCGCGTTCGTAGTTGCGGTACGATGGCACCAGAATCGCGGCCTCGATGAGAATGATGCTGACGAAGATCGCCCGCGCGATACGCCAGCACATCCGGCAACGGAGGGAGTTCAGCAGCTTGGGCAAGATCGCGATCGTCATCGCTTGGGACCGGGCAACCCGAGTATGCCCCCAATCTTCGCCAGCAATCGTTCACAAAACCTTATTCGCCTTTCACGCTTTCGTGATTGTGGGTAGCGCTGGTCGCAATTTTGGAAAACTCAGCGTTGTGCGGTATGAATCTCGCCACCAGCCGCCAGGGCGCTCGCCTTGCGCCGGCGCTTTGGGGGCGCCCGGAGGCCGATCGTCGCCCGACCCACGCGTCCCCCGGCGCCGACGATTCCCCGGCGCCGACGATTCCCCGGCGCCGACGATTCCCCGGCGCCGACGATTCCGGAGCCCGCCGCGAGGCCGGCTGCCGCCTCGGAAACACCGCCTCGGGGACACCGGCGTGCCTGGGCTCGGGTTTGCGATTCCAACGCGGCCAGAGGTGGGCGCGAGGTAAAGAATCCCAGGGCCCGACTCGGGAGCGAATCGCGATGCCTATCGGCGCCGCGATTACGCGTGATCGCAAGCAAGATTTGTGCTCATCGCAAGCCGCTTTGCCGCGTGGCCGTGATTGACCCACGTGTTGAGAGTATTCATCGGATCGGACAATATCAGTGGTTAAGCCAAAATTCGTCACCTGGTCGATTTACGAACCGGTCTGCGGCTCGGCAAGAACAGGCCAAGGGCCATTTATTCTCTTCACATATCGGCGGATATGGGTTATTAGAGTGCTATCCAAAACAGTTGGGCCGTTAATTTGAGGAGTTGTTAGATGGCACGACAGGCTGCAGCAGCGATCAGCGAAGGGGAATTGACCAAAGGGCAGGCCCGCAAGCTCAACGCGCTGCGCAAATCGGTCGGCGACAAGATCGGCACGCGCGCGTTTGCCGATTGGCTATCAAGTCAGCGGACGCGGGGCGCCCCCCCGGTCGACAGGAACGCCGAGATGATTGTCAGGGCGTTGGAGCCACTGGTTAAGCAAAAAAAGCTTAGAATTCCACGTGGCGGATACCTCGTGAAGCGTGGCCGAGGGCGGGTCATCGTCGGACGCGCCAGGAACGGCTGAGATAGCCAAAAGCGGTTTCGCCGTTCGAGGTATTGGGGTCGCTCCCGCCGAGGGCCGCGGCGATTTCGTGGTGTCTACTTGAGCTCCATCAATCGAGTGGACCGAGGTCACCGTCGAGTCGGAGGGGCTTAGTTCGGGCCATCAAGCAGGTTTCGAGTTGCCAACTCGGTTGCCAACCTCTCTCTGTCGATCAGGGTCTGTTGCTCAGGGCGTTTGGCCCAACCCAAGAAGCTCGCCATCGAAGGGAGCGCCAGCAGAAAGTAACCCCGTCGCGTGGAGGTATTTCTGAATTTCTTTGAGCTGGGCTCTACCAGCCGTTGTGAAAATTAGACACTGCCGAGCGCCTAACGTCTCGCCGATCACCGCAGATCACCACAGATCACCACAGATCACTACTGCGGCAGAGCCTCTTATACCGACGAACGCGTGCGCCATTACATGGGTTCATTGGTAAGCGCGACCGCGCGCCGCGCCCAATAGCGCGGAACTCCCGGTGGCGATTGGACGCCGGACGAGTCGAGTCATCGGCTCGCCGGTATGATTCGCCGGCCGGAGCAGCACGATCCCGCCCATCCATCGGACTATCGAATGGCCCTTGCGCCGCCTCTTAGCAGCGGCGCGGCGCCTCACTTTCATCGTCCGGTGGCGCGGACTTGGCGCACGGCACACAAATGGATCGCCGATCACGGCCGCAATACTGTGCGGCCCACTACTCGGCCCGCGCGCAGGTCCTCGAGCGCCGCCGTGGCCTCGTCGAGCGGCCGCGTCGCTACCGGGATCGGCGCGATTTGCTGGCGCCGCACCAGCGCCAACAACTCTCGCATTTGGGCCAGCGTGCCGACGTAGGAGCCGACCATGGTCAGGGCGCGAAACGGCATCAGCGGCAATGATAGCGGCAGGATGCCGCCATAGAGGCCGACGATCACCAAGGTGCCGCCCCGACGCAAGCTGTCGAAGCCGAACCGCGCCGAGTCGGGGGCGCCGACGAAGTCGACCGCCGCCGCCGCGCCGCCCGCCGTCGACTCCACGAGCTCCGCCGCCGCGCCCTTCGCCGCCGGATCGATGGCGCGCCGCGCTCCCGCTTCGAGCGCCGCCGCCCTTCTGCCGTCGTCGATCTCGGCCACCACCACCTCGGCCTCGGTCATGGCGGCGGCGAGCCGCACCCCCATCAGGCCGACTCCGCCGGCGCCTATGATCACCAGGCAATCCTCCGGCCCCAGCGGCAAGACCTTGTTGAGCGCGCTATAGGCGGTCACCCCCGAGCAGGTCAGGATGCATGCCGATTCCCCGGCAAGGCCCTCGTAGTCGAGCAGGTAACGGGCCTCGGGCACCAGCACGTGGTCGCTATAGCCGCCGTCGCGGCGGGTGCCGAGAAAACGCGGGCTGGGGCAGAGGTTCTCGTCGCCCGACCGGCACACCGCACAGACGCCGCAGCCGATCCAGGGAAACACCAGGCGCTTGTCGCCGACGGCGACGCCGGTGGCCTCGGGCCCCAGGGCCGCCACCTCGCCCACGATCTCATGGCCGAGGGTGAACGGGGGTACCAGGCCGCGCTCGGTGACGTCGATCCTCATGCCGCCGCCGAGGTCGAAGCCGCCCTCCCAGAGATGGATGTCGCTGTGACAGACCCCGCAGCCGGTGATCCGCACCAGCACCTCGGCGCCCGCCGGCTCGGGCGTCTCGCGCGTCATCTCTTGGAGCGGCGCGCCGAACTCGATGATTTGGTAGCTCCGCATAACGGCCCCCCCTCCCCGTCTCACCTTCTCTCGCCAGCCCTCGGGGGCGAGATGGCCAAGACGTTACCCCCAGGACGACGCGCGCATCAACCAAGACCCCTGGTTTCTGGGGCGGGGCGGCGTTCTCCCAGCCGTGATTTGATCCCCGACGCCCCAGATGCGACAGTGCCGATGCGATTGTTCGGATGCGACTGTGGCGACAATCGCCAATCGTACGGAGGACCGTGATGAACGCCGACCAGCTGCGCGCCCTGCAGGCACCCCTGAAGGCCCGCTACCGCGATGATGCCGCGGCCGCCATCGTCACCTTGAGGGCCGAGGGCTCGCTCGATGGCGAGGGCGTGACCTGTTCGGTGCAGACCTCGAAGGCCCTGATCGAGGCCGGCCTGCACCCGGCGAGCGGCGGCGACGGCACCAGCGCGTGCTCCGGCGACATGCTGCTCGAGGCGCTGGCGGCCTGCGCCGGCGTCACCGTGCGAGCCGTGGCCACGGCCCTCGATATCGACCTCAAGGGCGGCACGATCCGCGCCGAGGGCGACCTCGATTTCCGCGGCACGCTTGGCGTCGACAAGGAGGCCCCGGTAGGCTTCGCCGACCTCCGGCTCGCCTTCGACCTCGACACCGACGCCGACGAGGAGCAGCTCGCCACCCTGCTCCGGCTCACCGAGCGTTACTGCGTGGTCTACCAGACCTTGCGCGCCGCCCCGGCGATCAAGGTGAGCGCGCGGCGCTCGGCCTGAGAGCCTTGGGCCGGCGATGCCCGAGGCTGAGGCCGTGAGCCCGGCGCCCGGTTGACGGGGCCGTCCTGGGCGGCCGACACAGTGCGCGTGCGCCGACCATGATCCCGCTCCACGACGACAACCCGACCAGGATACGACCGCTGGTCACGGTGGCGCTGATCGTGCTCTGCGTCCTGGCCTTCCTGTGGCAGATTTCGCTCGGCGAGGTCGATCAACAGCGCCTCATCGCCGGCCTCGGAGTCATCCCCGTGGTGCTGCTGGGCCAGCTCAAGCTCCCGCCCATGCTCGAGCTGGTGCCGGCCGAGCTCACCGTGGTCACCTCGATGTTCCTGCATGGCGGCTGGATGCACCTCATCGGCAACATGCTCTACCTGTGGATCTTCGGCAACAACATCGAGGACGCCATGGGCCATGGGCGCTTCATCCTCTTCTACCTGCTTTGTGGCACCGTCGCCGCCCTGGCCCAGGTGCTCCAGGATCCGGCCTCGGCGACGCCGATGATCGGCGCCAGTGGCGCCATATCCGGAGTGCTGGGCGCCTATCTCCTGCTCTATCCCCGGGCCCGCGTCCTGGTCCTGGTGTTCCTCGGCTTCTTCGTCACCACCCTGCGCCTGCCGGCGCTCTTGGTGCTGGGGTTCTGGTTCGTGCTCCAGTTCCTCAACGCCGCGGCGGCCGGCGAGGCCGGTGGCGGCGTCGCCTGGTGGGCGCATATCGGCGGCTTCGTCGCCGGCCTGGGGTTGATCCTGCTGTTCCGCGACCGCCGGGTGCCCTTGCTGGGCGGCCGCCGCGGCCCCTGGCGGTGAGGCCTTGTTCGATCGATAGCCCAGTTTTATTGTGGAACACGAGGAGGTCAGGGTATCCTTGAGCCCTGTACCTAGAATTGGGAGGTCCAAATGAAATTGCTTTCGCTTCCTGTAATCGGTGGGATCATCGCGATTGCCGGATTCGCGCCCGGGGGGCAGGCCGAGATCCTGGCGATGATGAACTACGAGACCAAGCCCGAGCAGATCGCCCGCCGGGAAGGGGTCGCGATTGTCGACGTTGATCCGGAATCGGCCAACTTCGGCAAGATCCTGTCGGACATACCGCTGCCGCATGATCTTCATAACCATCACATCTTTTACAACAGGGATTCCAGCAAGGCGTACATGACGGTTTTCGGCCAGAACGCCCTCTACGTGATGGACTTGAAGACCAACCCCTACCGCATCAAGGTGGTCGCGGTGCCCGACTGCGAAGTCGGCGAGGACATCGTCTTCTCGAGCGACAACACCAAGTGGTACCTGACCTGCATGGGCTCGAACACGGTCATCATCGGCGACGCGGTGAACGACAAGCCGGTCAAGACCGTGCAGACACCGAAACCCTATCCCCATGGAATCGCCGTACACGAAGGCATCGACCGCATACTGATCACCGGCACGATCAAGCACGACCTCACCGATCCCGGCGAGACCATTACCGTGATCGAGGCCAGCACCGGCAAGCCGTTAAGCTCGCATAAGCTTTCCACCAAGGCTTCGCCATCGGGCGAGGCGCCGGTCGAGGTCCTGTTCGTGCCCGGCACCAACCCGCCGATCGCCTACATCACCAATATGTTCGGCAACACTTTGTGGGCAGCGGTGTGGAACCCGGCCAAGAAGGACTTTGACGTCCAGCAGATTCTCGACACCGCGGCAATCGGTGGCAACGTGCCGCTCGAGATGTATTTCAACCAGAAGGCGGGCATTTTCTATCTCACCACGGCCGTGCCCGGTAACCTTCACATATTCGACATAAGCGCCGATCCGTTGAAGCCCAAGCTCGTGAAGAGCATCCCGACGGCCGGGGGCGCGCACCACGTGGCCTTCACCAAGGACGGGCGTTACGCCTTCGTGCAGAACAACCTCCTCAACCTGCCGGGCATGAACGACGGCTCCGTGACGGTGATTGATCTGCAAAAGGGCGAGGCCGTCAAAAGCATGGATACGCTCAAGAACCAGGGCCTCAACCCAAACCTGATCGTGCTTCTGCCGGAATGGAACGACCCAGCGGGACACTGACGCCAGCGAAGCTTCGCCCGGACACGACGGCGGCCCCTCACGGGCCGCCGTTTCCTTTAGGCCGGCTTGGCCGGGGCCAAAGGCCGCTGGGCTTACCCCGGCTTTGGCGCTAAGAGTAGCGCATGTTGACGGTTCGCGGGCTCACCCGCCCGGGCCTCGGGCCCCTCGGCTTCGAGCTCGGGCCCGGCGAGGCGCTGGCGGTGCTCGGACCCTCGGGCTCGGGCAAGACGATGCTCTTGCGAGCCCTCGCCGACCTCGATCCCAGCGACGGCCTCGTCACCCTCCGAGAGCGCCGGCGCGAGGAGATGCCGGCGCCCGAGTGGCGCCGCCGCGTCACCTACATGGCGGCCGAGCCGGCGTGGTGGGCGGAGACGGTGGCGGACCACTTCGCCGACGCCGATCGGGCGGCGGCGCTGCTGCCGCCTCTCGGCCTCGCGACCGAGACCATGGCGGCCGCGGTATCCCGGCTCTCGACCGGCGAGCGGCAACGCCTGGCACTGGCCCGGGTGCTGGCGCTCGCCCCCGCCCCCGCCGTGATGCTGTTGGACGAGCCCACCTCGGCCCTCGACGCGGCCGCCGCACGGGCGGTCGAGGAGGTGCTCCAGGAGCGCCTGCGCGCGGGCGCCGCCATGCTCATCGTCACCCACGACGAGGACCAGGGCCGCCGCTTCGGCGGCCGCTGCCTGCGGCTCGAGGGCGGCGCGGCCACCGAGGACGCGCTATGACCTTCATCGCGCTGGACTTCTGGGACCTGGGACTGGCCGCGCTCCTGGTCTTCGTCAACGGCGCCCTCTCGATGTGGCTGCGGCTGGCGATCGAGCGCCAGCTCCTGATCGCCGCGTTTCGCATGGTGGTGCAGCTGGCGCTCGTCGCCTTGGTGCTCGAGACCCTGTTCGAGCTGGTCTCACCGCTGCTTACCGGCCTCGTCGCCCTGGCCATGGTGCTGTTCGCGGGTCGCGAGGTGCTGGGCCGCCAGGAGCGCCGCCTCAAAGGCTGGTGGGGCTACGGCCTCGGCACCACCTGCATCCTCTTCGCCGGCACCGTCGTCATCGTCTTCGCGCTCGCCACCCAGGTCCAGCCCGAGCCCTGGTACCACCCACGCTATGCCATACCGCTCCTGGGCATGGTGCTGGGCAACACCATGACCGGGATCGCGCTGGCCTTGAACGCGCTCACCACGCGTGTCGGGCGCGAGCGCGCCGCGATCGAGACCATGCTGGCGCTGGGCGCCAGCCGCTCCGACGCCATGCGGCCGCTGGTGCGCGAGTGCATGCGTACCGGCCTGATCCCCATCATCAATTCCATGGCGGCGATAGGCCTGGTCTCGCTGCCCGGCATGATGACGGGTCAAATTCTCTCCGGCGTGCCGCCGATCGAGGCCATCAAGTACCAGATCCTGATCATGTTCCTGATCGCCGGCGGCACCGGGATCGGCGTGGTGTCGGCGGTCCAGGCGGCGACCAGACGGCTCACCGACAGCCGCCACCGGCTCAGGCTCGACCGCATCGCCTCGGCCTGAGCCCGCGGCCCGCCAGCGCCCGCCGACCCCGCCACGATCCGGCTCCGGCGTGCCGGGCGGACCTCGACTCCCCTACCGGTAGTCGTCCGCGCCCAAGCGCCGCGCCACGATCATGACAATCAGCCCCACCGCCAGCCCCACCAGGGTCAGCCCAAAGCCCAGCAGGAAGGCGGCCGCCCAGAACTCCGGAGTGTCCAGGAAGTAGGGGTGGTAACGGTCCGTCAGCGCCGCGCCCAGGGCCACCGCCACCACGCCGGCGGCGCCGCCGATCAGCGGCAGCACCCAATTGAAGAAGCGGTTGGCGACGAGGATCGAGGCCACCACCAGGCCGAAGAACAGCGAATCCGTCATCATGAAACGGGCGTGGCGCAGCATGGCCTCGACCGTGCCGGGCTCGCCCCAGGCCGGCGGCGGGGCTGGCGGCGCCTGTTGCGCCCAGGCCAACGAGGCAAATCCCAGGGTCGCGGCCGCGGCCATCAACAAGTATCTCATCGCTTCGCCCTTTCGACTCCGGCCCCCGGCGCCCTCGAGCGTCGGAACACCGCCAATGCTACCACAAGTCGCGTCGATGCCTATCGGCTCGCGGGGGCGACGCCGGGCGCCGTCAGTCGGCGCCGTAGAGCCATCGCGTGGTGCTGCGGTGCAGGTTCCTCGCCGAATGGCGGGCCCGGCGCGGAATGCAGACCTCGTCGCCCGGCCCGGCGGGTCGACGAAGAGGTCGCAGGAGCAACCGCGCCCCTCAGTCCAGCCGCTCGACCCTGACCGGGTCACCGTCCCGCACCGGCGCGAGGCGGCGCACATCGTCGAGCGCACGGCCCCAGATGTTGGTCGGCGCGGCGAGGCGGATCTCGTCGCCACGGGATATCGGCGTCGCTCCGAAGCCGATGGCGATGGCCTCGCCCTCGACCCAGAAGGCGAGCTCTCCGGCCTCCACCACCGCCTTGGCGTCCGCCTCGCGGGCCACTTGCACCGGCGTCGAGAAGTAGACTTCCTCGCCCCAGGTCCGAGCCCGCGAGGTGAAGGGAAGGCTGTGGTAGATGGCGTCGGCGGTCGCCGTCTCGAAGAGCTCGGCGGTGAGCTCCACCGTGCCGATGATGAGCTTGAGGCGGCGCACGTCGCGGCTCAGCCCTGCTGCTCGAGCCAGGCCCGGGCCACCTCCTCGCCGCTGGCGTACCAAACCCCGGGGTAGCGCTTGGTGAAGGCGATGAACTCGCGCAGCATGGCGATCCGCGAGGGCCGCCCGATGACCTGCGGGTGCATCACCAGGTCAAAGAGCCCGCCCCAGCGGTAGATCTCGCGGAACTCCTCCTGCCAGATCTTGAGGATGTGCTCGGAGGTGAAGATGGGCCTCGGCGACTTGACCGAGAACAGGGCGTAGACGGCGTCATCGAGGCTCCAGTGCCAGGGCAGCTCGACCGGGCCGGGGCTGCCGTCGGCGAGCAGGTGGCGATAGGGGACGATGTCGTCCATCAGCGAGGTGTCGTAGAGGAAGCCGCGATCGGTCAGGAGCCGGATCATGTTGTCGCTGCTCTCGCCGGCCGGCGAGCGGTAGCCCAAGGGGCGCACGCCCACGGTCTTCTCCAGCGCCTCGAGACCGCGATCGAGGGCCGTCTCCTCGCCCTCCGGATCGTCCGGGTCGGGCCATTCGTGGAGGTAGCCGTGGTGGCCGACCTCGTGGCCGCCGGCGAGGATCGCCTCGACCCGGCCGGTGTGCTTCTCGGCGGTCCACCCGGGCACGAAGAAGGTGGCGCGGATGCCCGCTTCCTCCAGGAGCTCGAGGATCTTGGGCACGCCCACCTTGGCGCCGTAGACGCCTTGGGACAAAGTCCCCGGCTTCTTCCAGTTCGAGGGATCGCGCGACAGCCACAGGGTCTCGGCATCGAAGTCGAAGGTCAGCATGACCGCGCATTGGGCGCCGCCGGGCCAGGTTACGCCGTTCTCCATTGCCTCCGCCTCCTTATTCGGCCGCGCTCTCGCGGCGCGCCTCCGTCGCCGCCAGCGAGAACGCCTGATAGGGGTTCTCGCAGGGCGGGCCGTCGGTGGCGTAGAGCGTGCGCGCGCTGAGATCGATGATCGCCGAGGTCACCGAGCAGCCGCGTTTCGCCTCGGGCAGGGTCGGATCCTCGTGGCGACAGATCGAGCCCGGCCTCGAGAAGTGGTCGCGCAGGCCTTCCTCGACGTGGCTCAGCTCGAGCCGGCCCAGGTGCCGGCGGAGCAGGCGGTCGAGCCGCGCCGCCCGATAAAGCGTGCTCGGCGTGATGCGCTCGAACCTCGAGGCCACGCTCTTGGGATGGACGAAATGGTTGGCGTGGGTGATCAAGCCATCCTGCGGGTAAAGGCAATTGGCGTCCCGGGGCGAGGCCTCGATGTTGATCACCTCACCGTCGCCGTGGCCGACCATGACGTTGGCCGAGCCCACCCGGTCGCTCTCGATCAGGGGCAGCAGCGCCTTGTCCATGGTCCAGGCGTCGAGCACCTCGCGGCAGCGCAGGTGAAAGGCCTTGAGGTAGGACGTCTTGCCGTCCTCGTCACTGACCAGCCCGTTGACCACGAGGCCGATGCCGGCCTCGTTGACCCCCATCTTGCAGCCCACGATGCCGGCCTCGGTGAAGCCTACGAAATCGGGCTTCTCGGGCCGCCGCACCCGCACGATGAGAGTGCGCCCCCGAAGCCCGCTCAGCCAGTCCCAGTTCTGGCCGATGAGCGTATGGCCCGTGGCGGTGGCCTCGGGAAGCGCGCCGAACGCGGTACAACCGTCGACCTCGGCGTCGACCTCGGCGTCGACCTCGGCGCCGCGCCCGGCGACCGCCTCGGCCTCGCCGCCGAAGACGCTGTAGATGATCTCGTAGCGCGCGTTGAGCATGGCGATATCGGCGAGCGGCAGGCCCGAGCCCTCGGCGACGCCGCGCATCTCCTCGGCGTACTCGGGGCTGTCGGCGGCAATCACCTCGACCCATTTGACGCCCTCGACCTGGGCCGCCTCGCGGGTCACGCCCCCGGCCTCGAAGCGCCGCAGGTAGGTCTCGAGGTTGTCGCGGATCGCGCTCGCCATGGTGTGGCCGTGTTGGAGACCCCGTTGATAGGGATCGGCGCCGAGCTCGAGCAGCGGAAGGTCAGCCATGCCTCGCCCTCCCATAGGCCATCGGGAGCCTACCATAGCGCTTTGAAGGTTGCGGGTTTAGGGGCGGCGAGGGCAAGCAAACGAGACCGTGACATCGGGACCCGGATGGTGTGAACTGAGGCATCCGACGCGTCCGGGGATTTGGTCCATCCGGGAAGGGTGTCGCCAAAGCGGCGCCGGCCCGGGCATGCGGGCGTGAGCCAGTGGGCGCGGGGGCCAGGGGGCGCGGACCAGAGGAGTGCCTGTCATGAAGGTCGCGACCATTCTCAAGGCCAAAGGCGACAAGGTCGTTACCGTCCACCCCGACGCGACCATCGCCACCGTCATCCAGAGCATGAAGCTCGAGGGCGTCGGCGCGGTAATCGTGAGCCCCGACAGCGTCAACCTGCAGGGACTGATCACCGAGCGCGACATCGTTCTCGGGCTCGGCCAGCACGGCGGCGAGGTGCTGGCGATGCTGGCCCGAGAGTTGATGAACCGCGCGGCCGCCACCTGCGGGCCCGAGAGCGGCATCAAGGAGGTGATGGCCGAGATGACGCGGCGCCGCACCCGTCACCTCCCGGTGCTCGAGCACGGAAGATTGCGCGGCATGGTCAGTATCGGCGACGTGGTCAAGAACCGGCTCGAGGAGGCGCAGATGGAGATCGACGTGCTCCGCGACGTCTATATCGCCAGCCATTGAAACCAAGACGTCGGGGCCTAAAGCGCGGGCAGCGACCGGCTCGCATTGGCCCGTCATCGCATCTATAAGTCCAGCTCCAATCCGAACCTCGTTTTGACGTTGTCCTGATCGCGCGCCCGTTCGCACTCATGAAGGCCCTCCCCTACGTCGGTCTGCTCGTTGGCCTGCTGGTCCTTGCCCTGATTGTGGCGTGGCGGGGCTTCGGCGCGGTCGCGGGCATCCTGGCCGCATCGGGTTGGGGTCTTCTGCTGCTGCCCCTGGTGTGGCTGCCCCATCTGACCCTGGGCGCGACGGCTTGGCGGCTCCTGTTTCCCCCGCGCCGGGCGCCGCGTCTGGTGCTTGCGGTGGCGGCAA
Source organism: uncultured Alphaproteobacteria bacterium (assembly GCA_965371625.1). GTDB lineage: Bacteria > Pseudomonadota > Alphaproteobacteria > CBDUZE01 > CBDUZE01 > CBDUZE01. The sequence continues at coordinate 20,908 of CBDUZE010000008.1, forward strand.
TGTGGATGGGGCGGGCGGTCAACACGCTGTTGCCGGCGGCCACCATCGGCGGTGAGGTGGTCAAGGCCCGGGTGCTGACGCTGTGGCGCATCGGCGCCGCGGACGCCGGCGCCTCGGTGGTGGTCGACAAGACCGTGCAAGCCCTGAGCCTGGTGCTGTGGGCGCTGGTCGGCATCGGCCTGATGATGTCCCGCGCCGCCAACGACGCCCTGGTGGCGGGGGCGATGGCCGGCGCCGCCCTGCTGGCCTGCGGCGTTATCGGCTTCATCGCCGCCCAGCGCGCCGGCATGTTCGGCTTCCTCGCCAGGTCCGCCGCCCGCGTCTCCGGCAGGGCCAAGCGGAGCGCCCTCGAAGCCGGCGCCGAAGAGGTCGACGCCGCCATCCGCGCCCTATACCGCCGGCCCGGCTGCATCGCCGTGGCGGTGGCGCTGCGGCTCGCCGCGCGGGTTCTGCTCACCGCCGAGATCTGGCTCGCCGCTTCCCTGATGGGACACCCCATAACGGTGCTCGAAGCGTTGATGCTGAAGAGCATGGCCAGCGCCTTGCGCGGCGCCCTGTTCGTGGTGCCCAGCGGCTTGGGCGTCCAGGAGGCGGGCTACGTGGTGGTGGGCTCGCTGGCCGGATTGTCGCCCGAGTTCATGCTGGCGCTCTCGCTGGCGACCCGGGTGCGCGAGCTCCTGGTCAGCGTGCCGGGGCTGCTCGCCTGGCAGCACCTGGAGGGGCGGGCGCTTTGGCGGCGCCTCGCCCCGGGGACCCGGCGGCGCGCCGAGTGAGGGCGCGGGCAGGCCGGAAGTAAATCGACGAGACTTTCGAGGTGAACGGCATGGCACGATTCAGCATGGGCCACGCCGGCGCGGGGGACTGGCGCCAAGCCTTGGCCGCCTGCCTCGCGCAAATCTCGCCGCTGAGCCCGTCGGCCAACCTGGGCTTTCTCTACCTGAGCCATCACTTCGCCGCCGCGGCGCCGGAGATCCTCGAGCGTCTCGCCGCGGCCACCGGCATCGGGCGCTGGGTCGGCACCAGCGGCATCGGCGTCTGCGCCACCGGCCGCGAATACTTCGACGAGCCGGCGATCGTCCTCATGGCCGGCGAATTCCCAGACCATTCCTTCCGCCTCTTCGAGGTCGGAGAACGCGGCATCGACCGCTTCCTCGACGACAATCGCGGCTGGCTCGAGGACACGCCCTCGTGCTTCGGCGTCATCCACGGCGATCCCCGCAGCGTCCAGGCGCCGGGGCTGGTGCGCCGCTTCGCCGAGGCCACCAACGCCTACCTGGTCGGCGGCCTGACCTCGTCCCAGGGCGAGTTTCCCCAGTTCGCGGGCGCGCTCGCCTCGGGCATCCTTTCCGGCGTGCTGTTCTCGGCCGAGGTGTCGGTGGCCACCGGCCTCACCCAGGGCTGCTCGCCGCTGGGCCCCAGGCATGAGGTCACCGAGTGCGAGCACAACGTCGCCATCGCGCTCGACGGACGGCCGGCGCTCGAGGTGCTCAAGGAGGACGTCGGCGAGCTCCTGGCGCGGGACCTCGGCCGCCTCGTCGGCCACATCTATGCGGCGTTCCCGGTCGAGGGCTCGGACCGGGCCGACTACGTGGTGCGCAACCTCACCGGCATCGACGTCGAGGGTGGGCTCGTCGCCGTCGCCGACACGCTTCAAGCGGGCCAGCGCCTGATGTTCTGCCGGCGCGATCGCGACAGCGCCCGCCACGATCTCGAGCGCATGCTGGCGGACCTCAAGCGCCGCGCCGGCAGCGCGCCGCGCGGCGCGCTCTACTGCTCCTGCGTCGCCCGCGGACCCAACATGTTCGGCCCCGACTCGGGCGAGTTGCGGGCCATCGAGGAGGCCCTCGGCGAGGTGCCGCTGGTCGGCTTCTTCGGCAACGGCGAGTTCTCGCACGACCGCCTCTACACCTACACCGGGGTGCTGGCGCTGTTTCTCTAGCCCGAAAGATTCATGAATGGGGCGCCACCCCTCAAGCGCCGGCTCGGTTGGCGCGGATGAAGGCGCGCATGTGAAAGGCGGCCTGTTCGGGCTGGTAATGATAGGCGCGCCCCTCCGGGCAGGCGCGGCGCGCCCGGCAGCCGAGCTCGGCGCAATCGCGCCCCGCCGCGGCCGAGATGTGCTCGACGCACGCCGGCACGTCGTAGGCGCCGGGTTTCAGAGCGTCGACCGGGCAGGTCTCGAGACAGGGCCGCTCGGCACAGCTCTCGCAGGGGTTCGGCCGCTCCGCGCGGGGCGGCAGCTCGAGCGTCGCGGCGAAGGCCAAGGCGCCTCGGTAGGCGTGCCACAAGCCGTAGTCGGGGTGGATCAGCGGGCCGATCGGTGACGGCCACACCGGCTCGGCGCGTTGCGCCCAGCGCTGGAAGGGGTGCCAGGGCGGCCCCCCGAACGGGAACAGCGGGTGCGCGCCCAGCGCTTCGGCGACCCGGCCGATCACCCGGCGCGACCAGGAATCGAGGGCATGGCGGTGGTCCGGGTCGATCCCTTGCGCCGCCAGCCGCCGCCACATCGCCGGCCCCGCGTTACCCACCACGACGAGGGTGCCGGCGGCGCCGCCGCCCGGGAGCGGCGGCACCTGATCGGCGGGGCGGGGATGCAGGCCACCGCGCACGATCAGCCCGCTGGGGGCGATCGCCGCTTCGATATCGTCAAAGGTCACCACCACCGTCCTAGCACCGTCCTGGCACCGCCCTGGCACCGCCCTGGCACCGCCCTGATCGACGCGCTCCCGCAGCCCCGGCCTCGAGCCGCACCAGCGCGGCTCCCGCCCAGTCGTATAGCCGGGGCCGGGCCCCGGCGCCAGCCTCGCGCCCGCTCGAGGCCGCTTGCCTCCGTTGACCGGCCACCGCCGGCGTGATTGAATCCGCCCACGGCGGCGGCGTTGGGGCCGCCTTTTGATCTTAGAGCGCCCACAGTCACACCACAGTCACACCATAGTCAGGCCATAGTCACGGCGGGTAGCGCGGACATGAGCAAGTTCTCCCCAATCCTCGCGCGGGCGATCAAGCGCGCCGGCGGCGAGACGGCGCTCGAGAAGCTGCTGCCCGAGCCGAAGAGCGCTCGTGAGCTCGAGGCCGTGGGCGACGACCGCTACCTTTCGCTGATGAGCCGACGCATCTTTCAGGCCGGCCTCAGGCACGCGATGGTGGACAACAAGTGGCCCGCATTCGAGGAGGTCTTTCTCGGCTTCGAGCCCCGGCGGGTGGCCGCCATACCCGACGAGGCGATCGAGAAACTGATGTCGGACCGCCGCATCATCCGCCACTGGGGAAAGCTCAAGGCGGTGCACCACAACGCCGCCACCATGAGCTTGCTGATCGCCGAGCGCGGCGGCTTCGGCGGCTATCTCGCGGCCTGGCCCGGCGACGACATCGTCGGCCTGTGGCGCGACCTCAAGAAACGCTTCAACCAGCTCGGCGGCAACTCGGGCCCCTATTTCCTGCGCATGGCGGGAAAAGACACCTTCCTGCTCACCGGCGACGTGGTGCGCGCCCTGGCGAAGGCGCGCGTCTGCGAAGGCAAACCGACCTCGCAACGGGCGCTAAGGGAGGTGCAGCAGGCCTTCAACGGCTGGGCCGCCGAAAGCGGTCGGCCGCTGTGCCAGCTTAGCCGCATCCTCGCCCTCTCGGTGGGCTGAGCGAGCGTTGACGGCGTTTCGGGAAGGGCGGAGCGCGGTCGGGTCCGCTCAGCTGCCCTCGGCGAGCTCCTCGAGTCGCTCGCGGTCGGCGAACACGACGCGGTGGGCCTCGGGCAGCTCGATCACGCCTTCGGACTTGAGCCGGGTGAAGGTCCGGCTCACGGTCTCCACGGTCAGCCCGAGGTAATCGGCGATGTCGCCCCGGCTCATCGGCAGCAGCACCGGATCGGACGGCATCTCCCAGCGCTCGGCGCGCCGTGACAGTCCCAACAGGAACGAGGCGATCTTCTCGGCCGGCATCTTGCGCCCCAGCAGCAGCATTTGCTCCTGCGCCGCGACCAGCTCGTCGCGCGCCTTCCACAGGATCTCCTTCTCGAGCCTGGGGAAATCGTCGAACAGGGCCTCGAGCTCGCGCCGCGGGAAGCGGCAAATCCCGACCTCGGTCACCGCCTCGGCGGTGTAGGAGAATCCGTTCCGTCCCGAGAGGCCAAGAAAGTCTCCGGGCAGAACGAAGCCGGTGATCTGACGGCGGCCGTCGGGCAGCATCTTGTGCAGCCTGAGCGTCCCCGAGGCCACCGTGAAGACATGCCCCGCCTCGTCGGTTTCGTAGAACAGCGTCTCGCCCGCATCCAAATGGATGTGAGTGACGATGGCGTCGAGCCGATGCAGATCCTCGGCCTCGAGCGCCGCGCATATCGCAAGCTGACGGATCTCGCACTTCCGGCACAGGATGCGATCGGGAAGACCCGCGGCAGCGCAAGGCGTCGGAAACAGTGAACGCACTTCTAGTGCCCCTCCTACCCGCTAATTTAGGCGCCCCACCCACTTTGGCGCAACCCCTGGCGGACTGCGGCTATCGTCCTCTCTGACCATTCCACCGAGGTACCGTATCCTGTTGGCGCCGGGGTTGAAAGGATCGCCCACGGACCGCCCGCTTCAGGCCCCTGGGTAATTTTCAGCATAGGTCGGAGGCCGCCCTGGCGAACTGTGGCATAGCGTCGCACGCGGTCGGCTCGATGTCCCCGGGCCGAAGCGGCGCAAATCTGCCATTGATCAAGATCAAGGAAGCCTCAAGCGCGAGGCCTTATTCTTTCGCGCCTGTAGCGGACGGGAGCGTGACCGTGAAGACCTCGAGCACCGTGGTGCAGCTAAATGCAGGAGTCCGCGATCGCCAGCCTGTGGCTAGAAAGAAGATGACCGCGGCCTACAAGACCGGGCCGCTCACTCTGGATCGCGTCGCCCAGGCCTACCCGGTGGTCCGTGAGATCGCCGGCGACCTGACGCTCGAAAGCTGGTCGGATTTCGTGCGCTCGATGGTGGCCGACGAGGGCAAGGTCCACTGGCCCCGGGGCATCATCGTGGCCGACCTCGAGGGCTACATCCGCGGCATGTTCACCTTCCACGTCATGCCCGACCTGCGTCACGGCCGCATCCTGGTGATCCGCAACTTCGCGGTGCTGCAGATGGTCGCCCGCAAGAGCCTGGCCGACAGCCTTCTGGAGGCGGTCCACGAGCTCGCCCGGGCGCATCGCTGCAAGGCCATCCACGCCACCGTTCCCCCGACCTCGAAATGGGCAAGAGCCTACTTCGAGGACCGTGGCCACGAGGTCGAAAAGCTCGTCCTCTGCCAATCCCTCGATCCGCCGGCCCTCGATCCGCCGGCTCGACTCAGGGGAGGCGGATCGCCACCTCGGCGCCCGGGACAAGGCCCAGTGCCTCGCCGGCACGGCCCCGGTTGACGGCGATCTCGGCCAGCCCGTTGGCGTTCTCGTACCAGAACGCCTCGCCCTCCCCGACCTCGGAGAAGGTGCGCGCCCGCGCCATCGTCCGGCCCCCGGCCTCGAGCATCGCCCCCTCGGGGAGGGTGGCGGCGCGCACACCGGTGATGGCGTTGCCGAAGCGGTCGACATAGACGATCCGGCAAAGCTCGTCCGGCCAGCCCTCTTCCAGCCGCGTTGCCGGGTCGCAGGCCTGGCCCGGCGGCGCCTCGCCGCGGGCCAACCGCGCCGCCACCGGCGCGAACAGGTCGCGGCCGTGGAAGCTCGCCGAGAGCCGATCCGGGCGCCAGCTGAGGTCCCACCACGAGAGCCTTCGCGCCCGCCGCCCCACCACGTTGAACAGGCCGTTGTCGGGGCCCACGAACCAGCGACCGTCGGCCTCGAGCGCGGCGGCGCGGCGCTCCGGGTCGCCCACCCCGGGATCGACGACGCAGAGGAAGACGCTGGTCGCGGGAAACTCGGCCACGTAGGCGGCGAGCAGGTAGGCGGCGAGGCGCGGCTCGTGGGCCGGGGCGTCGGCGAAGAGGTCGATCACCGGCACCCCGGGCGCCTCGCGCTCCAGCACCGCCTTGACCTGCCCCAGATAGGGACCCTCAAGGCCGAAGTCGGTGAACAGCACGATCATGGTCCCAATCCGGGTCAGCGGCGGCGCCCGAACAGCCATGCCGCGAGCGCGAAGGCGGCGCTGCCGACCAGCGCCACGCTCACGGCGAGGCCCACGACCAACAGGAACGACCTCGCCAGGCCCTCGCCGATCAAGGCCGCGCCCGAGACCTCCTCGATCCCGATCAAGGCGAAGAACAAGGCGACGAAGGCCAGCACCGGGCTCAAGGTCCAGGCAAAGTAGCCGAGGATGGCGCGCCCCCGCGACAGTCGCGCCGACCGCAGCCGCCGCAGACGGACAACGAAGGCGCCGATGGCGAGGCCGACGGTGCCGAGCAGCACCACCTGGAGCAGGGCGGCTGCGAGCAAGTCGCTCAACCTCCGCTCCTTTCGCGCGACCGCGGGGCGGCACGGCAGGCCTTTACCGCGGCCCGGAAAGACGCGAAGCTAAGGCGCCGGTGCCGAGCGCCGGCGACACGCAATCGAGGGAGGGTTGTGGCCATGAAATATGTGATACTCGGGACACTCGACAAAGGCGCGATAACCACGGCCAGCCGTGTATCTCGGGCCAAGAAGAAGCTCGCCGATTTGGGCATCAAGGTCGAGTCCATCTTGTACACGCAAGGCGAGTGCGACTTCGTCGACATCCTCGACGCCCCCAATCCCGAGGCCATGCTGGCGTTCTCGGTGTGGTACGCCAAGCAGGGCTACGGCGCGCTTCGCAGCATGCCCGCCTTCGACGAGGCGGCCATGAACAAGGCCATAAAGGGCCCCAAGGCAAGGGGGCGCGGGGCCGCCAAGTCGCGCCGCGGCCGCAAGTAGCCCCACCGGGGCCAAGGGCGACGGGGCCAAGGGTCACGGGGCCAAGGGTCACGGGGCATGGGCGCGAGGCGCGCCACCCCGGCGCCCGCTTTGATCGGCCTGGCCGCGCCGCCGCAGGCGCCGGCCGGCGTTGTTCGCGTCGTGGAGGCGAGAGGACATGCTCGAGCTATTTTCACTCCAGGGCCGGGTTGCCCTGGTCACCGGGGCGTCGCGTGGGCTGGGCCTGGCGATGGCCCGGGCGCTGGCCCAGGCCGGCGCCCACGTGGTGCTCAACGGACGCCACGCCGAGACCCTCGACGCGGCGGCCAAGGATTTGAGCGACGCGGGCCTCGCGGCCTCGACCGCGCCCTTCGACGTCGCCGACGAGGCGGCGGTCCGGGCCGCGGTCGAGGACATCGTCGAGCGCCACGGCCGACTCGACGTGCTGGTGGGCAACGCCGGCATCAACTACCGCGAGGCGCTCGCCGACCACGCCACCCTGGAGTGGCGGCGGGTCATCGACACCAACCTTACGGCAAGCTTCGTCGTCGCCCGCGAGGCGGCGCGGCCGATGGTCGCGCAAGGCCGGGGCCGCATCGTCTTCACGGTCTCGGTCATGACGTTCGTGGCGCGCCCGGGGATCGCCGCCTACGTCGCCAGCAAGACGGCGCTGGCCGGGCTCACCCGCGCGCTCGGCGTCGAGTTGGGGCCGAGCGGGGTGACCTGCAACGCCATCGCGCCGGGCTACTTCCTCACCGACTTCACCGCCGCGCTCAAGGACAACGCGGAGTTCGACGCCATGGTGCGCCAGCGCACGCCGCTGGGGCGCTGGGGCGAGCCCGAGGAGCTCGCCGGCGCCGTGGTCTTCCTTGCCTCCGACGCCGGGGCCTACGTCAACGGCCACGTGCTCACGGTCGACGGCGGCCTGTCGGTGGCGCTTTAGGGGGCCTCGCCCGAGCTCAGGCGAGGGCGCGCTCGAGGCGGTCCATGGCTCGGCTCAGGGTCTCGGGCGTGCTGGCGAAGCAGAGCCTTAAGAAGCCCTCGCCCGAGGCCCCGAAGGCGCTGCCCGGCGCCAGACCGAGGCCGTGCTCGAGCACCAGCTCGGTGGCCAGGGCGAGGCTGTCGTCGAGCCCGTCGACGGCGAAGAAGGCGTAGAAGGCGGCCGGCGGCAGCGGCCAGGTCAGCCGCGGCATGGCGCCGAGGCGCTGGAACACCAGGTCGCGGCCCTGGCGGTAATGGGCCACGGTCCGGGCGATGAAGGCCTCGCCTTGCTCGAGCGCGGTGATGCCGGCGTGCTGGGCGATGGTGCTGGCGCAGGCGATGTTGTACTCGTTCATCATCTCGAGCGTCCGCCCCACCCGCTCGGGCGCCGTGATCCAGCCGATGCGCCAGCCCGTCATGCACCACGACTTGGAGAAGCTGTTGACCGCCAGCACCGCGTCCTCGGGCTCGGCCAGCTCGACCAGCGAGGGGGCGTGGGCGCCGTCGTAGACGATGCGGTCGTAGACCTCGTCGGCGACCAGCCAGAGGCCGCGCTCACGACAAAAGGCGAGCAGCTCTTGCTGCTGATCCGCCGCCATCATCCAGCCCGTCGGGTTGTTGGGCGAGTTGACGAAGACCAGACGGGTGCGCGCGTCGCAGGCCGCCATCAGGCGTTCGAGGTCGAGCACCCAGCCGCGCTCGGCCAAGCTCAGCGGCACCTCGCGGGTCTCGGCGCCCTGGATGTGGGCGGCCTCGAGGATGTTGGGCCACAGCGGCACCACCGCGATCATGTTGTCGCCCGGTCCCAACAGGGTCTGCATCACCACCATCAGCCCGTTCATCGCCGAGGCCGTGACGGTGATGCGCTCAAGACCGACCTCGCGGCCGTAGAGCGCGCTTAAGTAAGCCGCGATGGCCTCGCGGAGCTCGGGGATGCCGCGGTTGTGGGTGTAGAAGGTATGGCCATCGTCCATGGCCCGCTTGGCGGCCCGGGTGATGAACTCAGGCGTCGGCTGGTCGGGCTCGCCGAACCACAGCGGGATGACGTCGTCGCGCCCCATGCCGATGCGCGAGATCTCGCGGATCTTGGAGAAGCCGAGCCCGGCGACCAGCGGCCGGACCCCGGGCAGGTCCGCGGTTTCAGGGGTTTGCGTTAGCGAGGGCTTGGTAGGCAACTGACTCGACCTCCGGTTTGGCGACCCTGGCGTTTTGGCGAGCTTGGCATAGCACCGACGGCGCGCCGCCGCCACACTTAGGCGGGCCGCGCCGCCTCGCGCTCAAGCGCGGGGTAGTGGCGGGCCAGCGTCAGGCCCCTGAGCGCCATGAAGAGCAGCAGCGAGAGCCACAGGCCGTGGTTGCCCAAGGGCGGCATCAGCGCCAGCGCGAGGACGAGATAGACGAGGAGCGACAGCACCATGGCGTTGCGCATCTCGCGGCCGCGGGTGGCGCCGATGAAGATGCCGTCGAGCTGGAAGCTCCACACCGACACGAGCGGCAGCGCCGCCGCCCAGGGGAGGTAGGCGCGGGCCACCCCCCTGACCTCGGCGAGGTCGGTGATCAGGGCGACGATGGCGTTGCCGGCGACGGCGTAAAGCGCCGTGAACAGGACCGCGAGCGCGAGCGCCCAGGCCGACGAGACGCGCACCGCGCGGCGCAGGGCGCCGCGGTCGCGGGCGCCCACCGCGCTCCCCACCAGCGCCTCGGCGGCGTAGGCGAAGCCGTCGAGGGCGAAGGACATCAGGGTGTAGAAGTGGAGCAGGACCGCGTTCACGGCCAGCACCACGTCGCCCATGCGCGCGCCTTGGGCGGTGAAGAAGGCGAAGGCGCTGACGACGCAGAGGGTGCGCAGAAAGATGTCGCGGTTGACGGCCAGCGTGCGCGCCAGCCGCGATCGGTCGAGCACGCGCTCGCGCCGCCAGGTGCCGCCCATCCTCTCGAGGGTTCGCAGCACCAGCACCAGGGCGAGCACGGCGGCGGCGTACTCGGCGATCAGGCTGGCCCAGGCCACGCCCTCGACGCCCCAGCCCAGGCCCATCACGAAGGCCACGTCGAGCACCATGTTGAGACCGTTCATGAAGAGCTGGAGGCCGAACATCGCCCGCACCTTGCGCAGGCCGATGAACCAGCCCAGCGCGACGTAGTTGATCAGGCCCGCGGGCACCGCCCAGACGCGGATGTCGTAGTAGGCGGCGGTCAGGCGCTCGACCTCGGTGCCGGCCTCGATGAGGCCCAGGGCAGCGGCGATGATGGGCCCTTGCAGGACCACCACCACGGCGCCGAGTAACAGCGCCAGCAACAGCCCGCGCGCCAGGGTGGCGCGGATCTCGTCGACCTCGCCCGCGCCCAGGGCCTGGGCGGTGAAGCCGGTGGTCGCCATGCGCAGGCAGTTGAAGCCCCAATAGACGTAGGTGAAGACGAGGGCGCCCAGGGCGACGGCGCCGAGGTAGATGGGCTCGGGCAGGTGCCCGACCACCGCCGTATCGACCACCCCTAAGAGCGGCACCGAGACGTTGGAAAGCATGACCGGCCCGGCAATGCGCCACACCCGGCGGTGCCAGTCCGCGACCGCGCCCCCTGTGGCGCCCCCTGTGGCGCCCCCGGGCGCGCCCGGCGCCGGGCGCCCACCCTCGCCCATGTGCGCCCTCGGTCGCGGGATCTCGTCCGGGCTCACACCGTCGCCACCGGCGTCGCCGGGGAGCCCACCGCGCCCGGCAACCGGAGCGGCGGGGCGGTGAGCAGAAAGCGGTTGCGGCCGTGCTGCCTGAGCCAGGCCGCGAGCTCGCTTAAGGACCAGAGCTCGCCCAGGTGGATGCCGAGCTTGAACAGGCAGTGCTCGTGGAGCGGCAGCGCCGCGTGGCGGCCTTGCCCGGGCCGCGCCGGGAGCTCCTCGACGGCGTAGTTGTCGGCCACCAGAACGCTGAGCCCGACCTCGTCGATCCAGCTCAAGAGCTCGGGGTCGCGGCCGTCGAGCACCGAGCAGGAGCGCGCCAGCACCTCGGTGTCCGGGTCGCCGCCCATCTCCAGGAGGAGCGCGGCGAAGCCGGTGTGCAGGCACACCATGTCGCCGCTCTCGACGGCGACGCCGTCGGCCTCGCACACCCGCATCAGATCGCCGTGGCCCACCAGCTTGCGCTCGCGTCCGAAGTGGGCGTGGAGGTCGATCATCACCGCCCGGCCCTGCACCGCCGCCGCGGCCATGTTCTCGATGCCGAGCGCCTGGGCCCCCAGGTGCGGACCCTCCTCCACGCCGTCGTGGTCGAGCGGGCCGATCAGATGCTCGCCGCCCCGATAGCCGTTGTAGTAGACCTTCTCGGCCACCCCGTCGCCGTCGGCGTCGAAGAGTTGGCCGAAGTGACCCAGGCTGTCCCACTGAGTCGAGTACTGGAGATAGATCAGCGCCGCGTCGTCGTTGTTGACGTCGATGAAGTCGGGGTTCTCCTGCTCGAGGGCGAAGTTGAAGTTGGGCACGCCGCCGCGCGAGGTGGGGCGCAGCTCGGGCGGGAAGCGGCGCGGGTTGAGCCGGTTCTTGCCCGGATAGTCGAGCGGCAGGCTGAGGCAGAACCTCAGGCCCTCGCGCACCTCGGCGATGCCCTCGAGCACCTTCTCAGGGGTCAGCAGGTTGATGCGCCCGAGCTGGTCGTCGGGGCCGAAGTCGCCCCAGTTCGAGCCCTCGGGGCGGTGGCTCCAGCGGTCGCTCATGGCACTCTCGGCGTGACGGTGGCGCGGCGCCCACCCGCGGCGGAGGACCCCGGCACTATGGGCGCGCCGGGCCGGGAGCGTCAATCGGGCGAAGGCGGCGGTGATGTACGAGAGTTTGTGTCAGTTGGGTAAGAGGGGGTACTCCGAGTGGGTTATCGAGATCCACGAGAAGGAGCACCCCCAATGTCATAGTCTGCGACGATTAAGTGTCTACCGCGTGCGTTCCGGATGATGAAGGCCATGCAAGCGCAAGGGATCGAATGGGGCGAGGACTACCGGCGGGCCGGAGCCCAGGCTTTGAAGGATGTCCTGGAGGGGCGGATGGCGGGGACGGTGGACCGCCATCTGGGGGAGATGGAACGGCTGGGCGATGCTGACCGGCGCAACGGCAGCTACCACCGCTGGCTGATGACGGAGCTCGGCGAGATCGAGCTCAGCGTGCCGCGCACGCGGCGCTTCAGCGCGCTCTCGGTGGTGCGCGCCTTCGCCCGGCGGGCGGCACCCATATCTCGCTCACCGAAGACGACGCGATGGCGCTGCAAACGGAGCTCGATTCGGTGCCCGTCGCGGCCGGCACGGTGCGCGGCGGAGGGCAGCTCATCTATGGCAACGCCAACTGGTTTTCTTCCCTTTATTCTACATCGCCCAACGATTCGGGCAAGGTATGGTGGGCTGCGCTGGGTCCGTGCCGTTTTCCCATCGGGCGAGTTTGTGTCGTGAAGGCTATCACGTGTGCTCTTCTACCCAGTGGGTTTGGCTGCGACAGCAACAAGCGCCCGTCTTCAATCATTGGACCGATGAAAACCTACGCTACATGGGGGCCCAAAACGCGTGCGGTGCAACAGTGAATGTTCACAGGTCACACCCCTGCCCGACTGGCTCCCCCATGCGCGTTTGCGCGGGTCATACTGACCCGGTTGGCAACAGCTGCACTTGGACAGAGTGTGGATTCGACAACACAGCGCTCAACCACCACTTCGGTGCTTGCCAGGGGAACCTAACGGCCGGGACTCTATGGTGCCCGGATGACCCTCCAGACCAGTAGGGTCCCGGCTGCCCAGGATAGATGATCTTAGCGCCAATAGCTCTTGTTAGATAGCTGCGGCCTCCTCATCGAGGTTCCGCCGACGACTTGCCACTTCTTCCCGCATCTTCTGAAGCCGTTCTTTCTCCTTCGCTATGAAGGAATCAAACGGGATCAATTGAAGCCAGCAGAGGAAAGGAGAGTACAATGCAAGATAAAGACAATGCTTATAAAACGAAATTACTCAGTTTCGCCTGCCGATTGATATGGTGCTAGCGAATGACCAGTGTATTGGATGGCGGCAAGTCGGCGGCCGCATAGGCCTGATCTAATCTATCCCTGACGTACGTAAACAATTCCAGTGATTTGTGACCTGATGCGTTACTAAAATCAGCTTCGTTGAGTGAGTAGCTTTCACCCTTGAACTCGGTAGAAATTGCTGCCCGGGCCCTTATGGGGCTTCCCCGGTTGACCACAAATAGTGGGGTCGGATTTTTGGCATCTGGTTCCAGAAAAATCTTAGGTAACCAGCGATTCGTTCCATAGAGCTGCGCCTGTACGAGCTCTCCAAGAAACCTAATCATCTCGTGAAGTGACCGAGGTTTGAATTCTAGGGGCCTACGATTAGGGTCTCCCGATAGATCTTTTTCTGTCTGTTCATAAATGTCCCGCAAATTTTGAGGGACACTTTTTAGATATGGTTTGAGGTCTTGCCTTAAATCATAACCGATCTCCAAAATATCAAGACGACTTTGTGTGGCCTGAAAAATCAAAAACTCACATTTATTATTTCCCAAGTTTAAGAAACGTCCACGTATTCTAGCGGCACCATTATTGCACTTTCTGTTAGCTAATTCTATCTGATTACAATAACCTAATATTTTTGAATTATTTGTTGTTTTTGGACTGACGCACTTTTCAGTCGAATATTTGAAAACCGCGTTTTTAAATTTCCCACGAATAATCAATTTCTGAATTAAAAAAGTTTCAATCAAGCGACTGGGCCATCCAGCGTCAAGAAGACGTTGAAAGTTGTCCGTTTTTACTTCTTGATGTATGACCTTAAAGCTCTTTGACTGCTGACCGAAATTCTGAATCCTTATCGTGGTAATTCCTGGCCCTACGCTTACGGTGGGATCTAAGCTGTAAGTATTTAAAGCATCCCCACCGAAAGGTAGTTTCGGCGCCAATGAACCGGAGACCATTTCTTTAGCTGTGTACTCCGTGATCGCTGTGTAATCTACAGCCATATTCCTGCTGGCACGTAGAATATTCGTCAATAGAATTTTATCGGCGGAAGATGTGATAGCCGCCTTGTGTGCAAGTGCCTGATATTCAATTTGCTGCGCTGTACACCCAGAAATCAGAATGCAGATCAGCATGGCGCTGAAAAGCCTCGAACATTTCATCGGCGTTGCTTGAATTCGTATGGCGCCGCCCCAGAATCGATTTATCACCGACATTTCCCAGATAGCCCCCAAATTCAGGGAAATCGTACCACCGTTCCACCGCCAAGAGAACTGAACTGACATTCCCCAGATGGCTCCGCCCAGTTGCTAATGATGGTAGCACGAAGGGCGTTTGCATTGCAATGTGCGTGGTGTACCCGCGGCGGGATGTCGAGGTTAGCGATTATCACTGAGAGAAAGGGCCCTATTCATGGTTGTGGCAACGCACCCCGGTGAGATTCTCAAGGACGAGCTGGAGGCGCGGGACATGAGCGCGCACCGCTTCGCCCTCGAGCTCGGCGTTCCGCCGACGCGGATCGCGGACATCGTCAAGTGCCGCCGCGCCGTGTCCCCGGAAACCGCGCTCAGGCTGGCCGCGTACCTCGGCGGCAGTGCCAAGGTGTGGCTACGGCTGCAGGCCGATTACGACCTGGCGGTCGCCGAAAGAAGACACGGCGAAGAGATCAAGCGCACCGTCCGCGCCGCCTGAGGCAACGAATCACCCCCTCACACCCCCCCCTGCGCCAGGGCCACCGCGAGCTCGGCGCCGAGGCGGACGTTGGCTTGGGCCAGGGCCCGGTTGACGGCCCGGGTGCGGCCGCCCGAGAGGCGGTCGAGGGCGGCCAGCAGATAGGGCGTGAGCTCAGGCCCGGCGATGCCCTCGGCCCGGGCCTCGGCGAGCGCCGCCGCGACCAGGCGCTCGACCTCGTCGCCGGCCAGCGCGGACTCGGGCGGCGGCGGGTTGCAGACCAAGAGCGCGCAGCCGAGCCCGAGCCCGGCCCTGGCCCGCGCCACCGCCGCCAGCTCGTCGACCTCGTCGACCCGGTGCCGGAGCTTGAGGCCGCTCGCCGCGCTGTGGAAGGCCGGGAACTCGTCGCAGCGGTAGCCGATCACCGGCACCCCGAGGGTCTCCAGGCACTCGAGCGTCGCCGGCAGGTCGAGGATCGACTTGGCGCCGGTGCTGACCACCGTCAGCGGCGTACTCGCCAGGGCGTAGAGGTCGGCCGAGACGTCGGGCGGCCCGCCGTGGCGGCGATGGACGCCGCCGATGCCGCCGGTGGCGAACACCCCGATACCCGCTTGGGCGGCGATTCTCAACGTCGCCGCCACGGTGGTGGCGCCGCTGCCGCCGCTGGCGCAGAGGGGGGCGAGATCGCGGAGCGAGCACTTCGTCACCTGATCGGAAGTCGCCAAGCGCTCGATCTCGTGCGCCGCGAGACCGACGCACACCTCGCCGTCGAGCACCGCGATGGTGGCCGGCGCCGCGCCCGCCTCCCGCACCTCGCGCTCGAGCGCGCGGCCCACGCTGAGGTTGTCGGGGCGGGGAAAGCCGTGGGCGATCAGGCTCGACTCGAGCGCCACCACCGGATCGCCCCGCTCGAGCGCGCGCGCCACCTCGGGCGCCAAACGAAATCCCATGCCTCTCCTCTCGACCATGATCGCCGCGGCCTTCCCGCGACGCGCGGTGCGCCCTAGTATACGTCGCCCCGGCCCCAGGCCATCGCCCCTCGCCTCGGGCATTCACACGCCGCCTTTCGGAGTGCGACGAGCCCGAGTCGACATGCACAGCTTGCGGACGAACAGGTTTGCCGCGGCCAGCCCCGGCATGGCCGGCGCTGGGATGGCTGCGGGGGTAATGCCCCCGGCGGGGTCGGCTTTGCGGCCCGCCTGCGGATGACCCTGGCCAAGCCAGCCCCCGGGGCGGCGGCACCCAGCGCCGGCCGCGTCGCCGTTTCGGTGTTCGTGCCCTTCGCCTGCGGCTACTTCCTCTCCTACTTCTATCGCGCCATCAACGCGGTGATCGCGCCCAACCTGGTGGCCGACATCGGCCTCAGCGCCACCGACCTCGGCCTCATGACCTCGGCCTACTTCCTGATTTTCGCGCTGACCCAGCTCCCGCTCGGCCTCTTGCTCGACCGGGTCGGGCCGCGCCGGGTGCAGTCGGTGCTGTTGCTGGTGGGGGCCAGCGGCGCCTTGCTTTTCGCCGCCGCCGACAGCGCTTGGGCCCTGACCTTCGCGCGCGGGCTCATCGGCCTCGGCGCCGCCGGCGGGCTGATGGCCGGGCTCAAGGCGCTCTCGCTGTGGTTCCCCAGGGAACGGCTGCCCCTGGTCAACGCGTGTTACCTCGCGGTGGGCGGGCTCGGCGCCCTTTCGGCCACGGCGCCGGTCGAGGCGCTCTTGCACCTCACCGACTGGCGCGGCCTCTTTACCGGTCTCGCCGGCGCCGGGGTGGCGGCCTCGGTGGTGATCTTCCTGGCCGTGCCCGAGAAGCGCTCCGCGGCCGCGCCCCAGCGCCTCGCCGGCCAGCTCCGGGGCTTGCGCCAGATCTATCGCGACCGGCTGTTCTGGCGCATCGCCCCGCTCTCGGCCGCCGCCGCCGGCACCAGCATGGCGGTGCAGAGCCTGTGGGCCGGGCCCTGGCTCCGCGACGTGGCCGGGCTCTCGCGGGCCCAGGTGGCGAGCCATTTGCTGGTGATGGCGGCGGCGCTCACCGCCGGCCTCCTCAGCGCCGGCCTGTTGGCCGACCTCGGCCGCCGCTTCGGCCTCGCGCTGACCACCGTGATCGGCCTCAGCGTCGCCGCCTTCCTCGTGGTCGAGGCGGCGGTGCTGCTGGAGCTCACCGCTTTCGGCTACGGGCTGTGGGCCGCCTACGGCTTCGTCGGCAACATGTCGTCGCTGACCTTCGCGGCGCTGGCGCAGCACTTTCCCCCGGCCCTGACCGCCCGCGCCAACGCCGCCTTCAACGTCATCGCCATCCTCACCGCCTTCGCCGTCCAGTACGTCATCGGTGCGATCATCGACCTGTGGCCGGCGACGGCGCAAGGCGGCTACGCGCCGGCCGGCTACCGCGCCGGCTTCGGGCTCATGGTCGGGGTTCAGGTGGTGGCGCTGGGCTGGTTCCTGTGGTCCCGGCCCGGGCGCCGGGCCTCGCCATGAGCGCCGCCCCCGGCGCTGGGCCGCCGCCCCCCGGCCCGCCCCCCGGCCCGCTCCCCGGCACGCTCCCCGGCACGCTCCCCGGCACGCTTAAAGTGGTGATCACGGTGCTCGGCCCCTTCGCCGGCGGCTATTTCCTCTCCTACCTGTTCCGCTCGGTGAACGCGGTCGTCGCCCCCGACCTGGTCGAGGACATCGGCCTCGGCGCCGCCGACCTGGGGCTCCTCACCGCGGTCTACTTCCTCGCCTTCGCCGCCGCCCAGCTCCCCCTCGGCGTCTTGCTCGACCGCTTCGGACCGCGCCGGGTGCAATCCTGCCTGCTGCTCTCCGCCGCCCTCGGCGCCGTGGTGTTCGCCACCGGCCAGAGCCGCGAGGTGCTGATGCTGGGCCGCGCCTTGATCGGCCTCGGCGTCGCCGGCGGCCTGATGGCCTCGTTCAAGGCCATCGTGCTGTGGATGCCCAAGGAGCGCATCCCGCTGGTCAACGGCTGCTTCTTGGCCTGCGGCGGCATCGGCGCCATGAGCGCCACCGCGCCGGTCGAGGCGGTGCTGCAGATCGCCGACTGGCGCTACCTGTTCCTGGCTCTCGCCGCGGTGACCTCGGTGGCCTCGGCGACGATCTTCCTGGTGGTGCCGGAGCGCGGCGGCGCCCAGCCCGCCGAATCGCTCGCCGAACAGCTGCGCGGCCTGAAGCGGATCTTCGGCCATCGGCTGTTCTGGCGCCTGGCGCCGCTGAACTGCGCCGTCGGCGCCACCGGTTTCGCGCTCCAGGGCCTGTGGGCCGGGCCCTGGCTCAGGGACGTGGCCGGGCTCGACCGCATCGAGGTCGCCGATCACCTGCTGGTGCTGGCGGCAGCGATGACGCTCGGCATGCTGATGACCGGGGTGCTGGCCGAGCTGGGGCAGCGGGTGGGCCTCGCCCCGTTGACGGTGATGGGGCTCGGCGTCGGCGTGTTCCTCTTGGTCCAGGTCGCCATCCTGCTCGAGGCGGTCCAGGCGCCCTATGCGGTGTGGGCGCTGTTCGGGCTTTTCTCCAACATGAACGCGCTGGCCTACGCGGTGCTCTCCCAGTACTTCCCGGCGAGCTATTCGGGGCGCTCCAACACCGGGCTCAACGTGCTCCTGTTCAGCACCGCCTTCGCCGTCCAGTACGCCATTGGCACGGTCATCGGCCTGTGGCCGGCCGCGGCGGCGGGCGGCTACGCGCCCGAGAGCTACCAGGCCGCCTTCGGCATGGCCCTGGCCATCGAGGTCGCGGCCCTCATGTGGTTCCTGTGGGCCGGCCGGGGCGGCGAGGGAAAATGGCCTACGCGAGATGCCCGACCTTGACCCAGAGCTTGCAGCCCGCGGTCGAGAACGGGGCATGGGCGCTGCCCGGCGGGCAGCGCAGCCAGGTGCCGGCGGGGTAGTGGCCGTCCTCGTCCTCGAGCGCGCCCTCGAGCACCAGCACCTCCTCGCCGCCGGGATGGTCGTGATGGGGAAAGCGGGCGCCCGGCGCGAAGCGGGTGAGAAAGACCCGCTCGCCGCCCGACTCGGCCGCGAACAGGGCTAGCGATTCGACGCCCGGGGCGCGCTCCTGCCACTCGCCGGTCGCAAAGTCGACACCGGTCTCGACCACCAGGTTCGGCTCGCCCGCGTCGCTCATCTGCCTGAGCTTGACCAAGATGACGCAGCCCTCGGCGCTCGAGGGAGCGTGCCGCGAGCCGGGCGGGTGGCGCACATAAGTCCCGGCCGGATAGTCGCCGTCCTGGTCGGAGAAGGTGCCCTCCAGGACCAGGTACTCCTCGCCGGCCCCGTGCTCGTGGTGCGGAAAGCTCGACCCGGGCGCGAAGCGCACCAGCGAGGTCGCCCGCGCCACCTCGCCGCCGTCGCGGTCCAGCATCTTGCGCTCGACGCCCGGCGCCGGCGACGGCGTCCAGGCCATCTCGTTGGTGCGCGCCAGGGCGCGCTTCGAGTAATCGGCGTTGATCTTCATGGTCGGCCCTTTCACCCCCCGTTTGACACTCGATCGTGGCGCCGCCGCCCCCGCCGCCGCCCCCGCCGCGCTCAACCCCCCGGCAGGGCCAGGCCGCTCAGCTCGAGCTCGGCGGCGAGCCCCGCCTTGAGGCGGATGAGCCCGGCCTCGTCCGCCGCCTCGCAGCGCGCCACCAGCACCGCCTGGGTGTTCGACGCCCTGAGCAGCCACCAGCCGTCCTCGGTCGTTACCCGGACGCCGTCGATGTCGATGACCTCGGCGCCCGCCGCCGCCAGCCGCGCGCGGACCTCGTCGACGACCTCGAACTTGCGCTCCTCGGGGCACGCGAACCTGAGCTCGGGCGTGTTGACGACCTGGGGCAGGGCGTCCCTGAGCGCGGCCACGCTGGCCTCGCCGTTGGCCGCCAGCGACAGGAAGCGCACCGCCACGTAAAGCGCGTCGTCGAAGCCGTACCAGCGGTCTGCGAAGAAGATGTGGCCGCTCATCTCGCCCGCCAAGGGGGCGCCGACCTCGGCCATCTTGGCCTTGATCAGGGAATGGCCGGTGCGCCACATCAGTGGCCGGCCTCCCAGCCGGGCGATCTCGTCGAACAGAATCTGGCTCGCCTTGACGTCGGCGATGACGGTGGCGCCGGGCCGCGCCGCCAGCACCTCGCGCGCAAGGAGCGCGATGATCTGATCGCCCCAGATGATGCGGCCCGCGCCGTCGACCACGCCGATGCGGTCGCCGTCGCCGTCGAAGGCGAAGCCCAGGTCGCAGCCCTCGGCGCGCACCGCCTCTTGGAGCTGGACCAGGTTCTCGGCCACCGTGGGGTCGGGGTGGTGGCTCGGGAAGGTGCCGTCGATGGCGCCGTTGAGCACCACGTGCCGCCCCGGCAGGCGGCCGACGAGCCGCGTCATGGCCTCGCCGGCGGCGCCGTTGCCGGCGTCCCAGGCGCACACCAGCTCGCGCCCGCCGCGGTAGCCCTCGGCGAGAGCGTCGATATAGGCGTCGAGCACCGGCGCCTGCTCCATCGCCCCGCCGCCATGGGCGAAGTCGCCGTCCGCCGCCAGCTCGCCGAGCGCCTGAATATCGGCGCCGTAGAGCGTCCCCGTCCCCAGCATCAGCTTGAAGCCGTTGTGGTCGGGCGGGTTATGGGAGCCGGTGACCATGACGCCGCCGTCGGCCGCCAGCCGGTGCACCGCGAAATAGAGCATCGGCGTGGGCCCGAGGCCGATCCGCGAGACCGTCAGGCCGCAAGCGAAAAGGCCCGCGGCAAGCGCCGATTCGAGCTCGGGCGAGCTGAGGCGACCGTCGTAGCCCAGCGCCACGCGGCTGCCACCCTCGCGCACCACCCGGGTGCCGAAGGCCCGGCCCAGGGCCTCGGCGTCGGCCGGCGTCAGGGTCTCGCCGACCACGCCGCGGATATCGTACTCGCGCAGGATCGTGGCATCGAAGCGATGGCCGCCGCTCACCTCGCGCCTCCGGCCGGAGCGCCCGGAAGCTGGCGGCGGGGGCGGCCGATGCTGTGGTACTCGAAGCCGGCCGCGACCATGTCGTCGGGGCTGTAGATGTCGCGCAAGTCGACCAGGACGGGTCGTTTCATCAGCGCCTTGACGCGCCCCAGGTCGAGCGCCCGGAACTCGTTCCATTCGGTGACGATGACCAGAGCCTCGGCCCCTTCGATGGCCTGATAGGCGCCCTCGCAGAAGCGTACGCCGTCAAGCTCCTTCCCGGCCTCCTCCATGCCCTCGGGGTCGAAGGCCTGGATGGTGGCGCCGGCCGCCTGCAGCGCCGCGATGATCTCGAGGCTCGGGGCCTCGCGGACGTCGTCGGTGTTGGGCTTGAAGGTGAGCCCGAGCACGGCGATGGTCTTGCCCTCGACCGAGCCGCCGCAGGCGGCGATGACGCGATCCGCCATGGCCTTCTTGCGGGCGTTGTTGGCCGCCACCACCGCCTCGACGATGCGCGACGGCGCGCCGTGCTGCTCGGCCATGCGCACCAGCGCCAGGGTGTCCTTGGGGAAGCAGCTGCCGCCGAAACCGGGGCCGGGGTGAAGGAACTTGCGACCGATGCGGCCGTCGAGACCGATGGCCTTGGCGACGTCGCCGACGTCGGCGCCGACCTGCTCGCAGAGGTCGGCGATCTCGTTGATGAAGGTGATCTTGGTGGCGAGGAAGGTGTTGGCGGCGTACTTGATGAGCTCCGAGCTCTCGAGGCTGGTGAAGACCACCGGCGTCTCGCTCAGGAAGAGCGGCCGGTAAAGGTCGCGCATGACGGCGCGGGCGCGCTCGGCATCGGCGCCGACCACGACCCGGTCGGGGCGCATGAAATCGTTGATCGCCGAGCCCTCGCGCAGGAACTCGGGGTTCGAGGCGACGTCGAACTCGGCCTCGGGCCTGAGCTCGCGGATGATGCGCGCGACCTCGCGCCCGGTGCCGACGGGGACCGTGGACTTGGTCACCACCACCGTGTAGCCGTCGAGGGCGGCGGCGATCGCGCGCGCCGCGTCGTAGACGTAGCGGAGGTCGGCGTGCCCGTCGCCCCTGCGGCTCGGCGTGCCGACGGCGATGAGCACGGCCTGCGCCGAGGCCACCGCGGCAGCCAGATCGGTGCTGAACGAGAGCCGCCCGGCGCGCACGTTGCTCTCGATCAGCGCTGCCAGGCCCGGCTCGTAGATGGGAACCCGGCCTTGGCGCAGCGTCGCGATCCGGTCGGCGTCCTTGTCGACGCAGACCACCTCGAGACCGAACTCGGAAAAGCAGGCTCCCGACACCAGGCCGACGTAGCCGGCGCCGATCATTGCAACGCGCATCGCCCCTCCGCCTCTTTCAGGTCGCGGCCTCGGGCGCCTTCGGCGCCGCCTCGGCCGCGCCCTCCGCCTCGCGTCTGGAGAACTCCTCGATCAGCGCCAAGACGTCCCGGCGCAGGTCGTCGCGGCTCAGCGCGAAGGCCAGGTTGGCTCTCAGGAACCCGACCTTGCTGCCGCAGTCGAAGCGCTCGCCTTCGAGCCTAAGCCCGTGGAAGGGCCCGTGGCCGATCAGCGCCGCCATGGCGTCGGTGAGCTGGATCTCGCCGCCGGCGCCGATCTCCTGGCGATCGAGCTCGGCGAAGACGCCGGGCATCAGCACGTAGCGGCCGATCACGGTAAGCGTCGAGGGCGCATCCTCGGGCCGCGGCTTCTCGACCAGCCCGGCGATCTCGACCCGCCGGCCGTCGTCGGCGCCGATCTCGATGACGCCGTAGTTCGCGGTCTCTTGACGCGGCACCTCGACCACCGAGACGACGTTGCCGCCGGTCTGGCGATGGACCTCGATGATCTGCCCGAGGCACGGCTTCTCGGCCAGCACCAGGTCGTCGGCGAGGAGGATGGCGAAAGGCTCGTCGCCCACCAGGTGGCGGGCGCACCACACCGCGTGGCCGAGTCCGAGCGGCACCTGCTGGCGGGTGTAGGCAACCTGTCCCGCCGCCGGCAACCATTGCCGGATGTCCTCGAGCTCGGCGTTCTTGTTGCGTGCCTCGAGCTCGTCCTGGAGCTCGTAGGAATGATCGAAGTGGTCCTCGATGGCGCTCTTTCCGCGCCCGGTGACGAAGATGAACTCCTCGATCCCCGCCGCCGCGGCCTCCTCGACCGCGTACTGGATGAGCGGCTTGTCGACCACCGGCAGCATCTCCTTGGGCATCGCCTTGGTCGCGGGGAGGAACCGCGTACCGAGGCCGCCGACCGGAAACACCGCTTTTCGTACAGACTTTGCCATGGTCTCTGAACAGGTCAGGTCACAGAACAGGTCGGGTCACAGAACAGGTCGGTTCACTGGGGCCACCGGGGGCCCACGAGCCGGTCGCCGGCGCGCCGTTGGGGCGCAAGCTCAGGCGCGCGCTCTGGCGCACGCGGCGCTGATTCTTGCCACGGGCGGGGCCCGCTGGCAAGGCCGCCGGGGCCCGCTCAGGCCTTGAGCAGGACCTCCTTGGCCTGGTTGATCTTGGCCGCGAGATAGGACGAGCCGCCGTGGTCGGGGTGGATTTTCTGGATCAGACGGCGGTGCGCGTCCTTTATCTCCTCGGCCGTGGCCCCGGGCTCGAGCCCCAGGATCTCGTAAGCCTCCTCCGCCGTCATGGGCCCGCTCGGGGCCGCGCTCGCGGCGCCGCCGACGCGCTCGCGCCAGTCCTCGGGCCCGGTGCGGTCGAGATAGGACTCGACGAGCCGCGCCGCCTGCTCGTCGTGCTGCCGGCACTCGGCGAGCAACTCCATCAGGTCCTCGAAGCCGAGCTCGCCGAGCTCGCGGCCCGCGAAGCGTCCGCGCAGCACGCGGCCGCTTATGATGCCGCTGTCGTGGTCGAGGGTCATGGTCAGGTATTCGGTCTCGACCTCGGAACTCTGGCCCAGCGAGGGCGTGCCCCCCATCGAAGGGAAACGGAAGCCGCGCCGGCGGCGCATCACCATCAAGACCATGATGGCGATCGGAACGGCGAGGCCGAGGCGCCCGGTGAGAGCGAGGAAGGACACCACCGCGACGGCGATGCCGACGGCGCCCCAGCGGACCACCCTGGCGAGCACCTTGGGATCGGCGCTGAGGAACCAACGCGCACCCAACAACAGGGCGGCGAGGAGGCAGACCCCGAGGACGAACCAGCCCACCGGCGATGGGCCCTACTTGACCTGGTGGGCGATCTGGAGCACGGCGCCGCCGACCTTCTTGCCGTAATCCTCGAGGGCGCGACGCCCGCCCGCGGCGTAGACCGCGACCGCGCTCAAGAGCTCGCGCAACTGCCGCGCGCTCGAGGCGTCGAAGGGGCAGTAGACGCCCTTGGTAAGGCTCGCGATCTGCCGGAAGGTGCGCTTGGCCATGGGCTCGCCGCCCTCGTGAAAGACGAAGGCGGGGACGCCCAGCATGCCGAGCTCGCCGGCCAGGGCGCAGAGCCGGTCCGGGTCCTCCTCCATGCAGTCGCCGACGTAGACCAGGGCGTTGACCCGCTTGCGCTTGGTCTCGGCGGTGGCGTGGGCGAGCACCTTCTCGATCTGGGTGCGCCCGCCCAGGCAGTAGACCCGGGTCATCTGCTTGAGCAGCCGGCTCGAGTCGGCGAGCCACTTGGTGGCGCGGAACTCGCCGAAGCCGCGGAAGTAGACCATCTGGATCTCGAGCCCGCCGATGGCCGCGGTCTCGCGGAACATCTCGGCCTGGATGTGGCAGGCCTGGTCCCAGGTCGGCTCGCGGCTCATCGTCGCGTCGAGGGCGAACATCAGCCGGCCGCGCTCGTTGGCGGGCTTGATCGTCGGCGCCGATGCCAACTTCTTCACGAAGGCGTCGATCTCGCCGTTACGCGCTTGCGTCGGGAGCTTGTCTCGGCTCTTGGTCATGAGACGACTTTACCCCGGCGCCCCTCACCCTGGCACCACCCGATCGAGATGGGCCGGCGGGCCCGGGAGGTCCAGTCTAGCGCGCCGCCGCCACCGGCTCCACCCCAGAACGCGCGGGAGCCGGGCGAGGCCTCAGGGCTCGGATACCAGCGCGTCGATCGCCGCGGTGACGCCGCCTTCGCGGTGGGGGATGCCGAGCACCTTGAGCGCCGCCTCGACGCCGGCCAGGGCGCCCAGCACCATGGGCTCGTTGAGGTCGCCCATGTGGCCGATGCGAAAGGCCCGCCCCTCAAGCTTGCCGAGGCCGCCGCCGAGCGCCACATGGAAGCGCTCGCGGCAGGTGGCGCGCACCTCCTCGCCGTCGAACTCCTCGGGCACCAGGATGGTGGTGACCGAGTCGGCGCGCTCCCCCTCGACCACGGCGTTGAACTCGATGGCCCCGGCTTGCCCCCAGGTCGCCACCGCGCGGCGCACCGCGCCGGCGAGGCGCCGGTGGCGGGCGAAGGCGACCTCGAGACCCTCCTCCATCACCATCTCGATGGCCTCGCGCAGGGCGAAGATCAGGTGCTCGGGCGCGGTGCCGCCGAACCACATGTACTGCTCCTCCCTCATGCGCTCCCGCCAATCCCAGTAGCGCCGCGGCGATCCGTCGTTATGGGCCGCGTGGAGCGCCTTCTGGCCGGCCGCCGTGAAGCTCAACCCCGGGGGCATCATCAACCCCTTCTGCGAGGCGCCCACGGCGACGTCGACCTGCCACTCGTCCATGCGAAAGTCGGTGGTGCCCAGCGAGGCGATGGTATCGACCATGAAGAGCGCCGGGTGACGGGCGTTGTCGATGGCCCGGCGCAGCCTGGCGACGTCGCTGGTGATGCCGGTCGCGGTATCGGTGTGGATCATGAGCACGGCCTTGATCTCGCGCCTAAGGTCGGCGGCGAGGCGGGCCTCGACCTCGCCCGGATCAATGGCGCGGCGCCAGTCGCCGGGGAGGAACTCGGGCACGATGCCGAGGGCCTCGGCCATGCGCCCCCAGTTGAGCGAGAAGTTGCCGTTCTCCGGCACCAGGACGCGGTCGCCGGGCGCCAGGGTGTTGGCCAGCGCCGCCTCCCAGGCGCCGTGACCCACCGCGGCATAGATGAAGATCCGGCCCTCGGTCTTGAAGATCGGCTTCAGCCCCTCGAAGCATTCCATGGCAAGCTCGCCGAACTCGGGCCCCGTGGGGTCGACGGCGGCGCGCAGCATGGCCTGCAGGATACGATCCGGGACGTTGGTGGGGCCCGGGGTATGAAGGAACTCGCGGCCGCGCTTTACGGTCATGATGTCGCTCGCTCCAATTTTCCGGATTTGTAGGGCAACGGGGCTTGCGGCGAAAGCTCGTAATGCGCGCCGTAACGACGCGTCACGATCACGCCTTGGCGGCGACGCTGGGGCGCCGGCGGTCGCCGCCGTTCAGTTGACGTGATGGATCACGGCGTCGGGGCGGAAGGCGTGGAAGGCGAAGGCGAAGTCGATGCCGTAGGCCACGTCCTCGAGCCCGTCCGAGGTCCGGCGTTGAACGACGACGTTGCCGACGTCCATGCCTTGGGCGATGCTCGAGCTGTCGAGCGCCGAGTTCTGCCCGGGCTCCCAGGTGATGACGATGCCGTCGCCGGTCTCGACCCGCTTCTTCTGGCGCAGGTAGTCGAGGCTCCAGGCCTCCTCGCCCACGGTGACCACGCGCTTCAGGGGCGCGATATCGGTCGGCAGCTGGCCGCGGTAGAGGAACGGCCGGCTCATCGAGTCGTAGCCGGCGTAGGGGTTGCGGCCGTAGTTCCGCTGGCGCGGATTGTTGGGCACCAGCACCTTGCCGTGGGGCGCGCGCTCGCGAAAGCGGGCGAACGATTCGAGGCGGGCGGGGATGACCTTGAGCCGGGTGCCCGTCAGTTCGCCGACGATGGCCTCGCCCAGGAACTGCTGCCACCAGCTCTCGGTCTGGCGGTCGTACATCACCAGGTCCGAATAGCGCAGCTTGCCGGTGGTGCCGAAGTCCAGCACCCGGCCATCGACGCGGCGGTCGAACACGATCACCGCGTTGCACAGCGGGCAGAAAGTTACGGTCACCGGCACCCCGCCCACGGTGTCGTTGGCGATCTCGTGCCACATCAGCACCTGCAGCGGATAGGCGCGGGCGTCGCCGTTGACGATCAGCCCCACCACCGGCTCGGTGTCGGCGATGTGCTCGACCTCGGAAACGGGCACGAACTCAGGCGCGTCGATCGCCGGGATGCCGTCCTTGGGCGGGCCGCCTGACATGATCTCGCCGTAGTCGATCGAATGGCGCTCGAAGTCGGTGCGCGGCCATTCGCGCTTCCAGGAACTGGGATTCGCCGCCGCCGCCGCGGCCACGAAGAAGAGCCCGAGACCCAGAGCCGCCGCCACCGCCTTGTTCGCCATCGCCATCACCATCGCCATCGCCGTTCCCCTGCCCGGCCCCGGATTCCGGCCCCATCCTCGCGCCAGCACCCGCCTCAGGGCAAGTAAAGCGCCATCACGCTTTGGTGAGCCTAGCGCCCGACGGCGCTTGACCTCGAGCACGGGCGGCGCCGAAACTCGCGCCCCGTCGGGCCAATGGCGATCGGGAGGGGCGATCGGGAAGGGCCCAGGAGCGGCGATGACGGAAACGGTCGAATGTGTGGTCGTCGGGGCCGGCGTGATCGGCCTCGCCGTCGCCCGCGCGCTCGCCCTGGAGGGTCGCGAGGTGCTGGTGCTCGAGGCCGCCGATACCATCGGAGCCGAGACCAGCTCGCGCAACAGCGAGGTCATCCATGCCGGCATCTACTATCGGCCGGGGAGCCTCAAGGCCCGCCTCTGCGTCGCCGGCAAAGCGCAGCTCTACCGCTACTGCACCGACCACGGCGTGGCCCACGAGCGGATCGGCAAGCTGATCGTGGCCGCCGACCAAAGCGAGCTCGCGCGCCTCCGCGACCTCGCGCGCACCGGTGCCGAGAACGGCGTCGACGATCTCGAGATCCTGGACGCCGCCGGCGCGCGCGCGCTCGAGCCCGAGCTGGCGTGCGAGGGGGCGCTGCTCTCGCCCTCCACCGGCATCATCGATTCGCACGGCCTGATGCTGTCGTTGCGGGGCGAGGCCGAATCGAAGGGCGCGATGATCGCCTTCCGGAGCCCATTGATCGGCGCCCGGGCCGCGGACCACGGCTTCGAGCTCGAGGCCGGCGGCGCGGGCGGCCCCACCCGACTCGACGCCGAGGTGCTGGTCAACGCGGCGGGCCTCGGCGCCCAGGCCGTGGCCGGCGCCATTCGAGGCCTGCCCGCGGCGCTTATCCCGCGCCGCTACCTGGCCAAGGGGAGCTACTTCAGTGTCTCGGGGCCGGCCCCCTTCAAGCGCCTCATCTACCCGGTACCGGGGAGCGCCAGCCTGGGCCTCCACTACAGCGTCGACCTCGGCGGGCGACCCAAGTTCGGCCCCGACCTGGAATGGATCGAGGCGATCGACTACCGGGTCGAGGGCGCGCGGGCCCTGCTCTTCTACGAAGCGATTCGGCGCTATTATCCGGCCCTGGCAGAGGGCGCGCTGCTGCCCGACTACGCCGGCGTGCGGCCCAAGCTGCAGGCCCCCGGCGAGGAGCCCGCCGACTTCCTGATCCAGGGCCCGGCCGAGCACGGCATCCCCGGGCTCGTCAACCTGTTCGGAATCGAGTCGCCGGGCCTCACCGCGGTGCTGGCGATCGCCGATGAGGTGGTGGCGCAGCTTTGATCGCGGCGTACCCAGGAGCCGGCCCGAGTTGCACGCGGCACTTGGCGTCGCGGCGATCGGGAATTACGCTGACCGGGCATGGCGGCATTGGCGCCGTCGCGCCTGGTCGCAGGTCGGTACGTTCATGACCGAGAAGCTCACCACCATCAGCCCCGTCGACGGCAGCGTCTACGTCGAGCGCGCGCTGGCGAGCGACGACGAGGTGGGCCGGACCTTGGCCAAGGCGCGGGCCGCCCAAAGCCACTGGCGCCATGTGCCGGTGGCCGAGCGCGCCGCCATCTGCGGCCGCTTCGTCGACGCCTTCGTGGCCCGGACGGGCGAGATCGCGGCGGAGCTCTCTTGGCAGATGGGGCGGCCGCTGAGCCACGCCCCGGGCGAGCTCAGGGGCTTCGAGGAGCGGGCGCGCCACATGATCGCGACGGCCGCGGCGGCGCTCGCCGACATCGAGGTCGGCGACAAGCCCGGCTTCACCCGCTTCATCCGCCGCGAGCCGCTCGGCGTGGTGCTGGTGATCGCGCCCTGGAACTACCCCTACCTGACCTCGGTCAACAGCGTGGTCCCGGCGCTCATGGCGGGCAACGCGGTGGTGCTGAAGCACTCGGCGCAGACGCCGCTGTGCGCCGAGCGCTACGCCGAGGCCTTCGCCGCCGCCGAGCTGCCCGAGGGGCTGTTCCAGGTCCTCCACCTCAGCCACGCCGGCGTCGAGCGCGCCATCGCCGACGCCAACACGAATTTCGTCGCCTTCACCGGCTCGGTGGGCGGCGGCCACGCGGTGCAGCGGGCGGCGGCCGAGCGCTTCATCGCCACCGGGCTCGAGCTCGGCGGCAAGGACCCGGCTTATGTGCGTTCCGACGCCGATCTAGAGCACGCAATCGAGAACCTGGTCGACGGCGCCTTCTTCAACGCCGGCCAGTCGTGCTGCGCGGTCGAGCGCATCTACGTCCACGCCGAGCTCTTCGATGCCTTCGTCGAGGGCTTCGTCGAGCTCGCCAAGGCCTATCGGTTGGGCGATCCGCTCGCGCCTGAGACCACGCTCGGGCCAATGGTGCGCACATCCGCCGCCGATCTGGTGCGCCGCCAGGTGGCCGAGGCGGTGGCCGCCGGCGCCCGCACCCTGATCGATCCGCGGCGCTTCGCCGCGGCCAAGGAGGGCACCCCCTATCTCGCCCCCCAGGTGCTGCTCGACGTCGACCACTCGATGGCCTTGATGCGGGACGAGACCTTCGGCCCGGCGATCGGCATCATGAAGGTGGCCTCGGACCACGAGGCGGTGCACCACATGAACGACAGCCGCTTCGGGCTCAGCGCCTCGATCTGGACCCGCGACCAGGAGGCCGCCTTGGCGCTCGGCGACCTGATCCAGACCGGGACCTGGTTCATGAACCGCTGCGACTACCTCGATCCGGCGCTGGCCTGGGTGGGCGTCAAGGACTCGGGCCGTGGCTGCACCCTGTCGGCGGTGGGCTACGAGCACCTCACGCGGCCCAAGTCGTTTCACCTCCGCACCGTCCCTTGAGCGCGTCAAATGGCCCCTGAGCGCGTCGAATGAGCGCCAAAGCACCCGACCCGAGGGGCGATTGGAACTACCCCACCGCGATCCGCTTCGGCGCCGGCCGCGTCGCCGAGCTGGCGCAGGCCTGCCGCGAGCTGGGCATGCGCCGGCCGCTGCTGGTCACCGACCCGGGCCTCGCCGCCCTCCCGATGATCGCCGAGGCGATCGCCGCCAATGAGGCCGCGGGGCTGCGCACCGGGCTCTTCAGCGAGGTCCAGGGCAACCCGGTGGAGGCTAACGTCAGCGCCGGCGTCGCCGCCTTCCGCGGCGGCGGCCACGACGGCGTCATCGCCTTCGGCGGGGGCAGCGCGCTCGACGCCGGCAAGGCGATCGCCCTGATGGTGGGACAGCGCCGCCCGATCTGGGACTTCGAGGACGTCGCCGACTGGCATAGCCGCGTCGAGACCGCGGGCATGGCGCCGGTGGTGGCGCTGCCGACCACCTCGGGCACCGGATCGGAGGTCGGGCGGGCCTCGGTCATCACCGACCAGGAGATCGGGGTCAAGAAGATCATCTTCCATCCCAACATGCTGCCCGGGCGGGTGATCGCCGACCCCGCCCTGACGCTCGGCCTGCCCGCCGCGATCACCGCCGCCACCGGCATGGACGCCCTCTCCCACAACCTCGAGGCCTTTTGCGCGCCGCGCTATCACCCCATGGCCGACGGCATCGCGCTGGAGGGCATGCGGCTGGTGCACGACTGGCTGCCGCTGGCGGTCGGCGACGGCGCCAATCTCGAGGCGCGGGGCCACATGATGGTGGCCTCGACCATGGGCGCGACGGCGCTCCAGAAGGGGCTCGGCGCGATGCACGGCATGAGCCACCCGGTGGGCGCGGTGCTGGGCGCCCACCACGGCCTCACCAACGCCGTGGTCATGCCCTACGTGCTGGCCTTCAACCGCGCCGCCGTTGCCCCTCGGCTGGCGGCGCTGGCGCGCTATCTGGGCCTCGCCGAGGCCTCCTTCGAGGCGGTGCAGGAATGGGTGCTGGGGCTCCGGGCGGAGATCGGCATCCCCCACACCCTGGCCGAGCTCGGCGTCGCCGAGGACCAGGTCGAGGAGCTCGCGGCCAAGGCCCTGGCCGACCCCTCGACCGCCGGCAACCCGGTGGCGCTTGACGCCGCCGGCTACCGCCGGCTCTATCGCGACGCCATCCGCGGCGCGCTGACGACCTGAGCGGTACCCCGGGCGATTCGCGCGCCGGGCGCCCCCGGGCGGCGCCCGATAGGCCCTATAACGAGACTGGATATTGCGCCGACGCGCGTCGCCGGGTTCAATTCGGGCGCCCCTATCCGGGCCCTCGGCAACTTTGCTGCTTTTTTTGATAACTCCTTGAAAATTCATTGAAAATTAATCGACTTGGGGCAACATTCAGGATGGTTCCCGGGTCCGAACATCGGGGGATTCCCATGGCCGTTTTCTCCGCCGCGAGCTTCGCCGACCACCAAGAGGTGGTCTTCTGCAACGACCCCGAGAGCGGTCTCAAAGCCATCATCGCCATCCACGACACCACCCTCGGTCCGGCGCTGGGGGGCTGCCGCATGTGGCCCTACGGCGACGACGCCGAGGCCTTGGAGGACGTGCTGCGGCTGGCCCGCGGCATGACCCAGAAGGCGGCGATGGCGGAGCTCGACTTCGGCGGCGGCAAGTCGGTGGTCATCGGCGACCCCAAGCGCGACAAGACGGCGGCGCTCCTCACCAGCCTCGGGCGCTTCGTCGACGGCCTGGGCGGGCGCTACATCATCGCCGAGGACGTCGGCACCTCGGTGCCCGACATGGAGATCGTGCGCCAGGTGACGGACCACGTCGCGGGCACCGCCGGGGGCGGCAGCGGCGATCCCTCGCCGGCCACCGCCTGGGGCGTCTATCAGGGCATCCGGGCCGCGCTCGAGCAGCGCTTGGGCCGCGACGACCTCGCCGGCGTCACCGTCGCCGTGCAGGGCCTGGGCCACGTCGGCTCCTACCTCTGCGAGCACCTCTCCGGAGCCGGCGCCCGGCTCATCGTCAGCGACCTCGACGGCGAGGCCGTGCGCCGCGCGGTGCAGCGCTTCGGCGCCACCGCGGTGGCCGCGGGCGCGATCTACGACGCCGAGGCCCAGGTCTTCGCCCCCTGCGCGCTGGGCGCCATCCTCGACGACGACACCATCGCCCGGCTCAAGGCCTCGGTCGTCGCCGGCGCCGCCAACAACCAGCTCGCCGAGCCGCGCCACGGCGCCCTGCTCGCTGCGCGCGGCATCCTCTACGCCCCCGACTACGTCATCAACGCCGGCGGCATCATCAACATCTCGCACGAGGTGCCAAGCTACGACCGCGAGCTCGCCTTCGACCACGTCGCCGGCATCCACGATACCCTCGCCGAGCTCTTCGCCCGCGCCGAGGCCGAGGGCCTGCCGACCAGCGAGATGGCCGACCTCCTCGCCGCGGAACGCATCAACGAGGCCCGAGCCCGGAAGCGCCCGAGGCCCAACCGCAAGCTCCACCAAGGCCACGAGGCCGCGGTCGCGGCGCTCGCCTGAAACGGCGCGGACACCCCATCAAGCGCGAGCCGGTCCCCCGGGGCCGGCTCTTTGTTTGTCAGCCCCCCTCCTCCGCCTCGCCGAGCGAGAGCAGGGTGGCGTTGCCGCCGGCCGCGGTGGTGTCGACGCTGAGCGTGCGCTCGGTGGCGAAACGGTAGAGGTAACGCGGCCCGCCGGCCTTGGGGCCGGTGCCCGAGAGGCCCTCGCCGCCGAACGGCTGCACCCCCACCACGGCGCCGCAGGCTAGTGCCATTGCCCTCCGGGGTACCGATTGGGCGGGGGTGACGCCTTCGCGCACGCAACCTCCATCACTCGTTCGCCAAAAGCCTCAACGTCCGCCGCAAGGTCAGAGCAGGGCCGCCGAAGCCCATTCACCTTGCCTACATAAACCCTATTGCCAATCGCGACTCGTTCTGAGACAATACGAGTCACAATGACTCGGATCACTGACCGTGCCCAAGAAGGATCACAAGCTCGTCGCTCACGTCGACACCATCACCTATGAAAGTTTCAACGACTTGGCCGAACGTCTTGGTGATCGACCCTCGGCGCTCTTGCGGAAGCTCGTCATACAGGCACTCGATGAGGATGCAGCTGGGCTTATCGATCCCGGGCCATTGGGCGGCCGAAAGCGACGGACCACGAAACTATCCGAATAACTGACGTGCAACATTGGACCACCTTAAAGCAATAAGAGGCTCGACAAGAAAGTAATAGAGTTTAAGAATAAAAGACGAAAATGGGCGAGCGTGAGAACTCAAGAATGAGTATGAACCGAGTGCCTATTGGTATCTTACTTTCCGCCGCACGCGATTCATCTCCCGTGAACGGTCTTACACATAATCACTACCGCTACCCCGCCCGCTTCTCACCCAGATTTGTGAGAGCTGTAATTGAACTGTTTACCGAACCAGGTGACCTTATTCTAGATCCGTTCATGGGAGGTGGAACCACGCTAGTGGAAGCGTTAGCACTTCATCGCCCGGCTATTGGGACCGATATCAGTAGCCTTGCGACATTCGTATCGAAAGTAAAAACAACACTCCTGTCTGACCAAGATATCGTACGACTCCGTGATTGGTCGAAACATGCCTCCCAGACGATTAACATTCACCGCCCGTCAGTCGAAACAGATTCCTGGGCGGAAATCGGGTACCAGAAGAACCTAGGAACACAACGGACATGGCGGTTTCGAAAGGCGATTGAACAAGCTTTGGTAAGTGCTTCTCACCTTCAGCCGACACACATGGAAGAGTTTGCCCGTTGCATCATACTTCGCACCGCTCAATGGGCCCTCGACAGCAGAAGAAAGATTCCAACGATTCAACAGTTCCGGGACCGCATCATTGAGTACGCGGATGACATGCTCGAGGGAACTCTCGAACTTCGGCAATCAGCGATGACCAAGACTTGGGATCAGACACAGCCATCTATTATTTGTCTAAATAGATCAGTGATCGGCCTAGACGAAGAATTGCCTGGTTTACAATCCGTGCCAAAGCTTATTCTTACATCACCCCCATATCCGGGTATTCACGTTCTCTACCACCGGTGGCAGGTTGACGGCAGGAAGGAGACGCCTGCTCCATTTTGGATCGCGAACAAGCTGGATGGAGCTGACGCGAAGTATTACACACTGGGTGACCGAAAAGAGGCGGAGTTACGGAGCTACTATAAGAATCTTCGAGCTGGATTCCGTTCTCTCCGACGGTTATGCGACTCTTCTACTACCCTAGTGCAGCTCGTTGCTTTCGCCGAGCCCGAGTGGCAGCTGCCCCAATATGTCGATGCAATGCGCGAAACAGGTTTTGAGGAAGTACTTTTCCCGGATATTGACGACTCCGACGACGGAAGACTCTGGCGCAGGGTGCCAAACCGCAGATGGCATGCTGATCAGCTAGGCGAGACACCGAGTAGTCGCGAAGTCGTTTTCATCCACAAGCCCGCTAGCGTCACGCCGCCTCACCCGCACTTTCTGACAGATAGCCTACGTCATCGTCAATCTCACTGATGCTTTCTATCATCGGGAGCAGGAACGGCGCTAACGCGCTGGTCACTTGTGCCACTCTATCTCGGATATCTCCTTCCACTTTGGCAGCATCGGAACCGCCGGTACCCTTTTTTCGAAGTTGCTCCTGATGCAGCATGGACAGTGCGACTAGTGTCATGCCCACGGAGAAACGAATCTTCATAGTTCCCGCGAGTTTTGGTTTGGCCGCTAGGAAATTCTGAAGATAAATGTTGTCCATGTTTATAAAGTAATCATATCGTCCTACCCCTGGGCTAGAATCCGGTGGCTCCTTG
The DNA here is from genome assembly GCA_965371625.1 of uncultured Alphaproteobacteria bacterium. GTDB lineage: Bacteria > Pseudomonadota > Alphaproteobacteria > CBDUZE01 > CBDUZE01 > CBDUZE01. The sequence goes on from CBDUZE010000008.1 coordinate 55,245, forward strand.
ATTTGGAGCGCTGTGAACTTATCAAATTTTGGTTCACGCTTGTCCCAATCCTTTTCGAACACTTGATTAGGTACGGGGATATCAAGAGTGGAATCCCTGGTCAGCCCTTCTCCTCCTTCCTTCGTCCCACGGCCCGACCCTTTGTCAGCGCCAGAGCCGGACCGATCTCCTGACCCACCTTCACCTTTTTCTTTCTCGGCCGTAATATTCAGTGTGAACGCGTTTCTAAAAGCGTCGGGACGGCTTGGATCTATTACCTGGGCCTCGAATCTCAGTTGATCGCCAACCATTGCCCACTCAGGAAGCACAAGTGAAAGGTTGGCGATACCGTTGTGGACCCGCGGCCGCTGGTAGTTGGTAGCTTGACATAGCTCCCCACTTTTGACCAAAAGTAACGAAAATTCTCCCGGCTCTTCCTCTCGTTTGAAGTAATCATTGGCTGCATCGGTCTCGAAGACGATCCGAACGTGGGAGTTCAATCTTGCAACCCGAACTAATTCAAACTCTGGTTCATGTCCTTTAAAGTGGAATTTTGTTGGAAATCTCTTTCCTATGAACCCCGCGATACCGCCACTCGCACTCATAGGTTTATGCGGGTTCTTTATCCGGTATCCTTGCCCTAACAGCGAGGCCAAAATCGGATTCTTCTGAATTAGGGTTTCAATGATTTTCGCCACCGAATCCGAGATCTGTGGCCTCTCCGAGAGCTCCTTCTTGCGTCTCACGTTCGCGAGTTCCCTAAGCTCCTCGTGACGGCCAAGCTGATCCTCAAGCTCCTCTTCGAGCCTTCTTCGCAGTTCTCCATCGCGCACACGGTCGCGGCTGGGCATAAACAACTTTTCATGCGCACGAACGCTGACGTTACTGCAATCAACAAGCATCAGAAGGGAATGCCAAAGATAATCCTGCTTTACCTTCTTTCGACGAAAGAAATCCTTTGTCATAACTGCGTGGCACTGTCCGTTATACGTAAATATGACTCCTTCATCACGCCGATATGTATCTGCGGCATCCTTATCCTTGAAAAGATAAATTCGTGCGATGATTTTTTCTCCGTCAACGTTGAACTCAAGATTATCATACCATTCAACATTATCTCTTTTTGCACTGTCCAAATCGTCATGCAACGTCCTAATTAATCCGACCATCGTCGTATCAAAACTTCCACCGTGGCCACGATATTTTCGGCACTCGTGAAACCGCACTGGCAGTGCCGGTTCAGGCAATAGGAGTCTCACCCGATACATCAAACCGTCGCGAAGCATCATGTTTCCGCGGAAACGCTGAGCGTCGTACTCGTAAAGCTTAATGAGAGTTCCGCATTCACACGCTCGAGCATATGGTGAATTGCGTTCTGGAAATAATGGCAGGGATTCGCTTGAAAAATGGAGCAAATCTCCATTAGGTGGATACTGAGTAACATTCAGTGGCGCGAGATAAGTGAACCGACTGCTTTTTTCGCCGAGGCGTGGGTCTTCACGACGGACAATTGTAAAACTCCAATCTTCATCACTCAGGTCTTCCAGCTGTACAGGTAGAAGTCCCGGATTCCGCTTGCTGACGATTAATTGAACATTACGATCAACACCGCAGAACTCCAGCACGCCTGTACCGCCCATATTGAATTTGCCTTGGACGAACTTGATCCTATTCTTGTTTCCAGCGTGAAGCGAGAGAATCGTATCGAGCATGCTCTTTGGGGTTTGACCCTCACCGTTGTCAACAATGGTGAAGCATGGATTACCTGGAGGCTTTGCTCCTGTCGCAGCCACCGTGATCTCACGCGAGAGGCTTTCCGCGTCGCCCAATCGCTCGGCGAAAAACTGCTCGCAGGCTTCCCAAATCGTCTCCGGCGCATTTGGTGATTCGGGCTCGATACCCGCCATTCGCACAGCGGCAATCAATTTCGTATCGACGGCATTGATAAGCTTCTCGATGATCGCTTGTTCAGCGCGGCTCTGTTGATTGCCCACAGTTGAATAGTTGTAGGGTTCATCACCCAGATTTCTCCAGAGCCTTGAGTCGGCCCAGTATCCGGCATTATCAAGGAGGCGAATGACGGTCTCCTCCTTATCCGCGTGGATGAGATCGAGGCAAAGTCTCTTGTTCTGGTCCGTGCCGCCCATTCTTCTGTCCCTTGAAATGGCAGGGTGTCTCAAAGCTTGAAGTCGATCGTTTCCTGCGTCCTGCTGCTCGTCATCTTTACCTTAAAGGCTTCGACCTCCTTATTCAACGCAGAGATGATTTTCTTCACGTCCCGCTCGTCATACTCATAGTGCGCCTTGTTCCCCAGTTTCCCGATCGTTCGGACTGCCCTGATCGCATTTATCGTCCGTTTCTCCGCTAATTCAACGAACTTCGCGCGCTTGTCGGTGCGCCTCTCGTCACCCTGGGACACGGGGATCTGTTGAACTTTCGTGGTCATTTCTGTCTCCATATTCTGAATTTCTGCACGTCCCATTTAGGGGTAATGGCGGTGAATGTCAATGGGAGAGCGATAATATACAAGGATCCTGAAGCGAGATCAGCGTCATTAAGCGCAATTATATTCTATTAAGTCATTGAAAACAAATAATAATATGGCCCGAATGGCTAGCGCCGGCTCGCACAAATAATGTAGCAACCGCCGCGTACACCATCGGGCAGGGCGGGCCCCTAGTCCTTCTATGAAACCTCCTCGCCGAGCGAGAGCAGGGTGGCGTTGCCGCCGGCCGCGGTGGTGTCGACGCTGAGCGTGCGCTCGGTGGCGAAACGGTAGAGGTAACGCGGCCCGCCGGCCTTGGGGCCGGTGCCCGAGAGGCCCTCGCCGCCGAACGGCTGCACCCCGACGACGGCGCCGATCATGTTGCGGTTGAGGTAGGCGTTGCCGGCGCGAACCCGGGCGCGGATGTGCCGGGCGGTGTCGTCGATGCGGCTGTGGACGCCGAGGGTGAGGCCGTAGCCGGTGCGGTTGATGGCCTCGCAGACCTCGTCGAGCCGCTCGGCGGGGTAGCGGATGACGTGGAGGATGGGGCCGAAGACCTCGCGCTCGAGCTGGTCAAGGCTCTCGATCTCGAAGGCGCGGGGCGCGAAGAAGGTGCCGTGCTCGACTCCCGCCGGCAGCGTCACCTCGAAGAGCAGCGTACCCTCGTCCGCCATGCGCCGGGCATGGGCCTCGAGGGTCTGAAGCGCCGCCGCGTCGATGACCGGGCCCACATCGGTGTCGAGCAGCCCCGGGTCGCCCACCACGAGCTCGGCCATGGCGCCCGTCAGCATCTCGATGATCGGGGACGCCACCTCGTCTTGCAGGAACAGCACCCTGAGCGTCGAGCAGCGCTGGCCGGCGCTGGAGAAGGCGGAGCGCAGCACGTCGGCGACCACCTGCTCGGGCAGCGCGCTCGAATCGACGATCATGGCGTTCTGGCCCCCGGTCTCGGCGATCAGCGGCACGATCGCGCCTGAGCGCGCGGCCAGGCTCTGGTTGATCAGGCGCGCGGTCTCGGTCGAGCCGGTGAAGGCGACCCCGGCGAGGCGGGGGTCGGCGACCAACGCCGCGCCGATCTCGCCGTCGCCCGGCAAAAGGTGCAGGACCTCGGGCGGCACCCCGGCCCGGTGCAGGCGCGCCACCGCCTGGGCCGCGATCAGCGGGGTCTGCTCGGCGGGCTTGGCGATCACCGCGTTGCCGGCCGCCAGCGCCGCCGTCACCTGGCCGCAAAAGATCGCCAGCGGGAAGTTCCAGGGGCTGATGCAGGCGAACACGCCGCGGCCGTGCAGCGCCACCTCGTTGCGCTCGCCGGTGGGCCCGGGCAAGGCCTCAGGCGCGGCGAAGTCGGCGCGCGCGCGCTGCGCGTAGTAGCGGCAGAAATCGACCGCCTCGCGGACCTCGGCGAGGGCGTCGCCGACACTCTTGCCGGCCTCGCGGACGCAAAACGCCATCAAATACGCCATGTCCTCCTCGATGAGCTCGGCGGCGCGCTCGAGGCAGGCGGCGCGTTCGGCCGCCGGTGTGGCGTCCCAGCCCGCCGCCGCGGCCGCGGCCGAGCCCAGCGCCGCCTCGATGGCCTGGGCCCCGGCCTCGGCCACCCGGCCCACCACGCGCCGGTTGTCGGCGGGATCGACGAGTGGCCGTTCGGAGCCCTCGAGCGCCTCGCCGGCGACCACGGGCCACGCCTCCCAGGTGCCGTCGGCGGCCGCCGCCATGGCCTCGGCCAGGGGCGCAAGGGTCAGCGGATCGCTCAGGTCGAGGCCGGCCGCGTTGCGCCGCTCGGCCCCGTAGAGGCGCTCGGGCAAGGGGATGCGCGGGTGCGGCGTGAGGCCCGCCGCGGCGATGGTCTCCACCGGGTCGGCGATGATCTCGTCGATGGGCAGCGCCTCGTCGACGATGCGGTTGACGAACGAGGTGTTGGCGCCGTTCTCCAAGAGCCGGCGCACGAGATAGGCGAGCAGGTCCTCGTGGCTCCCCACCGGGGCGTAGACCCGGCACGCCAGGCCGAGCTTGTCGGCGCCCACGAGCTCGGCGTAGAGCACCTCGCCCATGCCGTGGAGGCGCTGGAACTCGTAGTCCCGCCGCTCGCCCATGAGCGCCACCACGGCGGCCAGGGCATGGGCGTTGTGGGTGGCGAACTGGGGATAGAAGGCCTCCCCCGCGGCCGCGATCTTGCGCGCGCAGGCGAGAAAGCAGACATCGGTGGCGGCCTTGCGCGTGAACACCGGATAGCCGTCCAGCCCCTGCTCCTGGGCGAGCTTGATCTCGCTGTCCCAGTAAGCCCCCTTGACCAGGCGCAGCGGGATGCGTCGGCCGCGCCGCCGCGCCAGCCCCTCGAGCCAGTCGACGACGTGGATGCCGCGCTTCTGATAGGTCTGGACCGCGAGGCCCAGGCCTTCCCAATCGCCGAGCCCGTCGTCGTCATAGACCGCCTCGAAGACGTCGAGGGTGACGTCGAGGCGGTTGGCTTCCTCGGAATCGACGGTGAGGCCGATTTGGGCGGCGCGGGCGCGGCGCGCGAGCTCCAAGAGCCGCGGCGCGAGCTCGGCCATGAGGCGGCGGCGCTGGCTGAACTCGAAGCGGGGATGGAGCGCCGAGAGCTTGACCGAGATCCCGGGCCGCACCCACAGGTCGTCGTTATTGCCGGCGCTGGCGCCGGCCGCGGCGGCGATGGTGGCGATGGCGTTCAAATAGGCCTCGAAGTAGCGCTCGGCGTCGGCCCTGGTGCAAGCGGCCTCGCCCAACATGTCGTATGAGTGGCGGTAGCCTTGGGCCTCGGCCGGCGCCGCCCGCTTCAGCGCCTCGTCGATGGTGCGGCCCATGACGAACTGGCGGCCCATGATGCGCATCGCCTGGACCAGGGCCTGGCGGATGATCGGCTCGCCGCTGCGCGCCACCAGGCGGCCGACCAGGTCGCCCACGTCGGCGAGCTGCTCGGGCTCGAGCCTCACCACCCGCCCGGTCAGCATCAGCCCCCAGGTCGAGGCGTTGACGAACAGCGAGCGGCTGTGGCCGAGGTGGCGCTCCCAGTCGGCGGGACCGATCTTGTCGCGGATCAGGCGGTCGGCGGTGTCGGCGTCGGGGATCCGCAACAGCGCCTCGGCCAGGCACATCAGGACCACGCCCTCCTGGCTGGTGAGGTCGTACTCGTGGAGGAAGGCGTCGAGGCCGCCGGCGCGCCGCCCCTGGCGCACCGCGACCACCAGGCGGCGGGCCAGCGCCGCGCTCTTGTCGGCGCGCTCGGGCTCGAGCCGGGCGAGCGGGATCAGGGCCTCGAGCGAGGCCCGCTCGTCGGCCCGGTAGGCGGCGCGGATGGCCGCCCGCGCCGGGTCGAGGTGGAGAGCATCCGCGGCCGTTGCGCCCTCGGCGAAGATCATGATCCACCGGGCATGAGCATCCGGCCCCAGGATAGCACAGCCCGGCCGCGAGGAATCCCCGGCACCTGGCGCCGGGCCCACGCCGGCGCTTGTTCCCAGGCCTCGATTCGATTATTGTGCAGCGCAGCAAAAGGGCGTGGCCTATGCCCCCTCAGTCGCCGTCCGAGCAAGCCGGACCCGAGATCGAGATCACCCGCAGCGTGGCGGGCCTGCGCCGCTGCGTGAGGCGCTGGCGCTCGGCCGGCGAGAGCGTCGGCCTGGTACCGACCATGGGGGCGCTGCACGAGGGCCATCTGGCGCTGGTGCGCGAGGCGGCGGCCCGTTGCCAGCGGGTGGTGACGACCATCTTCATCAATCCGACCCAGTTCGGCGCGACCGAGGACCTCGACTCCTATCCCCGCGACGAGGCCGACGACGTCGCCAAGCTGGCCCGGCTGGGCGTCGCTCTGGTCTTCGCGCCACCGCTCGAGGAGGTCTATCCCCCGGGCTTCTCCACCACCGTCAGCGTCGGCGGCGTCACCCAGGGCTTGTGCGGCGTCTTCCGCCCGGGTCACTTCGAGGGCGTGGCCACGGTGGTGGCCAAGCTCCTGCTGCAGTGCCTGCCCGACATCGCCGTCTTCGGCGAGAAGGACTACCAGCAGCTCCAATGCATCCGGCGCCTGGCGCGCGACCTCGACATCCCGGTGGAGATCGTCGGCGTGGCGACGGTGCGCGATCAGGACGGCATGGCGCTGTCGTCCCGCAACGCCTATCTCTCGGCCGCGGAGCGCCAAACCGCGCTGAGCCTGAGCCGGGTGCTGGGCGAGATCGCCGAGACCCTGGCGCGCGAGCCCGGCGCGGTGGCGGCGGCGCTGGCGGACGGCATGAGGACGCTCGAGGCGGCGGGCTTCGAGAGCATCGACTACCTCGAGGTCTGCGACGCCGAGAGCCTCGAGCCGGTCGAGGCGGTGGAGTGCCCGGCCCGGGTGCTGGCGGCGGCCCAGGTCGGCGGTACCCGGCTGATCGACAACCTGCCGATCCTTCCCCCCGACTGAGGCGGCGAGCGAATACCAGCGCAAGTCTCGGATAGCGGCGTGCCGAGGGAGCGGCCATGCTTACCCCCGTCGACGACGTGCCGCTCAGGGGAGCCGACATGAATGCCAAGGAGATCGACGCCCGTCTCGCCGGGCTCGACTGGGCGACCATCGAGGCCGCCGTCCGGGAGCAGGGCTACGCCCGCACGGCCAAGCTGCTGAGCGCCGCCGAGTGCCGTTCGCTGATCGCCCTCTATCTGGAAGACCGCCGCTTCAGGAGCCGCGTCGACATGGCCCGCCACCGCTTCGGCGAGGGCGACTACGCCTACTTCGCCGAGCCCCTGCCGCACCTGGTCGCCGCGCTCCGGGCGGCCTTCTACCGCCACCTGGCACCCATGGCCAACCGCATGGCCGAGGAGCTGGGGCGCGAGGCGCGCTACCCGCCGACGCTCGCAGCCTACCGCCGGCGTTGCCGCGCCGCCGGCCAGAGCAAGCCGACGCCGCTGCTGCTGCACTACCGCGCCGGCGGCTACAACCGCCTCCACCGCGACCTCTACGGGCCCCTCACCTTCCCCCTCCAGGCGGCGCTGATGCTGAGCCGCCCGGGGGCCGATTTCGAGGGTGGCGAGTTCCTCCTGGTCGAGAACCTGCCGCGCCAGCAGTCGCGCGGCGAGGCGATAGGGCTTAAGCACGGCGAGGTCGTGATCTTCCCGGTCTTCGAGCGCCCGGTGGCGGGCAAGCGCGGCACCTTGCGCGCCGCCATGCGCCACGGCGTGAGCCGGCTGCACAGCGGCGAGCGCTACGTCCTCGGGATCATCTTCCACGACGCCGAGTGAGGGCGCCGGCGGCGCGCGGCCCGCCCTCAAGCTCGGCCGCCGGCCATGGCGCGGGCGACCTTCGAGGCCGGACGGCGGCCCAGCGCCTCGGGGCACCTGACCGACAAACCACTCCAGAACAGTCAGTCTCCCAGCCCACCGAGTGCATCGTTGAGATCGCTCACCGATTCGCTGGTTGCCTTGATCGCGCCCACGGACCAAAAACGTTGCAAAATTTCTACCCAGTAATTACACTCTATTTTGCGGCCCCGAGGCCTAGCCAGCGGCAGACTTGTTTCGTGGAGGGATTACGCGCCTGGTAAAAAATATACGAAAAACCAAGAGATCCAGAGAACATGGCCAACGAGCGAAATTCAGGGGACGCATACTCCCTCGCATACAGTGAAAGACGAAGTTACGTCGATGCAGTGCTAAGTTCGCAAGCGCGGAGAAAAATCGTGGTTGCCGGCCCCGGCACCGGCAAAACCTACTTGTTCGAAATGGTCTTGCGGAACAAGCAGACATCGCTGACTCTCACGTTCATTAATGCTCTTGTCGAGGATCTGGCCTTAGTCCTCTGTGGGCTCACCGATGCAAAAACACTGCACAGCTTTGCACGCGGCATACTGGCAAGTTCAACAGGGAGATCAGTAAAGATTTTTCCAAAGCTTTCAGCCGTTATAGAGGACGATGCGAAGATACTGTTGAATGAAGTTATTGATTTCGATTTTCTATTTCACAACAGAGAGGACGATAATAAACACATAGATTTTTATCGACGGCGAAAAAACTATTATGATGAACACTACGGATATTCCGATATTATCTTCGCCGCAGTCAAATATCTCGACAAAAATAAAGAAAAGATACCGAGTCTTGATTTGATTGTAGTGGATGAATTCCAAGATTTCAACAAGCTTGAAGTATCGTTGATTGATCTGCTCTCGGAAAAAAGCCCAATATTACTTACAGGTGACGATGATCAGGCGATTTATGACTTTAAGAGCGCAAGCACTGATTACATTCGTGAAAGGCACAGCGATGCAAATACACATTATGCATCGTTCGTTCTACCTTACTGCTCAAGATGCACCCGCGTCATCGTCGACGCCACCAACGACGTCATAGATGCAGCGATCAATAGCGGCCGCCTAAAAGGTAGGATCGATAAACCGTATCTATATTTTGACGACAAAGACAAGGACAAGGAAAGCGAGCAAAACCCAACCCTCGCTTACACTCACGTACACGCAAGACAAATTCCCTGGTTCATCGAACAGCAGATCAACGAGATCGCGGAAACCCAGCGGGACAATTTCACTGTCCTCATTATCTCTCCCACAAAGAAGTTTTCCAATGTGATAGTTGCTCGCCTCCGCAGCAAAGGTTTCAAGAATATTGAAGCTATTCAAAGAAGGGAAACAGAAGAGCCTACTATTTTGGACGGCCTGAAACTTCTGCTCAAAAATGGTCAAAGCAACCTTGGCTGGCGTATCGTCTCCAGGACATTACTTGAACAACAGGACTTTGAATCTTTGCTAAAGGAGACTGAAGAAAACAGAGAAAAGCGTATATTAGACATCCTTAGTTCCGAGCATAAAACGCGAGTGCGTGAATTTCTTACGACCCTCAGAAAGGTACGGGACAATAAGGATGTTGACGGAACGAATCTTGATGACCTCTTAACCATATCCGGTTTTGACCAAATTAGTAATGCGAAGAGCTATTTGAGAAACGAGATCACTACTGTTGCGTTGGCGGATTCAGCTGTCAGGAAGATCCCGATTAAGGCGACTACGATACCGGGTTCAAAGGGTTTAGACGCACAATACGTTTTTGTCACCCATTTCGAGGACAGGTTCTTTATCAAAGAGAAGGACAAGGATAACATATCGGATCAAGATATCCGCAATTTCCTCGTAGTTCTCACGCGCGCGCAACGGAAGGTCTTCTTGATTTCTACCGAAGAGAAAGACCCGACTTTTCTCTCGTGGATCGACGAGGAGCGTATCGAGCGGCTCTACGTGGTACAGGCGGAATAGCCGCGGCCGCCGCTCCGGGCAAATAAGACAGACATACTTGCCCCTCAGAAAGCGCTCTCCTCGCCGACGATGGGCACCTCGCCGGGCTCGGCTGCCCAAACACCGGTGAGCCCGCTATCGCGCGACGTTGGGCGCCGTCGGCGCTTCCGGCGACATGCGCTCCAAACGCATGTGACAATCCGACCTTGAGCGCCAATGTCGGCTTTGTCCCTGATTTCGTGATTTCGTTTGCTTCCGGAGCGGACCTCCCGCGCGATACGCCCGTCGGTGTGGTGTTGATGCAGGCTCTGTAAAAACCATCTTCGAGGCCCAAAAACGCAACATGGAGTCGCGTAACTGTCCTCACAGGCAATAATCATTCATGCGTCTGCAATTGCCGAGTCAATTATTGTGCCGACGCCCTTCCGATACGAGTTTTCACACAGCCTGGACCCGAATTAGGCCTCCAGACTTTTGCGAAGTGCTGCTAGACTAAGTTGTCTGGCGACGCCGATCCCTGCGGGCCGCGGCATGACTGGGCTCGTACCCGCGCGACATTGCAATCGCGACCTCGATCTTACGCTGATAGCAGTCGAGTTTGAAACTCTCTGAACATGCAAGCGCGAATGCGATTGTGTCTTCTACGGGCGGAAGATCCCCCTTCCAACGCAGATCAAGGAAGGATGCCAATGCCATCCGGTAGAGAGGCGCAGCAAAGTCCACGAGACTGCGTTTGGTCCGCGGGAGAATCAATCGACGTTTTTTGATCGGATTGCCATGTAGGAAGTCGTTCCGAGCATCGTAGAGCTTCTGGTAAAGCCAGCTTGGAAGTGGACGCCGATCAAACTTCCCCCTCTTTCTCGCTCGGCACTTCAAGTTATGCGTGCGGTTCTCTTTCATCTTCCACGGCATTTTTTCGAGCAGTTTGTAGACCTTCCACTGGTTCGCTACATCCCGACCGCCTGGGCCGGGGTGTACGAGAATCTCGAAGGCACTGACCCATAGGGCGACCAGACGGCCGTAGTCGAGTACTGTCGCGTCAAGGGAAGCAGGCAGCTGGCTCGCTTGGTGAGCCATATTCAAAGAGCGCATTAGTGCGACATCTTCCCAGGCAGGCTTCCGCGAGCCGTAACATCGGCGCCAGCATTTTGCAAGCTTGTCAAAGAGGGGTTGGTCGAGATCAGTGGCCGACATCTTCATGGCACTTATTTCGGGGGCCGCTTGACCTTTGAATTTCTTGACATCGTGGAGCGCTACGAGCGCTGGCGTATCCGCGCTCAGGTACTTGTAGTTTTTGTCAATCACCCATGGGTAGAAATCAAACGCTTTGGAGAAGTGGATACCACGCGACTGCTCATACTGGATACCATGTGCACGGGCTATTGGGACGATGGACATGGACAGGACATCTCGGAAGCTTGCCATCGCATCCACCGTCATGAATCGACGCGATGCGTTCGGCCTGGCCAAAAGGATTGTCGGGTGGCGCTTAACACCGAACGCATCCGTGAAACGCCTTAAGAAGCAGCGGTGACGGGGATGGGCCTCGTCGATCTCCTGCACACGCAAATCACTCATCGGAACGAAGGCAGCTCGACCACCTTCTATCGCTTCGCGCGTCTCCACGTTTGGTAGCACGGCCATTGTTTTCCACAGTGCCAAGATGATTACTCCTGAAATAATAGTGAAATATTATGCCAAAAAATCTACCGCGGCTTCCGTGATCTCTATGCCCCTCGACGCGATGGATCAGCCGAAGGTCTGCTACTGACCCAGGGAGTATGAAAACCTTCTTTTGGGCCATTCGGACGCAAGATTAATTCGCACAACACCAGTCTCCCGCATGAGAAATATACCGTGTCCGCACTTTTAATTATTTGTTGCATGCAGGCTATTGCTTCCAGAGTTCTCACACAGGCTGGACCCAAAGCCCACATTCCATCGATATGGATTCGTGTGACGATCAGGCTATTCCTGTTGTGCCGATTGCACCGATCCGTTTTCATCTACCTGAAGACCGATGCTTGCTAGCAGCCTTGGAAAGACGATGTTTATCAGTTCATTGGCAATTCGTATTCCGGCATTTGCTTGCTGGCTGGTTACTTCTTCGGCCCGGTGCACCACTCCATTTCGAGCCTTTACTAGACATTTGAATTCCACCCAAAGTGGTGTTGCTGTTCCTTGGATTTTTACCTCGTTTAGATCGACCCCGACTTTTTCACGCAATATCTCTTTGAGTAGGCCACTAAATCGATCCCAACCGGTTTGCGAAAGAGCAAGGTCGGCAATCAATTTGGCGGCATAAGGCTGGTGCACCAGACCATAAACCATCGGCCGCAGGATAAGGTTCTTAATGCAGACCTCGGCCGATGTAATGGCAAGGACGAGCGACGCAGATGGGTCGTGTTGTAGAAGCAACTTCGCTTTCTCCAGCGCTCTTAACGGTGGTACACGGATGCCCTCCTGGTCCCGATAGTAAGACTGAAGGCGCTCAAACGCGAATGCGGAGATTGCTTCATCTCTGATCTCGTCGATAGCATTAAAGAAAGTCTCGTCATGATCGGAATCCCAATTCGCCGCCTCGGTAATTTCGATCAACTCTTCCAGAATCGGGTCCATTTCCCTCGCCCTATCCTTGTATGAACAGCCGCGCCCAAGCGGCATCCATTGGAATGCTATGTTATCCAGAATCTATCGGGAATGAAAGGTCCGCCTCTGGCTAGAGGCCGAAGTCAGGAGCACCATCCTCCCACTTCCGCTGCCGGGCGGAGAGCGGAAGTTCATGCAGCCCATGGCGCAGGAGACGTAGCCGCGGAAGCGGATCTCCGCGGCCCGGGCGGCCTCGCAGACCGGGGCGAAGCGGGCCAGGCTGTCGGCGATCGAGGCGTTGATGTTCTTGTGGCTGAAGCTCTCGGAGGCGGCGCCGAACACCGCGACCTCGGCCGCGCCGGCGGCGCGCGCCGCCTCGAAGCCCTTCATGTTGGGGGTGAGCACGGGGTAGCTCACGCCCGCGCGGCGCCGGATCCCGGCCATCACCTCGGCGCTGTCGGCTATCTGCGGCACCCACTTCGGCGAGACGAAGGCGGTGGCCTCGATGACCGGCAGGCCGCACTCGGAGAGCCGGTCGATGAGCGCGATCTTGGTCTCGGTGGGGACCTGCGCGGCCTCGTTCTGGAGCCCGTCCCGGGGCCCCACCTCGACCATCTTGACGGCCGAAGGCATGGCCGTGTCGCCCTACTCCGCCGCCGCCTGGCGGCGCCGGCCTCTGAGCGCAAGGGTGGCCTCGGCGTCGAGCGCGGAGGTCTCGGCATCGAGCACCACGCCGTAGAGCTCGGCCGCCTCGTCTACCGTGTAGTAGCCGAGCGCGACGTCGGCCGCCACCGCCTCCGCGGCGCGCTCCAGCGCCTCGCCGTAGCCGCCGCCCCCCGGGGTATGGACCTCGATGCGGTCGCCCGGGCTCATGACGATGCCCTGGTCCTTGGAAAGGTGGGGCGGGTGGTAGGTCTCGTTGCCGCGGTGGATCGCCACCCGATTGACGCCGCCGTCGCCGCCCCCCAGCACCCCTTGGGGCCCGACCCGGCCGTGGTCCATGACCATCGAGGCGAGGCCGCTGCCGCGCCGCAAGGTGATCTCGTAATGGACCCCGAAGCCGCCGCGGTTGCGCCCCGCGCCGCCCGAGCCCTGGCGCAGCGCGTAGCGCTCGAACAGGACCGGGTAGTGCTGCTCCATGACCTCGATGGGCTGGATCTTGGAGATGCCGATGGTCGAGCAGCCGTTGGTGATGCCGTCGCCCGCGAACCAGCCGCCATAGCCGCCGCCGCTGAACAGGTACATCACGTAACGCCGGTCCTTGAGCGGATCGTAGCCGCCCAGCGAGAGGTTGCCGCTGGTGCCCGCCGGGGCCGCGAAGAGGCGCTCGGGGATGGCCTTGACCAGCGCCGCGAACACCGCCTCGGCGATGCGCTGGCTGACTTCCGCCGCGCAGCCCGAGACCGGGCGCGGGTAGCGGGCGTAGAGGAAGGTGCCCTCGGCGCCGCTGACGTGGAGCGGCTCGTAAGTGCCGGCGTTGAGCGGCACCTCGGGGAAGATGTGCTTGACCGCGAGATAGATCGCCGACTTGGTGGTGGCGATGACGCTGTTCATGGGCCCCTGACAGGGCGGGCTCGAGCCCGAGAGGTCGAAGTGGAGGTCGCCGCCCTCCTTGACCACCTTGAGCGAGACCCGGAGCGGCTCGTCGACGACGCCGTCGGAATCGACGAAGGCCTCGCCCTCGTAAGTTCCGTCCGGGATGGTGGCGATCTTGGCCCGCATCTGGCGCGCGGCGCGGCGCCTCAACTCGGCCACCGATCCCATCACCACCTCGGCGCCGTAGCGGTCGATGAGCGCGGTGAGGCGCTTATTCCCGACCTTGAGCGCCGCCGCCTGGGCCTTGATGTCGCCGATGGTCTGGTCGGCGACGCGGATGTTGGAGAGCACGATGGCGAGGATCTCCTCGTCCATCACCCCCTCCTTGTGGAGCTTCACGGGCGGCAGCCTGAGCCCCTCCTGCTCGACCTCGGTGGCGTTGGCCGAGAAGCCGCCGGGCACGGCGCCGCCGGTATCGCGCCAGTGGCCGGTGTTGGCGAGCCAGCACAGGAGCTCGCCGCGGTAGAAGAAGGGGCTGACGAAGCGCACGTCCATCAGGTGGGTGCCGCCGAGGTAGGGATCGTTGACGATGAACATGTCCCCCGGGCGCACCTCGCCGGCGCGCTCGATCACCGCCCGGGTGGCGAACTGCATGGTGCCGACGAACATCGGCAGGCCGAGGTCGCCCTGGACGATGAGGTCGCCGCTGCCGGCCTCGTAGATGCCGTCCGAGCGGTCGTAGGCTTCCGAGATCACCGGGCTGAAGGCGGCGCGCACGAAGGCCAGGTCCATCTCGTTGCAGACCTGCACCAGGCCGTTCTGGATCACCGCAAGGGTGACGTGATCGATGTCGATGTCGCTGGCGGCGCTCGCGGTCATGCGATGGCCCCTCCCTCGGGCGGCACGGTGATCAACAGGTTGCCGCTCTCGTCGACGCGGGCCCGATTATCGGGCTCCACCACGATCGTGGTGTCAAGCTGCTCGATGATCGCCGGGCCCTCGAAGGCGGCGCCGAGGGCGAGGTGCGCGCGGCGCAAGATCGGGGTCTCGTGCCAGCCGTCGCGGAACCATACCCGGCGTTCGCCGATTTGCGCTTCGCGGAGCCCGCCACGCCTGGCGCCGGCGTCCAACAGCGCCGTGGGCTCGACCGCCTTGCGCTTGCCGATCACCGCGCTGTGCAGGTTGACGAGGAGCGCGCGGATCTCGGGCAAGGCGACCTCGAAGCGGTTCCAGTAGGCCTCCTCGAAGCGCGCCTGCAGCTCCTCCCGCGTCACCTCGAGACTCGGCAGCGGCACCCGCAAGAGGTGGCTCTGGCCCTCGAACTGCATGTCGGCGTCGTGGACCACGGTGAGCGCCTCGATCTCGACGCCCTCGCGCTCGAGGGTGCGCCGGCCCTCCTCGATCTGGCGCCCGAGGATCTCGGCGACCACGCTGATGTCGAGCTCGGCGACGCGCTGGTTGAGGGTGTTGACGTAGTCGTGGCGCACGTCGGCGACGACGCAGCCGATGGCCGCGGCGATGCCGGGGCGGGCCGGGATCAGCACCTTGGGGATGGCGAGTTCGCGGGCCAGCGCCGCCGCGTGCATGGGGCCGGCGCCGCCGAAGGCGAGCAGCGCGAAGTCCCGGGGGTCGTGGCCGCGGGCCAGGCTGACCATGCGGATGGCGCCGCCCATGCGGTTGTTGGCGATCTCGAGGATCGCGGCGGCGGCGCCATCGCCGTCGAGGCCCAGCGGCGCGCCGATCTCGGCGGCGATGGCGGCGCGCACGTCGTCGACCGAGACCGGGGTGTCGACCGCGAGCAGACCGCTGGGGTTGAGCCGGCCCAGCACCAGGTTGGCGTCGGTGGTGGTGGGCCTCGAGCCGCCGCGGCCGTAGCAGATCGGCCCCGGGGCGGCGCCGGCGCTCTCGGGCCCGACCTGCAGGATTCCAGCGTCGTCGAGCTCGGCGATGCTGCCGCCGCCGGCGCCGATGGTGCGCACCTCGATCATCGGCACGTGGATGGGCATGGCGTACTCGAGCTCGAGCTCCGAGCTCACCTGCGGCAGCCCGCCTTTGATCAGCCCCACGTCGGTGCTGGTGCCGCCCATGTCGTAGGCGATGACGTTGGCGAGACCGGCGCGCTCGGCGGTGAAGGCCGCCGCCATAACGCCCGAGGCCGGTCCCGACATCACCGTGTGGACCGCGACCTCGGTGGCGATGGCCGCCGAGACGGTGCCGCCGTTGCCCTGCATCACCAGGAGCTCGTGGCGGTAGCCACGGGCCTTGAGCTCGTGCCTAAGCTTGTCGAGATAGCGGTGCAGCACCGGCCGCACGGCGGCGTCGACGGCGGCCGTGACGCCGCGCTCGTACTCGCGGTACTCGGACATGACGGCATGGCCCATGGTGATGTAGCCGTTGGGCCAGAGCGCGGAAGCGATCTCGAAGGCGCGGCGCTCGTGCGCCGGGTTGACGTAGGAATGCAGGAAATGGATCACCAGGGACTCGGCGCCGAGGCCCTTCAAGGCCTCGACGGCGCGGGCCACGCCGTCCTCGTCGAGCGGGCGCACGACCTCGCCCTCGGCGTCCATGCGCTCCACCACCTCGAACCTCATGGTGCGCGGGATCAAGGGCTCGAAGTTCCCGGTCAGGCCATAGGAGTTGGGCCGGGTGCGGCGGCCGAGCTCGAGCGAATCGCGAAAGCCGATGGTGGTGATCAGCCCCAAGCGGCTGATCTTGCGCTCCAGCAGCGCGTTGGTGCTGATGGTGGTGCCGTGGATGATGGCCTCGACCTCGGCCAGCGGAACCCCGGTCTCCTCGAGCGCCGCCAGCACGCCGTAGGCCTGGTTCTCGGGCGTCGACAGCACCTTGGCCACGGCCACGCCGCCGCTCGCCTCGTCGATCAGGACGAGGTCGGTGAAGGTGCCGCCGACGTCGACGCCGACGATTTTGCCGCCGCCGCTCATGGTTGGGCCGCAGGCTGGACCTGGGGCGGCGACGCGCCGGCGGCACGGATCGCCTCGAGCACGCGGTGGGGCAGCGCCGGCAGACGGCGCAGGCGGGCGCCGCTGGCGTGGCGGATGGCACCGAGGATCGCCGGCGCGGTCGGGATCAGCGCGGCCTCGCCCGCCCCCTTGGCGCCGAATGGGCCGTGGGGCGTGGGCGCCTCGACCAGGATGACCTCGATCTCGGGCACGTCGCCGACGGTGGGGATCAGGTAGTCGCGCAAATTCTCGGTCTCGTCGGGCACATACTCCTCCATCAGGGCGAAGCCGATCCCTTGCGCCACCGCGCCCTGGATCTGGCCTTCCAAGAGCGTCGGGTTGAGGGCCCGGCCGACGTCCTGGGCCGCCACCAGGTGGCGCACCCGCACCGTGCCGAGCTCGACGTCGACCTCGACCGCCGCGATCTGGGCGGCGAAGGCATAGGCCGCGTAAGGCGCACCCCGGCCCTCGGCATCGAGGGCGCCGGTGGGCGGCTCAAAAGTGCCCTCGCCCACCATTACCGCGCCGCTGGCATCGGCGGCAAGGCTCCCGAGCTCGAGCTCATGCGCCGAGTCCCCTTCCCGCACCCGCACCGTCGCGCCCGCGAAGGCGAGCTCGGCGTCGGCGTCGGCGCCGGCCAGGCGCAGCAGCTTGGCGCGCAGGTCGCGGGCCGCCAGCTCGGCCGCCCGGCCCCAAATCAGGGTCTGGCGCGAGGCCGAGCTCTGGCCGGCCTCGGCGCCGCGCGCGCTGTCGCCGCCGACCACCGCCAAGCGCTCCATCTCCACGCCCAGGACGTCGGCGCAGATCTGAGCCAGCACGGTGTCCGAGCCCTGGCCGTTCTCGGCGCCGCCGCTGAAAAGCGTCAGCGCGCCGTCGGCGGCGAGCGCCAGGCGCAGGGTCGCCGTCTCGGCTGGGGCGGTGGCGCTGGCGCCGACGCCGTACCAGGCGCAGGCGATGCCGACCCCGCGCCGCCCCGCGCCCCCGCCGGCGTTGGCCTCGGCGGCGGCGACGAGCGCGGCCCGCCAGTGGGGCTTGAGCGCCTCGAGGCAGGGGACGAGGCCGACGCTCTCGCCCAGAGCCTGGCCGCCGGCGGTGCTGTCGCCGGGGCGCAGCGCGTTGTCGAGGCGGATCTCGAGGCGGTCGCGGCCGCAGGCCTCGGCGAGCTCGTCGAGCAGCGCCTCGCGGGCGATCGCCGCCTGGGGGCAGCCCAGGCCGCGAAAGGCGCCCGACGGCGCGGCGTTGGTGCGATAGGCGCGGACGCCCGAGCGCAGCGCCGCCCAGCGGTAAGGGCCGGCGGCGTGGAGCGAGACGCGGCGCGCCGCCGCCGCCGCCCACGAGGCGTAGGCGCCGCTGTCGAGCTCGGCCTCGATATCGGCCGCCTGGAGACGCCCCTCGTGGTCGCAGCCCAGGCGCAACTCAAGCCGCGCCGGGTGCCGCTTGCTCGTCGCCATCATCGATTCGGGCCGACCGTGGACGCAGGCCACCGGCCGCCCGACGAGCCAGGCGGCGAGCGCCACCAGGGGCGGCACCGACGCCTCGAGCTTGCCGCCGAAAGCGCCGCCGCAGGCGCTCGGCCTCAGCTCCACCCGCTCCGGCGCCAGCCCCAGCACGGCGGCGATCTGCTCGCGGTCGTGGGAGGGGCTCTGGGTCGAGACCGTGACCTCGATGCCGTCGCCGTCGCGGCGCGCCCAACCGGCCTCGGGCTCGATGTAGGCGTGCTCGAGGAAAGCGGTCTCGAAGACGCCCTCGGCGAGGTGGGAGGCGGCGCCGAGGGCGGCCTCGACGTCGCCCGTGGCGAAGTGCGCCTCGGCCACCCGGTTGCCGGAACTGCCCTCGCCCACGAGCGCGGCGCCCGCGGCCTTGGCCGCGGCCACGCCGAGCACCGGCTCGAGCGGCTCCCAGCTCAGCGGGATCGCCTCGCCCGCGATGCTGTCGATGGTCTCGCGCACGCCCACCAGCGCCAGCACCGCCTCGCCGCGATAGCGCGCCTCGCCCTCGGCCAGCAGCGGCTGGTCGCGAGCGCCGGGCGCGACGCCGACGCGATTGAGCCCCGGCACGTCGGCGGCGCCGAGCACCCGGACGAGCCCCGGAGCTTGAGCCATGAGCGGCGCCAGGTCGCCGACGCGGAAGCGGGCACGGGCGTGGGGCGAGCGCACCGCGCGCAGCCACAGCGCCTCCTTAGGCACGGCATCGGCGCCGAAGCGGGCGGCGCCGGTGAGCTTGGCGACGCCATCGACGCGGGCGGCGCGGAACCCCACCGCCTGGCCGGCGGGAGGGCCCGGGTCGACGATCGGGCCCCGATTGGCGGCGGCGTCGAAGACCGCGTCGACGACCTTGCGATAGCCGGTGCAGCGGCACAGCACCCCGCTCAGCGCCAGCCGCACGTCCTCCTCGCTGGGGCGCGATATTCGGCCCACCACGTCGGCCGCCGCCATCAGCATGCCGGAGCTGCAGATGCCGCATTGGGCGGCGCCGTGGCGCAGGAAGGCCCCTTGTATCCGGCTCAGGAAGCCGTAGGCGGTGAGACCCTCGACGGTGACCACGAAGCGGCCCTGGGCCCGCGCCGCCGGCATCAGGCAGGCGCAGACCTGGCGCCCTTCGAGCAGCACCGTGCAGGCGCCGCAGTCGCCGGCGTCGCAGCCCACCTTGGTGCCGGTGAGGCCGAGATCCTCGCGCAGCACGCTCGAGAGGCGCTTGGCCGGCGGCGCCGTCACGGTGACGAAGCGGCCGTTGACCATGAACTCGATCTTGACCGGGGCCGCCATCAGGCGCGCCCGCCGAGCTCGCCGAGGATGCGCCGCAGCAGTACCGCGACCGCCTCGAGTCGATAGTCCGCGCTCGCCCGCGCATCCTCGATGGGCTCGAGCCCGGCGAGGTGCCGGGGCTCGACCGCCGCGCCCAAGTCGCCGTCGAGCGGGCGTCCCAGGAGCGCGGCCTCGAGCCCGGGCAGGCGTTGCGGCAGCGGCGAGCACGCGCCCACGGCGAGGCGCGCCGCGCCGACCCGGCCCGCGCCATCGCCCTCCACCAGCGCCGCCACCGAGACGATGGCGATCACCGGAGGGCTGCGGGCGCCGAGCTTGACGAAGTGGGAGCGCGCGCCGGGCGCCGGCTTCGGTACCAGGACCGCGGTCATCAACTGATCGGGGGCAAGGGCGGTGCGCCGCTCGCCGAGGATGAAGGCGTCGAGCGGCAGGGAGGTGACGCCGTCCAGCGACGAGAGCTCAACGCTTGCTTCGAGCGCCATGAGCGCCGGCACCCCGTCCGCCGTGGGCGCGGCGCCGCAGAGGTTGCCGCAGAGGGTGCCGGTGTTCTGGATCTGCGGGCCACCGATCTCGCGGGCGACGCGCTCGAGAGCTTCGAGGCCGGGCGGGAGATCGGCGTCGGTGAGGTCGCGCCAGGTGGCCAGCGCGGCGATGCGGATGTGGTCGTCGCACTCCTCGATGCCGTTGAGCTCGGGCACCGCGGCGAGGTCGAGGATATCGTCGGACAGCGGCCGGCCGGCCCGTGCCGGGTAGACCTCGGTGCCGCCGGCCAGCACGGTCAGGGTGCCGGGCGCGGGACCGCTTGGGCCCAGCGCCGCGAGTGCCTCACCGAGCGAGGTGGGACGCAAGTAGAGCTGCATCGGGCGGCGCCGACCTCCGGCTCGCGGCCCCGCCGGCCGCGCCGGCTATTCAAGGCCCAGGTGCGACGACCCTGTCAAGCGCACATCCGGGCCCAAGGCGATTGGCCCACCGCAAGGTCTGGCGGACGCACGCAATCTGCCGGAGATGCGCACCCCGCGCCTCCTCTGGCACTTCAACCGTGAAAGTCACAACGAGATGTCAACTCTTAGATATCCACCGGAGATACGATGAAGGGCGCGGATATCTTCGGATTGCCGTGGGAGCGTGCGGTTTCGAGGAGCCATGCAGCGAGAGATCCGCGGGGCTGACCAATGAATACCACGCAAATTTGCCATCCATGGACCGAGTCCAGCCCCCAACCTTCGAGAGCCACCGCGGATTGAAGGTCAGAAAGTAAATTTATTGCGCCATGTGCGGGGTCTTGCCGCGTCGCCGTCCCTCGTAGCGCCAGCGTGGCGTCTGGCACAACACACCCGCGCCCGGTATGGAGTACGTGGTTACGAAATTGTCGGACCCGGCACTGAAAGGTCCGGATACCATCATTATTTAGACGAACTTGTTGACCTACCGCGGCCCGCGATAAACGCGCCAATGATACCGTCGAGAGCCGCGAATATTAACTCCACACTGTATCCCGCAATAAAAGCCAGCGCTAATGGTGAAGTCACACTGAATACACCGCCATTCTCGCCTGTAGAGAACCATGTATCAATGGAGAACCAAACGACGGCTAAGCCCGCGATCATACCGAGGTATACGCGTAAGTCATAATGCATCTCATTGCTCGGAGAAAACGTCACCTCATCAATCTCGCGAGAAATTCTTCTCAATATATAGGCACAAGCGCCTAGCATGCCGAGAAAGACCGGCAATAAGTACTTCAATACAATCTCATCCAAGAATTTCTGCAACTGCAACATTGAGATTGGATTGTTAGTATCTTCGGCGTTATCCTTATTATCCAAGGAGAAAAATGGGTTTATTATATCAAGCGTGTGATAGTCACCATCGTTATTCTTGCTTATATACTTCAATAGCGATTGTTTCTGCTGACTTTCTTTGAACTTTTGGTCTTTCTGACTCAATAATTCCTGCCTAATTTCATCGGTGAGTGGTGATTCTGAGCTCGCAATGCGAAAATTGATTTCTCTAACTTCAACACTCAAAGACTCGATACCGCCCGTTAAATCCCGAATAGCCTTTCGATTATCTTCGATTCTTTCGACCACACTAGACCCAAACAAATAATATATCTGAAAAACGAGCGCGACGACCAGGGCCAAGAAAGTGAGCCGCCGGAACTTAGAAACGACCTGCTGTGCCGCCGACCGTTCCTGGAACTCGAGCTCGGTCTCTTCATCGGCTTTTGCAATGCCCCCGCGGCCCGGAATGACCCAATCCCAACGACTCCCGCCTTGGTTGATACCCTGGTTCGCGCGTATGGTCTCTACCGTCGCCGGGTCCGCGAGCCGGGCCAGCGCGTCAAACGCGACCCAGAATGCCACTTCCTTGTCGCGCGTGAAGCCACGATTGGCGCGCATTCGATCGGCTTCGACGATCGGTCGAACCACTTCTTCCTTCACTTCTCTGCCGGCCCGGCAAACGAAAGCCAGCATCATTTGTGCGTCCCGCAAGTGAGACACGAACCGGCCTGATAATTGGGCGGTCGGTGGGGATGCCGAATCTTTCTGTTTCCCGGACGGAGCCGACTGGCCGGGGACCGCCGAAGATTTCAGCACGGGGTTAGGCAATGCCGGTGACGCCTGCCTCGAATCCCTCAATGGGGCATCGGGATTCTCACCAGTCATCGGGCCACGAACTCGAAGTCACATTTAAGGTTTTTGGCGCATTCGATAGTAGTACCCGTCTGGTCGATGACTCGGACACGCCATTTCGCCTGTATGAGATTCCGCTTACGGCTCCAGGTTCGAAGATCGAAGAATGTCCGATCTTCGACCTCCCTGCCGAGTGCTTCGATGACCGACGGCCGTGTTTCGGAAAGCAGTATCCGGTCGATAGGGTCGTATTCGTCCGCGATACTGGTGTCCGCATCCCTTAAGAATTCCATTCCGACCGGCTGCCATTCCCACACGTGTATTAATGGTAATCGTTTCTCATTGCGCATCCGTTGCCACGCTTCGCGTGTGCCCTCGATTCGCATCCATAAGGTCACGGGAGCGCCGAAAGATGAGTCTGAATTTCGTCGCGCAATTGGGCAATGATCCTCAATTTCGTCGGTCCACTCCCAATCGGCAATACGGACCTCGTTCCCGGATAGGGCTGCGAATTGCTCTGGTGGCGGCTGGGCGTCCGGTCGCCCACACTGTGCGGCAATCGTGGTGCCGGCGTACATCAGTGATGCTAAGAGCGTACTCGCAAATATGAGCTTTCGCATGGCTTTCAGCGCCTCCTCCCGCACCAGCTCCATTTTATTTTCACCTACAAACAATCATGGAATTTCTCGAAACATTAATCTGAACGATTTGTTACGACTGACGGGTTTTCGTGCCGACCCTAATCGACGGCAAGTACCAGAGCCCCGCCCGGTCAACATGGATCACCGGCCGACCTGCTTACGTGGCGCCGGTCATTACTCCCATATTGGCCCGCCCCAATCCCAGGAATAGTACAACGACATCCGTAAATCGCGCAACGAAAAAAGTCGGTGGGTGCCAAGATCGTTCTTGAAGAGCTAGATCGAGAGTCTTCATAGCGACTTGATCGACCAGATGGTTGTGAACTGGGTTGTTGCAGCCGCCGAAAACCAAAAACAATGCATCTGCACCGGCGAAATGCTCTGCGCTCGTCACCCGTGCCGCGCCAACGATGAAAATCCTGCCAACATCATCCCCTTCCGCAACGCCGCGCTGTTCGGGAATCGCGCCAAGGTCGGGGGTTTCGACCGCCCGCGTCCGTGGTCCGCCTCGCGCGCACCTACCCGCCCCTCGCCACGCCGGCAAAGCTGTTGTAAGTAAGGGCGCCCGGCCGTGGCCCCGGCCGCGCCATCCCGATCCACCGCCCCGGGGAATCCCCATGCCGCTCAGCGTCGCCATCATCGGCTCCGGTCCCAGCGGTTTCTACACCGCCCAGGCGCTGGTCAAGGCGGGAGCCGAGTGCCGCGTCGACATCCTCGAGCGCCTACCGGCGCCCTACGGCCTGATCCGCTACGGGGTGGCGCCCGACCACGAGACCACCAAGAAGGTCTCGCGCGCCTTCGAGCGCACCGCGCTCAGCGACGAGGTACGCTTCTTCGGCAACATCGAGGTCGGCCGCGACCTTGGCATCGACGAGCTCCGCGCCATCTACGACGCCGTGGTGGTGGCGGTGGGAGCGCCCTTCGACCGCGCGCTCGGGCTCCCCGGCGAGGACAAGGCCGGCGTCGTGGGCGCCGCCGCCTTTGTCGGCTGGTACAACGGCCATCCCGACTTCCGCGACCTCGAGCCGCCCCTCGACACCGCCGCCGCGGCGGTCATCGGCAACGGCAACGTCGCCATCGACGTGGCCCGGGTGCTGGTCAAGACGCGTGCCGAGATGGCGGCGACCGACCTTGCGGACCACGCCGCCAAGGCCATCGAGGCCTCGCCGCTCGCCGATATCCATATCTTCGGCCGGCGCGGCCCGGTCGAGGCCAAGTTCACCAACGTCGAGCTCAGGGAGATGGGCGTGCTCGAGAACAGCGTGCCCTTGGTCGACCCGGCGCAGCTGCCCGAGAGCGTGGGCGAGCTCCCCGAGCGCCAGCGGCGCATGGTCGAGAAGAACCTCGCCACGCTGCGCGAGTTCTCGCTGCGCGGCGCCGACGAGAAGGCCAAGCGGGTGCGCTTCCAGTTCTTCTCGGCGCCGGTCGAGGTGCTGGGCGGCGCTCGGGTCGAGGGGCTCCGGCTCGAGCGCACAGCGGTCGTCGAGGGCCGTGCCGTCGGCAGCGGCAGCTTCTTCGAGGTGCCGTGCGGGCTCGTCGTCACCGCCATCAGCTACCGCGGCCACGGCATCGACGGCCTGCCCTTCGACGACGATCGCGGCATCGTCGTCAACCGCGAGGGTCGCGTGGCTGACGGGGTCTACGCCGTGGGCTGGGCCGAACGCGGCTCCACCGGCGTCATCGCCACCAACCGCGACGACGGCCGCCAGGTCGCCGGGCACATCCTGGCCGACCTGACGGCCGGCGCCAAGCCGGGGCGGCCGGTGCTCGAGAAGCTGCTCGCGGAGCGTGGCCTGCGGCCGGTGAGCTTCGCCGATTGGCAGCGCATCGAGGCCGCCGAGATCGCCAACGCCGCGCCCGGGGCGCCGCGGCGCAAGTTCGTCACCGTGGACGAGATGCTGGCGGCGCTGGGCTAGGACGCGTACTCATAAAACTCTGACTTTGATTTGTGCCACCATTGTCTTCAATCAGCGGCAAAGCGGACACTTTGAACGAGAATGGTTTATGTCTGTACTGGACCCCGGCCGTGTGAAAACTCGCGTCGGAAGAGCGTCGGCGCAACAATTGACTCGGTAATTGTGGACGCGTGAATGATTATTGCCCGCGACGGCAGTTACGCGAATCAATGTTGCGCGTTCGGGCCTCGAAAATCGTTTTCATACAGCCTGGACCCCGAGCCGAAGTTTCTGGCATACCCGATAGCCTGCCTTTCCGACATATTTAAATGTGGATACCACGACTTCCTGAGCTTCGAGCGCCGGACGCTCGACGACCCCAAGCACGTCGCCGTGACCAACAATTACCAGCAACGTCGCGGGGTACTGGGGGCGGTGGCGTGCGGCAGGATCAATCCCCCGGAAGGCCGGCCTTCGACAAGCCCTCGCGATGATGCTCGCGATCGCTATCGTGCTTGTAGTGCTGGGTTGCGAGGTAGCTCTCTACGGTAAACTCGGGATCGTGCTTCAGCACATTTTGGGCGTGCGCCCGCGCCGCCGTGTCATCCCCCATCTGGGCGTAGGAAGCCGCGAGCAGCGCGTAGTGAGAGTGATCCGGCGCGGCAATACGCCCGATTGCCTCGGCCGCTTCGCCATAACGACGCGCCACGTAGTAGGCGCGGCCCAGGTGATTCCAGAAGCGCTCCGGGTGGTAGGGGTTGAGGCGCATCGCCTTCTTGATCCATTCGATGCCCTCTTCCGGCCGTCCCAGCCAGGTCAGGATTTCACCTTGCTGCACGACGATGAGGTCGTCGTTGGGATTGAGGCTGAGCGCCCGCTCCTGATGATAGGTCGACTTGTCGAAAACCTCATGCGCGAGGTTCACCGCGGCGAGAATCCGGTGGACGTCGCTGTCGTTGTCGTCGAGCTCGAGCGCGATTCGCAGCTCCTCGGTCAGCCGGTCCCAGGTGGCGTCCTTATCGTCGGTCCAGTCATGGACCCAGCGTTGCGCCAGTACGCAGGCCGACCAGGCGTGCGCATGGGCGTATTTCGGGTCGAGCTCGACAGCGCGCTCGAGCAGGCGCAGCGCTTCCGCGTTGTCCTCCTTCCTGGATCGGTGATGGAGGGTCTTGCCAGCCAGCACGTATTCGTAGGCCGCCATGTTTTCGGGCCGCTTTCGTTCGGCCCGTTCCTGGGTGGCGGCGTCGATCCGCCCCGGAAGAGTGGCGACGATCGCGGCGGTCACCTCGTCCTGGACGGCGAAGATGTCCTCGAGGTCGCGGTCGTAGCGCTCGGCCCAGATGTGCCGGTCCGATTCGGCGTCGATTAACTGCACGGTAATCCGAACCCGGTTGCCCGCCTTGCGCACGCTTCCTTCGACCACGTACTGGACGCCGAGGTCCTTGGCCACGTCCTGAACCTTCGCCGCCTTGCCCTTGTAGACGAAAGCCGAGGTGCGCGAGATCACGAACAGGCCCCGGAACCGGCTGAGCTCGGTGAGGATGTCCTCGGTCAGACCGTCGGCGAAGAACTCCTGCTCGGAATCGCCGCTCATGTTGGCGAGCGGGAGCACGGCGATCGACGGCTTGTCGGGCAGTCCGTCGACCTGTTCCTTCGCGGCCGCGCTGTCCGAATCCAGACGCAGACGGAAGACCCTCACCGGTCGGGCGATGTTCTTGACCTCGATCTCTCCAAGATCCTCGAGGGCAACGTCGAGCTTGTCCCGGACCTGGTCGCGGGCAGCTCGCGAGATACAGATACCGCCGGGTTCGGCCAGTGCCTCGAGCCGTGCCGCGACGTTGACCCCGTCGCCCAGAATGTCATTCCCGTCGACGATGATGTCGCCAAGGTTGACGCCGACGCGATACTCGATGCGCCGACCCTCGGGCACGCCGGCGTTCCGCTGCGCCATCGCCCGCTGGACCTCCACGGCGTTGCGCACAGCATCGACGACGCTCGGGAACTCCACCAAGATACCGTCACCCGCGGTCATGACGACACGCCCGTGATACCTGGCGATGCTCGGGTCGATCACCTCCTCGCGGAGGGCCCTGAGACGCGCAACAGTGCCTTCCTCGTCGGAGCCCATGAGGCGGCTGTAGCCAACCACATCGGCGACCAGGATGGCGGCAAGTTTGCGCTGGGTCTCTTGCGCTTGCACGACAGCCTCCCGATTACCGCGCACACTTGCGAGCCATCCTAGAGGTGATGATGGCGACTGTCCACGCGCGCAAGCGACCACGGGCGGCCAGGCGCAGGGCAGCGAAATCGCTGGTTTTCGGCTTCCAAGACGAGCCCCGAATCCTAGCCTGGCCGCGCGGGCGCTGGTGCCCCCTGGCCGGACTCGGACCCGCACGGGCCGAAGCCCAGCAGATTTTGAATTGGCCAACAATGGCGGAAATCTGCGGCCATTCTCAAGAGGACCGCCGCATTACTTTCGACCAGGCATTAAGAGGGTTAGGCGCGGTTTTCGGAATCGGAGATCATATCGGCCCAGATTCCCCGGATGGCTCCCCCCAGTTGCCGACGATGGTAGCACGAAGGGCATTCTCACCACACTTGCCGTCGTGAACCGGCGCGGTAGGTCGGGTTCATTGGACCACCGAGAGCTTGTTAGGTCCCGGCCGTGCACCGTCCTCATTTCCGCATCTGGCTGAGAGCCGTAGTTCGGAGGACAACTCGTGTAGGTCCGCTTAGCGCCTGGACGTGGACATCGGCGAAACGTTTTCCAGAGCCGTCGACAACTCGAGGATTGGGTACACGCCCTAGGGCGCAGCCTGAGAGCCTGAGTGGTCCTCAGAGCTCGACGAAGTCGGCGCAGAAGGGGTTGGAGCGGCGCTCGGCGCCGAAGGTCGAGGTTTCGCCGTGGCCCGGCACGAAGGTGACGTCGTCGCCCAGCGGCCAGAGCTCGCTGCGGATCGAACGGATCAGCGTGCCGTGGTCGCCGCGCGCCAGGTCGCAACGCCCGACCGAGCCCTTGAACAGCACGTCGCCCACCAGCGCCAGCTTGTCACCGGGGTGGAAGAAGATCACGTGCCCCGGGGTGTGACCCGGGCAGTGGCGCACCTCGAGCAGCTCCTCGCCGAAGCCGACACTATCGCCGCCCTCGAGCCAGCGCGTCGGCGCGAAGGCGCGGGCTCCGCCCATGCCGAAGCGCGCGCCCTGGTCGGCGAGGTCGTCGAGCAGGAACTTGTCTTCCCCTTGCGGCCCCTCGATCGGCACGCCGAAGCTTTCGGCGAGCTCGGCGGCGCCGCCCGCGTGGTCCATGTGACCATGGCTGATCAACACCTTCTCGAGCTCCACCGCGTGCTGCTCGATGACCTCGCGGATGCGCTCGAGATCGCCGCCCGGATCGACCACCGCGCCCCGCATCGTCTTCTCGCACCACAGCAAAGTGCAGTTCTGCACGAACGGCGTGACCGGAATGACGACTGCCTTCACCGCTGACCCCCTGCGCGAGACGAGCGCCCTCTCTAGCCCAAAGCCGGGGCCGCGGCAAACCGTTCGCGCGCCGGCGGCGGCGCGAATCGACTCGCTCAGTGCGCGGCTCTAAACTCTTGGTGGAGAGGGATTTGGCGGCAGGTTGGGGGAGCGATCCCGATGCCGGAGGTAGAACGCAAGCTCACCACGATTCTCGCGGCCGACGTCGTCGAATTCAGCAAGCTGATGGGCGAGGATGAGGCGGGCACGCTGGAGGCCCTGAAGGCCTGCCGATCGATCATCGACGGCGTGGTCGAGGACCACCACGGCCGCGTCTTCGGCTCGGCCGGAGATTCCATGATCGCCGAGTTCTCGAGCCCGGTCCAGGCGGTGTGGTGCGCGAGCGAGTTTCAGAAGCTCATCGCCCAGCGTAACGCGAGGTTCGCGGACAAGGACCGAATGCGCTTCCGCGTCGGCATCAACCTCGGCGACGTCATCATCGAGGGCGACAACCTTTACGGCGACGGGGTCAACGTGGCGGCGCGCCTCGAATCGATCGCCCAACCGGGCGGCATCTGTGTCTCCAAGAAGGTCTACGAGGAGGTCAAGCGGAGGCTCGATCTTCGCTTCGTGGACGGCGGCGAGAGGAAGCTCAAGAACATCGAGGATCCGGTGGCGATCTACCACGTCCAAGGCGATTCCCCACAAGCGCCGGCAGCCGACACCGCGCCCGGCGCCACCCTGCCGGCCGGCGCCAAAGAGGCGGCGGCGCGAGGCGGCGCGGGATCCGAGAAGCCCGCGATCTCGGTGCTCCCGGTGAAGACCATCGGCGGCGATGACGAGGTCCGGTTCCTGGCCCAGGGCCTGACCGAGAACATCGTCGGCGGCCTGGCGAAGCAGACCGCGATCACGGTGATCGCGCGCGCATCGGGCGATGCCGCCGTCGGCGCCGATGAGCCTCGCGCCGACTTCGTGCTCGAGGGAAGCGTGCGCGCCGCCGGCCAAAGGCTGCGGCTTTCCTTCACCCTGGTGGACACGGCGAGCGGCAGCCAGGTATGGGCGGAACGCTACGACCGGACCATGGACGACGTCTTCGAGCTCGAGGACGAGATATCCGAGAGCGTGGTCTCCACGCTCCGCGTCAGGGTCAAGGCCCAGGCCCTGGAACGCCTGCGCGACGTCGACGACCAAGAGCTCTCGGTCCCCGACCTGCTGAACAAGGCGGCGGGGCTCTTCGTCCAGTCCTATGGCAACAACGAGGAGGTGGCGCGGATTCTTAGGACCGCGATCGCCAAGACGCCGGAGAACTCGATGGCCAAGGCGATGATGGTGTTCGCCCTCCACCGAAGGCATGAGTTCGCGGCCAGGGACATTCCCGAGGCGGTCAAGAAGGAGATGATCGCCCTGGCCAAGGAAGCGATGTCCCTCGACCCCTCCAGCTACTTCGCCCGTCTGGTCGCCGCGGTGGTCGACCAGGACCTGCTCGGCGACTACCGCAACGCCTTGACCCAGGCGGAGACCGCGGTCGAGCTCAACGCCAACTTCACCCAGGCACAGGCCATGGTCGGCATCGCCGAATGCCACCTGGGCCGGATCGACCAGGGTCTGGAGCGCCTGCGGCGGGCGATCGAGGCCAACAAGCAGGACCCCCACCGCTTCCGCCATCACCGCGAGATGGCGATCGCCCAGTTCCTCGCCGAGCGCTATCAGAGCGCCGCGGAGTTGGCCGCCAGATTGGTCCAACAGGCGCCCGATCTGGCGCGCAATCGCCTGGTCCTGGCGGCGCTGCAATGGCGCGCCGGCGAGACCGACGCGGCGCAGCGGCAAGTGGCGGAGCTGCTGCGCGAGACGCCCGAGCTGAGTTTGGCGACCGCGCGCCCGGTCATGTTCGCGGACGCCGACGCCGGCAAGCGCTTCCGCGACGCGCTAAGCGAAGCCGGCCTGCCCGACTGAAGCGCTTGCCGGCGGCGGCCCATCGGGTTTGACGCAGATCATGAACCGCAGCGAGAGGCGCAGACTGAGCCGCGAGCGGCGGCGCGAGGGCCGCGGCGGGGGCGGCGTTGGCCTCGACCCGGGGGACCAGACCGCGGGCCTCGGCGAGGCGATGCAGCGTGCCCTCGCCCTGCTGCAGGGCGGCCAACCGCGAGAGGCGCTGCGGCTCTACCGCCACGTCCTCAAGCTCCGCCCCGATCACGCCGACGCCCTCAACCTGAGCGGCATCGCCCGGTTCGAGCTCGGCCAGCCTGAGCGCGCGCTGAAGCTGATGCGCAAGGCGGTCGCCGCCCAGCCCGACCACGTCGACGCCCACAACAACCTGGGCAACGTGCTCAAGGCGTGCGCTCGCTTCGACGAGGCGGAAGCGGCCTACCGTCGCGCCATCGAGCTCATGCCGGACTACGTCGGCGGCCATTTCAATCTCGGCCTCGTGCTCGAGGCGCTGGAGCGGCCCGGCGAGGCCGCGGCCGCCTACCGGCGGGCGCTCGAGCTCAAGCCCGACTTCGCCGAGGCGGCCCTTGCGCTCGGCAACGCGGTGCAGGCCATGGGCCGCTTCCCCGAGGCCATCGAGACCTACGCCCGCGCCCTCGAGATGGCGCCCGATCACGCCGACGGCCATAACAACCACGGCAGCGCGCTGCGCGAGGTGGGCGAGCTCGACGCGGCCGTGGCCGCCTACCGCCGCGCCCTCGAGATCGAGCCCGGCCACCTCGACGCCCGCTACAACCTCGGCATCGTGTTGCAGGATCAGGACAAGCTCGAGCCGGCGATCGCCGCCTACCGCCGGGCCATCGAGGTCGATCCCGACTTGGCCCCGGCTTGGGTTAACCTGGGCTACGCGCTGCAAGGAAGCGGCCGCCTCGACGAGGCCCTCGAGAGCTATCGGCGCGCCATCGAGATCGTCCCCGACTACGCGGGCGCCCACGTCAATCTCGCCGACGCCATGCTCGAATCGGGTGACGCCGGGGCTGCCGCCGAGGTCTGCGAGGGCTACCTCGCGGGCCATCCCGGCGACCCCGCGCTGCTCGCCTTCAAGGCCGTGGTGCTGGACGAGCTGGGCGAGCGCGGGGCGGCGCGCGCGCTGCTCGACTTCGAGCGCTTCATCCGTCCCGTCCGGCTCGAGGCGCCGGCCCGATATTCCGGCCTCGACGAGTTCAACGCCGCGCTTGCCGACCACGTCAGCGGCCATCCCACCCTGGTCCACGCGCCGGCCCGCCACGCCACCCGTTTCGGCAAGCACTCGGGCGAGCTGCTGGCCGAGCCCAAGGGTCCGGTCGCCGATCTCGAGGCCAAGATAGACGGGGCGGTCGAGGCCTATCTCGGCTCACTTGGGGCCGACCCCGGACATCCCTTCGTCGCCCGCGCGCCGCGGCGCTTCACGCTCTCCGCCTGGTCCATCATTCTCGAGGGGCAGGGACACCAGGTGCCCCATATCCATCCCTCGGCCTGGCTCAGCGGGGTCTATTACGTGCGCCTGCCCGACGTCATGAGCCGGCCCGGGAGCGGCGAGGCCGGCTGGATCGAGTTCGGGCGACCGCCCGAGCACTTCCACAACTCCACGGCGCCCGAGGTACGCGCGTACAAACCCGAGCAAGGCCTGATGTTCCTGTTCCCCTCGTACTTCTACCACCGCACCGTGCCCTTCGACTCCGCCGACCAGCGCATCAGCATCTCTTTCGATGTGCTGCCCAAGGGCGATGTGCTGGCCAAGGGCGACGTGCGGCCCACGGGCCGGGCCTGATCCCCGCCCTTCTCGGAGCGATGGATTGCCTGGCCGCTGGCGGCTAGGATGTGAGGCCGGTCGCGGGCCACCGGCAGCGGGGGAGGACGATGGCGGAACAGCGGGTGACGCGTAAGCTCGCGGCGATCCTCGTCGCCGACGTGGTCGGCTATGCGCGCCTCATGGAGGCGGACGAGGCCGGCACCATCGCCCGGCTCAGGGCCATCCGCGAGGAGCTGATCGATCCCAAGATCGCCGAGCACGGCGGACGGGTCGTCAAGACCACGGGCGACGGGATGCTCGCCGAGTTCCCGAGCGCCGTGGCGGCGGTGCGCAACGCGGTCGAGGTCCAGCGGGCCCTGGCCGAGCGCGACGCCGGCGTGCCCGAGGAGCGCCGCATCGTGTTCCGGGTCGGCATCAACCTCGGCGACGTCGTGGTCGAGGGCGACGACATCCTGGGCCAGGGAGTGAACGTCGCGGCGCGTCTCGAAGGCCTGGCCGAGCCCGGCGGCCTGTGCATCTCGCAAAAGGTCTACGACGAGGTCGCGGGCAAGCTCGACCTCGCCTTCGAGGACCTGGGCGAGCGCAAGGTCAAGAACATCGAGCGGCCGCTCCGGGTCTACCGGCTGCGCTCGGGATCCGAAACCGCGCGGGCCGAGCAAGCCGCCGCCGGCACCACGCCCGAGCCTCACGACAAGCCCGCGATCGCGGTCCTCCCCTTCGACAACATGAGCGGGGACGCCGAGCAGGAGTACTTCGCCGACGGCATCACCGAGGACATCATCACCGAGCTCTCGCGCTACCGCGAGCTTCTCGTCATCGCCCGCAACTCGAGCTTCGCCTACAAGGGCAAGGCGGCGGACGTCAAGCGGGTGGCGGCCGAACTCGGGGTCGACTACGTGCTCGAGGGCGGCATCCGCAGGGCCGGCAACCGGGTGCGCATCACCGCCCAGCTCATCGACGCGGCCACCGGCCACCATCTCTGGGCCGAGCGTTACGACCGCGACATGGACGACATCTTCGCCCTCCAGGACGAGATCACGGGGATCATCGTCGGCGCGCTGGGGGCGAAGCTCCAGGCCAGCGACATCGACCGCGCCCTCAGGAAGGAGCCCGCGAGCCTCGACGCCTACGACCTGGTGCTGCGCGCGACGGCGCTGTTCGCGCGTATCAACAAGAGCGACATGGCCGAGGCGCGGCGCCTGTGCGAAGGCGCGATCGCCCTCGACCCGGGCTACGCCCGGGCCCACGCCTGGTTGGCCTGGACCTACATGCAGGACCGCTTCTCGGGATGGGCCGACGACCCCGCCGAGTGGCTAAAGCGCGGCTACGAGGCCGGCCGCAAGGCGGTGACGCTCGACGACACCGATTACCACGCCCATATTGCCTTGGGCATCTTCATCGCCTTCATGGGGCGCCACGATCAAGGCATCGCCGAGCTCGAGCGGGCGGTCGAGCTCAATCCCAACTACGCCGACTCCCATATGCAACTGGGAAACGCGCTGGTCTTCGCCGGGCGCGCCGACGACGCGGTGGCGGCGCTGGAGACGGCGATGCGCCTCAACCCCCACCATCCGCCCTGGTACCAGATGATCCTGGGCCGGGCCCTGTTCGTGAGCCGACGCTACCAGGACGCCGTGCCCCATCTCGAGCGCGCGGTCAACGCCGGCCCCGGCCTGACTCAGGCGCGCGCCGCCCTGGCCGCGAGTTACGCGGCCTTGGGCCGGGACCAGGAGGCAAGCGCGGAGATCGACGAGATCCGCGCGACGACGCCCCACTTCACCCTGGGCTACGTCAACGAGGTGGTTTCGTTCAAGGACGCGGGCGACCGCGATCACCTGATCGATTGGTTGCGCCAGGCGGGGTTGCCCGAGTAGCCGACCGGGTTGTCGCCGATAGTCGTCAAGCGTCGTCGGCGAGACGCAGGCCGCAAAAGGGCCAGCGCTGGTGGGGGTAGAAGAAGTTGCGATAGGTGATGCGGACGTGGCCCGCCGGCGTCACGCAGCAGCCGCCGCGCAGCACCATCTGGTTGGCCATGAACTTGCCGTTGTACTCGCCCACAGCACCAGGGGCGGGGCGGAAGCCGGGATAGGGCGCGTGGGGACTCCGGGTCCACTCCCAGACCTCGCCGATCAACTGCCCGGGCGCAGCTTCATCGTCATCGCCGGCGCCGAGCCGCGGCCGGGGATGGAGCTGACCCGCGGCCAGGGTGTTGGCGTCCTCGTCCAAGGGCCGGGGCGCGGTCCGGGCCGCCACTTCCCACTCCGCCTCGGTGGGCAGCCGCTTGCCCGCCCAACTGGCGTAGGCGTCGGCCTCGTAATGGCTGAGGTGGCAGACCGGAGCCTCGAGCTCGAGCGGGCCCTCGCCCGCGAGGGTGAACTCGAGCCGGTCGCCGTCGCGCTGGCGCCAGTAGAGCGGCGCCCGCCAGCCTTCCCGCTCGACCGTCGCCCAGCCGTCGGAGAGCCAGTGCCGGGGCTCGTCGTAGCCGCCGTCGCCGACGAACTCGAGATACTCGCCGTTGCTTACGGGCCGTGAGGCGAGGCCGAAGCCCTCGATCACCACCCGGTGGCGGGGCCCCTCGTTGTCGAAGGCGAAGCCCTTGCCGTCATGGCCGATGGACTCGATGCCGCCCTCGAAGCCGGTCCAATACAGCGCCGCCGAACCTTGCGACGGCCGCTCGGCCGCCTCGGCGTAGGCCGGCGCCAGGGGATTGCACGAGAGCACGTGCTTGATGTCCATCAGCAACAGCTCCTGGTGCTGCTGCTCGTGATGGAGGCCAAGCTCGAGGAGCTCTCCGGCCTCGCCCCAGGGCGCGGCGCCGAGCCCGCCGATGAGGCGCCGCATGGCCTCGTCGACATAGGCCCGGTAGCCGAGAACCTCGGCCAGGCCCGGGCGCGAGATGAGGCCACGCCGGGGCCGCGGGTAGCGCGGCCCGACCGCCACGTAGTAGGAGTTGAAGAGGTACTCGTAGCGGGGGTGAAAGGGCTCGTAGCCGTCGCTGAAGGGTTTGAGCAGAAAGGTCTCGAAGAACCAGGTGACGTGGGCCAGGTGCCACTTGGTCGGGCTCACGTCGGCCATCGACTGGACCTGCTGGTCCTCGGGCGACAGCGGCGCCGCCAGGGCCTCGGTCAGCTCGCGGACGGCGCCGTAGCGCGATTCCCATTCATCACGCTCGGTCGGCGCCGCGCGTCGCGCCTCGTGCCGCATCGTCCCCGTCGCCCCTTCGCCGCCGACCAAGTGTCGCGACTATAACACGGTGGCGCCGGTGCCCGGCAAGCGGCGCCGGCATCGGCGGGAGTTTATTGCGCCGCCCTCGTGGCGCCGGCATCATGTTGGACGCTCTCGAAACGGAGGATGGGATGGCATTGCACTTCAGCCGCGAGGAGTTCGCCGGCCGCCAGCAGCGGGCCTGCGCCCGGATGGCCGAGGACGGGCTTCACGGCCTGCTGATCTTCCGCCAGGAGAGCATGTACTACCTCACCGGGTACGATACCAGCGGCTACACCATGTTCCAGGGCATGTACCTGGGCGCCGACGGGGCCTTGGCCCTTCTTACCCGCTCCGCCGACCTGCGCCAGTCGCGCATGACCTCGGTAATCGAGGACATCCGCATCTGGGTCGACCGCGAGGACGCCAACCCGGCCGAGGACCTCCGCGACATGCTCGATAGCCACGGCTGCCGGGGCCGGCGGCTCGGCCTCGAGTACCACGCCTACGGCCTCACGGCGCAGCGCGGCAAGCTGGTCGACGCGGCACTCTCGGGCTTTTGCGAGCTGGTCGACGCCTCGGACCTGGTGCGGCTCCTTCGCCTGGTCAAAAGCCCGGCCGAGCTCGACTACGTGCGGCGCGCCGGCGCGCTCGCCGACGAAGCCCTGGCGGTGGCCAACCGGGCGACGGTTCCGGGCGCCTCGGTGGGCGCCGTTTACGGCGAGATGGTAAACACCATCATGGCCGGCGGCGGCGACATATCGGCCAGCCGCTGGCCCATGGGCTGCGGCGAGGAGGCGCTCTTGGTGCGCTACCACAGCGGCCACGGCATAGTGGCCGAGCCCGACCAGGTGACCTTCGAGTTCGCCGCCGCCTATCGCCAATACCACGCGGCGCTGATGCACGTGGTCGTCACCGGCGAGGTCGATCCCCGCCACCGGCATATGTTCGACGCCTGCGTCAAGGCGCTCGAGGCCTGCGAGGCGGGCTTGAGGCCCGGCACCACCGTGGGCGAGGTCTTCGACAGCCACGCCCGCGTCTTCGCCGAGGCGGGCTACGCCGGCCACTTCCTCAACGCCTGCGGCTACACCATGGGGGCGACCTATCCCCCCACCTGGATGGACTGGCCGATGCTCTACGCCGGCAACCCGCAGGTGCTGGAGCCGGGCATGGTGTTCTTCATGCACATGGTGCTCGTGAACAGCGACACCGGCCTGGCGATGTCGCTGGGCGAGACCGCGATCGTCACGGAGGCGACCTGCGAACCGGTCTGCCACGCCCCCAGGGAGCTGGTGGTCAACTAGCCCGGGCATGCGTTCAGGGTCGGCCTGGCGATGGCCGCGCCGGGTCGCGGCCGGTCGTTTGGGGTGTGTGGCAACGAAGGTCCGGACCGTGACCGCCTGTGGCCGCCTGTGTCCGCCTGTGGCCGCAAGCAGAAGACCAGAGCGTGAAGGACTGCTCACAATGAAAATGCGGGCGGCAATTCCGACGGCGCCGAACCTCACCTCCAAGCCGCGAGCCGACTGTCGTGGCCTGGGTGTGTTGCCTCCGCTGCTGGCGGAAAAAGCGGACTTGCAGCGCGTGTGATGGCAACGACCGGTGCTGCGGGCTGAGCAGCTATCCGGTTCGCGGCGGGAGGCTTTATTTGGGAGTTGTCGCCCCTACGTTGACAGGGTCAACCGTCGCCGCTGTCGAGCAGTGTGCGAACCTTCCCAAGCAACTCTGCGCGCCGGTAGGGTTTGGTGACCACGGTAACGCCTGGATCCAACTGTCCGTTATGCACAACGGCGTTCTCGGCGTAGCCCGAGGTGTAGAGAACTTTGATGCTTGGTTGTAATCGCTTTGCTTGTTCTGCGATCTCGACACCGTTCATGCCGCCCGGCAGGACAACGTCGGTGAACAAAAGATCAAAGGATTGTCCGGTCTTCAGGTGGTCAATCGCTTCGTTGCCATCTCCGGCCTCGACAACCTCGTAGCCGTGGCTGCGGAGAATGGCTACTGGGCCTTTACGAACACCTGGGTCGTCCTCGACAACGAGGATGCGTTCCGATCCCTGTGCAAATTCCAGAGCGACGTCCTTAGCAACTGTTTTCGCAGCGGCTTCCTGGGAGCGCGGCATATAGATTTTGATGGTCGTGCCGTGATCAACCTCGCTGTAAATCGTGATGTGCCCATTGGACTGTTTGACAAAGCCGTAGACCATGCTCAGGCCAAGGCCACTGCCTTCACCAACTTCCTTGGATGTAAAGAACGGCTCGAACACATTCTCTAGCACCTCAGGCGGCATCCCGGTGCCGGTGTCGCTCACGGCAACCATTACGCAATCTCCCGGTGTCACCTCGTCGTACTGCTCCGCATAGGTCTCATCCAAGGTGACATTGGCGGTCTCGATCACAAGCGTTCCGCCTCGCGGCATGGCATCGCGTGCGTTGATCGCCAGGTTGACCAGGGCGTTCTCAAACTGGTGTGGGTCAATCGTCGCCAGCCAGAGGCCCGGTGTACTTTCAACCTTTAGAACAACTGTTTCGCCCAGGGTCCGTAGAAGCATGTCGTGGAGGCCGCCTATCAGGTCAGAAACGTCCGTTGCAACAGGCGACAACACCTGTTGACGGGAGAAGGCCAACAGCCGGTCCGTCAAGGACGAACCTCGGTCTATCGCCTCTTTGATCGCCTCTAAACACTCCTTCGTTTCTCCATCTTCACCAAGCCTCTCCTCAAGCAACTCGGTATTGCCAATCATAATTGCCATCAGATTGTTGAAGTCGTGGGCGACACCGCCCGTCAACTGGCCGACTGCCTCCATCTTCTGGGACTGCCGCAGCCGTTCGTCCATCTCCCTCCGTTCAGTAACGTCGCGCGAATTAACTACGATTCCCGCCAGATGAGGATTGTCGAGTTGGTTGGTGCCGACAGCGTCAAGGCTGCGCCACGACCCGTCACGGTGTCGAAAACGGAATGTTGCGCTCTGCGGCATCCCTGGATTCTCGATCCCATACCTGAAGATATTGACTACGTTAGACAGATCGTCAGGATGGACCAGGTCGAAGACACTCGTGCCAATCAGTTCCTCAAACTCGTAGCCAAGCACACGCTTAATGGAAGGGCTTTGGTAACGGATCACCCCATCCGAATCTAAGATAGTGATGATGTCCTGAGCGTTCTCGATCAGCGATCGGAATCGCTCCTCGCTCAGCCGGAGTTCTTCCTCCGCCTGCTTGCGTTCGCTGATATCGACAACTGCCACCTGAATCGCTGGCTCGTCCTCCCAGTCGATTACACTTACGAGGCAATCCAACCATACTCGCGAACCGTCACGGCGAAGAACGGCTTCGGACTCATAATGCTTCTCGACGGCTTCTCCTTGCGCCTGTCGCGTACTGCGTTCACACAATTTGAGCCGTTGCCGAGGAGCCGCGAGCTGTTCAGGCAAATTAGTCCCAATCAGTTCGTCTGGAGACGGATAGCCGAGAATCTCCGCATACGCTGGATTGGCAAATAAGATCTTCCAATCCCGGTGGACAACAACCCCTTGGAGCGAACCCTCGACAAGGCGACGAAATTTTGCCTCACTTTCCGTCAACGCTTCTTCAGCCTGTTTCTGCCGGGTGATATCTGTACCTGTACCGCGGTAGCCTTGAAAGTTGCCGTTCTTGTCGAATATAGGTTTGCCATTGACCGCAAGCCAAACCACGTCGCCATCCAGTTTCCGTCGGGCGTGGATAAAGTCACGAAATTCACTGTGCGAGTGAAGTATCTCCAGGTGAGCTTCCCACGTTTCACTGCTCACCCCGGGTGGCGCGCCCGACTCTTCGCGGGATTTTCCGAGCAGATCGTCGGCGAATACTCCTGTCACTGAGGTGAAACGATCGGAGAAATATGAAAACCTCAGATTCTCATCCATTTCCCAATAGTAATCGGAACTGGATTCGGAGTAGTCGCGGAATTTCAATTCGCTGGCGCGCAGGTCGGCCTGTAGGCGCTTGAGCCGCGCGGTGTAGAACAACAGCACAAAAGACAGAATCGCCAACGATGCTATCACGGACAAGACGCTGATGATCAGCATCCTGTACTCTTCCCACAGGCCTTTGGGGCTGTTGATAACGATGCTACCTTCGGGCAATCGGTTAACATCGATGCCAAATCGCCGCATGATGTTCCAATCGAACGCGTAAACGTTCGGACTCTTATCCAAGACGGGAATGTCGGACACAGACCTTCCCGCGAGTATTTCCGCCACCATCAGACCAGATGCGCGACCTTGTTGATATGGATCGACGAGCTTGCCGCCAAGCACACCCAGTCCGAGGTTGTCGTGCCAGAGGGTGTAGATGGGCACGCTCGACTCTACAGTGACAAAATTCATGAAATCCTTGAGACGCAAGGCACGCCCTGTCCGGTCGCGCGATGCGGAAACGAAAAGGGCCGCGGTTCCGTCGGGCAAAGCGTGAAGCTTTTCCGCGAGTTCTTCGTAGGAATGGTCTCGCATCGACACTATCTTGAGTCGATATTCCTCCTGGACCGAGACATTTGACAGGAACGGCTTGATGACGGCCTGCGCCGATGGCGTCTCATCCACGATGATGAAGATATCGCCGGTGGGGGCACTGAGTTCTTTGATGACATCCAAGGTCGCCAAAACGGACGCCGCCTCGACAACGCCGGTAATCGACGGATCGGTATCGAGCGACTTGGCCGTGTCGAGATCGTTGATGCCGTGAAAGATGATTGGCCGGCCGGCAAATAGCCTGTCTCGCTCGGCAAGCGCGAAACGAAGCGCGTTGTCGTCACCAATGACAAACGCATGGTAATCGGGAAGTTTGGTAAGTTTCTCTTCGAGTCGTTTTCGGAAGGACGCGACGTTCGCCGTGCCCGGGAACCTCTTCGTATCCATGAATTCGATGTCGAGCTGACAGCCCTGGCGCCCACATCCGGCCTCTTCCAAGCCACCGAGAAGCCCCCTAACCTGCGGCATGAAGCTCTGAAACGCGGGATGATAAGAACTTATAAACAGTATCCTATGCGCCTGCTCCACCGCGAGCGTAACTGACGGCAGAAACGGGATTACTGCTAGCGACACCAAGAGAGTAGATGCGAATAGGAAGATTTTGGCAAAGCTATTCATGCCTGGGCGCAAATCGATCTTACGTCGGCTTACTCGGACAACCTCGGACGACCTCTCCTCTAATCCTTAGAATTTGTACAAATAAAAGCTGGAGAGTTCGTAGTTTTCGGCCGAGATTTCGGAAATGACTCCTCCCGGTTGCCGACGATGGTAGCACGAACGTCGCTCGATGACGAGTCCGGCCCTGATCGGATGCGGTACATGGCGATCCCTCCTCTTCGTCGGGCCGATTTGGCGATCGAAGCCCGGCTCAGCGACCATGTTGCGCAGTGAGGCGCGCCCCGGCCCCCCGGCCCGCGTAGCCACACATG
Source organism: uncultured Alphaproteobacteria bacterium (assembly GCA_965371625.1). GTDB lineage: Bacteria > Pseudomonadota > Alphaproteobacteria > CBDUZE01 > CBDUZE01 > CBDUZE01. The sequence goes on from CBDUZE010000008.1 coordinate 95,768, forward strand.
CCCTGTCGGCGATCTGGATGCTACGGGATCGAGCGCCGTCATGGCGGTGACGAGGCCGGTCGCAGGTCGTCGATGAGGCGCAGTATGTTGGCGAACAGGCTTCTCGGAATTGCGACCTTGGCGAGTTGGAACGGGATAGCGCAACCGTGGCGGGCGACCTTGGCGCCGATCTTGATGAGTTTCACTCGAAGCGTCGTCAGCGACCAATGCTCCACCGCCTCAAGCAAGGCGAGCGTGGGGAAGAAATTGCCTAGGTTGTAGGCGCGCGCGTGCCGCTGAAGACGTAGCTCGTTGTTGCGGAAGCTATGGCCGGACAGACGGGTCCAGGGATGGCGTTCTTGCCCTCCTTGATGTGCTGCTCCGCCGTGCCGCGCTTATTGTAAAACGCCACCACCCACTCGGTGAGGCGGGGCAGGTTGGTGACGATGAAGCCGACGCGGGGAAACAACTCGCCGCAATGTCACTCCACCTTGGCCACCACCTGGCGGGACCGGTCCCAGCTCTTGGCGCGGCAGTTGAAGCTGACATAATAGCGCCGGATGTACTTCGGCGGACGGCCGACAGGCCGCGTGAGCAGGTGCCCGCTGATAGTCTGCCGATGGCTAATTTCAGTCCTGCTCCCCCTCCGACCGAAGCTCCGCTTCGCGTGACAAAAGCCGATATCATACATTGGTGGACCGGTTGTTAAGCGTGGATCACACGGCGACATGCGATGACACTGTCGCAATGGGCCGGTTCGGGGTGGGAAGCCAACATCCGAGGATTTTATGATCCTCGCCTCGATTGCCGCCTAGCTGTTGCTGTTGCGGAGGGTGTGAAACCCTCCCCTACTAATGGGCGCGGCGAGGAGGCGCTCTTGGTGCGCTACCACAGCGGCCACGGCATAGTGGCCGAGCCCGACCAGGTGACCTTCGAGTTCGCCGCCGCCTATCGCCAATACCACGCGGCGCTGATGCACGTGGTCGTCACCGGCGAGGTCGATCCCCGCCACCGGCATATGTTCGACGCCTGCGTCAAGGCGCTCGAGGCCTGCGAGGCGGGCTTGAGGCCCGGCACCACCGTGGGCGAGGTCTTCGACAGCCACGCCCGCGTCTTCGCCGAGGCGGGCTACGCCGGCCACTTCCTCAACGCCTGCGGCTACACCATGGGGGCGACCTATCCCCCCACCTGGATGGACTGGCCGATGCTCTACGCCGGCAACCCGCAGGTGCTGGAGCCGGGCATGGTGTTCTTCATGCACATGGTGCTCGTGAACAGCGACACCGGCCTGGCGATGTCGCTGGGCGAGACCGCGATCGTCACGGAGGCGACCTGCGAACCGGTCTGCCACGCCCCCAGGGAGCTGGTGGTCAACTAGCCCGGGCATGCGTTCAGGGTCGGCCTGGCGATGGCCGCGCCGGGTCGCGGCCGGTCGTTTGGGGTGTGTGGCAACGAAGGTCCGGACCGTGACCGCCTGTGGCCGCCTGTGTCCGCCTGTGGCCGCAAGCAGAAGACCAGAGCGTGAAGGACTGCTCACAATGAAAATGCGGGCGGCAATTCCGACGGCGCCGAACCTCACCTCCAAGCCGCGAGCCGACTGTCGTGGCCTGGGTGTGTTGCCTCCGCTGCTGGCGGAAAAAGCGGACTTGCAGCGCGTGTGATGGCAACGACCGGTGCTGCGGGCTGAGCAGACATCCGGGTTGCGGCGGCCCGACACGCAGCGCTGAGCGAACGCAGCTGCCAGGGCCGCTGTGGGTGCGGTGATGACCCCAACCAGCCGTCGCGGCAGTCCCGCTTTGCGCCGGCCGCCCAAGAGGTCCACGAGCAGCTTCATATGGTAGTGCCTGCCAGAAATCGTCGAGAGATTTTCACCGTCTCACTTCCCGATCCGTCCCATCGGCAAGCCCACACGCTCTCAGACTGGAGAATTTCGGATATTCGTCAATGACTTGTATGATTATCGAACCACTTTGATCCAACAACAGCCCAAGAGTAGTGGCGGTTATAGGCCTCCGTGCCAAGTCGGCTACGGCTGTGACCGGTCCTTCGGGCAGGCCCTCGGTAATGCCCTTATAGGGTCGCCGAACCGCCCTTGAGGCCGCCGATGTCGGCTCTCCGCCGAGGCCGGCCGGCGCCGCGGCATAGGAGCAAACGTCGCTTGACCCGGCCAAACTCGGGGATCGGGCGGTGGAGGCGGCAATTCCGCCACCTTTCGGGGCGCCGAACGGCTACAATGACGGACGATTCGCAGATCAACTCGGGATTGTCGGATGAGGGTAACCATCATCGCCGCCGCCGTGATCGTTGTCCTGGGGGTGGTTGGAGGATTAATAGCCGGCCTCGTGCTGCGGCCAAATCCAACGCAGGTTGCCGCACCCACTCCCGGGCAGGAAACCGCGGGCGCTGGCGATCAACGGGAGGTCGCTGAAACGGCCGTCCGAAAAGCGACGGAGATGGTGGGATCCGGTCTAACCGTCTCTCTCACCTTCGATAGACCGGGCGGCGCCCAGTGTGATGCCGTGACCCGAGCCATGGAGGTCGAGATCGGACGCCATCCGGAGGCATGGCAACGGCTGACGGTGGCCGTGACGCAAGACGAGGGGCCGGGCAGTCTTGGGGCTGAAGTCCAAATGTTGGACACATACTCGCGCCGCGGCCGTTGCGTCGAGTTCGCGGCGCAGGCAGGAAAGGTCATGGCCCTGCTCGACCTCCCCGCCATCGGGCAGCGCTCCCGAGCGGCAGAGGCGTCTCCCGCGGCCAAGCGATCGACACCAAAGAAAGAGGAAATTCTCGCCTTCGAGAGCGATATAGAGATTTCAAATGATGGGTCTCTGAGCGTCACGGAGACCATCAGGATCGTGGTACTCGACAAGGTCTTTCAGACCGGATTCTATCGTCAATTGCCGGGATCATTCTGGGATCGAAACAGGAAAGTCGTACGTTTGTTCTTCGATGTTCAGGAAGTCTTGAGGAATGGCGAGGCGATGGATTACTCGCTGCGATCCTTTGATAACGTCAGCAGAATCTTTGTCGGTAAAGATGGCGACTTCCTGAAGCCCGGGGAATACACCTTCACCTTTCGCTACACGGCGAACAACCAGGTCGGAGCTTTCGATGATCGGGACGAGCTGTATTGGCCGGTCACGGGGAATTGGAGCCTCCCGGTGCGGGCGGTTCGCGTCACCATCAAGGCCCCGGGGAGCTCGGCTCCCTCGGCCGTCGAGCCTTATCTGAACGACGTCGGTGCCGACGCCACGACGCTCATGGTGGAGCAGCTCGCCGATGATCGGACCGAAATCAAGACCACTCGGGGATTGGCGGCGAACGAAGGCCTGACGCTTGCGGTTTCGTGGCCGAAGGGAGCGATCCTCGGTGGCGGGCCGCTGGCGGAGCCGGGGCGCTTCAGGTTAGAGGCGAGCGGCGAGAGGTCGGCGCGGTTCGCTGCCGCCTGCACGGTCAACGTCAACAATCGATGGCATGAAATCAGCTTTGAAGAACCCGTGCCCTACGACGCCACGTTGTCCGTCCATGGCTTGTATTGCGAGTTCGCGCCACGGGGCGGCGAGGTCGCTATCGACATCTCGCGGAAGGGCACGAGCGTGTGGCGGGGAAAGGGGTCGGTCGGGCGCTTGACCGCCTACCTCTACCCCGTAGCCGGGCAATGATCCGGTTCGCCTGGTATCGTTAAGGGTTCTCGGACTCCTGGCGCTGCGGGAGGTGGCCGAGAACCCTTAACGGAAGGCGACATAAGCGGCGGCGTAGCAGCAAGCGCAATGTGGCCCATCGCGATGCCGGTGGCGGGGGCCGTCCACGGCATCAAAACCTGACCCTCGCCTTGCCGATGGCTGAGGTTGCCGTGTCGCGGCAAATGTTCCGGGAGATCCTGTCGCTCATCGCGGAGCCGTGCGCGCCGCCGGCGCCGGCTTTACCCGGGCGGCGGTCTCTGCGGGAAAGCGAACTCTGGGAGGCGTGCGCCTCGATGACGGGAAACCCAGCCATCAGCGGCATGAGACCGCCGTTGATGCCGGTCATGGCGGCAAGCGGGGCGTTCCGGCGTCACGCAGCGGGCTCCATATTGCAGTCGAGAGCCCATACCGCTACCCTGACTCTCGCGACCGGGGCTCATCGGGGAGATGTCGGTTTATGGAAGGGACAATCACGCGGTGAGTATATTCCCGGCAAGCGTCACTAACCCTGCGACAGCCCCGGCGCAACGCCCTATCCGGCTGTTGCTCATCAATCCCCGCTGCCCTGAGAGCTTCTGGAGCTTTCGCTGGGCCATCACCAAGATACTGCCGGGAAAGCGTGCCCTGAACCCGCCGCTCGGGCTCGCCACCCTGGCGGCGCTGTGCCCGCCGAACTGGGAGGTGACGGTGGTCGACGAGAACATCGAGACCGTACCTCTTGAGCCCGACGCAGACATAGTCGGCGTTTGCGGCATGGCGGTCCAGTTCCCGCGCCAGCAGGAGCTGCTGACCTACTTCCGTAAGCGGGGCCACCATGTCGTCGCCGGCGGCAGCTACGCCTCGCTGTGCCCGGAGTCCTTCGAGGCGATCGCCGATACCGTAGTGGCGGGCGAGGCAGAGTACATCTGGCCCGTGTTCTGCCGCGACTTTGCCGACGGCGCGCCGCAACGCCGGTACCAGGAAGCGGGGGTCGTGGATCTGGCCGATTCTCCCACGCCCCGCTTCGATCTGCTCAAGCTCGACAAGTACCTGACCGTGGGTCTGCAGTTCTCCCGTGGCTGCCCCTACCGCTGTGAGTTTTGCGACATAATCGTCATGTTCGGTCGACGGCCTCGCACCAAGCGACCGGAGCAGGTCGGTCGGGAGCTCGACCTGCTGCGCTCGCTCGGGACGCGTAGCGTGTTCTTCGTCGACGACAACTTCATCGGCCACTCGGGCAAGGCCAAGGCCTTGCTACGCTACCTCGTGGATTACCAACAGAGCCACCGCTATGCCTTCCAGTTCGGTACCGAGGCCTCGCTGAACCTGGCCGACGACGACGCGCTCATGAGCTTGTTCCGTGCCGCCAATTTCGCTTGGGTCTTCATTGGCATCGAATCCTCCGACGAAGAGAGTCTGCGGGAAACAGGCAAGACGCAGAACCTGCGCCGCGACATCCCCGAGTCCCTCCGCAGGATTTACCGCCACGGAATCGACGTGCTGGGTGGCTTTATCATCGGCTTCGACAACGACACCCTCGAGACCTTCCCTCGCCAGGAGCATTTCATCACCACTACCGGCATCCAGGTGGCCATGGTCGGACTGCTGACCGCGCTGCCCCGGACGCCTCTCTACGAACGGTTGCAGCGGGAGGGGCGGCTGATTCATGAGGCGCCACACGGGGACAACACCAGGGCGGGTACCAACATCGTGCCCAAGCGCATGGGCTATGCGGAGATGATCGGCGCCTACAAGGACCTGTACCGCCGTCTCGTCAGTGACGAGGGCATCTCGGCGCGGATCCACAACAAGCGACTTGATCTCCGTGCCCCGCTCTACCGCGATGCCTATCCCCTCCGTCACGGCCTGGGGATCGTGGCGAGATTGCTCGCATACGGGGTGTTGCCGGGCGGACCGGGTCGCTGGCTTCGCTTCTTTGGCACGCTCGGCGCCAGCGCTCCACGGACCTGGCCGCTGGTCATCAACGACTGGATCGCCGGGTTGGCGATGCGCGACCACGTGGAGCGACGGTTCGGCCTCGATCACTCGCGGGAACGGCCCACGGTTCAGGCGACGCTGGAGTTCATCGAGCGACGCTACGCCGCATGCTTGCGCCGCGGCGCGTTGGCCGTCTCGGCTGCACCCGCCGCCACTTTGGAGCACCTGGAGGTCACTCTGCGAGGGTACGTCGAGCCGCGCTTCTTCACCCGCGCGGGCCGCCGCTTGGAGCAGCTCCTGCGGCGCCCCACCGTGCAGCTTACGCTGCACATCGAAGAGCTGGCGGAGGGCCAGCGGCATCAACTCGACCGATTGCTGCGGCGGCTCGATCGCTACGGCGAGCGTGTATCGATCCGGATCAACGAGAACCTGCGGACGATGCTGGCGATCGATTCGTCGGTGTTTCACCTGGTTCTCGAGGATTCGAAACACTAAGTCGGCATTGATCGGGGTGTTCGAATCGAACGCCTTGGTCGGATCCCCGACGCTTAACGGGTTAGCCCTGTCGGGCACCCTCTCCTCTCGGAAATCTTTTTCAAGCGTCCGTCGCGCTCCTGAGCGCTGACTGACGGCAATCCAGCTTGATTGGAGCCAGCGCGGCGGCGGTGTGGAGCCGGTGGTGCTGCTCTTCGGTCACGACGAGGTCCAGTCCGCCGCCGACCTCGAGCTGTGGCTGAGCCCGCCCCCTAACTCCTTAGGCTCGGGATCGCCGGGGTTTGCATCCGCTTTCGCACATCCGATAGTTTGCACGACAGACGCGGGCCGCGGTCATGGCGTGAACAACGAAGGGAATCGGATGGCGCTCGACCTTATCCTGCGCAGCGCGCGCATCGCCGGGATGGCGGCGGAGGCGCCGGCGCTCGACGTCGGCATCGAGGACGGGCGCATCGCCGCGATCGGCCCTAGGCTCGCCGCCGAGGGCGAGGAGATCGAGCTCGGCGGGCGTCTGCTTTCGCCGGGCCTGATCGAGAGCCACATCCATCTCGACAAGTCGCGCATCCTCGACCGCTGCACGCCGGCGCCCGAGCGCGGACGCGACCACATGGCGCGGGTCGCCGCGGTCAAGCCCGGCTTCACCGTCGAGGACGTCTACGCCCGCGCCCGCGCCACCCTCGAGCAATGCCTGGTGAACGGCACCACCCACATGCGCAGCCACGTCGAGGTCGATCCCAACGTCGGCCTGCGCGGCTTCGAGGCGATCCAACAACTCAGCCACGACTATCGCTGGGCCATCGACCTCGAGCTCTGCGTTTTCGCCCAGGAAGGCTGGACCGACGTGCCCGAGGCCGACGCCAACGTCGTCGAGGGGCTGCGGCGCGGCGCTTCCGTGGTCGGCGGCGCGCCGGGCTACGACCCGGATCACGGCGGCCAGATCGCGCGCATCTTCGAGCTGGCGCGGGAGTTCGATTGCGATGTCGACATCCACCTCGACGTCGGCCCCACCACCGACGACATGGACATCCATCTGGTCTGCGATCTCACCGAGCGGCTGGGCTGGGGCGGCCGGGTCGCGGTCGGCCACGGCACCAAGTACTCGTGCCTGCCGCCGCCCAAGCTGCGCGCACTCGGCCAGCGGCTCGCGGCGGTCGGGGTGACGGTTACGGTGCTGCCCGCCACCGACCTCTTCGTCATGGGCCGGCACCAGGACCATAGCGTCATGCGCGGCGTCACCGACGCCAACGCGCTGATCGAATGCGGCGTCAACTGCTGCCTCTCGACCAACAACGTGCTCAACCCCTTCACGCCGTTCGGCGATTGCTCGCTGGTGCGCATCGCCAACCTCTACGCCAACACCGTGCAGCGCGGCTCGGCCGAGGAGCTCGATGAATGCTTCGCCATGCTGAGCGAGCGGCCGGCGCGCCTCATCGGGCTCGAGGATTACGGTATCGCGGTCGGCAACCCGGCCGACCTGGTGGTGTGGGAGGCGACCTCGCCGGCCGACGCGATCGCCACCGTGGCGCCCGCCCTCATGGGCTTCAAGCGTGGCCGCCGCACCTTCACGCGGGCGCCCGCTGAGCTCAACCGGCCGTGACTGCGCCGCTGGCGCATCACTGGCTTGCGCTGGCGACATAGCCAGCCGCGAGCGATTTCGCTAGGTTGGCGACACGCGCCGCCGGCCGGGCGCCGGCCCGGTAAGTAATTGCGTTTAATGCAGATCATCCCTCCGGCTTCGAGCCAAAATTACCGCTTCGTGGTAATTCTCGCCTCGACCTATCTGATCCTCACCGCCAACGGCAGCTTGTTCCTGCTGGCCGTGGCGCTGAAGCAGATCGCGCAGGACTTCGACTGGCCGCGCAGCGTGCCCTCTCTCGCCTATTCCTGCCAGTTCATCGGCGCGGGCGTCGGCGGCATCGTCATGGGGCATTGGTCCGACCGCTCAGGCGTCGGGCCGGTGGTGCTGCTGGGCGCGACCATGATTGGCTGTGGCGCCATCCTGGTCGGCATGATCACCGCCCAATGGCAGCTCTACGTCATCTTTGGCGTGATGTTGGGCTTCCTCGGCCAGGCCACCATGTTCGGGCCGCTGATGATCAACGTGATGCGTTGGTTCACGCATCGCCGCGGCTTCGCTGTCGGCCTGGTCGTCGCCGGGCAAAGCATCGCCGGCGCGGTGTGGCCGCCGATCTTCCGTCATTTCAACGAAACCATCGGTTGGCGGGAGACCTTCTTCTGGTTCGGCGTCTTTTCGCTCGTCACCGCCGTGCCGCTCACCTTTGCGCTGCGGCGCCGGGCGCCGGGCGCCGCGGGCGAAAAAGCCCGGACAAAGGTGGCGCCCGCGGCCGCCGCGGCCGCGCCGCCGCGGCTGACGGAATTGGGCCTCCCCACGTGGCTGCTTCAGGCCGTGCTGTGCCTGGCGATCGTCGGCTGTTGCGTCGCCATGTCGATGCCGCTCGCGCACCTCGTCTCCCACGCCAGCGACCTCGGTCACCCCACGGCGCGCGCGGCGGAAATGCTGGCGCTGGCGTTGGCGACGACCTTGGTGGTGCGGCTGCTGGCCGGCACGCTTCTGGTCGACCGCTTCGGCGGCTTGACCGCCCTGCTGGTCTTCTCCGCCACCCAGACCGCGGCGTTGATGCTCTATGCCATGGTCGACGGCCTGTGGGCGCTCTATCTCGTGTCGGTGCTGTTCGGCCTGGGCTATGGCGGCATTAACCTGTGCTATCCGGTCATTGTGCAGCGCTACCTTCCGCCCGCCGAGGCCGGCCGCCGGCTCGGCATCGTCATCCTGTTCGGAGCCTCGGGCATGGCGCTGGGCGGCTGGCTGGCAGGCTACATCTTCGACCTCACCGGCAGCTACTCGCCGGCGTTCCTGATCGGCGCCGCTTCCAATGTCGCCAATCTCGTCATCGTGCTCACGCTGATCAATCGCAAGCGCGCGATGCGGCTCCGCACGGCCGTGGCCTAGGTCCTGTTTACATTCAAGGGATTCCTTTCTGTCGCTGATTGTGATTCAAGATCGTAACTTGAAGGAGGCGATCTTGATTCGACGACAGTTGACGGACGAGCAATGGGCCCGGATCGCGGATTTGGTTTCGGGCAAGAAGAGCGATAGCGGTCGGACGGGCAAGGACACGCGGCTCTTCCTCGATGCGGTGTTGTGGATTGCGCGCACTGGTTCCCCCTGGCGCGATCTGCCCGACGCGTTCGGTCCCTGGTACACCGTCTACACGCGCTTCTGGCGCTGGTCCAGGCGCGGGGTTTGGCTGAGTCTTTTCAATGCCTTGGTGGAGGATCCGGACTTTGAGTACCTGATCATCGACTCCACCATCGTGCGGGCGCATCAACACAGCGCCGGCGCAAAAGGGGGGCTCAAAATCAGGCCATCGGACGAAGTCGCGGCGGCCTGACGAGCAAGATCCACATTGCCGTCGATGGCCTCGGCAATCCCTTGCGCTTCATCCTCACCGCCGGCCAGGAGGGCGACATGACGCAGGCGGAAGCGCTCATCGAAGACCTGCCGGGCGAGCATCTGCTGGCGGACAAGGCCTATGACGGCGACCGCTTCCGCAACACCATCGCGGCCCGCGAGATGATCGCCGTGATCCCGCCGAACCGCTCCAGATCGATCGCCATCGACTACGACAAGGAGCTCTACAAGGAGCGTCATCTGGTCGAATGCTTGATCAACAAGATCAAGCACTTCCGCCGCATCGCCACGCGCTACGACAAGACCGTCTGCTCGTTCATCGCCATGCTATGCTTGTGTGGCACCATGATCTGGCTGCGATGAATGTAAACAGTACCTAGCGGTTGGTCCCGGTCTCGCGTTGAACGCCCAAGCGGGCGGGTGTAGCTTTCGAGATCGCCCGCGAGCGCCGCCCCGCGAGGCCATCCAACGAGCGAGGGACCGTCATGACCGGGATCACCCACAGGCTGTCGGACTTCGTCGCCGGGCTCTCCTACGACGCGTTGCCCGAGGCGGTGCCCGAGCGCACCAAGTTGTTGGTGCTGGACCTCGTCGGCATCGCCCTCCGGGCGCGTTACGAGGCGGAGTCGACGCCGAGCCTGTTCAGGGCGGTGGAGCGGCTCGGCTTGGGGCGCGGCGAGGCCACCGTGATCGGCGAGGCGGCGGGCTTCGCGCCGCCGGCCGCGGCGCTGATCAACGGCGCGCTCGCCCATTCGCTGGATTTCGACGACACCCACGCCTCGGGCTCGATCCACGCCAGCGCGCCGATCGTGCCGGCGGCGCTGGCCGCGGCCGAGATGACGGGTGCCGACGGCCGCGAGCTCATCGCCGCCATCGTCGCCGGCTACGAGGTGCAGATTCGCCTCAGTCAGGCGCTCGTGCCGAAGGCGCATTACGAACGCGGCTACCACCCCACGGCCACCTGCGGCGCCTTCGGGGCCGCCGCGGCGGCGGCCAGCGTGTTCGGGTTGTCGGGGGCCGAAGTCGCCGATGCCTTCGGCATCTGCCTCAGCCAGGCCGCCGGTTCGCTGCAGTTCGTGGCCAACGGCGCCTGGACCAAACGCTTTCAGGTCGGCTACGCGGCGCTCAACGGGCTGATCGCGGCGAGCCTGGCGCGCGAGGGCTTCAAGGGCGCGGCCGAGGCGATCGAGGGCAAGGCCGGGTTCTTGCGCTCCTACGCCCCGGATCCGGTTTTCGAGAAGGCGGTGGAGGGCCTGGGCGAGGTCTTCGAGACCCTCGCCATCGCGGTCAAGCCGTATCCCTGCTGCCGCTACAGCCACGCCGCGCTCGACGCCCTGATCGGCCTCAGGGCCGCCCACGGCATCGAGGCCGGCGATATAGAATCCGTCGAGGTCGGCCTGCCGCGCACCGGCTGGAACATCATCGGCGATCCGGAGGACGGCAAGCAGCACCCCAAAAGCGTCGTCGACGGCCAGTTCTCGATGCCCTTCGTGGCCGCCGTGGCGCTACGCCAGGGCAGCCTCGGCTGGGACGACTACGCCCGCCATCTCGACGATCCCGAGACCCTGGCGCTGTGCCGGCGGGTGAGCACCGTGGTCGACCCGCGGGCGGAAGCGGAGTTCCCCGCCAACCTGAGCGGCGTGGTGCGGGTGCGGACCACGGGCGGCAGCTTCGAGGAGTTCGTCGCGGTACCGAGGGGCGAGCCTGAAGCCTTCCCGACGGTGGCCGAGCTGCGCGCCAAATTCGCCGACCTGGCGGGCCCCTATCTCGCGCCCGAGCGCATCGACGAGCTTGGCCAAGCGCTGCTCGCCCTCGACCAGGCAGGCGATATCGCCGCCGTCCTGCGCCTCGCGCGCGCCGACGGCGCCGGGCTGCGGGAGGCGGCGGCGGGCGGCCCGTGAACCGACCTGCCCGGTGAAGGGTGTGGCCATGACCGTCGAGCACAAGGAAATCGCTCCCCAGCGCTATCGCGAGTCTTTCGGCCGCTACTTCGAGGATTTCGCGGTCGGCGACGTCTACGAGCATCGCCCGGGCCGGACCATCAGCGGCGCCGACAATACCTGGTTCACGCTCCTCACCATGAACACCCATCCGCTGCATTTCGACGCCCACTATGCGGCGCAGAGCGAGTTCGGCCGGCCGGTCGTCAACAGCGCGCTGACCCTCGCCATGGTCACCGGCATGAGCGTCAGCGACATCAGCCAGAAGGCGATCGCCAACCTGGGCTGGGACAAGATCCGGCTCACCGCGCCGGTGTTCGAGGGCGACACCATCTACGCCGAATCCGAGGTGCTGTCCAAGCGCCGCTCGGAATCGCGGCCCGACCAGGGCATCGTCACCGTGAGCACCACCGGAAGGAAGGCCGACGGCACGGTCTTCATGACCTATGAGCGCACGGTCCTGGTGCCCACGCGCGGCGCCGCGGTGGACGGCGTGAGCGCCCCTTAAGGAGTGTGACGGCCATGGTTCTCGAGAGCGTCCACCAGGACGACGAGGAGAGCGCGATCCTCGACAGCGTCGACCGCTTCCTCGAGCGCGACGTCAAGCCCTACGCCCACGAGCTGGAAGCCAACGACAGCTACCCCGACGAGATCGTCGAGAAGATGAAGGAGCTGGGCCTGTTCGGCGCCACCATCGGCCCCGCCTATGGCGGCCTTGGGCTTTCCGCCACCACCTACGCCAGGATCGTCGAGCGGGTGTCGGCGGTATGGATGTCGGTCTCCGGCATCTTCAACTCGCACCTGATCATGGCCGCCGCGGTCGAGCGCTTCGGCACCGAGGACCAGAAGCGCCGCTATCTCCCCCGCTTCGCGTCGGGCGAGCTGCGCGGCGGCATCGCCCTGACCGAGCCCGATTGCGGCACCGACCTCCAGGCCGTTCGCACCCGGGCGCGGCGTGACGGCGAGGACTACATCGTCGACGGCACCAAGACCTGGATCACCAACAGCATCGAGGGCGGCATCCTCGCCGTCCTGGTCAAGACCGAGCCTGAGGCGGTGCCGCGGCACAAGGGCATGAGCCTGCTGCTGATCGAGAAGGGCGCGGGCTTCAAGGTCGCTCGCAAGCTCGAGAAACTCGGCTATCGCGGCATCGATACCGCCGAGCTCGTGTTCGAGGAGTGCCGGGTTCCGGGCCACAATCTGATCGGCGGAGAGGAGGGCCGCGGGCTGCAGCAGATCTTGAGCGGGCTCGAGTTGGGCCGCATCAACGTCGCCGCGCGCGGCGTCGGCATCGCCCGCGCCTCGCTGCAAGAGGCGCTGGCCTACGCCCAGGTGCGAAAGACCTTCGGCAAGCCGATCTGCGAGCATCAGGCGATCCAGATCAAGCTCGCGGACATGGCCACGCAGGTCGAGGCGGCGCGCCTCCTGGTCGAAGCGGCGGCGCGGGCCTACGACAGCGGAGAGCGCTGCGACCTCGAGGCCGGCATGGCCAAGCTCTTCGCCACCGAGGCCGCGATCGCCAACAGCCTCGAGGCGATGCGGATCCACGGCGCCTACGGCTATTCCAAGGAATTCAACATCGAGCGTTACTACCGGGACGCGCCGCTCCTCGCCATCGGCGAAGGCACCAACGAGCTGCAGCGCATCGTCATCGCCCGCGAGCTCGTCAAGCGCAACCCGGTCTGAGGCCCACGTCGTGCTGCCCCTGGCGGGAGTGCGCATACTCGCGGTCGAGCAGTACGGCGCCGGGCCGTTCGGCACCATGTTCCTCGCCGACCAGGGCGCCGAGGTCATCAAGATCGAGAACCCGAACGACGGCGGCGACATCGGCCGCACCGTCGGGCCCTACTTCTTCGGCCCCGGCGACAGCCTGTTCTTTCACAGCCTCAACCGCAACAAGAAGAGCCTCACCCTCGATCTCGGGCGCGCCGAGGGGCAGGCGGTGCTCAAGGACCTGGCGGCGAGCGCCGACGCCCTGGCCTGCAATCTGCGCGGCGACGTGCCCGAGCGGCTGGGACTGACCTACGGCCAGCTCAAGGCGTGCAATCCGACGATCGTTTGCGCCCATCTCACGGCCTACGGCCGCACCGGGCCGCGCCGGAGCTGGCCCGGCTTCGACTATCTCATGCAGGCCGAGGCCGGTTATCTCTCGGTCACAGGCGAGCCGGGCGGACCTCCGACGCGCTTCGGGCTCTCGATGGTCGATTTCATGACCGGGCTGGCGCTGGCCTACGCGCTGCTCGCGGCGCTGACGAGCGCCCGCGCGCGTGGCGTGGGGCGGGATATCGACGTCAGCCTCTATGACCTGGCGCTCGCCAACACCAACTACCTGGCGACCTGGTATCTCAACGAGGGCGTGGTTCAGCAGCGCCTGCCGCGCTCGGCCCATCCCTCGCTGACGCCCTGCCAGCTCTACCGCAGCGGCGACGGCTGGATCTTCATCATGTGCAACAAGGAGAAGTTCTGGCCGGCCTTGTGCCGCGCCGTCGCCAAACCCGAGTGGGCGGACGAGCCCCGCTTCGCAAGCTTCGAGGCGCGGCTCGAGAACCGCGACCTCCTGACCGAACTGCTGGATGGAGAGCTCGGCCGGCGAACCACCGCGGCGTGGCTCGAGGTCTTCGCCGGCACGGTGCCGGCGGCGCCGATCAACGACCTCGGCGAGGCCCTGGAAAACCCCTTTGCCGCCGAAAGCGGCGCCCTCCAGACGCTCATGCATCCCCAGGCCGGCCCCTACCGGATGGTGGCGCCGCCGGTGCGCTCTGCGGGCGACGAGGCGCCGGCACGACCGGCACCGGCGCTTGGCGCCGACACCGACGAGGTGCTCCGCGGCCTCGGTTACGACGGCGCGCGAATCGACGCCCTGCGCGGCGCCAAGGTGATTTGAGGGCCGCGCCGCGCCGCGCCTATGGCTCCACGGCCAACGCCCCTTCCCTGACCTTGCGCTGCCGCAGCACCCAATAGGCGGCGAAGAGGGCGACGGGGACGCAGGCCAGCGCCGCCACCGTGACGTTGGGATGGAAGAGGACGACCAGCGCCACGGCGCCCAGCACCCCGCGCAGCGCCAGGTCGACCCCGAGGCGCTCGCTGAAACGCGCCTGGAGGCTGAAGGTGATGCCCGCGGTCGCGAACAGCACCAGCACCATCATCGCGAGCTGGGTGAGGCCCGGCTCGAGCACCAGCCCGGGGCGCACGAACATCGCCGCCATCAGCACGAACAACGAGACGCACAGCCTGATCGCCAGCACCAGGGTTCGCAGGAACGAGGCTTGGGCGATCTTCGAGGTCACCGCCGCGACCACCGAGGTGGGCGGCGTCAGCTCGCCCCAGACGGCGAGAAAGAAGGCGAAGAAGTGGACCGGCCAGGGGTCGACCCCGGCCTTGATCATGTGCGGCGCGATCACCAGCGCGGTCAGGATGTAGGTCGGCGCCGGCGGCAGCCCCATGCCGAGAAGGGCGCCGAAGAAGAAGGCCACCAGCACCATGGCCACGAGGTTGATGGCGGCGGCGTCGAGGAGGATGAAGCCGACCTTGGTCGGAACGCCTGTGTTGACGAAGGCGCTGGTGAGGATCGAGAGCGTCGCCAGCAGAAGCGTAAGATCGGCCGTCATCGAGGTGAAGTTGTCGAGGAAGCGCCACAGCTGGGCGCCGACCGCGCGCAGCACCGAGACCCCGCTGGCGCGCCACGCCGTCACCACCGAGCGCGCCAGGAGCAGGGCGCCGATCGCCGCGAAGACGTCGATCGCGGCGAACATCGGCGGCAGGTGGAACACCGCCATGAGGATGATGAGCCCGATCACCACCATGGCGAAGGCGCCCACGTTGGTCCAGTCGGGCCATTCCATGGCATGCACCGTGGCGACGCCCTTGATGGTGCCGAGCCGCACCGACATGAGGTAGACGCCCAGCGACACGCCGGCGAAGTAGATCAATGCCGGGGCGTAGCCGCGGGCGACGACGTCGAAGTAGCTGCGGTCGAGGAAATCGGCCATCAGGAAGGCCGAGATGCCCATGATCGGCGGCATCAGCTGGCCGCCGAGCGAGGCCGCGGTCTCGACCGAGGCGGCGTGGGCCCGCGGCATCCCGGCCTCGATCAGCGCCGGGATCGTCGCCGAGCCCGTGGTCACCGCGTTGGCGGCGCCGCTGCCGCTCACCGCCGCCACCCCGAGCGATCCGATCACCGCCGCCTGCGGCAGGGCATAGGGGGAGCGCACGGCGATACGCGAGGCGCCCTTGAGGATCGAGTCGATGCAGCCGAAGGCGCGCAGCACGCTGAGCACCAGCACGAACGATCCGATCAGGGTGAGCGCCAGCTGCGGCAGGCCCGAGAACACCCCGGTGGTGTCCTCGAGGCTCATCGAAGTGACGATCCGGGTCCAGCTCAGGCCCGGGTGATAGAACATCCCCGGCACGATCCAGCCGTAGACGGCGTAGAGGACCACCAGGATGTTGAGGACGAAGAGCACGAAGTAGCGCTTGCGCGCGTACTCCATCACCAGCACCACCATGAGCCCGCCCAGCACCAGGTCGGTGGGGTCCCAGATGCCTGCACGGACCGTGCCGATGGCCTCGAACTCGACGTACATGTAGACCGAGACGGTGACGCAGATGGCGCTGTAGAGGCCGGCGATGCAGAAGTTGGCGGCGGTGCCCAGCCGCGGGTAGAGCTCCCCCTTGCGCAGGGCGTCGAGGGTGAACAGCACGAAGGTGATGGGCACCAGCGTGAAGGCGAGCAGGGTCGGCCCGCCGGTGGTGGTGAGGTAGTACTGGAACAGGTAGACGAAGAAGGCGACGGCGACGACGAAGTAGAGGACCTCCGCCACGGTCCGTGACCGTGGTTGGGGCGCGCTCGTCGTCATCGCGCGGATTGGGCTCGAACGAGGGGCGGGGGCGAGCGCGAGGGGTGCCCGCTCCCCGCGCCTGTCACCGCGCTATTGGGCCTTGGCGACGCGGGAATCCCACTTCGAATCCCAGACCCCCTTCTCGCGCATGTACTTGGCCAGGCCGGGGTGAACCGGCACCAGGTCCACCGCCGCCTCGACGCCGCGGCGCTGCATGCCCGGCATGTCCTTCTCGACCTGCTTGAAGCCCTTGTCGGCCAGGGCCAGCTCCGCCGCGTTGGCCTCGATGATCGTGAGGATGCGGTAGACGTCTTCCTCGGGCACCTCGAGGCCGAGATGAAGACCGTAGAAGAACGGCAGCATCGTCACCTTGTCGACGTGGGTCTTCTTCTTGCCGAACACCGCGGGGTCGAGCTCGACCACCTTGAAGCCGGCCTTCTGCAAGATCTCCACCTCCTCGGCGCTGGGATTGAGCGCCGCCCAGTCGGTCTGCAGCGAGGCCTCGGCGATCCACGGCGAGGTCGTCGCCTCGGCGCTGGTGTAGACCCCGAGGGCGGCGAGGCGGCCCGCCTCCAAGAGCGAGCCCGCCGTCTTGATGCTCACCTCCATGTACTCGTGCTCGATGCCGAGCGCCTTGAAGGCGCGCTCGATCTGGGCCCGGGTGTCCCACGGACGCGGGCCGGTGAACACGCGCTTGCCCGAGAGGTCGCGCCACTGCTTGATCTTGCCCTGGTCGCGGGCGTGGATGGCGACCCCCATCTCGATGGTGAAGGCCCAGAACGACTGCACCGGCTGGCGCTCCATCTTCGCCTTGAAGCCCGCGAAGCGGTTGATGTCGTTGGCCAGCTCATAGAAGGCGATGTCGGAGCCGTAGTAGCCCTCGAACTGCCCGGTGGCATAGCCCTTGACCGTGAGAATCGCCCCCGGGGTGGGCTGGACGGTGAAGCGGTAGCCCGTCATCTCGCGCTGCAGCACCTGGACCAGGTTGGTGATCGCCCGGTGCCCGGACGAGCCGACCCGGGACGTGCCCCAGCGGATGTCCTTGACCTGGGCCGAGGCTAGTGTGGCCGCGATGGTGAGGGCGGCGAAGACGAGCACCGCGAGCGTCTTTCTGATCATCATGTTGTCCTCCCGTGGTGACCCCGACGGATCGATGGAACGATCCTTCGGCCTTGGTTCCTTAGACAGCGCCACTACCCTTCCGATAGCTTCGCGTTGGGAATTTTCCCGCGCGGTAGAGTGCGCGGTCATCAAACCGTATTGTGGGCGTTACGGGGTGTCAACGACCCGCGACGGGCACGCCTGGGAGGCCGGACGCTTATGCCCGTCCGTCGGCGATCTCGGTTACGGGCCTCAGGGTCCTCCTTGAACCACGTGCCCGCGTCGAGGATGTGTTCTTTGAGATAGCCGGAAAGCAGAGCGATGATTTTCTCGCTGAGCGCGGGGCCGCGGCTCACCGGAAAAGCGTCGTCGAGCTCTTGGCGCCGCTCGGCAATTACCCGGGGCCCGCGCCGCGCTAATCGGCGCCCTCGGCGGCCCGGGCGGCCGCCGCGCCGGCCGCGTCCATGCGCGCGGTGAGCAGGTTGACGTCGTCGAGCGTCTCGATGGCCATGATGTCGCCGTGGATGGCCTCGGCGGTGGCCGGGTCCCAGACCCGGCCCACCAGCTCGTGATACTTCTCGGTGAGCTCGGCCGCGGAGTAGGGATCCTCGGTGTCGCCCTTGTTCGTCATGGTGCTGCCCTCCAGAACCGAGCCGTCGCTGAGCCTGACCCGCACCTCGGCGGGGCGGAATTGGGGCATCATCGCCGTCAGTTTGGGGTCCTCGCGCACCACCACCTTGGCCGCCAGCGCCTTGACGGCGTGGTCGCGGATCGCCTCCCAGGTGAAGCTCGCCACCCCGGTCGAGCCATGGACGATGGCGGTGGCGGCGGCGAAGGGGAGCGAGAACTTGCCGGCCAGCGTGTTCCGGGGCTCGCGCTCAGTGAGCTGCCCGGCGAGCGAGTAGGTGGCGATTTCGATCTCCTCGATCTCCTTCGCCTCGAGG
The DNA here is from genome assembly GCA_965371625.1 of uncultured Alphaproteobacteria bacterium. Lineage (GTDB taxonomy): Bacteria > Pseudomonadota > Alphaproteobacteria > CBDUZE01 > CBDUZE01 > CBDUZE01. The sequence continues at coordinate 114,101 of CBDUZE010000008.1, forward strand.
CCGCCGGGACGCGCACGGGCGATCTCGTCGAGCACGTCGAGGGTGGCGTGGGTGTAACGGCAGGCGGCGTGACGCTTGAAGTAGTTACGCGCGATCTCCCAGCGGCTCCCCAGCTCGTCGACCATCTCCCCGGGCACGAAAGAGTCCGAGACCACCGCGCCGAAGACGGTGGCGAGGCCGTCGCGCTCGCCATCGAAGCCGGCCTCGACCAGGTCGCGGGCCAGGAGCCCCATGTGGCCGCTCACCCCGGCGAAGGCGTTGCGCACCAGGCCGCCCTCGAGCATGGTCTTGCGGCTGGTCGCGAGGCCCAGCGAGGAGGCGACGTTGATGGTCCGGGCCAGGGTGGCGGCGTCGGCGCCGGCCAGCTTGGCCACCGCCACCGCGGCGCCGACCGCGCCCCAGGTGCCGTGCGGGTGCATCGACATGCGGAGCTTGCAGGCGATGCCGATGCGCGCCCCGACCTCGTAGCCGAGCACCACCGCGGTCAAGAGCTCGGCGCCCGGGAGCCGGCGCGCTTCGGCCCAGGCGAGCGCCGCCGGCACGGCGTGGATGCCGGGGTGGCCGCGGCAGTACTGGTTGCCCTCGTCGAGCTCGAGGAAGGTGCCGGCGGTGCCGTTGAGAAAGGCGGCCGTGGCGGGCGCGGCGCGGCGCCCGGCGCCGATGACGCTGGCCGCGCCTTGCGTTTCATCGCCGCACATCCGCTCGGTCAGCGCCGCCACCTCGGGCTCGACGGCGCCCGCGGCGATCGCCGCCACGGTGTCGGCGATGACCAGTCGGGCGCGCTCCACCACCGGCGCCGGCAGGTCGTCGAAGCCACAGCCCGCGAGGAACTCCGAGAGCTGGTCCAGGTAATCGGGCATTGGTCTCTCCTTGGTCGGGTGGGCGCGGCGTTCAGCCGGCGGCTTCAGCGCGGTACCAATCGGCGATCTCGCCCGCGCTCGCCTGCCACACGCCGTCGCGGCCGCCGATGCGCCCGAGCGCCTCGTCGAGATAGCGGATGCGGTGGCCTTGGCCCAACACCCAGGGATGGATGCCGAGGCCGAAGATCCGCCCCGAGTGGGCGCCTTCGTCATAGAGGGTGTCGAAGGCCTCGGCCACCAGGTCCGGGTAGCGCGGCATCGCCACCCGGCGCAGCCACAAGAGCTGGACGTCGTCCCACTCGGCCTGGTTGGGGATCGAGACCAGGGGCCGCGCCCCGGTCATCAGATAGGGCTGGTCGTCGTTGGGCCAATCGGCGACGTAATCGAGGCCGGCCTCGGCGAGAAGCCTCGGGGTTGCGGCCGACTCGCCGAAGTCCTGGCCGATCCAGCCCTTGGGCCGGCGCCCGCTCGCGCGCTCGACCGCCGCCAGGGTCTCGGCGATATGGGCCCGTTCCTCGGTCTCGTCCATGGCGCTGCTGATCATGCGGGTGGCGTGGCTGCCGTGGGCGGCGAACTCCCAGCCGCGCGAGAGACAGGCCTCGACCAAATAGGGATAGCGCGCGCAGGCCGAGGCGTTGGCCGCGACGGTGGCCCGAAGGCCATGGCGGTCGAGCACCTCAAGGACGCGGAAGATGCCGACCCGGTTGCCGTACTCGCGCTGCGAGTAGCTGCGGTAATCGGGCGCAAAGGAGCCGAACTCGCCGACGAAGCGGGAATCGCGCACCGAACCGGCCGGCGGATCGAGTTCCCAGAACTCGAGGTAGAGGGCGACCCAGAAGGCGACCCGCGCGCCCTCGGGCCAGCGCAAGGGCGGGCGCTCGGGCAGCGCCGAGTAGACGTAGTGGCCGTGGTCCATGCCGGGGCCGCGCCGCTCGGCCACCTCAGTTCTCCCCGGCCAGGTGGGCCTCGAGCGCGGGCAGCGCGTTGGCGAGGTACCAGTCGGCGATCTCCTCGCCGGTCGCCAGCCACACGCCCTGGTGCGAGAGGATGTAGGCGAGCGCCGCGTCGAGGTGTTTGATGCGGTGGGGCTGGCCCATCATGTAGGGGTGGAGCGCGATGCACATGACGCGGACGTGCGCGGCGCCCTCGCGGTAGACGGTGTCGAAGTGGTCCCGGATCATGCGCTCGAACTCGGCGCCCTCGTCGCTGTGGCGGTAGAGCACCGCGTCGTTGAGGTACATCGAGTAGGGCACCGTGATGAGCCGACCGTGCCGTACCTTCATCGGGAACGGCTGGTCGTCGTGGAACCAGTCGCAGTAGTACTTGATGCCGGCCTCGGCCACCAGGTCGGGGGTGTTGAGGGTGTGCGAGACCGCGGGCGAGAACCAGCCCGCGAGCTGGCGCCCGGTGAGCCGGCGGTAGCTCTCGACGCAGTCGGCGATGACCGCGCGCTCCTCGTCCTCGCCGAGCTCCCAGAGATAGCGCGTGTTGTAGATGCCGTGGCACATGTAATCCCAACGCCGCCGCTCGCAGGCTTCGAGGATCTCGGGGTAGTGCTCGAAGGCGCCGAGGCCCAGGGACACCGTACAGCGGACGTCGTGGCGGTCCATTACCTCGAACATGCGCCACAGGCCGACCCGGTTGCCGTAGTCCTTGCCGCCGTAGCCCAGCACGTCGGGATGGGGCGCGCGCGGCCAGGGGTCGCGCACCCCCACCTCGCGCGGCAGGTACTCGTAGTGCTCGATGTTGGGCACCACCCACAGCGCCACCCGGCAGCCATTCGGCCAGCTGAACCTGGGCCGCTCGATGATCGGCGAATAGACGACGCGGTCGGGTTCCATGGGGACTCTCGGGCGAGGCGGCTCAGGCGACGGCGCCATTTAATCCGAGCAAGCGGCGGCTCGGCAAGCCGCGGCGGTCGCCAACCACCGCCGAGAGCAGGTCCCGGGACCCGCTCTCGGTGTTGTGTGCTCACGGCAGCGGACCTGAAGGTCCGCGCCTGCGCAGGCGCGCCGGAGGGCCGGCGGGCCGCAGTCGCGGCCTAAAGCGATTCCCGACAAACGTGAATCGCTCTAGGTGACGTCGGTTCGCGGCGGCGGCCGAGCTCGATCGAACCATCGCTTGGCGGCGGCGGCGATCACCTCGAGCGCGGCCAGGCTGCCGCTCGCGGCGCCCTTCTCGAAGTCGCCCTCGTCCCGCGCCATGGTGTTGGTCACGTGGGCCAGGCAAAGCACCGGTTTATCCTGAGCCCGCGAGAAGGCGTAGAGCGCCGCCGCTTCCATCTCCACCGCCGACACGCCGGCAGCCTCACACGACGCGATGGCTTCGTCGGTCTCGCGAAAGGGCGCGTCGGTGGTCCAGGTCGTTGCCCAACCAACCGGAAAATCGAGAGCATCGAAGGCGCCGTCCAACAACGCCCGCGCCAATGGGCCGATCTCGGCGTACTCCGAGGGCGGCAGATAATGATAGCTGGTGCCTTCGTCGCGGAGCGCCTTCTCGATGACGACGAAATAGGGCGGCGGCGCGCTCGCCGCGATCTGGCCGGCCGAGGTCATGCTGATCAGGAACTCGCACGCGGACGCGAAGAGCTCCTCGGCAACGAGTACGGCGAAAGGCGCGCCCACGGCGCGGCCGACGATACCGAGCGAAAGGCCCTGCCAATCGAACTCGATGAGCTCGGTGTGATAGCAGACCCAGCTCGGCGAAGGCCGACCGGCGCCCGATTCGCGGAGGTAGTCGACAATGTCGCCATCCGGATCGAGGATGCAGACGCGGGGGAGCTCTCCAGCCGGGATTCGCTTCTGACGCCTTGCCTCGCGCAAGAGGTTCTCGGGGCGAAACACGGACGGCGCGTCGTGGTGCTTTTGCCGCAGGATCGGCGGCAACGATTCGGGATCACGGGGACTCACCGGTGCGCTCCTTCTGGTCGCGGACTCCTGGGGCTGGTCGCGGACTCCTGGGGCTCGGGCGACAAGGCGGTGGCTTCTCGCGTCCGCCTTCTTGACTCCGAAAATAGCCGACGACGAACGGGGATGCACGGCAAGCGAAGAGCCCGCGGCGCTCGATCGCGTCGTCGACGGCCTCGGCGCGGCCGGCCTGCTGGGATGCTTACTGATAACGATCTGGTTTCGATTTGTGCCGCCAATGTAGGCACTTACCCGTAAAGGAGACTCGATGGACAAGACTGTATCCGTCTGCAATTGAGCCACCTCGGACGTTGCCGGTGACGAGGATCGCGCGTGGACCGCCTTGATTTGGATCAATGTGGGTTACCGCTCAAAGGATAGCATGGGCCCGACATCGCGACCTCTCCGATTGGGCGAATGCATGTGAGGGGCGCGCGGGAGGTTGTGCGACCCGGATGACGGAGACCGTGGTTTTGTTCCGCTTCGGAAACACCCCGGGACTAGTCACTATTCTGGTTTGCCTGTTCGCCGGTATATGGCCGAGGCCGGCCGCCGGGGGCGACGATGTCACGCTCTACCTGCAGTGGTACCACCAGTTTCAGTTCGCCGGCTATTACGCCGCCCTGGAACAGGGTTTTTACCGCGAAGCGGGACTGGACGTTGCCATTGTCGAAGGAGGCCCGGGCGTCGAGACCTTCAAGGAAGTCGCGGCCGCGCCCGGACGCTACGGAACCGCCCACGCGGCGGGCCTGCTCGTTCGCCGGGCCAGAGGCGCGCCTCCGGTGGCCCTCGCCAGCATATTCCAGCATTCGCCGAACGTGATCATAGCCCGCGCCGACCGCGGCATCACGACCCCGCACCAGTTGCCGAGAACCCGGACGATAATCTGGCCGGGCGGGGACGTGGAACTGTCCGCCATGCTGTTGAACGAGGGGATCGACCCGTCCCCCTTCCGGCAAGAGCCCCGGGGCGACAACGTGAAGGACCTCATCGAAGGAAAAGTCGACGCCATCGACGGCTACGTCACCGACGAAGCGTTCACCGTCATGAACGCGGGCGTGCCCGTCAACATCATCAGGCCGACCAATTCCGGCGTCGATTTCTATGGCGATACCCTGATCACATCGGAACGGGAATCGCGCGATCACCCGGACCGGGTCGTGGCCTTCCGCGAGGTGAGCCTGCGCGGATGGGCCTTTGCCCTGGACCATCCGGGCGAGGTCATCGATCTCATCTTGAGCGTCTACAAAGCGAAAAAGAGCCGCGAGCACCTTCTGTACGAGGCCGAAGAGACGCGAGAACTGGTCATGCCCGAACTCATCGAGGTCGGCTACATGAACCAAGGGAGATGGGCGCGGATGGCCGACACGTTGGTGACCGTGGGCGTGACCGGGCCGGATGCGACATTCGGCGACTACGTTTACGATCCGGAACGTCTTGAAAAAGAGCGGCTCGAACGGATCCGGAATTATCTGACCTGGGGCCCGCCCGTGGCGTTGGTTCTCATCACGATCATCGCCGGGTGGGGTTGGGCGTGGTCGTTACGGCGCAGCGTGGCTCGGGCGACTCAAGCCGTCAAGCTGCAAGGCGAAATCGTCGGCAACATGTCCGAAGGGGTTCACCTGGTGCGGGTCTCGGACGGTGTCGTCGTCTATGCCAACCCCCGGCTCGAGGCAATGTTCGGCTACCGCGCGGGCGAACTCGTGGGCCGCCACGTGAGCACCATCAACGCCGCCGGCGACACCACCCCCGCAGAGGTGGCGAAGGCGATCATGGCCGAGCTCGAGAGGACCGCCGTCTGGCAGGGAGAAATCAGGAACGTCCGCAAGGATGGCACCCCATTCTGGTGCGCGGCGAATATATCCACATTCGACCACCCGGAGTTCGGCGAGGTCTGGGTGTCCGTGCACACCGATATCACCGAGCAGAAGAGGGTGGAGGAGGCACTGCGCGAGAGCGAGGAGCGATTGCGCCGTTCGGTGTTGGAGGCGCCGATCCCGATCATGATCCACGCCGGAGATGGCGAAGTATTGATGATCAGCAACAAGTGGACCGAACTCAGCGGCTACGCCCACACCGATATCCCGACGATTCTGGATTGGACCGAGAAGGCTTATGGGCGGGACAAAGAGTCCATGCGCGGTCTCATCGGTGCTCTTTACGAGATCACCGAGCCGTCCGAGGGCGAGGCCCACGTCACCACGGCCACGGGCGAAAACCGGATATGGGAGTTCCGTACGGCGCCCCTGGGGCGGCTCGCCGATGGCCGGCGTTTCGTCATCTCCATGGCCATTGACGCCACCGATCGCAAAAGGGACGAAGAAGCGCTCCAGCAAAGCGAAGAGGCCAAAAAGGCGCTGCTGACCGTTACCAAGGACAGCATATTTCTGCTGGAGCGGGATGGCACCATCCTCGAGGCGAACGAACCCGGTGCCAGGCGGTTGGGCAAGACCGTCGACGAGATGTTGGGAACCTCCATCTACGATAATTTGCCGCCCGAAGTGGCCCGGTTTCGAAGGGCACTATTGCCCAGAATCGACGCCGGGGAGACCTTCACCTTTGAGGACCAGCGAGATGGGATGTGGTTTGAGAGCAGCATTCATCCGGTGTCCTTCAAGGACGGCAAAGCGGAGAAATTTGCCGTCTTCGCCCGCGATATCACCGATCGCAAGGCGCTCGAGGTTCGGCTGCTCCACGCCCAGAAACTGGAAGCCGTGGGCCAATTGACGGCGGGCGTGGCCCACGAATTCAATAACATTCTGCAAAGCGCGGCCGGTTATATGGAGTTTCTCGAGGACGAGATCGGGGACGACGACAAACTTCGCAAACTGGTGTCGGGAGCAAGTCAATCGATCTGGCGCGGGGCGGAGATCACCAAGGGACTGCTGGCGTTCGGTCGCAAGCAGCTGCTGCGACCACGTTCGATCGACCTCAATGAGGTCATTTCCAGGATGTCAGTTCTCTTCGGCAGTACATCGGGCGGGAGCGTCGAGACCAGGATTAAGCTGGCCGAGGATCTGTGGATCGCGAAGGTCGATCCGGGGCAACTCGAAACCGCCGTGGTAAATCTCGCCTTGAACGCCCGCGACGCCATGCCGGGCGGCGGCATGCTGATCATCGAGACCGCCAACACCCACGTCGATGATGACCTGGCGGCCGAGATTGCGGAAGCGCGGCCGGGCGACTACGTCACGCTCACCATGAGCGACACCGGGGGCGGAATGTCGGCGGAGGTCTTGGAACACGTATTCGAGCCGTTCTTCACGACCAAGGACGTGGGCGACGGGACGGGCCTGGGGTTGAGCATGATCTATGGCTTCGCTCAGCAGTCGAATGGATTCGTGACCATCGACAGCGAGCTGGGACGCGGCACGCGTGTGGAGCTTTACCTGCCCAGGGTATCCAAACCGATGGATCGCGGGGCCATGAATTAATGACAAATCCTCCTTCATCCGGGCGCTTCACGGTCCTTCTCGTCGAGGACGATCCCGGGGTTCTGGCGATGATCGGAAGAATGCTGGATAGGCGTGGCTATGCCGCTCTGTCGGCCAGGGATGGCCCCGAGGCGATCGAGATCATGGAAAAGGCCGATCGGATCGACGTTCTCATCACCGACGTAGTGATGCCCAAGGGTATGGATGGGCAGGCCTTGGCCCAAGATGTGCGACGACGCCATGAGGGCGTCGAGGTCGTCATGATATCGGGCTATCCCCGGGAGGAGCTTGTAAGAGAGGGAAGGATCGACGAGGACACGCTCTTGCTGACTAAGCCGTTCAGCCTGAAAGAGCTGGCGCGCACGATCGGCGATCTGGTCGGCGACAGTAACTAAAAGACGCCGATACTCATGGGACACAGGGTTCTGGTAATCGATTGCTCTGCCCGTCGAACTTCGATCCAGAAGGAATGTTAGGTTTGGATACGAAGAGCGGAGGTCATCACGGCCAAGAAACGCCACACGGTTGAGTAGACCATCGGTGGATGTGGCAACGCCACTAGCGGCCTCAGCCAAAAGGCGATGGCTACCGTTTGTTTTCGGAAATTGATTCTAGTCAATGCCTCCTGGTGGTAGCCCGGATAAATATCGAATACGGGCCTGCGACATTAGATAACGGTACTGAGATGGGTCTTCCCGCACTTAGGTAGCGTTTCCGGTTCGCGGGTAGAAAGATCTTTGTGCAATGCAGAAAGTTTCACAGAGGTTCGCTACCGCCACATCGAGATACTTTGGAGGAGTCGGCAATGCCAAAAAATGGTTTACTAGCTGCAACCATCATCGCGGTGCTTTTACAAATGTCGTGGGATGTGCGGGCGTTCGAGTGCCCGTCCCATATCGCAGAGGTGGAGGCAATCATCGACAAGGCGAGTGAGGGCGCAAAGCAGATGAGAGGCGGGATGTCGATGGCAGTGCAGTCTCACCTTCGGCATGCCAGGATGAGCCTCGCGGAGGCGGAACACCATCACTCGGAGGCGGGGAACTATCACCATGCTAGGTCCATCGTGAGGGCAAACGAAGCACGCGGACATGCTTTAGTCGCCGACATTCTAGCTCGAAAAAACGCAACCCAGTGATCCGGCATCGACGGTAGAGCAGGACATCGGAAGTCCGCGACCTCCTTGCCTCCATTTTTGGCTGGTTCACCGACGACTTCGACACGCCGGACCTCAAGGACGCGAGCGGTCCTGGAAGAGTTCGAATGATCTCACCTGGATAGCTACGAAGCCCGGATTGTGCCTAAACGAACTTCAGCTCCCGGCTTACACCCAGACTCCCGGGCCACCTCGCCGGTACCACCGCTCTACCCCGGAAAGCCGACTTTCGAGCGCCAGCGTCCGCTTTTCAACCCACTCCTTCCGCTTCACCTCGGGGAGCGGACCTCCCAGGCGATGCCCCGGTTCGGCGGGTCATGACCCTAAAGAGCCGTTCGGGCTCCATGGACACAGCCTCCGCCTGCCAATAGAATTGGCCCGACAATGGGCATGCGGGGGGAAACGATCTCGATGGCCGAGGAGGACGTCCGGAGGAGGCCAGCCGCCATCCTGGCGGCCGACGGGGCGGCTACCTTGCCCATCCAAGAGCTTATGACCCGGTCGCGCGGAGCGGTTCGAGCGATCGGCCCGGGACGAGGTCCCAACAGACAAACTGAATAGGGAGCGCACGCGATGTTGAAGTTAGCTCGAGTATTTCTAGGTGCCGGCGCGGCCGCGATCGTGGCGGCCGGCGCGGTGACGCCCGCCGTGTCGGCAGAGGTGACCCTGAGCGGTGCCAGCTGCTTTCCGATCGGGCACCCGGTCACAAAGCCGTGGGCGGCGTACATCGACGAAGTGAACAAGCGCGGCAAGGGCGTCGTGCAGATCGATCTGGTGGGCGGCGCGCCGGCCATCGGAAGTCCATTCACATTGACCCAGAAAACGGCCAAGGGCGTCTACGACGTCGTCGGCTGCACCGAAGCCTATTTCGGCAACGTCCTGCCGGAGGCGCCCGCACTTCGATTCTCCGAGTACCCATTCGCCGAATTGCGCAAGAACGGCGCCCTCGACTACATGGCGGAGCTCCTGGCGGCCAAGGGCCTTCACTATGTGGCGCGGCACCATGATTTCGGTCCCTTCCACCTGTGGCTCAACAAGCAGATCAGCAAGCCCGATCTGACCGGGCTGCACATTCGGGTGTCGCCGGTCTATACGGCATTCTTCACCTCCTTGGGCGCGACGGTCCAGACCTCGAACACCGCGCAGGTCTATACCTACATGGAGAATGGAACCGTGCAGGGCTTCGGCTGGCCGGCGCTCGGCTGGGTGCCCGCCTGGGTCAAAGTGACCAAGTACCGGGTCGAGCCCGGCTTCTACGCATCTTCGCTTCACACCCTCGTCAATCTGAAGAAGTGGAAGACATTGACGACGGCGCAGCAGAATGTGCTGACCGAGGTCGGGTTGGAGTTCGAGGCCAGGTCCGAGACGGACAACCCCGAGTTTCAAGCCTTGCTGAAGAAGCAGAACGATTGGACCGCCAGCGAGGGAATGAAGACCATCACCTTCACCGGCGCGGATCGGAAGGCATGGCTGGACGACGCGCGAGAGGCCGGATGGAACGAGGTCTTGGAGCGCAGCCCCGAGCACGGAGCCAAGCTCAAGAAATTGTTCACGAAGTAATAATGTGATCGTTCCACGAACGGGGGCGGCCGACACGCCGGTGCCCCCGTTCGCCATCCCTGTTCACGAAAACACGCCCGGCGGCGGGCCGCGTCATGGCTAGGCGAATCGATTCGTTCGAGGCCGGATTTGGCCGGGCCACTCTTTTTCTGGCCTCGCTGGTGGCGATTTCCATCGGACTGATCGCGGTCCTCATCCCGCTCAACCTGTTTCTCGTCAAATTCCAACTGGGCAGCATTTGGTGGCTGTATGAGGCGGTCGAATACGCCCTCTACGTCGGCGTATTCATCGGCGCGCCCTGGGTGTTGCGACAGGGCGCGCATGTCCGGGTGGATGTTCTGACCTCGGCGTTGCCGGCCGCCGGTGCTTTCCACTTGGAACGGGTTTTGAACATCGCCGGCGTTTCGCTTTGCTTGTTCCTTTGTTTCTATGGCCTCCGCGGGGCCATGTCAGAGTTCGTCGACGGCACCCTGCCGGACAAGGATCTGAGGATCGCGAACTGGTACATGCTGGTCGTCTTCGCGGCTTCCTTTTTCATGCTCGCAATCGAGTTTCTACTCCGCCTGTGCCGCGTTCGCGAGACCGTGACCCAGGAAGAAGCCGCCGCACCCGATTCGGGTTTCTAAGCGATGGAATGGTATCTGGCCCTGATCCTGCTGCTGGGCACCGTGTGCACGGCAATGTTCCTCGGCCTGCCCGTCGCCTTCGCCTTTTTCGCCGCCAACGTGCTGGGCACTTTTCTCTTCATCGGTGGCGATATCGGCCTCGTCTACATGCCGATGGAGTTCAACTACGCGATAAAATTCACCCTGGCCCCGATAGCGCTGTTCCTCCTGATGGGCGAGATCCTGTTGCAGACCGGGGTCGCCTTCAAGGCGATCGGCGCGATCGACCGGATGATCGCACGGGTGCCCGGGCGCTTGTCGGTGGTCTCGATCGTCGGCGGAACGATTTTCTCCTCGCTTTCCGGCTCGACCATCGCCAACACCGCGATCCTCGGTTCGGTCTTGTTGCCCGACATGATGAGGCGCGGCTATCAGCCGGCGATCGCCATGGGCCCGATCATGGCGGTCGGCGGCATCGCCATGCTGATCCCGCCATCGGCGCTGGCGGTGCTGCTGGCCAGCCTCGCCGAGCAATCGGTGGCGCAATTGCTGATCGCGGGGATCGTGCCGGGGATTCTGATGGCGGTGCTGTTTTTCGCCTACGTCATCGGACGCTGCATCCTGAACCCGGAGCTGGCGCCGACCTACGCGCTCGACGAGAGCCAATTCGACCGGCCGCTGACGGTTGCGCTGAACCTCGGGGGACGGACCCGCTGGAGCCGGACCTACAGCGGACGCCACCTCCGTCTCGCCAACCGGATACTGCCGTTCTGTTTTTATATCCTGCCGCTGTCGATCATTTTCGTCGTCGTGGTGGGCAGCATCTTCTTCAAGATCGCCGCCCCCACCGAGGCGGCGGCGATGGGTTGCCTGGCGGCTCTCGGGGCCTGCTACTTTTTCCGCCTCTTCCACACCAAGATAAAGATTTCCGGCATCGACGGCGCCGACTTCACCTGGCGCGAGATCGCGAAATCGCTGATGGAAACGGCCAAGATCAACACCATGATCCTCTTCATCATCGCCGGTTCGCTGGTCTTCAGCCAAGCCTTGGCAAATTCCGGAGCGACCGATGGTCTGCTCAGCCAGATCACGGCCATGGACCTCACGCCGCTCATGGTGGTGATCATAATGATGGTGGTGCTGCTGTTCCTCGGCGCCTTCATGGATCAGGTAAGCATGCTGCTGCTCACCTTGCCGTTCTTCCTCCTCGGCTCGCAGTCGCTCCAGGTGGTGTTCGAGATCGACGTGATTTGGCTGATGGTGCTGATGCTGATCACCATGGAGATCAGCCTGCTGACGCCACCCTTCGGTTTGTTGCTCTACGTGATGAAGGGGGTCGCGCCTTTCAACGTGACCCTGGGTCAGGTGGTGGCCTCCGCGATGCCGTTCATCGTCATCGAGCTGCTGGTCTTGATCCTTCTGATCGCGGTTCCGGAAGTGGCGACCTGGTTGCCCAAACAGCTCAATTGAGGGGGTGCGGCGCCCAAGGCCCGAGCCCGCCGCACCCGAGCCCCGCGCTTAGGCGCGCTCCTCGACGGTCCAGGTGGGACCCTGGCGCAACAGGGTGTCGAGGTCGGTGGTCGAGGCGCGGGCCGCGGCCTCCCGCACCTGCGCCCTGACCGCGACCTCGAAGGCCGGCGCCGGGTCGCAATAGAGCACGCCGAGCGCCACCGGCAGGTGGGGCGGCTCCATGGCCGCGAGCAGCAGGGCCAGCGCCCGGTTGGTCTCGTCGTGGAGCAGCAGCTCGGCCTCAGGCACGCCGCCCGCGCCGACCGCGCCGACCGCCACCGCCTCGAGCTCGAGCGCGCCCGGTTTTAGCCGGATGCCGCGCGCTCCTTCGCGGCCGAACTTGAGCGGCTTGCCGTGCTCGAGGTGGAGCTGGGCCTCGGCCGCCTTCTCCTTCTCGGTGAAGGCCGAGTAGACGCCGTCGTTGTAGACGATGCAGTTCTGGAAGATCTCCACGAACGAGGCGCCCCGGTGAGCGTGCGCCCGCTTCAGCACCGCGGGCAAATGGGTCCTCGCGGTGTCGACCGAGCGGGCCACGAAGCGCGCCCCGGCGCCGAGCGCGAAGGCGGTGGCCGAGACCGGGTTCTCGACCGAGCCCATGGGCGTGGTCGGCGAGCGCGTGCCCCGCCTCGAGGTCGGCGAGTACTGGCCCTTGGTGAGGCCGTAGATCTCGTTGTTGAAGAGCAGCATCTGCAGGTCGACGTTGCGCCGCAGCAGGTGGAGCATGTGGTTGCCGCCGATCGACAGCCCGTCGCCGTCGCCCACCACCACCCAGACGTCGAGCTCGGGGTTGGCCAGCTTGACCCCGGTGGCGATCGCCGCCGCCCGGCCGTGGATGGTGTGGAAGCCGTAGGTGGCCATGTAATAGGGGAAGCGGGCGGCGCACCCAATGCCTGAGATGAAGACCGTGTTCTCGGTCCTGAGATCGAGCTCGGCCATGGTCCGTTGCACCGCCTTGAGGATGGCGTAGTCGCCGCAGCCCGGACACCAGCGCACGTCCTGATCAGAGGCGTAGTCCTTGATCTCGGGCTTGGCGATGGGCGAAACGACGTTCATCTCAGGCCTCCCAGCGGTCGCGCACCGCGGCCTCGATTTCGGCGATCTTGAAGGGCCAGCCGGTGACCTTGGCAAGCCCCTCGGCCGGCACCAGGTACTGGCTCCGCAACAGCGTCACCAGCTGGCCCATGTTGAGCTCGGGCACCAGGATCTTCTCGTAGCCCTTCAACAGCCCGCCCAGATCGCGGGGCAGCGGCCAGAGGTGGCGGAGGTGGAGGTGCGCGACCGCGATGCCGTCGGCGCGCAGGTTGCCGACGGCGCGGCTGATGGGACCGTAGGTCGAGCCCCAGCCGACCACGACGATGCGGTCGCCCACCTCACCCGCCTCCAGTGTCTGCGCCGGGATGTCGTCCGCGATCCCGGCGATCTTGGCCGCCCGCGCCTCGGTCATGCGCTGGTGGTTCAAGGGCTCGTACGAGACGTGGCCGGTGTCGTGATCCTTCTCGAGCCCGCCGATGCGGTGCTCGAGCCCGGGCGTCCCGGGCAGCGCCCAGGGCCGGGCCAGGGTCGCCTCGTCCCTCGAGAAGGGCTGGAAGCCTTGCGGCTCGGTGCGGAAGGCGACCGGGAAGGGCTCAAGCGCCGCGACCTCCGGGATACGCCAGGGCTCGGCGGCGTTGGCGATGTAGCCGTCGCTCAAGACCATCACCGGGGTCATGTACTTGGTGGCGATCCGCACCGCCTCGATGGCAACCTCGAAGCAATCGCCAGGCGAACGCGCCGCCAGCACCGGCAGCGGGCAATCGGCATTGCGGCCGAACAGCGCCTGGTAGAGGTCGGACTGCTCGGTCTTGGTGGGCATGCCGGTGGAGGGGCCGGCGCGCTGGGAGTTGATGACGATGAGCGGCAACTCGACGGCGGCGGCGAGACCCAGCGCCTCGGCCTTCAGCGCGATGCCGGGGCCGGAGCTCGAGGTCACCCCCAGGGAGCCCGCGTAGGAGGCGCCGATGGCGGCGCAGATGGCGGCGATCTCGTCCTCGGCCTGGAAGGTGACGACGCCGAAATGCTTGAGCCGCGCCAGGGCGTGCAGGATCGGCGTGGCCGGGGTGATGGGATAGGAGCCCAACATCAGCTCGAGCCCCGCCAGCCGCGCCCCTGTGAGCAGCCCCCAGGCGAGCCCGTCGCTGCCCGTCAGCGTGCGGTAGAGCCCCGGCGCGAGCTCGGCCGGAGCCACCGAAAAGCCGGTCATCTCGCCCGACAGCTCGGCCGTCTCACCGAAGGCGTGGCCGGCGTTGAGCGCCGCGGCGTTGGCGGCAGCGAGCTCCGGCCGCTCGCTGAACTTGGCCTCCAGCCACTCGATGGTGCTCTGGCGGCGGCGGCCGCAGAGCCAGTAGACCAGCCCCAGGGTCCACATGTTCTTGCAGCGCAACGCCTCCTTCTGGCTCAGCCCGAACGCCTTCACCGCCTCGAGCGTGAGCTTCGAGACCTCGACCTCGATGGTGCGATGGTTGCCGAGGCTGCCGTCCTCGAGCGGGTTGGCCTGGTAGCCGGCCTTGCGCAGGTTCTTGTCCGAGAAGACGCCCACGTCGACGATCACCAGGCCGCCCGCGCGCACGTCGCCGAGGTTGACCTTGAGCGCCGCCGGGTTCAGCGCCACCAGCACGTCGGGGGCGTCGCCCGAGGTCTTTATGAGCCGCGAACCGAAATTGATCTGGAAGGCGGAGACGCCATAGGTGGTCCCGGTTGGGGCCCGGATCTCGGCCGGGAAGTCGGGGAACGTGGCGAGGTCGCGTCCGGCCCGGGCCGTGGCCTGAGTGAACAGGGAGCCCGTGAGCTGGATGCCGTCGCCGGAATCGCCGGCAAAGCGGACCACCACGGACTCGAAGCTCTCGCGGAGGTCCTCGGCCGGTGCGATCTTGGGTACGCTGCTGCGGGTTTCCGTGGTCCGCTTCGCGGTAGTCGTCAACGCTACTCTTCCTCAGACCTTACGCGCCGCTTGCTCGGCCCCGGGCGGCGGCCGGCATTCGGCCCGTTTCCCCGAAGCGATCCGGTCGCTCAAGGGGAAAGCCCCAAGCAAAGGGACAAACAATTCTTCGTGACTGCTCGAGGCCTCCGAGCCCCGCGGCGCGGGCCTGAGGGATGTGGGGGCAAAGGTCGCGCGCGTCAACCATGCGAAGCGAGGCCGCGTCGAGCCTACCGGCGTGGCCTCGGTGCCGGCTTTCAGTCGGCGGCTTGGCTGTTCTCGGACCCCGCCTTCGCCAGCAGCCGTTCCGCGAGCCGCGCCCAGTAGCTGGCACCGAGCGGCAGGATCTCGTCGTTGAAGTCGTAGTGCGGGTTGTGAAGCGTGCGCTCCTGCTCATCCAGGCCGCCGCCGAGCCAGATGTAACAGCCGGGGTTGGCCTCGAGCATGAAGGCGAAGTCCTCGGAGCCCATGCAGGGGACCGGGTCGCGCACCAGGTTGGCCTCGCCCACCACCTCGGCCGCCGCGGCCGCCGCCAGCTCGGTCTCGTCGGCGCTGTTCACGGTCGGCGGATAGCGCCGCTCGTAGCTGAGCTCGAAGGCAGCGCCAAACGCCGCGCAGACGCCGCCGGCGATGCGGCGCATGGCGGGTTCGATCGAGTCCTGCACTTCGCTGCGGAACGAGCGCGCGGTGCCGCGCAACGTCACCTCGCCGGGGATCACGTTCCAGGTGTCGCCGCCGTGGATCTGGGTAACGCTGACCACCACCGCATCCTGGGGATCGGTGTTGCGGCTGGCGATGGTCTGCAGCGCCGAGACCACCTGGGCGGCCACCACCACCGCGTCGACCCCCTGGTGGGGCATGGCGCCGTGGCTGCCGCGGCCCTGGATCGTGATCTCGAAGATGTCGAAGGCGGCCATCATCGGCCCCGGCGCCAGCGCGATCTGGCCTTGCGCCAGCCCCGGCCAGTTGTGCAGGCCGTAGACCGCCTCGACCGGGAAACGCTCAAAGAGACCATCCTCGATCATCACCCGCGCCCCGCCCTCGTTCTCCTCGGCGGGCTGGAAGATGAAATGCACGGTGCCGTCGAAGTTGCGGGTCTCGGCCAGGTACTTGGCCGCGCCCAGCAGCATGGCGGTGTGGCCGTCGTGGCCGCAGGCGTGCATCTTGCCCTCGTTCACCGAGCGGTGGGCTAAGTCGTTCCGCTCGGCGATATGGAGCGCGTCCATGTCGGCGCGCAGGGCGATGGCGCGTTTCGCGCTGCCTGAGCGCAAGCTCCCGACGACGCCGGTACCGGCCAGCCCGCGGTGTACCTCGAGCCCGAACTCGGCCAGGCGCGAGGCCACCAGGTCCGAGGTGCGGCGCTCTTCGAAGGCGGTCTCGGGGTGGGCGTGCAGGTCGTGCCGCCAGGCGATCATCTCGTCGTGCAGG
The DNA here is from genome assembly GCA_965371625.1 of uncultured Alphaproteobacteria bacterium. Taxonomy (GTDB): domain Bacteria; phylum Pseudomonadota; class Alphaproteobacteria; order CBDUZE01; family CBDUZE01; genus CBDUZE01. Next base: position 130,509 of record CBDUZE010000008.1, read on the forward strand.
GCGGCAATACGGTTGACGACGGGCATGCCTGAGTCTCCAGGTGGGCCATTGGGGGGCGCGGAACGCGCCACCTTAGCTCCCGCCTGTCACCATGTCCATGTGGCCCGCGGGGCGGGCCCGCGACGCTTTTAGTGCGACATCAGCACCGGCGCCGTCATGTGCCCGAGCAGGTGTCGCGTGGCCCCGCCGAGGGCGAACTCGCGCAGGCGGGAGTGGCCGTAAGCGCCCATCACCAGCATGTCGGCGCCATAATCGGAGAGCGACGACAGCAGCGCGTCGCCGACCTCGAGGTCGGGAGCCACGGTGTGATGGGCCTCGGCCTTTACGCCGTGCTGGGTCAGGTGCTGGACGATCTCGGCGCCCGAGATGTGCTCGGCCTCTTTTGGATTGACGCTGAAAACGATCACCCGTTTGGCCTTCTCGAGGATCGGCAAAGCGTCGTGAACGGCGCGGGTCGCCTCGCGGGTGCCGTTCCAGGCCACCATCACCAGGTTGCCGGCCTTGGGGTAGTTCCCCACGTAAGGCACCGCAAGCACCGGCCGTCCCGAGGCCAGCACCAGTTCCTCGGCGAGATCGTAGCCGTTGCCGGAGCGCTTTTCGGGGTGGGTCTGGGAGACCATGATCAGGTCGACATGGCGGGCGTGCCGGATCGCGATCGTGCGCGGATCGCCGTCGGCCCGCACCCACTCCGTCTCGACCCCCTGGACCTCGGCG
>CBDUZE010000009.1:0-127766 GCA_965371625.1 uncultured Alphaproteobacteria bacterium
CTCTCGCGCCAACTCGATGAGAGGGCGGCCTGATGGCGGTGCACCTGCACGGCCGCGGCCCGCACCTGCGCGGCGGTCGCCGCAAGCCGATGAGCGAGATCAACGTCACGCCGATGGTCGACGTCATGCTGGTGCTGCTGGTCATCTTCATGATCACGGCGCCGCTCTTGACCGTGGGCCTGCAGGTCAACCTGCCCGAGAGCGAGGCCTCGACGTTGCCGGGTCAGGACGAGCCGTTGACGGTCACGGTCGACGCCGAGGGACAGATCTTCATCCAGGAGACCGGCGTCGAGCTCGAGGACCTGGTGCCGAGGCTGGTCGCGATCACCGAGAACAAGCGCGACATCCGGCTCTTCGTGCGCGGCGATCGGAGCATCAACTACGGCCGCGTGATGCAGGTCATGGGCGCGGTCAACGCCGCCGGCTTCGACCGCGTCGCCCTGGTCACCAAGCTGCCGCCGAGGGGGCAATAGAGCGTGCGCGCAGCCATCGCCATGTCCGCCGCGCTGCACGCGGCGATCTTCGCGCTGGCGATCCTGGGCCTGCCCGTGCTGTTCGAATCGCGGGAGCTCGTGGACGCGCCGATCATGGTCGATCTGGTGGAGGTGGCCGAGGTGACCACCCCCCAGCCCCTGCCCGAGCCGGAGCCGGTGAAGGAGGAGGTCAAGACGGCCGAGGTGGTCGAGCCCGAGCCGCCCAAGCCGGAGCCGCCGAAGGCGCCGCCGCCGCCGCCCGAGCCGCCGCCACCCCCGCCGCCCGAGCCCGAGCCGATAAAGGCACCGCCGCCGCCTCCGCCGCCCGAGCCCGAGCCTGTCAAGTTGCCGCCCCCGCCGCCGCCCCCGCCCCCGCCGCCCGAGCCGGAACCGGTGAAGGCGCCGCCGCCCGAGCCCGAGCCCGAGCAAGAGAAAAAGGTGGCCCTCGCCGTGCCCGAGCCGGCGCCCGCGCCGAAGCCCAAGCCGAAGCCCAAGCCGCCGCCCAAGCCGACCGTGAAGCAAGTCAAGCCGGTGGCCATGGCGAAGCGCAAGACCGAGGACTTCATTGCCGACATCACCGCCGCCCTTCTCGACAAGAAGATCAAGGAAAAGCCCAGACAGCGGCTGCGGAGCGAGCCCGAGGCCAAGAAGGTGGCGGTCCCGCCCACCCCGAGGCGGCTCTCGACGCTGCCCCTGACCATGAGCGAGAAGGACGCCATCAGGGCTCAGATCGAGCGCTGCTGGAGCGTTCCCGCCGGTGCCCGCGATGCCGAGAACCTGCAGGTGAAGATCCGCATCTACCTCAATCCCGACGGCTCCTTGAGCCGGCAGCCCGAGATCATCGACAGCGCGCGTATGGACCGACCGGGTGAGGAGTACTACCGTAGCGCCGCCGAAAGCGCCCGCCGCGCGGTCTTGAACCCGCGATGCAGCCCCTTGCAAAATCTCCCTATCAGCAAGTACGAAAGGTGGCGAGAGATCGAACTGACCTTTGACCCAAAGGAAATGCTGGGCGGATGAGTACACAGGTCCTTACCAAGTTTCCCCGACTGGCGCTCGCGGCACTGGCGGCGGTGGTCATCTGCGCCTTACCGGCGCCGGCACTGGCGGTGCTTCAGATCGACATCACCCGCGGCACGGTTGACCCGCTGCCCATCGCGGTGAGCGATCTTTATTCCGAGGACAAAAAAGCCGCCCGCGTGGGCCGCGACATCGCCGAGGTGATCGCCGCCAATCTCGAGCGCTCGGGCCTGTTCCGGCCCATCGACCAGGGCGCCTACATTCAATCCGCGGCGGAAATGCAGGTGCAGCCGCGCTTCGTGGACTGGCGCCAGATCAACGCCCAGGCGCTGGTCACCGGCCGCGTCGAGCACGAGGCCGACGGCCGGATCAGGGTCGAGTTTCGCCTCTGGGACGTGTTCGCGGAGCAGCAGATGACCGGCTTCGTCTACCGCACCACGCCGGCCAACTGGCGGCGCATCGCGCACATCATCTCGGATGCGATCTACGAGCGCCTCACCGGCGAGACCGGCTACTTCGACACCCGCATCGTCTACATCTCGGAGAGCGGGCCGGCCAACCGGCGCATCAAGCGGCTGGCGATCATGGACCAGGATGGCGCCAACCACCGCTTCCTCACCCAGGGCCGCGAGCTGGTGCTCACGCCGCGCTTCTCGCCCACGCGCCAGGAGATCACCTATCTCTCCTACTACCAAGACAAGCCCCGGGTGTACGTCTACAACATCGACACCGGGCAACAAGAGGTGCTCGGCGAATTTCCGGGCATGACGTTTGCTCCCAGGTTCTCGCCCGACGGCAACAAGGTGATCATGAGCCTGGCCCGCGAGGGTAACTCCGAGGTCTACACCATGGATCTCAGGACTCGCGCGGTGCGAAGGTTGACCAGCCATCCGGCGATCGACACCTCGCCGTGTTTTTCTCCCGATGGCGAGCGCATCGTCTTCAACTCTGACCGCGGCGGCAGCCAACAGCTCTACGTCATGAACGCCGAGGGCGGCGAGGTGCGGCGCATCAGCTTCGGCAAGGGGCGCTACGCGACCCCGGTGTGGTCGCCCAGGGGCGATCTGATCGCTTTCACAAAGATGTATCGGCGCCGTTTCTTTATCGGCGTCATGCGCCCCGACGGCAGCGGCGAGCGCTTGCTGAGCGAAAGCTTCCTCGATGAAGGCCCGACCTGGGCGCCCAATGGCCGCGTGCTCATGTTCTTTCGTCAGCGCCCGGGCGACCTCAAGGGGCGAGGCGGCTCGACTCGTCTGTGGTCGATTGACCTGACCGGCTACAACGAACGCCAGATCGTCACGCCCGTGGACGCATCAGACCCGGCCTGGTCACCGATAACGCAATTGAATCAATAAGTTATGACTTCAGGAGTGCCCCTTGATTAACCTTTGTCCCAAGCTTATAGTTCGGATCACGCGCGGCGTGATCATTTCATCTAGGCGTGGAGATTGTGTGCGTTTGCCCAGAGCAACGTTTGAGCGCGGCAAACGGCAATTTGTCACCAGGTATCGAACGCTTACCGAGTTGGGTGCCTGAACCCGCCTTTAGGCAGTTCTGTCCTCGCGCGAAGGGAGTTCTAAATGCGCCTCAAGATTTTCGGATTGTTCACGGCCCTGCTTTTCGTCGCCGCGTGCCAGACGGCGCCAGAGGAAAGCGCAGAGGCTACCGGTGAGGGCGCCGCCACGACCACCACCCAGCCCTCTCAGCCATCGACCACGGCCACCACGGCGCCGGCCCAACCGCAGGTGGCCGCGCAAGAGGCGCCCGGTCCCCGACCCGGGAGCCAGGAAGATCTGGTTTACAACGTCGGCGATCGGGTTTTCTTCGATTTCGATAAGTTCGATGTCAAGCCCGCGGCGCGCGAGACCCTCAAGAACCAGGCGACGTGGCTGCAGAAGTTCCCCGCAGTCACGGTCACCATCGAGGGACACTGCGACGAGCGAGGGACTCGCGAGTACAACTTGGCCTTGGGCGAGCGTCGGGCGCAGTCGGTGAAGGACTATCTGGTCTCCCTCGGCATCGATCCGGCCCGGGTCGCGACGATCAGTTATGGCAAGGAGCGGTTGGTAGAGCTGGGCCACACCGAAGCCGCCTGGTCGCAGAACCGCAGGGGCGTCATGGTCGTCAATTAGGCGCGGGCGCCGCGCGGCGCCGGAGCGCCCACCATGTCGGTCGGCGGCGGCCGCCGCAAGGAGGTGGGGCGACGGTGGCGGGGGCACGTCGATTCCGCCGGATGCCGGTGACGGGCTTGTCCACCCCTGGGGCGTCGCGCCGCTTCGAGACGGTGCCGAGAGACGGTGCCGAGAGACGGAGGCGAGGCCACGTGAGGGGAGCGGATACGCGGCCGCGAGCGAACGTGGGAATGCGGACGATCCTCTACAGCTTCATCGTCGCCGCCTTTACCGCGCTCGCCGGTGTGGCCCTTTCGGCGTCGCCTTCGAGCGCCCAGACTGCGGATTCCCGGGGCTTGGTGACGAAGCTGCAGCAGCTCGAACGCGACCTCATCACCTTGCAACGATACGTCTACGCAGGCTGGAAGGCGCCGGCGGGCGCCGATGCGCCGCCGCAGCCCCAGGCCGCGGTCATCAAGCCGGGCCAAATCTCGCGCGTCCAGGTGCGGCTCACGGAATTGGAGACCGAGATCCGTAATCTCACCGGCCAGATCGAGGAGTGGGGGTTCAAGATCGATACCGCCCAGCGTCGTCTCGACAAGCTGGTGGAGGACGTCGACTTTCGCCTCACCGCGCTCGAGGCTGACCTGGCGCGCAGCCGGGAGATCGCGGCCGTCCAGCCCGGGCCCGCGGCGGCTCCGGCGGTGGCCGACGAGCCCGAGGCGGCGCCCGCCGACGGGGCGGCCGAAGAGCAGCCCGGCCCGGCCCCGGGGCCCAACATCCTGGGTACCATCAGCGCCTCCGACCGGGCCGCCGTGGACCAGGGAGCAGCCGCCGCCAAACCGGCGACGCTGCTCCCGCAAGGCACGCCTCAGGAGCGCTACAACTTCGCCATCCGCCTCTTGCGCCAGGGCGATTGGGGCGAGGCGGAGACGGCGTTTCGGGAATTCGTCGGCGCCCATCCGGATGACGGTCTCGCCGCCAACGCACAGTATTGGCTGGGCGAGACCTTTTACGTGCGGCACGACTTCGACAACGCCGCGGCGGCCTTCCTCGAGGCCTATCAGAAGTATCCCGAAAGCGCCAAGGCGCCCGACAGCCTGCTCAAGCTCGGCATGTCGCTCGCTGGCCTCGGTCTGGCGCCGGAAGCCTGCCAGACCTTCACCGCGGTGGTCGAGAAGCACGCCGACGCACCCGCCTCGATCTTGCGCCTGGTCGCGAAGGAGCGGCAGCGCGCGGGCTGTTCCTGATTGTCCCCCGGGGCCCATGAGGGCGGCGCCGCCGAAGCCCTCGGGGCGCCGGAGTTCGCGGCCCTGATCGCTCCCCTCGGTCCGTTCGAGCGTTCGCCGACGATCGCGGTCGCGGTGTCGGGGGGCGCCGACAGCATGGCGCTATGCCTGCTCGCCGCCGGCTGGGCCCGGCGCCGACGCGGCCGCGCCGTCGCGCTCACCGTGGATCACGGGCTGCGCTCGGGATCCGCGGGCGAGGCGCGCCAAGTGGGGGCCTGGCTCGGGGCCCGCGGCATCGAGCACCACATCCTTCGCTGGCGGGGCGAGAAGCCGGCGCGCGGCGTTCAGGCGGCGGCCCGCGCCGCCCGCTACCGCCTCCTCGCCACCTGGTGCCGGCGGCGGCGCGTCCTCCACCTCTTCCTCGCCCATCATCTCGAGGACCAGGCCGAAACCCTGATCGGGCGGCTCGGCCGGGGCAGCGGGGTCGACGGCCTGGCGGCGATGGCGCCGCTCTTGGAAAGCCACGGTCTGCGCCTGGTAAGGCCTTTGCTCGGCGTCTCGAGGGCGCGCCTCGGAGCGACGCTGGAGCGCCGCCGCCAGCCCTGGATCGAGGATCCGGCCAACCGCGACCCGGTTTATCTCAGGGTTCGGATTCGGCGCGCGCTCGAGGTTCTGGAGCCACAGGGTCTGTCGTCCGAGCGCCTGGCGGCCACCGCCCGGCGTCTGGGCCGGGCGCGGGCGGCTCTCGAGACCGAGGCGACGGCTTTGCTGGCCGCGGCGGCGACGCTCCATCCGGCGGGATTCTGTGTGCTGCAGCCCGAGCCGCTCGCGGTGGCGCCGGCCGAGATCGGCTTGAGAGCGCTGGTGCGGGTGCTGATGTGCGTGGGCGGCGCGGCCTATCCGCCGCGCCTCGAAGGCCTGGAGCGGCTGTTCGACGCCTTGACCGCCGCCGCAACCGCCGCCGGGCCCGGGGTGGCGCGGACCTTGGCCGGGTGCCGCATCGTCAGCTCCGGGCCGAGACTGTTGATCTGCCGCGAAGCGGTGGCGGCCCGCGAGATCGTCGATCCGAGTTCGGGCCATGAGCGGCTGTGGGACCGCCGTTTCGCGGTGCGCGTGGCGCCGGCCGCGGCCGCCGAACGCCGGCTCCGGGTCCGCCGCCTGGGACGCGCCGGCTGGGCCGAGGTGGTGGCGCGTCGCGGCGACCTGCGCCAGAGCCCGATTCCGGGAATTGCGCGGCCATCGTTGCCCTCGCTTTGGGACGTTGACGGCGTGGTATCGGTACCCCACTTACTATTCACCAGGCCGGGTTCAGATGGTGGCGAGAGCCATCGTTTGAGCGCGGTGTTTCGACCGGCGCAGGCTCTCTCGCCCGCCACCTTCGCGGTCGGCTGGCGGGGAGGGCCGGTTTTGGGTTAGAATAATCTGGTGACGAATGTGTGCTAGTCTCGCCGTTGCCGCGGCTTGAGGGCGCCGGGCGTGACCGAGCCATCGTTCAGGAAGGCCTGAGGTTTGAACAATTTCAGCAAGAATCTAGCGCTGTGGCTGATCATCGGCGTGCTTCTGGTCGCCTTGTTCAACCTGTTCCAAAGCCCCTCGGCTCGCGCGCCCAACCAGCTCCTGGCGTTCTCCGAATTCCTGGCCGAGGTCGATCTGGGCCGGGTCCGCGAGATCACCATCCAAGGCGAGACCATCAAGGGTCAATTCTCGGACGGCCGCAGCTTCCAGACCTATGCCCCCGAGGATCCCACCCTGGTGTCGCGGCTCTATGAGCGCGGCGTGCGCATCACCGCCATGCCCGCGGACGAGTCGGTGTCGCCGCTCTTGGGCATTCTGGTGCAATGGTTCCCGATGCTGCTGCTGATCGGCGTGTGGATCTTCTTCATGCGCCAGATGCAGTCGGGTGGCGGCAAGGCCATGGGCTTCGGCAAGTCCAAGGCCCGTCTGCTGACCGAACGCCAGGGCCAGATCAGCTTCGACGACGTCGCCGGCATCGACGAGGCCAAGGAGGAGCTCGAGGAGATCGTCGAGTTCCTCAAGGACCCGCAGAAGTTCCAGCGCCTGGGGGGGCGCATCCCCAAGGGCGCGCTCTTGGTGGGCCCGCCGGGCACCGGCAAGACCCTGCTCGCGCGCGCCATCGCCGGCGAGGCCAACGTCCCCTTCTTCACCATCTCGGGCTCCGACTTCGTCGAGATGTTCGTGGGCGTCGGCGCCAGCCGCGTGCGCGACATGTTCGAGCAGGCCAAGAAGAACGCGCCCTGCATCGTCTTCATCGACGAGATCGACGCGGTGGGGCGCCATCGCGGCGCCGGCCTCGGCGGCGGCAACGACGAGCGCGAGCAGACCCTCAACCAGCTCCTGGTCGAGATGGACGGCTTCGAGACCAACGAGGGCGTGATCCTGATCGCCGCCACCAACCGGCCCGACGTGCTCGACCCGGCGCTGCTGCGCCCGGGTCGCTTCGATCGCCAAGTGGTGGTGCCCAACCCGGACATCCTGGGACGCGACAAGATCCTGAAAGTCCATATCCGCAAGGTGCCGCTGGCGCCCGATGTCGACACCCGCACCGTGGCCCGCGGCACCCCGGGCTTCTCCGGCGCCGACCTCGCGAACCTCGTCAACGAGGCGGCGCTCTTGGCCGCCCGCAAGGGCAAGCGCGTCGTCACCATGGCCGAGTTCGAAGAGGCCAAGGACAAGGTCATGATGGGCGCCGAGCGGCGCTCGATGGTGATGACCGACGAGGAGAAGAAGCTCACCGCCTACCACGAGGCGGGCCACACCCTGGTGGCGCTGCACGCGCCCGGCCACGATCCCCTGCACAAGGTGACCATCATCCCCCGCGGCCGCGCGCTGGGCATGACCATGGCGCTGCCGGAGCGCGACCGCTACGGCTACAGCGTCAAGGAGCTGGACGCGCGGCTGGCGATGGCCTTCGGCGGGCGCATCGCCGAGGAGATTGTGTTCGGGCCCGAGAACGTCACCACCGGCGCCGCCGACGACATCCGTCAGGCCACCAACCTGGCCCGGCGCATGGTCACCGAGTGGGGCATGAGCGCCAAGCTCGGCCGCCTGCGCTACGAGGAGAACGAGGAAGAGATCTTCCTCGGCCACTCGGTGACCCAGCGCAAGAACGTCTCCGACGCCACCGCCCGAGACATCGACCAGGAGATTCGCCGCATCGTCGACGAGGCCGAGGGGCGCGCGCGCATCATCCTCACCGAGTACCTGGACGGCTTGCACAAGATCGCCAACGCGCTGCTGGAGTACGAAACCCTTTCGGCGGAGGACGTCGAGGCGGCCTTGGCGGGCGAGGCGATCCATCGCCCCAGCGCCGACGAGCCGCCGGCCGACAAAGGCGCGCCCTCGACGGTGCCCAAGAGCGGCAGCGGCAAGAAGCACCCCGTTGGGTTGGAGCCCGAGCCCCAGCCCGGTTCCTGACGCGGCGGCCCCTTCCGGGGGCCTGCTCCCGCGGTGACAGCACCTGACCTGAGCCCCTCGCTGCCGCGAATGGTGGCGCCGACGACGCGCCTTTACCTGAGGCCCACCGGGCTGGTCGGCGGCGCCGGGGCTCAAGCCCTGAGCGAGGCGGGCCAAGCCCTGCCGCTTTGCGGCGGTCCCCTTGCCTTCACCTTTTGCGAGGCGGTGCTGCGCGAGGAGGGCGGGTGTGGCCGGCGCATTCTGGCCCCGGCCCAGGAGGTCCGCGCCTGGGGCGAGGGGCTGGAGGACGGGCACCGGCGGCGCGCCCGCACCCTGTTCGAGGGCTTGACCGCGCCCCGCCCCGCGCTTCTTGGCATGGCCCTGGATCGTCCCCTCATCATGGGCATCGTCAACGTCACGCCGGACAGCTTCTCCGACGGCGGCGACCACGCCGAGCCCGCCCAGGCGATCCGCCGCGGCAGGGAACTGGCGACGGCGGGCGCCGACATTCTCGACATCGGCGGCGAGTCGACCCGCCCCGGCGCCGATCCCGTGCCGCTGTCGCAAGAGCTCGACCGCGTGCTCCCTGTCGTCGAAGGCCTCAGGGAACTGGGGCTGCCACTCTCGGTCGATACCCGCCACGCCCGTGTGATGACCGAGGCCGTGGCCGCGGGCGCGGCGATGATCAACGACGTGAGCGCGCTCCAGGCCGACGCCGAGAGCCTCGCCGCCGCCGCCGCCGCCGAAGTGCCGGTGGTGCTGATGCACAGCCGCGGCGAGCCCGGCACCATGGCGGGGCTCGCCACCTACACCGACGTCCTGCTCGACGTCCATGACGCGCTCGAGGCGCGCCTCGAGGCCAGTGTCGCGGCGGGCATCGATCGCGCCCGGCTCATCGTCGACCCGGGTCTCGGCTTCGCCAAGACCGGGGCGCACAACATCGCGGTGTTGGAGGGCGTGGCCCTGTTCCACGGGCTCGGCACGCCGCTGATGCTCGGGGCCTCTCGCAAGCTCGGCAAGGTCCGAGCCGGCGCGGGGCCGAAGGGACGGCTGCCGGGGGCGCTGGCGGCGGCGTTCTGGGGCCTTTCCCAGGGGGTGCACATCCTCAGGGTCCACGATGTCGCCGAGACCCGCCAGGCGATAGGGGTATGGCGGGCGCTGGCCGGGTGCGACAACAGCCGCGTTGGCGCCGGCAAGTAAAACCAGCCGGCCACGCTGGGGCTTAACTTTACCCTGTCCATTCGGGGCTCAAAGGATTATGCTCAACAAGGCTTTTACTTCACCGTTCTATCGGGTTTATTGGTTAGCGCGCGCGCCATGACGCGGAAGTACTTTGGCACCGACGGTATCCGGGGGACCGCCAACCGCCAACCGATGACGGCGGAGACGGCGCTTCGGGTGGGGATGGCGGCGGGACGGCAGTTCACCCGCGGCAATCACCGCCATCGGGTGGTGATCGGCAAGGATACCCGGCTCTCCGGCTACATGATCGAGCCGGCGCTGACCGCCGGTTTCATCTCGGTGGGGATGGACGTGGTGCTGGTCGGGCCCCTGCCGGCGCCGGCCGTGGCGATGCTGACGCGCTCGCTCAGGGCCGACCTCGGGGTCATGATCTCGGCCTCGCACAACCCCTTCGAGGACAACGGCATCAAGCTCTTTTCGCCCGATGGCTACAAGCTCTCGGACGAGGTCGAGATCGAGATCGAGGGCCACATGGAGAACGGTCTCGAGCGCGGCCTGGCGGCGCCCGCCGACCTGGGCCGGGCGCAGCGCCTCGACGACGCGCCCGGTCGCTACATCGAGTTCGTCAAGAGCACCTTTCCCAAGGAGCGCCGCCTCAACGGCCTCAAGATCGTGGTCGATTGCGCCAACGGCGCCGCCTATAAGGTGGCGCCGACGGTGCTCTGGGAGCTCGAGGCCGAGGTCATCCCGATCGGCGTCGAGCCCGACGGCTACAACATCAATCGCGGCTGCGGCTCGACCGAGAACGAGTACATGCGCAGCCAGGTGGTGGCCCACGGCGCCGACCTCGGCATCGCCCTCGACGGCGACGCCGACCGGGTGGTGATCGCCGACGAGAACGGCGAACTGCTCGATGGCGACCAGCTGATGGCCTTGGTGGCCGGGCATCTGCACCGGGTGGACCGGCTCAGGGGCGGCGGCGTCGTCGCGACGGTGATGTCCAACCTCGGCCTCGAGCGCTATCTCGAGGGTATTGGCCTCAACCTGGTCCGCACCCGCGTCGGCGACCGCTACGTGGTCGAGCACATGCGCAAGCACGGCTTCAACGTGGGCGGCGAGAAGTCCGGCCACATCATCTTGAGCGACTTCGTGACCACCGGCGACGGACTGATCGCGGCGCTCCAGGCGCTGGCCGTGATCGTCGAGCAGGAGCGCCGAGTGAGCGAGGTCAGCCGGCTCTTCGACCCGCTGCCCCAGGTGCTGCGCAACGTGCGCTTCAACTCGAGCTCGCCGCTCGAGCAGCGCCTCGTCCAGGAGGCCATCGGCGAGGGTCAGATCCGGCTCGGCAGCGCCGGCCGCCTGCTGATCCGCCAGTCCGGCACCGAGCACGTCATCCGGGTCATGGCCGAGGGCGAGGACGAGGCCCTGGTCGAGGAGGTCGTCGGCGAGATAGTCGATACCCTCGAGCGCGCCGTGGGCTGACGCGGGCGCCGGCGGCGCCGAGCGATGCAGGGCCGCGTTCTCATCGTCGCCGGCTCGGACTCGGGCGGCGGCGCCGGTATCCAGGCCGACATCAAGTCGGTGACCGCGCTGGGGGGCTACGCCGCCACCGCGCTCACCGCGCTCACCGCCCAGGACACCCGGGACGTCCACGGCATCTTCGAGGTGCCCGCCGATTTCATCGCCCAACAGATGGCGGTGGTGCTCGACGACATCGGCGCCGACTGCGTCAAGACCGGGATGCTGCACAGCGAAGTGGTGATCGAGGCGGTGGTCGCGATGCTCGAGGCGCGGGCCGCCGATATTCCGCTCGTGGTCGACCCGGTGATGCACGCCAAGGGCGGTGCCGAGCTCCTGCAACCCGCGGCGCGGGTGGCGCTGAAGTCCCGCCTCATCCCGCGCGCCACCGTTCTCACCCCCAACCTTCCCGAGGCCGAGTCCTTGAGCGGCGCGCGGATCGAGAGCGCCGGACAGATGGCGGAGGTGGCCACGATGCTGCTGGCGCTGGGGCCGCGGGCGGTGCTCCTCAAGGGCGGGCACCTTAAGGGCGACACGGTGCGCGACGTGCTGGCCGCCGAGGGCAGTGTCCAGGTCTTCGAATCCCCCCGCATCCACAGCACCAGCACCCACGGCACCGGCTGCACCCTGGCCTCGGCCATCGCCACCGGAATCGCCCAGGGTCTTGGCATCCCTGAGGCCGTGCGGCGCGCCCGCGACTACGTTCGCGAGGCGATCCGTACCGCCCCGGGATTGGGACGCGGGCACGGGCCGCTCAACCACGGCCACACGGTGCGCGACTTTCCTGCCTGAGCGGTCCCTGGCAGTCCCAGGGCGCGGTTTCGCAAATCGGCGATCCGTGGGCTCGCCCTCGGCCAAGGCCGTGGCGAGCGTTCGCCTCGGCGCGCCTACGTCACCCCGCCCGCGGCGTCGTGCTCCTGCCGCGTCACGTAATAGGCCAGCAGAATGGGCACGAAGGTGACGGCGATGACGAACACCGCGACCACGTTGGTGATCGGCCGCTGCCGCGGTCGCACCAGCTCGGACAGCATCCAGATCGGCAGGGTGGTCTGCTGACCGGAGGTGAAGGTGGTGACGATGACCTCGTCGAAGGAGAGCGCGAAGGCGAGCATGCCGCCGGCCAGCAGCGCCGTGGCGATGCCCGGCAGGACCACGTAGCGGAAGGTCTGGAAGCCGTCGGCGCCGAGGTCCATCGAGGCCTCGATCAGCGAGTACGAGGTGCGTCGGAAGCGGGCGATGACGTTGTTGTAGACCACCACCACGCAGAAGGTGGCGTGGCCGACGACGATGGTCCAGTAGCTGAACGGGATGTCCCCGAGGTTGAAGGCCGCGCGCAGCGAGATTCCGGTGATGATGCCCGGCAGGGCGATGGGCAGGATGATCAAGAGCGAGATGGCCTCGCGGCCGAAGAAGCGGCTGCGATAGATCGCCGCCGCCGCCAGCGTGCCGAGCGTCAGCGCGATCGTCGTCGCCCCCAGGGAGACCTTGAGCGAGAGCCCCAGCGCGGCCCAGATATCCTCGCGCTCCCAGGCGATGGCGAACCACTTGAGGGTGAAGCCGGGGGGCGGAAAGCGGAAGCTCGTGTCGTCGACGTTGAAGGCGTAGAGCACGATCAGCGCCAGCGGCACGTGCAGGAAGAGCAAGCCTCCGATGGCCGCCAGCTTCAGCCCCAGCGGCGCCCGTGGCCCCTCGTCCGCGCCGCGCCTAAAGGGCATCGAACCCGCCCAGTCGCTTGGCCCCGGTGAGGTAGGCCGCCATGATCAGGATCGGCACCACCGCCAGCGCCGCCGCCAGCGGTATGTTGCCGGCGGTTCCCTGGTGCAGGAACACCGCCTGACCGATGAACATGCGCGAGCTGCCGATGATCCCCGGGATGATGTAGTCGCCCAGGGTGAGCGAGAAGGTGAAGATCGAGCCCGCCACCACGCCCGGGAAGGCGAGCGGCAGGATCACCTTGACGAAGGTCTGCCCGGGCCGCGCCCCGAGATCGCCCGAGACCTCGATCATCGACCTCGGCACCCGCTCGATGGCCGCCTCGATCGGCAGGATCATGTAGGGCAGCCAGATGTAGAGGAACACGAGATAGGTGCCGATGTACGACACCGAGAGCGAAGCGCCGCCGATCACCGGCGTCTCCAAGAGCGCGTCGAGCAGCCAGCTCAGGTGAAGCTGGGCGACGAACCAGCTCAATATGCCCTCCTTGGCGAGAATAAGCTTCCACGAGTAGACCCGCACCAGATAGCTCGACCACAGCGGCATCATCACCGCCAGATAGAGCAACGCCTTGGTCCTGCCGCGGGCGTAGCGGGCCATGAAATAGGCGATGGGAAAGCCGATCAGGGCATCGCTTAACGTGACCGCCGCGGCCATGGTGGCGGTCCTGAGGATGATGTCGAGGTTGGCTGGGGTGAAGAGCTCGCCGTAGGTGCGCAGCGACAACGAGCGCACCACCAGACCGGTGTAGCCATCGAGGAAGAAGAAGCTCTGCACCAGCAGCGCGGACAGCGAGCCGAGGTAGATCACCCCGAGCCAAGCGAGCGGCGGCGCCAAGAGCAGCAAGAGCAGGAGCCGTGGCCGTCGATAAAGCGCGGTCGACAGCCGTTGCGCCGGCGCTGGTCGCCCGGGCAGCCCCGAGGGGGCCGCGAGCAACACGCCGGGAGAACTCACCGCTGGCTCCCGCCCGGGCCGAGAAACTGGTTGTGGCGCTGGTCCCACAACAGACGCACACGGCGGCCCACCGCGGCGTTCACGTCGGCGGCGCTTTGCTCGACGTTCTGCTGGATCACCACCAGCTCGCCGTCATCGTCGAGGGCCACCAGATAGCGGCTGGCCGCGCCGAGATAGATGACGTGGCGCACCTCGCCGTCCGCGCTACAGATCCCGTTCCGCGCCGGATGGTCGGGCTCGGCGAAACGGATCTTCTCGGGCCGGATGGTGAAGGCCGCCGGCGAGCCGGTGACCTTGGCCGCCGCCGCGCCCTCGAGCAGGTTCGATACGCCGACGAAGCCGGCGACGAAAGCGCTTGTCGGATGTTCGTAGATCTCCCCCGGGGCGCCGATCTGCTCCACCCGCCCGGCGTTGAAAACCGCGATCCGGTCGCTCATGGTGAGCGCTTCCTCCTGATCGTGTGTGACGTAGATGAAGGTGATGCCGACCTGGCGCTGGATGGCCTTGAGCTCGATCTGCATCTGCTGGCGGAGCTTGAGATCGAGGGCGCCGAGAGGCTCGTCGAGGAGCAGCACGCGGGGCCGGTTGATGAGCGCGCGGGCCAGTGCCACCCGCTGCCGCTGACCGCCCGAGAGCTGGCTCGGTTTGCGCTCGCCCAGCTCGGCGAGCTTGACCATCTCGAGCATCTCCAAGGCCCGGCGACTGCGCTCGGCCTTGGCCACCTTCTTCACCATCAGGCCATAGGCCACGTTCCGCGCCACGGTCATGTGGGGGAACAGGGCATAGTCCTGGAACACGGTGTTGACGTCGCGCTCGTAGGGCGGCACGCCGTCGGTATCCTGGCCGTGGATCAGGATGGTGCCGGCCGTCGGCCGATCGAAACCGGCGATCAGACGGAGACAGGTGGTCTTGCCCGAGCCGGACGGCCCAAGCATCGAGAAGAACTCGCCATCGGCGATCTCGAAGCTCACGCCGTCGACTGCCCTGACCTCGCCGAAATGGCGGCGGACTTCCTGGAAGGTGACGGCGGGGGCCTCGCGTTCAGTCATCGTCTGCCCCGGACCACGCCGCCCGACGCCCTGCCTGCGCAACACCCGTTACCGCAATCTCCAGGAGCGCGGAAGGCGGGTCCGGCCCTAGCGGCCCAGCCCGCCTCGCGTTGCGCTGCCGGCCGCGGCGAACGGCCGCACGGGGGCTCAGCGGCCGCCAAGAACGGCGATATAGTCGGTCACCCACCGATAGTAGGGCACGCAGGTGCGGCCACCACCGCAATTGGCGACCGGTGTCTTCCAGAAACTGATCTTGTCGAAGTTGCCAAGGCCGTTGACGTCACAGCCCTCGTCTCCCAGGAGCTCGTTCCCCTTGCAGGCATCGAGACGCACCGGCACCGAACCGAACCAGGCCGCGAGATCCCCCTGGAGCTTGGGGTTGATGGAGTGCTCGAGCCACATGTAGGCGCAGTTGGGATGAGGCGCGTCGACGTGCATCATCGTGGTGTCCGACCAGCCCGTGGCGCCCTCGACCGGTACCGTGCTGGCGATCGGTTGGTCGTTGCTGCGCAGGATGTTGACCTGGAAGGGCCAAGACGACGAGGCCACCACCCCCTCGTTGATGAAGTCGTCGATCTGGATGAAGGCATCGTGCCAGTAGCGATTGACGATCTTGCGTTGCTGGCGCAGCACGGCGAGCGCGGCGTCGTATTGTTTTTGATCCAGCGCATAAGGATCATCGATGCCGAGCTCGGGCTGGCGGTGCTTGAGGTAGAGCGCCGCGTCGGCGATGTAGATCGGACCGTCGAAGGCCTGCACCCGGCCCTTGTTCGGCTTGCCGTCGGGCAGTGACTGCGCCTTGAACACCACCTCCCAACTGGTGGGCGGCTCGGAGAACACGTTGGTGTTGTACATCAGCACGTTCGAGCCCCATTGATAGGGGACGCCGTAATGCTTGCCATTCACGGTGTGCCAGGGCGCGTTGTGCAGGCGCGGGTCGACCTTGCTCCAGCTCGGGACCAGGTCGATGTTGATCTCCTGCACCCGACCGCCGGCGATCAAGCGCAAGCTGGCGTCGCCCGAGGCGGTGACCAAGTCGAAACCGCCTTCGTTCATCAGCGCCACCATCTCGTCCGAGGTGTTGGCGGTCTTGATCCGCACCTTGCAGCCGGTCTTCTTCTCGTAGCCGGTTGCCCAGTCGTAGGCGGCGTCGGTGTCGCCGCGCTCGATGTACCCGGGCCAGGCGACGATATCGACGACACCTTCGCCGGCGCCGATGCTCGTTTGCGGTCCCTTGCCCTGGGCGAGGCCTTGCGTCGACCAGAGAGCGAGACCCAGAGCCGCCACCAAGGCACCATAGCAGATCGATTTCGATGTCATTGTAAGCCGTCCTCCCATTCCCCCCTGCGCAGCGTTGGCACGCTAACCTAGCAACCCGAGCCTGCCCCAGCAATTGGCAAAACCTGGGGTCCCGCTCGGTGTCGCCGGCTTGCTCCCGCGCCCGCTGCCGGGAGGGCTCAAGCACCTCCAACGTCCGCCTCGCTTAAGGGTTCTGGGACACCTGCCGCCGCGGGAGGTGGCCCTAAGGATCGGGTCTCCACGAAGACCGGGCAAGGCCGGGTCACGCCCTGCGTTCAAGTGGTAATGACGATCTTCCCGCCCGCCTTGTTGTCCTCCATCGTCTGGTGCGCTTCGACGATCTGATCGATCTTGAAGACCTTCCCGATGGGCGCTTTGGCCCCGCCCTTCTCCACCTCATCGACGAAGTCCTGAAGCGGGGTCGCCATGAAGTCCTCGGCGCCGCCGGAATAGGTCGTGAGGCTGACCGCGGTGGGAATGGCGCCCATGGGACTGAAGCGCTCGAACTCCCAGCTATCGCCGACCATGCCAGTCATGCAGACCACCCCGCCGCGCCCTGCGGCGATCAGAGAGTCGAGCAGGGTCGTGGTTCCGATCAGCTCCAGCACGCGGTCCACGCCGCCGCCGAACAGGCCGCGCACGGTGTCCGCGATCCGCCCGTCGTCGATGACGACGTGATCCGCGCCGTTGGCCATGAGCATCGTTTGGCGCTCGGGCTTGCGGGTTGTGGCGACCACGGTTGCGCCGATCTTCTTGGCCAGAATGGCTGCGGTCAACCCGACCGAGGTTGTCCCACCGCGGATCAGCAAGGTCTGCCCCGCTTGCAGCCGAAGCGAGGTATGCAGTGAGCCATGCGCGGTCTGCACCATCTCGGGCAGGGCGCCGAGGGTGGCCCAGTCCAGCCCGGTCTCGAGCTTTTGCACTTGCCAATCCGGGACCAGCGTATATTCCGCGTATCCACCGTCGAACGCCCGGCCCATCCCACCCATGGCGGTGGCGACCTTGTCGCCGGGGGCGAGCCCGCCAGCCGGCGCCTCGACAACTTCGCCGACCGCCTCGATGCCGAGAATGCGCGGGAACCGCACGTTGGGCGAATGCCCCTGACGGGTGAACAGCTCTGACCGGTTTAGACCGAAAGCCCGGATCCGGATCAGAACCCAGCCGGGCTTGGGCGCGGGCTTCGCTCGCTCCTCGAGGATGAGCACCTCAGGCCCGCCCGCTTGATGGATCACGACCGCTTTCATGGTGCTGATTAAGGTGGATTCCAGTTTTTGGTGTTGAGAAGGGTACCAGCGGTTGCCGCTGCCAGCGCTCCAAGTCCGCGCTATCCTCCAACGGCGGACATAGCACAGTCGGGCCAGGAAAGTCCGGTGTTGATAAGGGTTCTCGGACGCCTGCCGCTGACGGAGGTGGCCGCGGTCTGGGGCGGCAGGCGTTGGAGACGCCTTGACAGCAGCGGTCCTCCGGCGGCACCGCCGGGCAGGTCCGCTCCCTGAGGTGAAGCAAACGAAATCGCGGGCAAAGCCGACGACGCCGCTTGAAGGTCGGCTTTCCGGGATAGAGCGATCGTAACGGCGGCATGGCCCGAACAGCCGCTCCCAGCCAAGAAGAGACATTAGGCCCGCCACCAGCGCGCATAGATTCCTTCGGCATTCGCCGCTAAGCTCACCGTCAGGGAGGAATTCAATGGAACGCCGTCTCGCCGCCATTATGGCTGCTGACGTGGTCGGCTACTCGCGGCTGATCAGGGCTGATGAAGAGGGGACGATCACGGCTCTCAAAGTCCTGCGCGCCGACCTCGTCGATCCGAGACTCGCCGAGCACCACGGGCGTATCGTCAAGCTCATGGGCGATGGCATGCTGGTGGAGTTCGCGAGCGTCGTCGACGCGGTGCGCGCGGCGGCCGAGATGCAGGAGGCGGTGGCCGAACGAAACGCGGACCTGCCTGAAGAGAAGCGCATCGAGTTCCGCGTCGGCATCAATCTGGGCGACGTGGTGATCGACGGGGATGACATTCACGGCGACGGCGTGAACGTGGCGGCGCGGCTGGAGGGGTTGGCCCAGCCCGGCGGCATTTGCGTCTCGGGCAAGGTCTACGAGGAGGTCCGCGACCGCATCGCCCTTGCCTTCACTGACATGGGCGAACAGAAAGTCAAGAACATCGACCGGCCGGTGCGTGCTTGGCACTGGCACGCCTCCACCACTGCCGTCGCACCGACCGACCGCGCTCTGTCGTTGCCGGACAAGCCTTCCATTGCCGTGTTGCCGTTCGAGAATATGTCGGGCGACCCGGAACAGGATTACTTCGCCGACGGCATGACGGAAGACATCATTACCGAGCTATCGCGATTTGAAGATCTATTCGTCATCGCCCGCAACACATCCTTCGTCTACAAAGGCCAACGGGTCGACGTGAAGGAAGTCGCCCAAGAGCTCGGCGTCCACTTCATCCTCGAAGGTAGCGTACGCAAGGCGGGGCAGCGGGTTCGCATCACCGCCCAGCTCATCAACGGTCAAGACGGCAACCATGTCTGGGCGGAACGGTACGATGGCGCCCTGGAAGATGTTTTCGACCTGCAGGAACAGGTGACAAGCCAAGTGGTCAGCGGTATATCGCCGCAAATCAGCGAAGCCGAACTAGCACGGATCGGAGGAGGGGAAGGGAAGTTCGATGACGCATATGAACTTGCCTGGTCGGCGCGGGAATTTTCCAGAGCGGGCATACGCCTCGCCGATCCGTCTATGTTGGACCGCGCGATCTCCATGGCGATTGAAGCGGTGAAGATGAATGCCAAATGTGGCATTGCCTATCAGGCGATTTGCTTTGCCTATGCCATGCAGAGTCTGTTTCGCTGGGGTGACGATCCCCTGGCGGCCGCCGGTCTTGCCGAGGATTGGGCCAACAGGTTCTATTCCCAATTACCAAGTTCCTACATGGCTTATTACTGCCTTGGGATGGCGCGGTTTCGCAACGGCCGATACCAAGACGCTAATCGCGACTTCCGGCGGGCCCATGAGCTCAACCCTAATGACACCTTGGTGCTAAATTTCTGGGCCTGGTGCGAGGCCAGCGCGGGCGAGTTCGAAACCGCGAAAATACACGCTCATATGGCGCTTCGCCTCAGTCCGAAAGATTGGTTTGCCGGTGTCTCGTATTTGGCCCTGGCCATGGCGGCCTTCGTCGAGAAAGACGCGGTCGGCTTTGAGGAATGGGCCGGCAAGGCAATCCAAGCGCATCCCAATGCGCCGATCCGCCGTGCCATGATGATTGCCTATGCGGCCGAAGCGGGCGATCGGAAGTTGCTGAAAACTCACCTCGACGAATTGACCCGGGCTGCACCCGACTTCATCGACAGCCTGTTCCGAGGGGAAAATAAGCTGTTCCAGCAGCCCGAACACATGGAAATGCTGTTGGACGGCCTGCGCAAGGCCGGCCTGCCGGAATGACCAATATTGGGTTGCGCCGAGCGCGCTCCAAGGCCCTATTGATCGAGATAAATGAGGCGCGGAACAGCCCGCGTCTAGCGTAGATGGATCGAATACACCGCCTCGGCCCGTCCGGGCGCGCAACCATGGGGGCTGATGCGATGAGCACACAGCTGGGCACGATCGACGAATTGCCGGCCGAGTATCTTGATCAAGTGACGGCGCAGAACGCCAAGCCGTTATGGCCGAGTATCAGGGACATCCTGCCCTACGGCCGACCCATAAATCGCACGGTGCCGCATATCTGGCGTTACCAGGCGCTGCGGCCGCTGCTTTTGCGCGCTGGCGACCTGACGCCGATAGAGAAAGCCGAGCGCCGCGTCCTCATGCTCGCCAATCCGGGCCTCGATCCCGCGCCATTCGCCACCGCCAGCATCTTCTTCGGGCTTCAGCTGATCTTGCCCGGCGAAACCGCGCCCAACCACAGGCACAGCCCGAGCGCGGTACGCCTCATCGTCGAGGGCGAGGGCGGCTTTACCACGGTCGAAGGCGAACGCTGCCCAATGGAGAGGGGCGACGTCATCCTCACGCCCGCTTGCCTGTGGCACGAGCACCAGCACGATGGCGACGGACCGATGGTGTGGCTTGACGCGCTCGACGCGCCGCTGGTGATGGGTATGGAGGCGGCCTACTGCATCGAGGGCAAGCTGCAGGACTCGAGCAACCGGGCCGACGCCTCCCAGACCCGCTTCCGCCGCGCCGGCCTCGTGCCTTACGATCGACTGAACCGAGAGGCCCGGGACTATCCCCAATACCGCTATCCCTGGCAGGAGGTGCGAAGTGCGCTTCTTGACCTGGCATCAGGAGCCGGGCCGAAGGAGCCAGTCCAGCTCGCCTATGTCAATCCCGAGACCGGAACCGAATGCATGCCGATCCTCGGTTTTTCCGCACTCATGCTACGACCGGGCGAGGAGCTGGCGCCGACGCGCCGCTCAGCCAGTATGGGCTTCCTTGCGGTCGAGGGCGCGGGCGAGACCGAGGTCGACGGCGCCACCCTTGCCTGGGAAGAGAACGACATCCTCGCCGCACCGACTCACGCTGTGATTCGTCATCGCAATGCCTCGACAAAGAAGCCCGCGATCTTGATTCAGATCGACGATGCGCCGATGCAGCACAAGCTCGGCTTCTACGAGGAGTTCGAAAATTTTGGCTGAATAGAGGGTGCCGGAGATATCAGAATAGAATTTTAGGGAGATAGGTACGGCCAAAAACGGGACCGGTCGTAACGGAAGTCTTGTGCTCAGGCGGTTCGGCGTCGAGCTGCCTCGCCTATGCACTCTTATGGCCTCGGGCGGGCGTTCAAAACCGTCCGTCACGGTGACCGTCCTTTGTGGCCGCCCTTTGATGCTTGCGTCTTCGGCGCCAGCTTGCGGATGCCCTCCCGCCACGGCCCCAAGCTACCGCGTGAGCGGTTTAGACCGTTGACCCGTTCCGGACCTTCGGATGACCTGCCCCCTAGGTTTCCAACACCTTCAATGTTAATCCATTCGGCATTTGGCGAAAGGTCCGTGACGGCCAGAGCCGGCCAAAATCGAAGGCCCAGCGCCGGACATATGGTTCTGGACCAGGAGGAGAAATCATGAAACTCGCTGACAAGACGGCACTCGTCACGGGCGGTGGCTCGGGTATCGGCCGCGCCACATGCGAGCTCTTCGCCCAAGAGGGCGCTCGGGTCGCCGTACTCGACCGGGATGGGGACGCGGCCGAGTTCGTGGCCAAGGCGATATCGGGGCGGAGCTATCGGGTGGACGTGGGCGAGCGGATCGAGGTCGAGAACACCTTCGCCCGTGTCGCGGACGAATTCGGCCCCGCCCACATTCTGGTCACCGCCGCTGGGGTCAGTGGCGGCCACCGGCTTGTGGACACCTCGGAGGAGCTCTGGGACGAAATCTTCCGGGTCAACGTCAAGGGCACCTACCTTTGCATGAAGGCGGTGATCCCCGGGATGGTGGCGGCAGGCGGCGGCTCGGTGATCACCGTCGGCTCCCAGCTGGCCCACGGCGGTGGCCGTGACAACGCCGCATATATCGCTTCGAAGGGCGCCGTCATCAGCCTGACCCGCACCGCCGCCCTCGAACACGCGGCCGACAACATTCGCATCAACGTGATGATCCCCGGCGCCATCGATACGCCGCTGCTGGAGCGCAGCCTGAACCGTCATGCCGACCCCGAGGCCGCCCGCGCCCGCTCCCAGGGCCGCCACGCCATGGGCCGATTCGGCACCCCGCAAGAGATCGCCAAGGGCGCGCTCTACCTCGCCTCCGACGATTCCACCTTCGTCACCGGCAGCGAACTCGTTATCGACGGCGGCTGGAACGCGGCCTGAGTTTTACACCAGATCCAACATGATCGATCGCCGGGTCGTCCTGACCTCCCGCCCCGTCGGCATTTCTCAAACCGAGCATTTCTCAGGGAGCGAGGCTCCAGGGCGATGCCCGCCGTAGCACCGCTCATGACTCGACACGGAGATTCGCGACGCTGGACGAAGGGCGCCCGCAAACAGACATCATGCAGACGTGGCAATCATTTGGGCTGATTGAGATTGGCGAGCAGTGCATTTTCAGCCTAAAACAAGCTGTCGTATTTCAAGAGCTTACAGTGATGCCCGCACCAGCCTCGTGTCGGGGTGCCTCGCTCATTCCGCATCCAGCCCGGCAGCCGTGTTCAACTGATCTAGGTCTCGGCGACGACGAATGAACCACGCCGGCGACCAGGCGCATATTCGCGACCCCTCCGCGGAAGAAAGCGCGGGCGCCCGGCTCGCCGCCCGAGGCCGCGGCCTGATCTGAACACCGAGACCGTGACTCGCCGGCCCGGCGCCAGCGGTGCAAGGAAGGGCGGCGCTCAAAAGTCGGTGGGGGCGCCGCCTTCCTCGCTGCGCCGGGCCACGAAGGCGTCGAGCTCCTCGGCCACCGCCGGATCGAGCGGCGGCGGCTGATAGGCGCCGAGGATCTCCTTGACGAGCTGGTTGGCGCGCTCCACGGCCCGGGGCGAGCCCGCCTCCTGCCAGGCCTCGAAGTTGCGCCAGTCCGAGAGCAGCGGGGCGTAGAACGCGGTGCGGTAGCGGGCTTGAGTATGCGCCGCCCCGAAGAAGTGGCCGCCCGGCCCGACCTCGCGGACGGCGTCGATGGCCAGGGTCTGATCGCTCACCTCGAGGGGCTCGAGGAAGGCGGCGACCATCTGAAGCAAGTCGGCGTCGAGCACCATCTTCTCGAACGAGCAGCACAACCCGCCCTCGAGCCAGCCGGCGCCGTGCTTGAGGAAGTTGACGCCGCCCATAATCGCGCCCCACAGCGAGAACACCGACTCGTACGCGGCCTGGGCGTCGACCGCGTTGGCGGCGTTGACGTTGGACGAGCGATAGGGAAGGGAATAGCGCCGCGCCAGCTGGCCGCCGATCAGCGCCGCCTTCATGTACTCGGGCGTGCCGAAGGCCGGCGCCCCCGACTTCATGTCGACGTTGGAGGTGAAGCCGCCATAGACGAAGGGCGCGCCGGGCCGCGCCAGTTGGGTCAGCACCAGCCCGGCGAGCGCCTCGGCGTTCTGCTGCGCCAGCGCCCCGGCAATGGTGACCGGGGCCATGGCGCCGGCCAGGGTGAAGGGCGTCAGCACCACGACCTGGTTGCGCCGCGCCATCTCGAGGATGCCCTGACACATCGGCCGGTCGATCTTGAGCGGCGAGTTGGAGTTGATGATGGTGATCAGGCTGGGCTCGCGCTCGAGCTCGGCGGCGCTGACGCCGCGGGCGATGCGCGCGATCTCGATGGCGTCGCGGTTGCGCTCAGCCCCCAGGGAGTAGCCGTGGAAGGCCTTGTCCGAGAGCTTGACGGTGTCGGCCAGGGCCTCGAGATGGCGGATCGAGGGGTGGAGGTCGAGCGGCTCGACCGGATAGCCGCCGAAGACGTGGACGATGTTGAGGCTGTGCCCGAGCCTGAGCAGGTTGCGGAAGTCCTCGCGGTTGCCGGGGCGCCGCCCGCCCTCGAGGTCGGAGCAGTTGGGCGCGCTCCCCATGGCGCAAAAGACCACCGCGTCGCCGCCGATCTCGAGGTTGCGGTCCGGGTTGCGGGCATGGAGCGTGAAGCTCTTAGGCGCCTTGCCCAGGGAATCCTCGACCAGCCCCCGGTCGAGGCGCACGCGCTCGGAATCGGCCGCGACCCCGGCCCCGGCGGCGCCCAGCAGCGCCCTTGCCTCGTCGTTGAGGAAATCGATGCCGATCTCCTCGAGGATCTCGAGCGCGGCCATGTGGATGCTCTCGAGCTCGTCCTCGGAGACCCCTGCGAGCGGCGGATAAGGGTTGCGGACCTGGCGCCAGTCGGGCTGCGCCAAGCCGGGCGCGGCGCCGCCGCCGCCGCTGACTTGCCGCCTTCTGCGTCGTCCTCGGCGCCGGCCCTCGGCCGCGGGCGCGTTCACCTGCCCTTCCGCCATCGTCCGATCTTCGGTCACCCGGTTCGCCACCCTCAAGCCAACAGGTCGGCCTCGAAGGGGAAGCTCTCGATGCACAGCGTCATGCCGGGCTCGATGACGGCATCGTAGCCCGGGCGGGCGAAGTCGAGGGGATAAGGGAAGCGATCGTGGGGCGCTTCGGGGGGGTTATGATCGCTCGTGGGCATGGCTGGCCGGCTAATGAGACCGAGCGCCAAAGAATGCGCCGATTTCACCGACTTGCAAGACCTCTGACGAGGTTCCGGAGGCGGCGCTGTCGTCAGGCTGCGTAGCGCCGTCTGTTAAATTGTCACAGTGACAATATAAGTATTGACCAGGTCCCATCTCGATTTTCATAAGTATTGTTCGCGAATTACCAGGACAACCTCGGGAATTCGCCGAGGTTGTCAATTGTATTCAAAGAATCGATGGCCGGGGCCACGCCCTGGCGCTTGCCGGCGGGCCAAGAAGGAGCCAGGATGATGTCCATGAAGGTGCCCCTCTACCAAGTCGACGCCTTCACCGGCCAGGTCTTCGCCGGCAACCCGGCGGCGGTGTGCCCACTCGACGATTGGTTGCCCGACGCGACCATGCAGGCGATCGCGGCCGAGAACAACCTCTCCGAGACCGCCTTCTTCATCGACCGCCGCGACTATTACGACCTGCGCTGGTTCACGCCGGTCATGGAGGTCGACCTCTGCGGCCACGCCACCCTGGCCTCGGCCTACGTGATCTTCCATTTTCTGAGCTCCGACAAGCGCTCGGCGCGCTTCGAGACCAGGAGCGGGGCGCTCATCGTCGAGCGCCACGACGGGCTCCTGGTGATGGACTTCCCGGCCGCGCCGGCCCAGGCCTGCGAGCTGCCCGAGGGCCTCGGCGAGGCGCTGGGCGCGACGCCGCACGAGGTGCTGGCGGTGCCCCGCGACTACCTCGCCGTGTTCGCGAGCGAGGACGAGGTGCGCCGCATCGCTCCCGACATGGCCAGGCTCGCCGGCCTCGACCGCCTCGGGGTGATGGTCAGCGCGCCGGGCGGCGACGCCGACTTCGTCTCGCGCTTCTTCGCCCCCCGGGCCGGGATCCCCGAGGACCCGGTCACCGGCTCCGCCCACTGCACCCTGGTGCCCTACTGGGCCGAGCGGCTGGGCAAGCGAGAGCTGCGGGCGCTCCAGCTCTCGCCCCGCGGCGGCGAGCTTCGCTGCGAGGCGCGGGGCGAGCGGGTGCGCATCGCCGGGCGCTGCGCGCTCTACCTCGAGGGCGCGATCCATGTCTGAGGCGCGGCCGGCGGCCGCACCCACAACCCGCACCCACAACCCGCGCGACGGCGTGCGCTACCTGGAGCGCGCCTTGGCGTGACCTCGGATGCTCCGCCGGTGCCGCAGCGGACCGGCAGCTGCTAAGATCGAAATCCTGATCGGCGGGGCGGCGCCTTGCCGGGCGCCCCGGGGAGAGCAGCGATGGTGGCGAAGGTTCTTTACGGGCTGTTGGCGGCGCTGGTCGTCGTGGTGCTCTACTTCGTCGCCTGGCCGGTGCCGATCGAGCCGGTCGCCTGGCGGGCGCCCGCGAACCCCGGCTATAGCGGCCCCTTCGCCGTCAACCAACGGCTCAAGGGCGTCGAGGCCCTTGCCATCGGCGGCGCGGTGGGTCCCGAGGACGTCGCCGTCGACGCCCAGGGCCGGGTCTACGCGGCGACCCACGACGGCCAAATCGTGCGCCTCGAGGCCGACGGCTCGAGGTCTGAGCCCTGGGTCGACACCGGCGGCCGCCCGCTCGGAATCGAGTTCGACGGCCACGGCAACCTGATCGTCGCCGACGCCTTCCGCGGCCTCCTCTCGGTGGCCCCCGACGGCACCATAACCGTGCTCGCCACCGCGGCCGACGGGGTGGCGATCGGCTTCGCCGACGACCTCGACGTGGCCCCCGACGGCCGCGTCTACTTCTCCGACGCCTCGACCAAGTTCGCGCCCAAGGACTGGGGCGGCACCTACCAGGCCAGCCTGCTCGACCTCATGGAGCACGGCGGCAACGGCCGGCTGCTGGTCTACGATCCCGAGAGCGGCCGCGCCACCACCCTGGTCGAGGGCCTCGATTTCGCCAACGGCGTCGCCCTGAGCCACGACCAGAGCTACGTCCTGGTCACCGAGACCGGGAGCTATCGGGTCTTGCGCTACTGGCTCGCGGGCCCGGCCAAGGGCCGGATCGAGCCGCTGATCGAGGCCTTGCCGGCCTTTCCCGACAACATCTCGCGCGGTGAGGCGGGGCGTTTCTGGGTCGCCCTGGTGGCGCCCCGCAACGCGCTGGTGGACGCGCTGGCGGCGCGGCCCTTCCTGCGCAAGGTGGTGCAACGCCTGCCGGCGTTCGTGCGCCCGCAAGCAGTGGCTTACGGACACGTCATCGCCATCGACGGCGACGGCGAAGTGGTCGAGGACCTGCAGGACGCGGAAGGCGGCTATCCCATCATCACCAGCGTCACAGAGACCCGGGAGTACCTCTACCTCGGCAGCCTGGTGGCGCCGGCGCTGGGGCGCCTCGCCAAGGCCCGGGCCGGGCTCTGAGGCCGGAGGCGGAGAGCAGCGCGTGGCCCACGCGATAGCCGTGATCCCCGGCGACGGCATCGGCCGCGAGGTGGTGCCCGAGGGCCTCCGCGTGCTCGAGGCCGCGGGCCGGCGCTTCCAACTAGAGTTCGCCTGGCAGAGCTTCGATTGGGGCAGCGAGCGCTACCTCGAGCAGGGCCAAATGATGCCCGACGACGGCCTCGAGCGGCTGGCCGGGTTCGAGGCCATCTACCTCGGCGCGGTGGGCGCGCCCGGAGTGCCGGATCACCTCTCGCTGTGGGGCCTGCTGATCCCCATTCGCCGGCGCTTTCAGCAATACGTCAACTTGCGCCCGGTAAAGCTCTTGCCGGGCATGACCTCGCCGCTCCGGGGCCGCGGTCCGGCCGACATCGACATGGTGATCGTGCGCGAGAACACCGAGGGCGAGTACTCCGAGATCGGCGGCCGGCTCTTTCGCGACTCAGAGCACGAGATGGCGGTGCAGGAAGCGGTGTTCACCCGCCGGGGCGTCGATCGCGTGCTGCGCTACGCTTTCGAGCTGGCGGCCGAGCGCCCGGCCCGGCGCCTCACCTCGGCCACCAAGTCGAACGGCATCATCCACACCATGCCGTTCTGGGACGAGCGTTTCGCGGTCCTCGCCGCCGAGCACCCGGAGGTCGCCACCGACCAGTTTCACATCGATATCCTGTGCGCCCACTTCGTCTGCCATCCCGACTGGTTCGACGTGGTGGTGGCGAGCAATCTGTTGGGCGACATCCTCTCGGATTTGGGCCCCGCGGTGGCGGGCTCGATCGGCATCGCCCCCTCGGGCAACATCAACCCCGAGCGCGCCCATCCCTCGATGTTCGAGCCGGTGCACGGCTCGGCGCCGGACATCGCCGGCCAGGGCCTGGCCAACCCGATCGGCCAGATCTGGTCGGGGGCGATGATGCTCGAGCACCTGGGGCATGGCGCGGCGGCGCGGGCGGTCGAGGCGGCGATCGCCCAAGTGGTTGCCGAGGGCCGGGCGCTGACCCCCGACC
The DNA here is from genome assembly GCA_965371625.1 of uncultured Alphaproteobacteria bacterium. Classification (GTDB taxonomy): domain Bacteria; phylum Pseudomonadota; class Alphaproteobacteria; order CBDUZE01; family CBDUZE01; genus CBDUZE01. The sequence continues at coordinate 27,445 of CBDUZE010000009.1, forward strand.
TCGGTGGCACGGCCTCGACCACGGAGCTCGGCCAGGCCATCGCCGAGGCCGTCGAGTCGACCGAGACCTGAGGCTCAGCGGGTCCAGCGCTCGCGGGCGAAGAACTGCTTCCACACCAGCGCCAGCGCCACGTTGGAGAAGTCGTCGGTCCACAGGCCCAGCAAGGGCTGGGGCCGGAGCGGCCGCCAGCGCGGGTCAACGCCCAGCACCTCCAAATCCGCGGCGCTTCGCGCCACCACCACCCAGGTCGAGCGCAGGTCGTAGATCGGGCGCAGGGGATGGGCGTACTCGACCAAAGGCAGGTGATACTGGATCTTTGCGGCCAGGCCCGCGTCGGCGACCAGGTTGGCCAGCACCGGGTCGAGGTCGACGAATATATTGGTGATATGGAACAAGATCAGCCCGCCGGGCGCGAGCTTGCGCAAATAGAGCGCCAGGGCCTCGCGGGTAAGCAGGTGAACGGGAATGGCGTCCGAGCTGAAGGCATCGAGAATGAGCAGGTCGTAGGCGCCATCCGGGGCCTCGGCGAGCTTGATCCGGCCGTCCCCCAGCACCACCTCGGCGTCCCCCCCGCACTCGCCCAGGTAATGGAAGAAGCGATCGTCGCGGGCGATCCGTTCGACCGTCGGGTCGATCTCGTAGAAGGTCATTGTCTGCCCGGGCTCGAGGTAGCAGGCGACGGCCCCGGCGCCCAAGCCCACCGCGCCGATGCGCTCTACTCGGCCAATCTCGTAAAGCGCGCCGAAGATCTGCCCCAAGGGCCCGGAGGGGCCGTAGTAGGTGGCCGGCAGGCGCCAGTAATCGGGCGTCGTGGTTTGGACCCCGTGGATCGTCGTGCCGTGCCAGAGCAGGTTGAAGCGCTGGGTTGGATCGACCTCGACCCGGTGGACGCCGAAGAAGCTGCGCTCGGTCAGCAACACCTGGCCGGGGCCGGGCAGCAAGTGGGGGGTGAACAGCAGCACCGCGAGGCCGAGGGCGAAGCGCAGCGGGCGCTTGCGAAAGGCGAGTAGGACGAGCGCGAAGGCCGCGCCGAGCAACAGCCCGCCCGTCTCCCAGTAGTGTGAGGGGTCGATGCCGAGCTTGCGCTCGACCGACAGGTAGACCAGCGCGAGCCCGGCGGGCAATGCCAGATCGAGCCATTTATCGCGCGCGCCGCGCGCCCCCAGCGCCGGTCGCAGCAGGCAGGCGAGCACCAGCGCCAGCGGGTACTCCAGCACCCAGTCGAAGACCAGGGGCGCCACCAGGGCGCTGAACACGCCGCCCAGCAGCCCGCCGATGGGGATCCACAGGTAGTACTCGGTGAGGTGCCGGGTCACGGGTCGGCGCCGCGCCAGCTCGCCGTGACAGACCATGGCCGAGAGGAAGAGCGCCGAGAGGTGGAGCGGAAAGGCGAGCCACAGGCGATCGTCGCCGAAGTAGAGGGCGAGCCCGATCAGCACCCAGACCTGCAGCGCCACCATCCAACCGTGCCGAAAGAACGGCCGGCGCGCGAACACGATGGTGAAGCTCAAGAGGTAGATGGCGAGCGGCACCACCCACATGAAGGGCGCCGCGGCCACGTCGGTGCCGAGGTGCAGCGTGACGCCCAGGAGCAGGCTCGAGGGGGCGAAGGCGAGCAGCAGCCAGTGCAGCCGCCGCGGCCAGCCCACCTCGCTCACCAGGCCGCTTTCGGCCTCGGTCTCCGGCGTCGGACGAGCGGCTTCCCGAGCGCGCCAAGAGACCACGGCGCAGGCGGCGATGAGGGCGACCAGCAGGGCGTAACCCCAGGTCCACACCCGGCCCTGGAGGCCGAGCCCCAAGAAGGGCTCGATGAGGATGGGGTAGGCGATCAGGGCCACCAGGCCGCCCAGGTTGCTGATGCCGTACAGGAAGTAGGGGTCGGTGGCCGCTTGGTGGCCGCTCTGGGCGAACCACTTCTGCATCAGGGGGGCGGTGGCCGAGACGGCGAAGAACGGCAGGCCGATCGAGACCGCCAGCAGGCCGATCAGCCAGGGCACGGGCGGCGCCTGGCCGGGCGCGGTCCAACCCGCGGCAAGGCCGATGGGAAGGGCGGCGAAGGCGGCGACCAGCAGCGCCATGTGGAGGAGCGGCTGGGCCTTGGGCCCAAGGTAGCGGCTGATCAGATGGGCGTAGACGTAGCCCGCGAGCAGCGCCGCCTGGAAGAACACCAGGGCCGTGTTCCACACCGCCGGCGAGCCGCCCAGGAGGGGCAGGACCGCCTTGGTGAACATGGGTTGCACCGCGAAGAGCAAGAGCGCGCCGACGAAAAGCGTGGCCGCGTAGAGCGGCAGGGTCACGCCCATTCCCATGGCCGGTCCGGGCGGCGGGGCGGCGCTAGGCCCCATGGGCTCCGTCAATCGCCTACCCTCCGATGGTCCGTCGCCGAGGCGCCGCCGACAGGCGGATGGCGGGCGCCGGATGGATAGTAGGGGATCAAGCCCAGCATGCGGCAAGTGGTTTGTCGGCATCAGGGTTCGATAAGACGTGGTGCAGGCAGACGCTCCAGCGTGTGACCGCTGTCACTGCGGCGGCGCCCACCGCCGTGCTATTGGATGCGCCCAAGTGTGGGGAACAAGGCCCGCGGGGCGCGATGATCAGCGCCTTGGAGCGAGCTTCGCGGGTCCGCCGCCCTGCCGCGCTAGATTAGAACAAATTGAGAATTCCCGGCCGATCTGTTAAGATCCATTGGTGCAGACTCCGGGAGTGAAAAAGGGAATAGGCCCGTGATGAGACGAGGGTTTCGATCCTTCCAGTTCCTTTTCAGGCGCGCCCGGCGCACGGCGGTGGCGCGGCTCGGCGCCAACCTGCTCGGCGACCGCCGCGGCGCGGTCGCCATGTACGCGGCCTTCGTCGGCGTGTTGCTCATCGGCAGCGGGGTGCTGGTCATCGACGTCGGGCGACTGATGGTCTTTAGGGCCGAGATGCAGGACGCCGCCGACTCGGCCGCGCTCTCGGCCGTCGTCCACCTCGACGGCACCGAAGGCGCCATCGCCCGCGCCACGGCGATGGCCCAGAGCGGCGTCCGCCACGCCAGCGGCGTCAAGGAAGGGTCCGGCAACCTGGTCGTCTCCACCCTCACCTTCTTCTCGGTCTACACCCCCGGCAGTCCCGGCTCCGGCACCGTCACCGCCCTGGACTCCCGAGCCGCCTACATCCGTGTCGAGCTGCAGCCCGAGACCATGAGCATACTGTTGCAGCCCATACTCGCCATTTTCGGAGGCAGCGGCGTCAGCTCCAAGACCTACACCACCTACGCGGTGGCCGAAAATGGCGGCGGGGGGGTCAGCTGCGCGCCCACGCCGTTCATGGTCTGCGACCCGGGGGAGGGCGTAGGTAATGAGGCTAAGTCGCTGACGCTCCTCAGCAACATCGGCAAGCAGATGATCATCAAGGAGGGGCCGGGCAGCGGCTTGATGGCGCCGGGCGAGTTCGGCCTTCTGTGCACGCCCGCCGGCGATTGCGGCGCCTCCGCCATCGAGGCCGCCATACGCAACCCGAACGCTTCGGAGTGCCGGGAGTCGACCGGGGACGTGACGACCGCGCCCGGATCGAAGACCAACCCGGTGGTGCAGGGGGTCAACTCCCGCTTCGATTGCGATCCGCCGGGCCCGGCCGTCGACAACAACCCGGCCTCCAACGTGCTCAACTATTACCGGGACACCAATATCGCGGGCACGGGCACCGGAGAGCTCGGCAACGGAGATTGGACCGCGGCCACCTACTGGAACGATTTTCACGGCGGCGGGCTGCCCCTTGGCCTCACCGGCGCCGTCGGCCTCAACCCCACCCGGTGGCAGGTCTATCTCTGGGAATCGGGGCTCACCTTCTATGTCGGGACCGTGACAGACCCGATCACCGGGCCCCACACCGTGGTCGCGTTCCCGAATGACCCCGGCGGTTGGACGTCGGTGACGAACCCGGCCGGCGCCCAGATCCCGGGCCTGGGCCCCGCCTTCCCCAACATGCCGGGCTCCGGGAATGAGCGCTGCCGCGTCGACAACGTCACCTCGGGCCTGCCGGACCCGGGCGATCCATTCGACGGAAGCACCATCTGTCTGCCGGAGTATCCGGGTGACCCCGAGTGTCAGGCGGCGCGCCGCCTGGTCGGCGTGGCGGTCCTCCCCTGCGTGGATCTGGGCGTGCAAGGCAGCAACACCTACAATGCCGCCGGCAAGACGGCGATGTTCTTCATCACCGAGTACGTGATCAAGCCGGGAGGCGGGGGAGGGAACGCCGCGGTCTACGCCGAGCTCGCCGGTCCGATGATCGCGTCCGGGGAGAAGCTCTTTGCCGGGTTCACTGAAAATGTCAGGCTTGTTGAATAGGCTCCGCCGCTGCCAGAGCGGCAGCCCGGCGGTCGAGTTCGCGCTCGTCCTGCCGCTGTTCCTGCTCGTCCTCGTCGGCGTCATCGAGCTGGGCTCGCTGCTGAGCGAGATCGTCGCGGTCGAGAAGGGGCTGCGCGCCGGTGCCATGATCGCCGCCCGCTCGCCCGCGCTGCCGCTCGGCTCGGCCGGCGCCATCACCGAGACCCAGGTCAAGAACGTGGCCATGTACGGCAACCCCAGCGGCACTGGAAACCCGCGGGTCGCGGGCTGGACCAATCCGGCGACCATCACCATCACGCCGCGCATCGAGGTCGTCAACGGCCTCAGCGTCACGGTGTTCAGGCTCGATGCGACGGTGCCCTACACGCCGGTGGTACCGGGGCTGTTCGACGGCATGTTCTTCATCGACTTCACCCAGAACTTCTCGCTGAGGGCGGTCCATGATCAAGGCTACATCGGCAGCTAGCTGGAGCCGCCAGGCGCGGCGTTTCCTCGGCGACGTCCGCGGCGCGACGGCGGTCGAGTTCGCGTTCATGTTTCCGATCATGATCGTGATGACCGTGGCGATCTTCGAGTTCGTCTTTCTCATGTACGACTACCAGGCCGCCACCGACTCCACCCGCGAGGGGGTCCGCGCGGCGATAATCGGCGACACCCTCGCCGACCTCGTCAACCTCGAGGCCCAGGACGTCGTCTGCACCTTCCCAGGCGGCGCCACGAGTTGCAGCGGCGGCGCGGCGGCGAGCGGCGCCGACATCACCTTCGCGGCCATCGTCGCCGCCATGCAGGTGCCGAAGGCCGACGTCGCCAACATCGAGGTCCGGGTGACCTACAGCTGGAGCCAGATCGATGGCGCGGGGAGCACGATCAAGACGCCGCTGGTCACGGTGTCGCTGGTCAACGCGACCCACGAGATGTTCCTGCTTCCCCAATGGGTGCCGATCGCTTCCGATCTCCCGATGCCGGCGTTTTCGAGCTCGCGGCTCATGCACAGTCAGGTGTTCTGACGCTCCCCCAAGCTCGCTTGGGGCGCGAACACGCCCCGGCGGGCCCCCGCCCCGCTGACGGCCACCGATCGCGGTGGCCGTTTCTTTTCGGCGCGTGACGCGGGCCGCCGCCTCGGGCATTATGGCCGCCCTTCGGGACTCAACGAGCGGACGGACGGGCGTGACCCAGAGCACGACAGGCGGCGGCGACGACAACGTGATCCGCAACGCCCGCGGCGAGATCGTGTGGCGGGCGCCCGACGGCACCCCGGTCTCGTGCCTCGAGAAGATCAAGGTCCTGAACGAGAACCTGGTCGAGATCCAGGAGATGTGCCAGGAGGCGCTCGAGGACGCCGTCGTCATGGGCTGCGACGAGGGCCAGATCCGCGCCGTGCTCGTGGCCCTGATCAAGAACCTGGAAGAGCCCTTCAAGTAAGGCTGGAGCGACGCTCAGGCCGGGCGCTCGAGCACCGCCTGGAGCAGGCGGATGCGGTCCTCTTCGAGGTTCCGCACCTGGTTCGCCACCATCGTCCCCCACTCCGGGCCCATGAGGAGATGAAGGCCGAGCGGCGCCGGCCCCTGGGCCTTGGCCTTGGCGGCGATGGCGCGGAACCAGTCGAGCGCCGGCGGGGTGGCGTCGCGCCAGTGCAGCACCTTGAGACCCAGCCCCTCGAGCGCCGCGCGCATCTCCGGCGCCCCGGTGAGGAAGCTGATCGCGGGCTCGGTGGCCCAGGGCACCGGGAAGTGGACCTCGCCGCCGGCGCCGGCGACGATGTCGTAGATGGCGAGCCGCCCGCCCGGCTTCAGCACCCGCGCCATCTCGGCGTAGAGGCGCGATTTGTCGGCGATGTTCATCGCGGCGTGCTGGGTCCACACCACGTCGAAGCTCGCGCCCCTGAAGGGCATCCGGGTGGCGTCGCCGTGACGGTAGTCGACGCGGCCCTCGAGGCCGGTACGCGCCGCCAGCATCGCCGCCACCTCGCAGTATTCCGCGCTGAGGTCGAGGCCGGTGACCCGGCAGCCGAAGGCCGCGGCGAGGTGGCGCGAGGGCCCGCCGATGCCCGAGCCGACGTCGAGCACGTGGTGCTCAGGCGCGATCGCGGCGAGTTGGGCGAGCTCGAGGGTGGCCTTGGCGCCGCGGATGTGGAACTCGTCAATGGGCGCCAGGTCGGCCGGGCGCAAGGCCTCGATGTCCTTGCCGGCGTCGGCGAGGGCGGCGAGCAGGGTCTGGCCCAGCCCGCCGCGCCCGTAATGTTCGTCGATCGTCGCCGTCATCGGGGCCCTCACCGGGGTCGCCACCGGGGCCGCCGTCAGTCGGCGTTGGCGCGGCTCACCACCGCTTGCAGCAGCACGTTGCAGCCGGCCTCGAGGTGCTCCGGCTCGGCGTTCTCGATCTCGTTGTGGCTGATGCCGTCCTCGCAGGGCACGAAGATCATCCCGGTGGGCGCCACCTTGGCCATGTAGACGGCGTCGTGGCCGGCGCCCGAGACGATGTCGCGATGGGGGTAGCCGCCGCGCTCGGCCGCCGCCCGCACCGCCTCGACGCAGCCCGCCTCGAAGGGCGTGGGCGGGAAGTAGAAGAAGTCGTCGATCTCGAGCCCGAGCCCGGCATCCTCGGCGATTCGCCCGCAGGCCTCGCGCAGCGCCCCGTCCATCGCCAACAGCACCTCGTCCTCGGGGTGGCGCAGGTCGACGGTGAAGAACACCGAGCCGGGGATGACGTTGCGCGAGTTGGGGCTCACCCGCATCATGCCCACGGTGGCGCAGGCATAGGGCTGGCGCGCCATGGCGATGCGGTTGACCTCGGCCACCATGCGCGCGGCGCCCAGCAGCGCGTCACGGCGGCGCTCCATCGGCGTCGGCCCGGCGTGGGCCTCCTGCCCGCTGACCGTGACCTCGTACCAGCGCTGGCCCTGGGCGCCGCTTACCACCCCGATCACCTTGTCCTCGGCCTCGAGGATCGGGCCCTGCTCGATGTGGGCCTCGAAGTAGGCGCCGACCGCGCGGCCGCCCACCGGCAGCGCGCCGGCGTAGCCGATGCGCGAGAGCTCGGCGCCCATGGTCAAGCCGTCGGTATCGGCGCGCTCGAGGGCGTAGTCGAGCTCGAACTCGCCGGCGAACACGCCCGAGCCGATCATCGGCGGCGAGAACCGCGAGCCCTCCTCGTTGGTCCAGGCCACCACCTCGACCGCGGCCTCGGTCTCGACGTCGAGGTCGTTGAGGGTGCGGATGACCTCGAGCCCGGCGAGCACCCCGTAGGCGCCGTCGAACTTGCCGCCGGTGGGCTGGCTGTCGAGGTGGCTGCCGGCGAGCACGGGCGGCCGGCTGTCGTCGCGACCCGGGCGGCGGGCGAAGATGTTGCCCATCCGGTCGACCGTCACCGTGCATCCGGCCTCCTCGCACCAGCGCACGAAGAGGTCGCGGCCCTCGCGGTCGACGTCGCTCAAGGCCAGGCGGCAGACCCCGCCCTTGGCGGTGGCGCCGATCTCGGCGAGCTCCATCAGGCTCTGCCACAGGCGCTCGCCGTTGACCTTGAGGTTCTCCATGGCGACCTCGCTCCCTCGCAACGCTTGCCGCGCCCCCAGTATCGTCGCTGGGCGCGGCGCTGACAATCGGCGGCGCGGGCGGAGGTGCCTCGTCCGATTGCCGCGCCTCGCGCGATCCCTATAATGCTGCCCGGGCACCTTGGCCGGGGCCCGATCTCAACAACCGTCAGGGGAGGATTCCATGCCCACAACGGCCGTCAAACCCAAGACCGCGAGCGCGCCGCTGAGCCGCCGCCGCTTTCTCCAATCGAGCGCCATGACGCTGGCCGCGGCGGGAACGCTGGGGCTGCCGCGCCGGGGCCGCGCGGCCCAAGAGCTCAATGCCCTGGTGTGGTGCGACCACACTGATCCCGCGCTCTTGAAACCCTTCGAGGAGGCCAACGACGTCCGCGTCAACCTCAAGGAGTACGAAGGCACGGGCACGGCGCTGGCGCTCCTCGAGCAGTCGCAGCCCGGCGACTGGGACGTCTTCGTGATCGACTCGGTGGACGTGCCCCGGGTCGTCGAGGCGGGGCTCCTGGCCGAGCTCCCCGACGCCGAGTTTCCCTGGAACGACATCTTCGCGGCGCTCAGGCTGCGCGACCTTCATTACAAGGGCGGCAAGCTCTACGCGGTGCCCGAGAAGTTCGGCTACAACGCGATCTCGTTCAACAACAAGAACGTGCCGCTGGCGGACGCGCGCCGCGCCGACGTGATGTGGAACCCCAAGTACAAGGGCCGCATCGCGGTCTACGACTACTACATCCCGACCATGGAGATGGTCGGCATCGGCATCGGCATCAAGCCGCACCAGGTGACCAAGGACAACCTGCCGGCGATCCGCGACAAGCTGTTCGAGATCAAGAAGCTGGCCTCGGTGATCGGCGACGTGCCGACGGTGCAGAACGCGCTGGTGAACGGCGACGCCGACATCATCGTCAGCGGCGGCGAGTACGCGGTCGCCGGCCTGATGGAGGAGAAGCCCGAGCTCGACTGGCTGATCCCCGACGAGGGCGGGGTGCGCTGGCAGCAGGCGATCGGGGTCTTCGCGGCGTCTAAGAAGAAGAAGCTGGCGACCGACTTCGTGAAGTACATCCTAAGCCCCGGGGGCCAGGCGCGGCTCGCCACCTCGAGCTGCTACTGGGCCATGCCTTCGAACTCCAAGGCCGAGCTCAAGCCCGGCGAGAAGAAGCAGCTGCGCTGGGACCAGCAGCCGGGCTTCATCGCCAACTCGTACCCCTACTTCATCCCCGACGCCGAGCTCGACGAAGCCATGCTCGACGTGTGGACGGAGTTCCTGCAAGCCTGAGCCGCGTTCGGCGCGGCGGCTTCGATGACCGAGGGCGAGCACCCGGCCCGGGCCCCCGCCGGGGGCCTCAAGGGCTGGGCGCTCTATCCGGCGCTGCTGTGGACGGCGGCATTCTTCGTCGTGCCCATCGCCGTGATGCTGATGGAGAGCTTCTGGCAGCGCTTGGGCGGCAAGATCGTCGCTGCCTGGACCTTGGCCAACTACGCCAAGTTCTTCGAGCGCAGCTACTTCCTGGAAGCGCTCCTCAACTCGCTCGAGGTCACCCTCATCGTCACCGTGGTCAGCGTCCTGTTGGCCTATCCCTTGGCCTACGTGCTCGCCTACCGGGTGCCGGCGCGCTGGCAGCGGCCGATGCTGATGCTGGTGGTGCTGCCGTTCTGGACCTCGTACGTGATCCGCTCCTACAGCTGGCTCTTGGTGCTCTCCAACAACGGCGTCATCAACCAGGCCCTGCTGGGCCTCGGCCTCATCGACCAGCCCCTGGCGATGAGCAACACCCGCGGCGCCACGGTGCTCGGTTTCGTCCACTTCTTCACCATGCTGCTGACGCTGACGATCTACGCCAACCTGACCCAGATCAAGGACTCCTACCGCAAGGCGGCGGCCGATCTGGGGGCCTCGAGCCTGCAGATCTTCCTCCGCATCACCTTGCCGCTAAGTCTGCCCGGGGTCGCGGTCGGCGCCTTCCTCACCTTCGTGCTGGCGATCGGCGATTACATCACGCCGCAGATCCTGGGCGGCAGCCGCGAGCTCCTCATGCCCCAGGCGATCATGCTGCAGATCGGTCGGCGCGCCGACTTCCCCATGGCCTCGGCGCTAAGCATGGTGCTGATGGTGGTGGTGACGGCGGTGTTCCTGGCCTTCGCCCGGCGCCTCCGGATGGATCGGGTGTGAGCCATGGGCGCGCTGCGTCAGCTTCCCGCCACCCTCTACGTCGTCGCCGGGCTCGCCTTCATCTTCCTGCCGGTGGTGCTCCTGGTGCTGTTCTCGTTCCAGGACGGCATCCTTCCGGTGCCCCCCTTCAAGGGCTTCAGCCTGCGCTGGTACGCGCGCGTGATCGACAACCACCGTCTCATGGCCGCGCTCGGCAACTCGGTCGTGGTGGCGCTGCTCTCGGGCCTCACCGCCACCACGCTCGGCTTCCTCGCCGCCTATGGGCTGGCGCGGCGGCGGCCGCGCTTCGCGGGCGCGGCCCAGTACCTGCTTATGGCGCCGATCACGGTCTCCTACCTGATCATCGGCATGGGGCTCTTGATCACCTTCAACCTGCTCGGGGTCCCGAAGTCGCTGCTCGCCGTGGGCATCGGCCACGTCGTCATCAACCTGCCGCTCTGCTTCGCCATCGTCTATTCCCAGCTTGGCGAGCACCAGGCCAATGCCGAGCGCGCGGCCCAGGACCTGGGCGCCAGCGACCTCAAGGTGATGGTCCTGATCGCGGTGCCGATGCTGTGGCCGGCGTTGCTTGCCGCCTTCGTGCTCGCCGCCACCTTGTCGTGGGACGAGTTCGTGATCGCCTTCCTGTTGAGCCGCTTCGACGTCACCCTGCCGGTGATCATCTGGAGCATGCTGCGCTCCGGGCTCAGCCCCGAGCTCAACGCCGCCGGCACCATCGTCTTCGCGATCTCGTTCGCGCTCATCGTCGTGGTCGAGCTCCTACTCTTGCGGCAAAGGCGGCGCCATGACTGAGCCGCTGGTCGAGCTCGCCGGCATCCGCAAGCTCTACGGGGCGACGGTGGCGGTGGACGATGTCGACCTCGCCATCCAGCGCGGCGAGTTCGTGGTCCTCCTGGGGCCGTCGGGGAGCGGCAAGACAACCATCCTCTCGATCCTCGGCGGCTTCGTCGAGCCGAGCGCCGGCCGGATCGCGATCGAGGGCGCCGACGTCACCCGGGTGCCGCCGGCGCGCCGCCCCACCGCCACCGTGTTCCAGGACTACGCGCTCTTTCCCCACATGAGCGTCGCCGCCAACGTCGGCTTCGGCCTCGCCATGCGCAAGGTGGCGCGGCCCGCGCGCCGCCGCCGCGCCGACCGGGTCTTGAAGCTGGTGGGCCTCGAGGGCTTCGGCGAGCGTGCCGTGCACCAGCTCTCGGGCGGTCAGCGCCAGCGTGTCGCCCTGGCCCGGGCGCTCGCGGTGGAGCCCGCGGTGCTGCTGCTCGACGAGCCGCTGGGCGCCCTCGACCTCAACTTGCGGCGCCAGATGCAGGAGGAGTTGGTGGGCATCCAGCGCGAGCTCGGCACCACCTTCCTGCACGTCACCCACGACCAGGACGAGGCCATGAGCATCGCCGACACCATCGTCGTCTTGAACCACGGCCGCATCGAGGACATCGGCCCCCCCGACCGGGTTTACTTGCGCCCGGCGAGCCTCTTTGCCGCCACCTTCATGGGCGAGAGCAATATTCTCGAGGGCCGGGTCGTCGAGCGGCTGGAGCAGGGGGTGCGGGTCGAAACAGCGCTGGGTCCCATCGAGGTCGCCGGCGAGGCCAAGGTCGGATCCAAGGCTTATCTCTCGCTGCGGCCCGAGCAGCTCAGGCTGGGCGCGGCGGCAGGCGCCGCCCCGGGCGCGGCGCCGGGAACGGAGTCCGTGGCGCTGGGGCCGGTGCGCCTCGGCGAGAGCGTGTTCCAGGGTGCCCACCGCCGCTGCCGCGCCCGCGCCGGCCCGGGCGGCGAGGTCGATCTTTTGTTGCGGGTGCCGCCCGAGGCCCGGGTCGCCGCCGGCGAGGTGGTCGAGGTCCACGCCCGGCTGAGCGATATCGTCCTGCTCAAGCGCTAGGCGGGAGGTTGTTGTTGGCGGCCACCTCCGCGGGGCAGCCCGGCGCCCGCTTGCCGGCCACGTAGTCCTCGATCAGCTCGGCGAAGCGCGCCCGCCCGAAGCTCGGGAAGTGGCCGCCGTGCACCAAGCGCACGGGCAGCGCGCGCAGACGCTCCATGGTGGCGAGGTAGTCGTCCACGTCCGAGTGGTAAGCGTCGTCGACCAAGGGCCCGTCGTAAACCGCGTCGCCCGAGAACAGAATCGCGCTCGCCGGTTCCCACAGCGCGATCGAGCCCGGCGAGTGGCCGGGCAGGTGCAGGACCTCGAAATGTCGGTCGCCGAGGTCGATGACGTCGCCCGCCTCGAGGATCAGGGTGGCCGGCGCCGGCGCCGGCGCGTAGCTCGTCGAGTCGTAGTCGCCGGGGGGCAGCGCGGTGAAAATCGTGTCCCTCACGTAGAGCTCGGCGAGGGTGTTGGCGCGGCTCGGATGGGCCAGGATGTCGGCCTCGGCGCGGTGGATGGCGCGCTCGGCGAACTCGTGGTGGGCGCCGATGTGGTCGAAGTGGCTGTGGCTCGCCAGCGCCAGGAGCGGCCGCCCGGAGAGCAGCGCGACGTGGCGGCGCAGGCTCACCACGCCCATGCCTGAATCCACCAGCAGGTCGCGGTCGCGGCCCCGCACGTGCCACATGTTGCAGCGGTAGAAGGTCTCGATGTGGGGCTCGAGGATGTGGCTGACGCCGTCGCTCAAGGAGCGCACCTGGTACCAGCTCTCGGGCGTGGCGACGCGCATCGCCCGAGTGTAGCACGGGCCCGCGCCCCTGCCCGCGCCCCTGACCGCGACTCCCGCTGCCCTACGGCGCGCCGCCGCCGAACAGGCGCGCGACCAGCCGGCCCGAGAGCGCCTCCAGCGCCGCGCGGTCGAGGCTGAGCTCGACGGCGTTGCCCCTCGCCCGTTGCGCCACCACGCCGGCCTCGCGGAGCTGGAACACGTGGTGCGAGATGGTGGCCGTCGAGAGCCCGAGCTCCTTGGCGAGCTCGGCGCCGTTGCGCGGCCCGCGGGCCAAGAGCGTCAGCATCGAGAACCGGGTGGCATCGCCCAGGGCCTTGCACACCAGGGCCGGGTCGGGCTCGGCGCGGGCGCGGCGCGGCGCGGCGCCCGCCGCCGCCTCGAGCTCGAGGGCGGGGTCGAAATAGGGCAGGAAGGCCACGGCACCGTCCGCCCCGTCCGCCCCGTCCGCCCCGGCCGGCGCCACCGACCAGAAGCGGCGATAGTTGAAGGCCGACGGCAGGACGTAGCAGGCCTCGAGCTCGGCGAGCGCGACGCGGTAGCCGCCCCGCGCCGCGCGCAGCTCAGCCTCCGCCTCGTCGAGCTCGACCAGGAGGCGGACGGCGGTGGCGAACTCGCCCGGCCCACAGCTCTCGAAGAGGCGCTCGGCGCGGGCCTTGGAGCTATCGAGCTGGGGCGCCAAGCGAGCCCAGGTCGGCGCCAGGGCACGCTCCCAGAACGCCTCCAGGAGGTCGCAGGCCTGACCGCGCAACGCCCCCGGAGCGCGCGCCAGGCGCTCGAGCAGCGAGGGCGCCGGCGCCTCGGGGCGGTGGGGGAAGAGGCCGCTGTCGGCGAGCCACACCCGCTTGGCCTCGGGCAGCCGCGCCAAAGCCTCGCCTACCGGCCCGCGCGGGGCGGCGAGGTCGGCCGCCACCTCCTCGTCGTGCAGCAGCGCGATCAGCAGCCGGCGCTGAAATTCGCCTTCGTCGAGCCCGCGCAGGCGCTGCATCAGGAGCTCGAACTCGGGCACCGGTGCCGCTCCGCCCAGGACCTCGGGCAAGGCGATCCAGAGCACCTCGCCGAGCCCCGCGAGCTCGGCCGCGAAGTGCTCGCCGAGGCGCGCACGCGCCCAGCCGCGCCACCCGGCATGAAGCCGCGCCCCGGGCTCCGCCAGCAGGGCGAGCGCGTAGCAGACCTCGAACCGTGGACTGACCAGGAACTCCCAGCGCGGCATCATCCTCTCCCCTGGCGCCGGCCGTATCATCGATGATTATAAGATATATCGAATAGATTTGAAAATTATCTTATGACCGATCTGCGGGCGGCGCCTCGTGGGGTCGTCGGCGGCGCAACAGGCGAAAGGCGAGCGGGCCGAGGATGACGACCAGGACGATGCGGACGACGTGCAGGGTCGAGACGAAGGCGGTGTCGACGCCGAGCGCCAGCGCCACCAGGCTCATCTCGGCCAGGCCGCCGGGCGCCAGCGCCAGGAACAGCGCCGCCGGCGTCACCCCCAGGGCGGCGGCGGCGGCGGTGCTGAAGACCACCGCCAGGGCCAGCAGCAGCGCCGTCGCCCCCACCGCCACGGCGAGCTCGCGCCGCACCTGCCGCAGCGAGACCCCGGCGAAGCGGCCGCCGACGGCGGTGCCGACCACGACCTGGGCCAGCGCCACCAGCAACTGCGGCGGCGAGGCCTCGGTGAGACCGCCGAGATGGACCGCGGCGCTCGCCGCCATCGGCCCCACCAGCGCCGCCGCCGGCAGCCTGAGCCAGCGCGCCAGGGCGAAGCCGGCGCTCCCCGCGAGCACCAGGACGAGCCCGTCGGCGGCACCGAGCGCGCCCGCGGCACCGAGCGCGCCGGCGGTGCCGAGCGCCGCGGCGGGCGCCTCCAGCCCCTCGACCACGCGGAAGTAGAAGGGCACCGCGAGGACCACGGCGAAGACCCGCACGGTATGGGTGAGCGAGATGGCGCGGACGTCGCCGCCCATCGCCTCGCCGCTGATGATCATCTCGTTGAAGCCGCCGGGCATGGCCGAGAAGTAGGCCGTGACGCCGTCGTAGCCGGCGAGCTTGCGCAAATAGACCAACACCACGAGGCCGGCCACGGCGAGGTAGACGACGAGCAGCACCAGGGCGCCGAGCCATTGGCTGGCGCGGGCCACGAGCTCGGGCGTGAAGACGGCGCCCAGCATCAGGCCGAGCACGGCGATCATGACGGTGCGCAAGGCGGGCGGCACGTAGAGCGGCGCGCCCATCAGGCTGGCCGCGGTGCTGAGACACATGGCGCCCAGCATCCAGGCGAGCGGCAACCCGGCGAAGGCGGCCACCGCACCGCCCGCGGTGCCCACCCCAAGCGCCAGGATGGTCCGCCCGGCCGCCCTCAGCGCGCCCCGTCGGCGGTCGGGCGAAGTCAGGAAAGAGGGCACGATATAGAGGATCGAGCGCGCCCTATTCCACGAAGCGGCCGAGGCGCACGGCGGTGTGGCCGCGCTTGAGGTGCTCGGTCGGCATCACCAGCACGCACGCGTCGTAGGGGGTGCGCACGGGCTTGCCGCCATCCTCGGCGATGGTCGTGCCCGCGGCGCCGATGACCTCGAGGTTCCGGAACTCGCGGGCGAAAGTGAAATCGTCGCTCTCAACCGTCACCGCCTCGCTGACCTCGATCAAGCGCTGCCCCCCGGGCGGCGGGGCGCTGCCGTAGGGCGCGGTGTGCTCGCCATCGACGAGCTCGAAGTGGTCGAGGAAGCGGATCGTCATCTCGAGCGCGACCGCGGCGCTGGCCGCCTCGCAATGCTGGCCGCACTCGATCAGGAGCGCGGTCTTGGCACTCTCAGGGTCGGCGAAGGGGCCGTAGTCGCGCAGCCGGGTGCCGGCGGCATGGCCGGCGTCGGCCACGACGTGGACCGGGAAGCCGATCGCCCGGGCCAGGCGGCGCCCCCTCTCGGTCTCGCCGCAGAGCATCAGGGGCGGGCAGGGGAGCGTCATCGAGTGGAGGTCCAAGAGGTAGTCGACCTCGTCGACCAGCGGCCTCAGGGCCCGCGCCCGCGTCGCCTCGCGCGAGCGCGGCGGGCTCGCGAGCCGCGCCGCCGCCCACACCCGGTTGAGGTCCTCGTCGATGAAGCGCGCGGCGATGGGGTCGCGCTCGTCGTAGCCGAGGTAGGCCTCGACGTTGGCGAAGCTCAAGGTGAGCCGGCCGCGGCAGGGCCGCACCCCGCGCTCCATCAGCGCCACCAGGGCGTGGGCGCCACAGAGCTCGTTGCCGTGCATCAGCGCGTTGACCATGATGTGGGGCCCGGGCGCCGGGCTCTCGAAGGTGGTGACGTAGTCGACCCCGGTGTTGCCCTCGGCATAGGCCGAGAGGTCGATGGGCTCGAGGCGGGCGGCGGGCGCGTCGCTGGCGGATTCAGGCGACAGGGGCGGTGCTCCAATGGGCGTCCGGGCGGGGCGCGGGCGCCGGGTTCTCTAGCACGGGCCGCCGGGGCCGGTCCACTGGCGGGGTCTCCGAATCACGCCGCCGGCAGCGGGTACTTGTGCCCCGAGGCGCAGTTGAACAGCACCGCGCTCTCGTCGCGCGCCACCCGGCCCTCATCGAGCGCCTTCACATAAGCCGCGTAGGTCGCGGCGCCCTCGGGGCACATCAAGAGGCCTTCCTGCTCGGCGACCTCGCGCCGCGCGGCCTCGATCGCGGCGTCGTCGACGGCGATGGCGAAGCCCGCGCTCTCGCGCACCGCCCTTAGGATAAGAAAATCGCCGAGCGCCGCCGGGACGCGGATGCCGGCGGCCATCGTGTGGGCGCCCGCCCAGGGCTCGGCGCGCTCGGCGCCCGCCTCATAGGCCTTGACGATGGGGGCGCAGCCGCTGGCCTGGACCGCCACCATGCGCGGGCGCTCGGGCCCCAGCCAACCCAACGCGCCCAACTCGGCGAAGACCTTCCACATGCCGATCAGCCCGGTGCCGCCGCCGGTGGGGTAGAAGATCACCTCGGGCAGCCGCCAGCCCATCTGCTCGGCGAGCTCGAGGCCCATGGTCTTCTTGCCCTCGATGCGGTAGGGCTCCTTCAACGTCGAGGCGTCGAACCAGCCGTGCGCGGCGCAGCCCTCGGCGACGCGGCGCGAGCACTCGTCGATCAGGCCGTCGACGGTGTGAAGCGTGGCGCCCTGCAGGGCGATCTCGCGCAAATTAATCTCGGGCGTGTCGGCGGGACAGAAGACGTGGGCCGCGATGCCGGCGCGCCGGGCATAGGCCGCCAGCGCCGCGCCGGCGTTGCCGTTGCTCGACATCGCCATCGCCTGGATTCCGAAGGCCTTGGCCATCGACACCGCAAGCGCCAGGCCCCGGGCCTTGAACGAGCCGGTGGGGAGGCGCCCCTCGTCCTTGACCAGGAGCGGCCCGGCGCCGAGGCCGCGGGCCAGCGCAGGGAGCGCGATCAGCGGCGTCACCACCTCGCCGAGAGAAACGATGTCGCGAGGGTCGCTCAGCGGCAGGAGCTCGCGGTAGCGCCACAGCTCCTGGGGCCGGTCGCGGAGCGCGTCGCGGTCGAACGCCGCCGCCACCCCATCGAGGTCGTAGCGCACCAGCAGCGGCCAGCCCTGGGGCGAGAGGTTGTGGGGCGCGCCCGCGGCCAGGCGCTCACCGCTGTGGCTGCACTCGAGGTGGCTGACGAAGCTCGCGCCTGTCGCCGCCGGCTCGCCCTCGCCGTCCGGTCGCCGCTCGCGCCCCGCCATCGCCGGCTCTCGGTCCTAAGCGCGGGCGCCTAGGGGGCGAACTGCTCGCTTAAGATCCGCTCCTCGAGGTCGTGCTCGGGGTCGAAGAGCAGGTGAAGCGTGGTCTCGGCGTCCTCGACCACCCGGACGTCGACCACGTCGCGCACCGCGGTGGCGTCGGCGACCGCGCTCACCGGGCGCTCGCCGGCCTCGAGGACCTCGAGGCGGACCTCGGCGATACGCGGCAACAGCGCGCCGCGCCAGCGCCGCGGGCGAAAGGCGCTGATCGGGGTCAGCGCCAGGATGCCGGCGCTCAAGGGCACGATCGGCCCGTGGGCCGAAAAGTTGTAGGCCGAGCTGCCCGCCGGCGTCGCCACCAGCACGCCGTCGCAGACGAGCTCCTCGAGGCGCACCCGGCCGTCGACCGAGATGCGGATCTTGGCGGCGAGCCGGGTCTGGCGAAGGAGCGACACCTCGTTGATGGCGAGCGCCTCCTCGACCGCGCCGGCGGCGTTCTCGGCGCGCATCCGGAGCGGGTGCAGCTTGGCCTCCTCGGCGCGCGCCAGGCGCGCCACGAGGTCGTCCTCGGCGTACTCGTTCATGAGGAAGCCGACGGTACCCCGGTTCATGCCGTAGATCGGCACCTTGCGGTCGAGGAAGCGGTGCAGGGTCTGCAGCATGAAGCCGTCGCCGCCCAGGGCGACGATGGCCGCGGCGTCCTCAGGCTCGGCCTGGCCATAGCGGGCGGTCAGGGTCTCGAGCCCGTCCTGGGCTTCCGGCGCGTCGCTGGCGACGAAGGCGATTCGGGTGGCGGTCAACGGTTTGCTCTTCGGTCCAGGAGGGGGACGGGGCGGGGCCGGAGTATAGCGCAGCGGCCCGGCATCGCCAGAGCTTGCGGCGCCCGGGCGCCGCCGCCATGATGGCATCCCGCCCATCGGGCCAAGCAGGAGAGAGCATGAGACGCCCCCAACGCCGGCTGGCCACGGCACTCGGCGCCGTTCTCGGCGTCGCCGTCGCGCTGAGCGCGCCGGACCTGGGCGCGGCCCAGAGCGACCGCCACGCCGGCTACTACTATCCCGAGCCCACCAGCGAGATTTACATCTCGCGCGCGCGGCGGCTCCCGGAGACCGGCCGCGAGCGGCGCATCGCCTTCATCACCGGGATCACCGGCGAGCAGCTCTCGCGGCCCTATCCGCCCCAGTACGCGATCTTCGCCAAGGGGGACATGGCCGAGAAGATGATCATCGTGGCGCTCGACGAGGGCGCCATCGCCTCGCTCTATCAGGGGCGCGCGCTCCTTGCCCAGCTCACCGCGGTGGCGCGCTCCACGCCGTTCTTCCGCGAGATGGCGGTCGAGGACTACTTCACCTTCTTCGACCTGGCCAAGCTGCTGGGCTTCACCCGCATCACGATCTCGGACGGCAAGAGCTACGCCCACCGCGTGGAGCTGCAGTAGGGCGCGCGCGGAGCGGCGGGAAGGCTCGCGAAAGGGGCGCTGAAGGGGCGGCCGATCAGCCGCCGGTGACGCTCATGTGGCGGGCCACCGCCGGCTTGGCGTTGCGGCGGTCGATGACGAAGTCATGGCCCTTGGGCTTGCGCGAGATGGCCTCGTCGATGGCGGCGTCCAGAGCCGCGTCGTCGTCGCTGGCCCTGAGCGGCGCGCGCAGGTCGGCGGCGTCGTCCCGTCCCAGGCACATGTAGAGCGTGCCGGTGCAAGTGAAGCGCACCCGGTTGCAGGACTCGCAGAAGTTGTGGCTGAGCGGGGTGATGAAGCCCACTCGACGGCCGGTCTCGGCAACTCTCACGTAGCGCGCCGGCCCGCCGCTGCGGTAGTCGTCGTCCTCCAGCGTCCAGCGCTCCTCGAGCCGCGCCCGGAGCAGCGACAGCGGCAGGTACTGGTCGGTGCGGTCGCCGTCGATATCGCCCAGCGGCATGGTCTCGATCAGGGTGAGGTCGAAGCCCTGGTCGCCGCACCAGGCGATGATACCGTCGATCTCGTCCTCGTTGATGCCCTTGAGCGCCACGGTGTTGATCTTGACGGCGAGGCCCGCGTCGGTGGCCGCCGCCAGCCCCTCGCGCACCTTGTCGAGCTTGCCCCAGCGCGTGATCGCCGCGAACTTGGCGCTGTCGAGGGTATCGAGCGAGACGTTGATGCGGCGCACGCCGCAGGCCACGAGCTCATGGGCGTAGCGCGAGAGCTGACTGGCGTTGGTGGTCAGCGTCAGCTCGTCGAGGGCGCCGCTCTCGAGGTGCCGGCTCAAGGCGTGGAACAGGCTCATGATGTTGCGCCGCACCAAGGGCTCGCCGCCGGTGATGCGGAGCTTCCTCACGCCCTTGCGCACGAAGGCGCTGCACACCCGGTCGAGCTCCTCGAGGCTGAGGATCTCGGCCTTGGGCAGAAAGCTCATGTGCTCCGACATGCAGTAGATGCAACGGAAGTCGCAACGGTCGGTCACCGACACCCTTAAATAGGTGACGCGACGTCCGAAGGGATCGATCATGCCGGGTACGTGTTCCATGATCAGGGAATCTGGGCTCTCGGGATCTGCCTCGCGGTTCGAGCGTCGATACCATAGCAGCCCGCGGGCGGCAAATCGCCCCCAAAAAGGGGCGGGGTTTGGCACGGCCAAGGCCGATCCGGGGCCTCCGGTCGGGGGCGCGGTCGGGGGCGCGGTCGGGGGCGCGGACGGCGGCGGCGCCATTTCCGCCTTGGCGCCGGGCGCCAATCGGCACATATTTCGTTCCATGAAGGAGTTCGCCCTCACGCCATCGCCCACCGACCCGCGGCTGGTGCGCCGGGTCACAGGCCACGACCAGAGCGGCGCCGCGGTCGAGACCTCGGTGCCCGAGGAGCGTCCGCTTACGCTTTACCTCAACGGCCAGGAGATCGTCACCATGATGACGATCGGCGACTACCCCGAGTGCCTGGCGCTGGGCTTTCTGATCAACCAGAACATGCTGCGGGCGGACGACGAGATCACCGCCATCGACCACGACGACGAGCTCGAAGTGGTGGTGGTGCGGACGCGGCGCGAGACCGACTTCGAGGACAAGCTCAAGAAAAAGACCCGGACCTCGGGCTGCGCCCAGGGCACCGTGTTCGGCGACGTGATGGAGAAGTTCGAGGAGGTCGCGCTCAACGCCGACGCGGTGCTGCGCACCTCGTGGCTCTACGCGCTCTCGCGCAAGATCAACACCCAGCCCTCGATCTACCTCGAGGCCGGCGCCATCCACGGCTGCGTGCTGTGCCACGAGGACCGGCCGCTCATTTACATGGAGGACGTCGGCCGCCACAACGCCATCGACAAGATCGCCGGCTACATGTTCCTCGAGGGCATCGAGCCCGAGGACAAGATCTTCTACACCACCGGCCGGCTGACCTCGGAGATGGTGATCAAGTGCGTGCAGATGAGGGTGCCGATCGTGGTCTCGCGCTCGGGCTTCACCGCCTGGGGAGTGGAGCTGGCGCGCCAGGCCGGCCTCACCCTGGTCGGCCGCGCCAAGGGCAAGCGCTTCATCTGTCTCGCGGGCGAGCAGCGACTGGTCTACGACGCCGACCCCAGCGCCGTGCCCGAGGAGAGCGCCGCCGTCCAGCGCAAGGCGAGCCTGGAGGCCGAGGACGCCTGAATGGCGGCGCGGCCGAGCTTCGTGAGGGCCGGTGGTTGAGCCCACGGCGGTGGCCGGCGTGCTGCTCGCCGGCGGCCGGGCGCGGCGCATGGGGGGCGGCGACAAGTGCCTGCGCCGGCTCGGCTCCGAGACCCTGCTGGCCCGCGTCATCGCCCGCGCCCGGGACCAGGTCGGCCCCCTGATCCTCAACGCCGGCGGCGACCCGGCGCGCTTCGCGGCCTATGGCCTGCCGGTGGTGGCGGACGTGATCGCGGGCTTCGCCGGTCCCCTCGCGGGCGTCCTCACCGGGCTCGAGTGGGCGGCGGCCAACGCGCCGGCCTGTCCCTGGGTCGCCACCTTTCCCACCGACGCCCCGTTCGTGCCCGAGGACCTGGTGGCGCGGCTCCTGGCGGCGCTCGAAGCGGAGGGCGCGGAGCTCGCCTGCGCCGCTTCCGGAGGGCGCGACCACCCGGTGGTGGGGCTGTGGCCGGTGCGGCTCGCGCCCGAGCTGAGGCGGGCCCTGGAGGTCGAGGGCGTACGCAAGATCGACCTCTGGACCGCGCGCTTCCGCCTCGCCCGGGCGCTCTATGAGAGCGATCCCGCCGACCCCTTCTTCAACGTCAATTCACCTCAGGATCTGGCCCGGGCCGAGGCGCTCTTGGCCTGACCCGCAGGCGCCCGTTCGGGCTTTGCGCCGGGCTCTGGGATGCCGTATACCAGGGCTCGCGAAACCGGGAGCGCCGGCCGCCGCGCCGATGGCCGCACCGCGGGGCGGGCCAGAGGCCCGATCACGGAAAGGTTATGGCTTCGGCACTTCAAGCGGGAACGGCTTGCATGATATACCGGAATCCAATTACGGTAATGTTTGCTTAATGTGGAAAATCGTCTCCGGGGCAGGCTTGGGTCGGTGGCACGTCGATTGACCCCCGGCCGACCCCGTTCCGTACGTCGGGAAAAGCAAAGGGAGGAAAGGCATGAAACCCATTAGGAGTACGGCCCTCGTAGGGCTGGGCGTCGGGCTGGCACTGGGCCTGGCCACGCTCTCGGTACCCCAGGACGCGGTCGCGGCCTGGGAGCCCAAGAAGCCCGTCGAGTTCATCATCATGGCCGGCAAGGGCGGCGGCGCGGACAAGATGGCCCGCCTGATGCAAAGCGTCATCGCCAAGCACGGAATCGCGTCCAAACCGTTCACGCCCATCAACAAGCCGGGCGGCTCGGGCGCCGAGTCTCTGGTCTACCTGAAGCAGCACGCGGGCGACGACCACGTCATCATGGTCACGCTCAACAGCTTCTACACCACACCGCTGAGGAACCCCGGTCTCGGGATCGACATCTCGACCTTTACCCCGATCGGCCGGATGGCCGAGGACACCTTCCTGTTGTGGGTCCACTCCGACACCTCGATCATGAACGTTGCCGACTTCGTCAAGGCGGCCAAGGCCAAGGGTGACGGCTGGATCATGGCCGGCACCGGCAAGGGCCAGGAGGACCAGCTCCTCACCGACTTCCTCAACAAGGCCTATGGCCTGAGCATGAAGTACGTGCCCTACAAGGGCGGCGGACGGGTGGCCAAGGAGCTCGCGGGCAAGAACGCGGATTCGACGGTCAACAACCCCTCGGAGCAGCTCGGCTTCTACGAGGCCGGCAAGACCCGCCCGATCGCGGCCTTCACGCCGGCGCGACTGGACTTGTTCGGGGACGCGCCCACCTTCCGTGAGCTGGGCAAGGACTTCGTCTACTTCATGCAGCGCAGCGTGGTCGGTGCCCCCGGCATGAGCGCGGAGGCCGCGGCCTACTACCGCGGCGTCTTCTCGCAGGTCTACGCCACCGACGAGTGGCAGCAGTACATGACCAAGAAGAGCCTGTATGGCGGGTTCCTGACCGGCCCGGCGCTCAAGAAATACTGGGCGGCGGAGAAGGAAATCCACCGGGTGATGCTGAAGGAGATGGGCGAGATCAACTAGCCCGCCTTTAGCTCGACGACGCCAACCGTAGCGGCGGGAACACCG
The DNA here is from genome assembly GCA_965371625.1 of uncultured Alphaproteobacteria bacterium. GTDB lineage: Bacteria > Pseudomonadota > Alphaproteobacteria > CBDUZE01 > CBDUZE01 > CBDUZE01. Next base: position 50,426 of record CBDUZE010000009.1, read on the forward strand.
TCATGCGCTGGGCCGAGCTCGTCATGGCCCTGATCATGGCGGTGTTCTCCGTCTATTTGATGTGGAAGAGCGCGGAACTCCCGATCGGCTGGATCCCCGACGAGGGTCCGGGCGGCGGGGCCTTCCCGTTCTGGCTGGCGGCCGGGATGCTGGTATGCTGCATCTGGGTGATGGTGCGCTGGGCCATGCGCGCAAGCCCCCCGTCGCGCTCTACCCTGCCCTATATGGACCGGCGCACCCTGAAGCTGTTCCTCCTGGGCGCGGGCTCGCTGACGGTGATGATCGCGGCGCTTCACGTCATCGGCACCTACGGCGCGGTGCCGCTGTTCCTGATCTTCTACATGCGCGTCATGGGTCGTCACCCTTGGCTCACCACCGGCGCGGTGGCGGTGAGCATCCCCATCGTCACCTTCTTCTTCTTCGAGATCGCCTTGAACATCACCCTGCCGAAGGGCTTTACCGAGCCGCTGTTCTATCCGCTTTACGACATTTTCCTGTGATTTGAGGTTGGCATCGCCCGCGGATCACGGCGGGGCCGCCCCGCATCGTTGGTCGAGCCGCCGCCGCGGGGCGGGGGCGTTGGATAAGGTGAGATCGGAGCCGGGATGGAAATCCTAAATCTTCTCATCGAGGGATTCTTCATCGCCTTCCAGCCCCTGAACCTGGCGGTGGTGGTGGTGGGCTGCGCCGTCGGCCTCTTCATCGGCGCCATGCCGGGTCTGGGCTCGGTCAACGGCGTGGCGATCCTCTTGCCGATGACCTTCCTGGTGCCGCCCACCTCGGCCATCATCTTCCTCGCCGCGATCTATTACGGCGCCATGTACGGCGGCGCCATCAGCTCCATCATGCTCGGCATCCCGGGAGCCTCGACCGCGGTCGCCACCACCTTCGACGGACGGCCGCTGGCGCTCAAGGGGCACGCCGACAAGGCGCTGGTCGCCGCCGCCACGGCCTCGTTCGTCGGCGGCACCATCTCGGTGGTGCTCTTCACCCTGTTCGCGCCGCCGCTGGCGGAGGTGGCGCTGACCTTCGGCTCGCCCGAGATCTTCGCCCTCATGGCGCTGGCCTTCGCCACCTTCATCGGCCTCGGCGGCGACGACATCCCCAAGACCTTGTTCTCGATCTTCATCGGTCTGGTGATGAGCGCGGTCGGCCTCGACATCATCAGCGGCCAGCCGCGCCTCATCTTCCTCGACCTCACCGGCTTTTACCACGGCATCAACTTCCTGGTGCTGGCGATCGGCATCTACGGCATCGGCGAGATGCTGTGGACGGTGGAGGAGAGCAAGGGCAAGGTGACGATCTCCCAGGCCACGATCACGGTCCGCCGCATCGTCGATAACGTGAGGGGGCTGGTCGGCAACATCAAAACCATGGTCATGGGCTCGGTGCTCGGCTACTTCGTCGGCATCCTGCCCGCCGCCGGCGCCACGCCTGGCTCGCTGATGGCGTACGGCATGGCCAAGACCCTGGCCAAGGACCCCACGAGCTTCGGCAAGGGCAACATCGACGGCGTGGTGGCGCCCGAGTCGGCCAACAACGCGGCCAGCACCGGCTCGATGCTGCCGATGCTGACGCTCGGCATCCCGGGCTCGCCGACCACCGCCATCCTGCTGGGCGGCATGGTGATCTGGGGGCTCGAGCCCGGGCCCATGCTGTTCATCGATCACAAGGACTTCGTCTGGGGCCTGATCGCCAGCCTCTACGTCGCCAACCTGTTCGCGCTCTTGATCAACATCGCCTTCATTCCGGTCTTCCTCTGGGTGCTGAGGATGCCCTTCACCATCCTCGCCCCGATCATCTTCGTGCTCTGCGTGATCGGGGGCTACGCGCCGACCCAGGACCTGCACGACGTCTGGCTGATGCTGATCTTCGGCGTGGTCGGCTATCTGATGCGCAAGCTCGATTACCCCATGGCCCCGGCGGTCCTGGCCATCGTCCTGGGCCCGCTCGCCGAGCCTGCGCTCAGGCAGTCGCTGCTGATCTCGAACGGCTCCTTCGGCATCTTCTTCGAACGCCCGGCCTCGGCCGCCATCATGGCCGCCGCCGTGGCCCTGTTCGCGCTGCCCGCCATCCGGATGGTGATGAACCGCCGCAAGCGCAGCGCCTAGCGAGCGGGGCGGGAGCGCGCCTGCGGCCGCCTCGGGCTGTCGGTGAGGGCGCGAAATCGTGATCGGATGGCCATTAAGCGCTTGAAATCGCCGTGATATGTGGTATATTGTATGCCACGAAACCGCGCTGGGCGGGCGAGGATTTGGCGGTTCTGGGCGCCGGGCGGCCCCGGGCGCCGATCATCGCTTGCCACCAAGAGTGGGTTGAGACGATGGCCACGGCAAGACTGGTGGTGCAGCCGATCGAGGCGAACTTCAGCCTCAAGGACAAGATCTACGAGAGCCTCAAGAGCTCGATCGGGGCCATGAACATCTACGCCGAGAGCGAGGAGCCGCGGCTCGATGAACGCCAGCTCGCCGAGGACCTGGGGGTCAGCCGGACGCCCATTCGCGAGGCCATCGCGCGGCTCGAGCAAGAGGGCTTCGTGCGCATCGTGCCGCGGCGCGGGGTCTACGTGGTGCGCAAGACCAAGCGCGAGATCCTCGACATGATCACGGTGTGGGCGGCGCTCGAGAGCATGGCGGCGCGGCTCATCACGCTCAATGCCGCGGACCACGAGATCGCTTCCCTGCGCCGCATGTTCGCCACCTTCGCGGGCGCTCAGGTCGAGGCCAAGATCGACGAGTACTCCGAGGCCAACGTGCGCTTCCATCAGGCGCTCTTGAGGATGAGCCGGTGCGAGCTCATGAACCAGCTCACCGCCAACCTGTTCATCCACATGCGCTCGATCCGCCTGCGCACGATCTCGGAGCACGATCGGGCGAGCCGCTCGATCATCGATCACATGAACATCATCGAGGCGCTGGAGAGCCGCGACACCGAGCTCGCGGAACGGCTGGTGCGCCAGCACACCCTGGACTTGGGCGCCCACGTCGAGCGCCACGTTCACTATCTCGACTGAGCGCGGGGCGCGCCCTTAGCCGCGCTTCCGCAATGGAGCAGGACATGGCCGAAGCGGCGAACAAACCGGACGCCCCCGCGCCCACCACAGAGCCCACCACAGAGCCCACCACAGAGCCCACCACAGAGCCCACCACCGAGCTCGTCTCGGGCGGCCACCTGGTGGCCAAGGCGCTCAAATCCGAGGGCGTCGACGTCATCTTCACGCTCTGCGGCGGGCACATCATCGACATCTACGACGGCTGTCTCGACGAGGGCATCGAGATCATCGACGTGCGTCACGAGCAGGTCGCGGCCCACGCCGCCGACGGCTACGCACGGATGACCGGAAAGCCGGGCTGCGCCGTGGTCACCGCCGGCCCCGGTACCACCGACGCCATCACCGGCATCGCCAACGCCTTGCGCGCCGAGAGCCCGATCCTGGTGATCGGCGGCCAAGGGGCGCTCTCGCAGCACAAGATGGGCTCGCTTCAGGACCTGCCCCACGTCGAGATGCTCTCGCCGATCACCAAGTTCGCCGCCACCGTGCCGACCACCGAGCGCATCGCGGACCTGATCAGCATGGCCTTTCGCGAGTGCTATAACGGCGCCCCCGGGCCCTCGTTCCTCGAGATCCCGCGCGACGTGCTGGACGCCAAGGTCGCAATCGACACGGCGCGAATACCGGAGCCCGGGCACTACCGCGCCTCGGCCCGGACCCTGGCCGATCCCGACGACATCGAACGCCTGGCCGACATCCTGGTCGCCTCCGAGCGTCCCTGCGTGCTGCTCGGCACCCAGGTCTGGACCTGCCGCGCGGCGGGCGCCGCGGCCCGCTTCGTGCGCACCCTCAACATCCCGGCCTACATGAACGGCGCCGGCCGCGGCACCCTGCCGCCGGGCGATCCCCATCACTTTCACCGCACCCGGCGCATGGCCTTCGACCAGGCCGACGTCATCGTCATCGTCGGCACCCCGTTCGACTTCCGCATGGGCTACGGCAAGCGCCTCCGCGCCGACGCCACGGTGGTGCAGATCGACCTCGACTACGGCACCGTGGGCAAGAACCGCGACGTCTCGCTGGGGCTGGTGGGCGACGTCGGGCGCATCCTCGAGGCCGTCACCGAGGCCGCCAGCGGGCGCGTCGACAACGGCGCCAAGCGGCGCCAGCCCTGGCTCGAGGGCCTGAGGGCGGAGGAGGTGGCGCGCTACGACAAGCTCTTGCCCCTCCTCAAGTCCGACGCCGTGCCGATCAATCCCTACCGGGTGGCCTACGAGATCAACGAGTTCCTCACCGAGGACACCATCTACATCGGCGACGGCGGCGACGTCGTCACCATCTCCGCCCAGGCGGTGCAGCCCCGCAGCCCGGGCCACTGGATGGACCCGGGGCCGCTCGGCACCCTCGGCGTCGGCGTTCCCTTCGCCATGGCGGCCAAGTACGCCTGTCCCGAGAAGGAGGTGCTGTGCTACTTCGGCGACGGCGCCTTCACCCTCACCGGATGGGACTTCGAGACCTGCGTGCGCTTCGGCCTCCCGTTCCTCGGCGTGATCGGGAACAACTCGGCGATGAATCAGATCCGCTGCGGCCAGATCATGAAATACGGCGAGCAGCGCGGCAACGTCGGCAACTTGTTGGGCGACGTACCTTTCGACAAGTTCGCCGAGCTGCTCGGCGGCCACGGCGAGGAGGTGCGCGAGCCCCAGGATCTGCGTCCGGCGCTGGAGCGCGCCCGCGCGGCGGTCTCGGGGGGCCAGCCGGCGCTGGTCAACGTCTGGGTCGACCCCGACATATGGGCGCCCGGGACCAAGAACCAGACCATGTACAAGTAACCGAGGCCTGAGAGCCGCGTCGATTCGAGTGAGGAGTAGCATGGGAAAAGCTTTAGAAGGTATCCGCGTTCTCGACATGACCCACGTCCAGTCGGGGCCGTCGTGTACCCAGTTGATGGCCTGGATGGGCGCCGACGTGATCAAGGTCGAGCTGCCGGGCCGCGGCGATATCACCCGCCAGCAGCTCCGCGACCTGCCCGGCGTCGACAGCCTCTACTTCACCATGCTGAACTGCAACAAGCGCAGCATCACGCTCAACACCAAGAGCGCGGGCGGCAAGAGGATCTTCCGCAAGCTGATTGAGGCCTGCGACGTGATGGTGGAGAACTTCGCCCCCGGCGCCCTCGACCGCCAGGGCTTCACCTGGGAGGTCATTCGCGAACTCAACCCGCGCCTCGTCTACGCCTCGATCAAGGGCTTCGGCGCCGGCCCCTACGCCGACATCAAGGCCTATGAGACCGTGGCCCAGGCGATGGGCGGCGCCATGAGCACCACCGGCTTCGCCGACGGCCCGCCGACCAGCAGCGCCGCCCAGATCGGCGACTCCGGGACCGGCATCCACGCCCTCGCCGGCATCCTCGCCGCGCTCCTGCAGCGCGAGCGGAGCGGGCGCGGCCAGCGCGTCGAGGTCGCCATGCAGGACACCGTCCTCAACCTCTGCCGCGTCAAGCTGCGCGATCAGCAGCGCCTCGCCACCGGGCCCCTCGACGAGTATCCGATCGGCAACAACTACGGCGAGGCGGTGCCGCGCGCGGGCAACGCCTCGGGCGGCGGCCAGCCCGGCGCCGCGCTGAGGTGCAAGCCGGGCGGCGCCAACGACTACATCTACGTCATCATCCAGCCCCAGGGCTGGGCGCCGCTGATGAAGCTGGCGGGGCGCGAGGAGCTCATCGAGGACCCCGAGTTCGCCACCCCCGAGGCGCGGCTCAACCACCTCGACGAGTGCTTCGCCGTGATCGAGGCCTGGACCCAGGGACGTACCAAGCACGAGGTGATGGCGGCGCTCACCGAGCACAACGTGCCCGGCGGCCCGATCCTCGACATGAAGGAGCTGATCGAGGATCGAGCGCTGGCCGAGCGTGGTACCGTGATCGAGGTCGAGCACCCCGAGCGCGGCACCTTCAAGACCGTGGGCAACCCGATCAAGCTCTCGGACTCAGGAGTAGACGTCACCAGCCCGCCGCTCTTGGGCCAGCACACCGAGGAGATCCTCAAGGCGATCGTCGGCTACGGCGAGGCGGAGATCGAGGAGGCGCGCGCAGAGGGCGCGATTTAGGCCGGGCGCCGAGCTCGGGCGCCAAGATCGGGTACCAAAACGGGCCCAACATTCGAGAGCGCGCGAGGGGTAGCAAGATGCGGATCGTCGTCAATGGGCAGCAGGCCTTCGGTCAGGCCGTGCTCGAGGCCTTGCTGGAGAGAGGCGAGGAGGTCATCGCCGTCTACACCGCGCCCGACAAGCCGGGGCGCAAGCCCGATCCGCTGAAGGAGGCAGCGCTCGGCCACGACCTCCCGGTCTACCAGCCGGCCTCCTTCAAGGCGCCCGAGGTGTGGCAGGAGTTCCGGGCGCTGGGCCCCGATCTCTGCGTGATGGCCTACGTGACTCTCATCGTGCCCGAGGCGTTCCTCGATATTCCCAGCCACGGCACCATCCAGTACCATCCGTCGCTGTTGCCGCTGCACCGCGGACCGAGCTCGATCAACTGGCCCATCATCATGGGGGACAAGAAGACCGGCCTCAGCATCTTCTGGCCCGACTCCGGCCTCGATACCGGCCCCATCCTGCTGCAAAGGGAAGTCGAGCTCGGCGCCGACGACACCCTCGGCAGCCTCTACTTCGACAAGCTCTTTCCCCTGGGCGTCGAGGCCATGCTCGAGGCCGTGGACCTGGTCCGCGACGGCAAGGCGCCCAAGACGCCCCAGGACGATTCGCTGGCCACTTACGAGAGCTGGTGTAAGAAGGGCGACGTCGAGATCGATTGGACGCGGCCCGCGGCCGCGGTCTACAACCTGATCCGGGGCGCCAACCCGCAACCGGGCGCCTGGACGAGCTCGGGCCGGGGGAGCTTGCAGATCTTCGATTGCGCCCGGTTCGACGGGACGGAAGGCGACCCCGGCGAGGTCACCGAGGTGACCGAGGCGGGGTTCACGGTCGCCGCCCGGGGCGGCGGGATAGTGGTCAAGCGCGTCAGGCCCGAAGGGGGGGACAAGGTCGCGGCCGGCGCCTACGCGGCGGAGTGCGGCCTCAAGGCGGGGGAAAAATTGGGCTGAACCACCGCGCGGCGGCGTCGCGGCCGCATCGGGGAGGCGGCGGAGCAGTGTAGGATTGTCAACGATAAAAGGTGGCCCCATGCCCTCGAACAGAGAGCCCAAGAGCGACATCGAGATTGCCCGCGCGGCGCAAATGATGCCCATCGGCGAGATCGCCGAGGGCCTCGGCATCCCCGACCCCAGCCTCTACCGTTACGGCCCCTACAAGGCCAAGGTCTCGTTCGACTTCATCGAGTCGCTTAAGGATCGGCCCGACGGCAAGCTGATCCTGGTCACCGCCATCACCCCGACGCCGGCCGGCGAGGGCAAGACCACCACCACGGTGGGGCTCGGCGACGGCCTCAACCGGCAGGGCAGGAAGGCCATGATCTGCCTGCGCGAGCCCAGCCTCGGGCCCTGCTTCGGGGTCAAGGGCGGGGCCGCCGGCGGCGGCTACGCCCAGGTCGTGCCGATGGAGGACATCAACCTCCACTTCACCGGCGACATCCACGCCATCGGCAGCGCCCACAACCTGCTGGCGGCGCTCATTGACAACCACATCTACTGGGGCAACGAGCTCGGCATCGACGCCCGACGGGTGAGCTGGCGCCGGGTCATGGACATGAACGAGCGCGCGCTGCGCGAGACCGTGGTCTCGCTGGGCGGGGTCGCCAACGGCTATCCGCGCCAGAGCGGCTTCGACATCACCGTGGCGTCCGAGGTCATGGCCATCTTCTGCCTTGCGGTCGACCTCGCCGACCTCAAGCGCCGCCTCGCCAACATCGTCGTCGCCAACACCCGCGAGCGCACCGCCGTCCATGCCCGCGAGCTCAAGGCCGAGGGGCCCATGGCGGCGCTGCTGCGCGACGCCCTGATGCCCAATCTGGTGCAGACGCTCGAGAACAACCCGGCCTTCATCCACGGCGGCCCCTTCGCCAACATCGCTCACGGCTGCAACTCGGCGGTGGCGACCAAGCTGGCCTTGAAGCTCACCGACTACGTGGTCACCGAGGCCGGCTTCGGCGCCGACCTGGGGGCCGAGAAGTTCTTCGACATCAAGTGCCGCAAGGCCGGCCTCCGGCCCGACGCCGTGGTGTTGGTGGCGACGGTGCGGGCGCTCAAGATGCACGGCGGCATCGCCCGCGCCGAGCTCGGCGCCGAGAACGCGGACGCGGTACGCGCCGGCCTCGCCAACCTCGAGCGCCACATCCAGAACCTCGAGCGCTTCGGCGTGCCTGTGGTGGTGGCGGTGAACCGCTTCACCGCCGACTCAAGTGCCGAGCTCGGGGCCATCACCGGGCGCTGCGCCGAGCTCGGCGTCGAGGCCTTCGAGTGCACCCATTGGGCGAGCGGGAGCGCCGGCGTCGAGGCCCTGACCGAGCACGTCGCCGCGCTGGTCGACGGCGGCCCGGCGCCGTTCCGTACCCTTTACGAGGACGACCTCCCGCTCTGGGACAAGGCGCGCACCATCGCCCGCGAGATCTACGGCGCCGACGACATCGTCGCCGACAAGCGGGTGCGCGACCAGTTCGCTAAAGTACAGGACGAGGGCTTCGGCCACTACCCGGTGTGCATGGCCAAGACCCAGTACAGCTTCTCCTCGGACCCGGGCCTCAAGGGCGCGCCCACGGGCTTCACGGTGCCGATCCGCGAGCTCAGGCTCTCGGCCGGGGCCGAGTTCGTGGTCGCCGTGTGCGGCGAGATCATGACCATGCCGGGCCTGCCCCGGGTGCCGGCGGCGAACTCCATCACCGTCAACGAGGCGGGCGAGATCGAGGGCTTGTTCTAGGGCGGTTCCAGGTTGCCTGGAACCGCCCTAGACTCTTGTCGCTCACGGCAGCGGACCCGTGGGTCCGCGCCTGCGCGGGCGCGCCGGGCAACCGGCGGGCCGCGGTCGCGGCCTGAGAGCGATTCCAGGCGACCTGGAATTGCTCTAGGCGCGCGGGGGGCGAACGCGGTCGCGCGGCAGCTCGGCCAGCGCCGTGATCTCGATCAGGATGCGGGGGTCATGGAGGCGCGCCACCGGGAGAGTGGTGGTGACCGGGTAGGGCGCGGCGAAGAAGGCGCGGCGAATGTCCGCCGCCGCCATGAAGGCGTCGATGTCGGTGGTGTGGTGCGTGAGCGAGATCACGTCGGCCATGCGCGCGCCGACGGGGGCGAGCACGGCCTCGATGATCTCGAGCGTCTTCCGCACCTGCGCCCGCATCTCCCCCGCGCCGACCGCCTCGCGGTCGCGGTCCAACGGCACCTGGCCCTCGAGATGGAGGATTTGCCCCTCGCCCTGGGCGATGCCCATGGAGAAGACGCCAAACGGTTGCCACACCTTGTCCGGGTTGAAAGCGGACGCCATCGCCATCGCCATCGCCGTGCTCCTTATTCGCCGCGCCGATATCGTGAACCGGCCTCTCCGCAGCGCCGTTCCATCTTGGATGTGGACTCAAAAAACTGTGGTTTTGATTTGTGCCACCAATGTCCGCGATCAGCCGTAAAGCCGACCTAAGGCTGAGCCTCTCTGGACTTCCACACATGACCCGACTCGAACATTCCTGAAGACAAGCTAACTCTAGTAGCTCATCGCCAAATCAGCACGATCAAGGCGGTCTACGGCCTATCGTGCCAATGCAGGGCTAGATCCTTGGTCGGCTGACCATTGTGCTAGCGTTGTTGGCGATCGGGAGAAGCCATCTGGGAAATCCCGAGTTCGGAAATTTGCGGAGGAGGCGGTAATGTCGCAAAGCATGACCAAGCCGGAACGCAGGGCCTTCCTGGCCGAGCCCAGGGTCGCGGTGCTGGCGCTCGGTGAGCGTCACCGGGGGCCGCTGGCAGTGCCGATCTGGTACTTCTACGAGCCCGGTGGTGAAGTCGTTTTCCTGACCCCAAAATCTTCGCACAAGGGCAAACTCATGACCGAGGGCCGGCGCATCAGCCTCTGCGTTCAGAGCGAGGTGAGCCCCTACCGCTACGTCAGCGTCGAGGGCCCAATCTCGTCCATTGGTACGGCCACGACCGAGGACCACCTGCGCCCGCTGGCGATCCGTTATCTCGGTGAGGTGGATGGCAACGCCTATGCCGACGCCAGGGGCCCCGATCTCGCAGACGGCAGCCGCATTCTGGTCCACATGACGCCCGAGCGCTGGCTGACGGCCGATTACAGATGAAATACTCGACGATCTTAAGCGACGGCGCGCCCGGGTCATTGCCGAGCTTCAGTCCCACTACTTGTCAGCGTCCCTCACTTCGGCTGTGGCCTAACAAGGGCTGTTCAGGCCGGAGTCGGGATAGGTCCGCCCTGCCCCCGGGACGAACATCCGAGCGGCGACGTCCGCTTCGCCCCTGATTTCGTTTGCTTCACCCCCAGGGAGCGGACCCTCCGATGGTTATGTAGGGGCCAACACGCTCCGCGCGGGCAAATCCGGCGATTTTCTCCATCGGATTACCGTTTAGGACCAGCTGACACTTACTGAATTTTCCAGCTTCCAGCCGAGGCACCGAACCCTTGAAAAGTTGTCTCGGTGGCGGACATTAGCGGCGTCCGAGTGAACGTACCGGACCCAGTGATACCCTTGAAGATACCGGTGCCACCCGAGAACGTGCTTTTACCTTTCGCGCCGCCCGGACCGAGTTCCCCATCTGCGGTGTAGTCCCAAGAAAAGGTATTACCTTCGCCAGGGGCGACAAACTTGCAGTAGCCAGTGTCCTTGTACTTGCCAGCGACCGCCTTCAGGAGGCCGAGGCAGTAAAATGACGTGTTCTCGAGGGGGGTTCCTTTGGCCCGCGTTGAGGCGCCTCCGACCTTGTAGCTGATTGCTAGATGACCCTCGATTATCGGAAGTGCTTCAGACGTGCCGTGTTAGACGAAACCACCCTGGCTCCAGCTCCCCTCCTTGGCAAACTCCGCTACCGCTGGAGTCGCAAAAGCAGTTCCTAGCAGGAGCGCAGATAACGCCGTGATCGCGGTCTTCATGTTGGATGTCCTCCCCTAAATCGTCGCGCCACTGTCGACGCAACCAATAGTGTAGGCTGGAATGCGAGCAGTTATAAATACAAATAATTGGAATCAAACGGCGAATTTCATCGCAAGAATGTGAACTCCCTACGATAGGGCACAGGGGGGACGGGGTGGCTCAGTACGAGATCGGCATCTCTGCTGCTCCTCCAGAGAGGAGGTGGGTCCAACAACGAGGCCTCCTGTAAGGACTCCTCACCTGCACTCACGCCGTAGGCGATTCAGGATTCGTTCCGTTCACTCATTGGGCTAACATAGCGGTTGGCACGAAGCCTCGTGGGCAGGCCAGAACGTATCTATCGTCGCCGCCACCATTGAGGACGCGTCACATGGCCTCGCAGACCCAAGAAGGCAATGACCGGTGTTTGGCGAGGAGCCGTAGTTCGGAGGACTACTCCTGTAGGTCCGCTTAGCGCCTGATAGTGTCCCATAACTATTCTTGGACCAGCGCGGCGCAAGATTGATTCGCACGATGCCTCGTTTGGGAAAAATTGATTCTCAGCCGAAGCGAATTCGTTTCAGTTCTTGCGCCGAGCCGACTGCCGTCAGAGTTTTGCAACACTATCCGCCGGGAAGCGGACATCGGTGAGCCGTTTTCCAGATCCGTCGACAACGCTGTTTATGGGGACACGCCCTTGCCACCAAAGGCGGCCCTGGCGCCGCCGGTGCTGGCGCCCGGTCTCCGCCGCCAACGGGCGCTTGTGCCGGCCGGCCGCCCGCGACATCCTGTTCTCGGGGACCGCGTTTTGGATCTCGATCGAGCGAACCGAGGGAGGGACTCATGGCCTTGCAGGACCGCATCGACGCAGTACTGAACGGCGCCGTGGCGGCCGGCGACGTCCCTGGCGTGGTCGCCGGGGTCACCAGCGCCGAGGACACGATCTACCAGGCGGGCTTCGGCGAACGCGTACTCGGCGGCGGCGTCGCCATGACCCCGGACACGGTGGGCTGGATCGCCTCGATGACCAAGGCGGTGACCGGCACCGCGGTGATGCAACTGGTCGAGCAGGGGCGGCTCGAGCTCGACAGCCCGGCCGGCGAGGTCGTGCCCCACTTGGCCGAGGTCGAGGTGCTGACCGGCTTCGACGACGCGGGCCAGCCGCTCACGCGCGCGCCCACGCGCCCCATAACCTTGCGCCACCTGCTCACCCACACGGCGGGCTACGCCTACGAGATCTGGAACCAGGACATCCTGCGTTATCAGGAGGTGAAGGGCCTGCCCCAGGTCACCAGCTGCGAGAACGCGGCCTTGATGACGCCGCTCACTTTCGATCCCGGCGAGCGCTGGGACTACGGCATCAACCTGGACTGGGCCGGCAAGATGGTCGAGGCGGTGAGCGGCCAGCGGCTCGGTGCGTACATGAAGGCGAACATTCTCGATCCGCTCGGCATGGGCGACACCGCCTTCAAGATCACGCCCGCCATGCACCAGCGCCTGGCCAAGATCCACGGCCGCGGCGAGGACGACTCGTTCGAGCCGATGGAGCTCATCCTGGAGCAGGAGCCCGAGTTCGAGATGGGCGGCGGCGGTCTCTACTCGACCGTCGTCGACTACCTCAAGTTCATCCGCATGATCCTCAACAAGGGCGCCTCGAACGGCGCGCGGGTGCTCGAGCCCGAGACCGTCGCCACGATGTCGGTCAATCACATGGGCGAGTGCCGGGTTGCCAAGCTGAAGACGGCGATGCCGCCCTATTCCAACGACGCCGAGTTCTTCCCCGGAATGGACAAGACCTGGGGTCTCTCTTTCATGATCAACACGGTTGAGGCGCCGACGGGGCGCAGCGCCGGCAGCCTGGCGTGGGGCGGATTGGCCAATTCCTATTTTTGGATCGATCCGACGCGGGGCATCGGCGGCGCCTATCTCACCCAGATCCTGCCCTTCGTGGACAAGCAGGCGTTCCCGCTCTATCTCGAGTTCGAGAGCGCGGTTTATCGGAACCTGTGACGGCCCGGGCCCGCTAAAGCAACAGGGGCGGGTAGGGGAGGGTTTGAAACCCTCCCCTACGGGACGATCGGCCGGCCCCCGCGGCTACCCGCCCGTGAACGGGATCACCCCCGGGATCAGCCAGGTCTCCCACATCTCGTCGATCTTGGCCTGGAAGTACTCGAAATCCTCGTCGATGAAGTGGGCGAAACGGCCCTGGCGCTCGAGATACTCGCGCACCGGCTTGCGCTTGAACTGGCCGCTGAGGATGCGCTTGGATTTGCCGTACATCTTGAGCTGGCCCTCGACGACCTCGTAGAGCGGCCAGATCCCGGTCTCCACCGCGAGCTCGCCCAACTCGTGGGAGTACATGGGGTCGTAGTCCCAGCCCTTGGGGCAGGGATCGAGCGAGTGGATGAAGGTCGGGCCGCCGATCGAGAGCGCCCGGCGCACCGCGTTCATGCAGTCGACCGCATAGGAGGAGCAGACGGTGGCCACGTACTTGCACTCGGGATGGCCCGCCGCCAGCATCGCCGCGGTGTTCTTCTTCCAGCGCTTGTTCATGATGCGCGTGACCTTGCCCGGGCTGGAGAAGGTCGAGTTGGCGCCATAGGGCGAGGAGCCCGAGACCTGGATGTCGGTGTTGGCGTAGGACTCGTTGTCGTACATCAGGATCAGCAGGTTGTAATGGGTGTGCTGGAGCGCCGCCGAAATCGCCGCGAGCCCCATGTCGGCGCCGCCGCCGTCGCCGCAGAAGGCGATGACGTTGATCGGCTCCTTGGCCATCTTGCCCTTGCGCATCAGCGCCTTCAGCCCGGCCGCGGTGCCGGTGGCGGCGGAGCCCGAGGAGCCGAGCTGGGTGTGCATCCAGGGCACCACCCAGGGCGTCGAGTAATAGGTCGTGTTGGCCACGTACATGCAGCCCGTGCTGCCCAGGATGATCGAGCGCGGGCCCGCCGCCTTGGCCATCAGCTTCATCACCTGCGCCGACTCGCAGCCCTGACAGGTGCGGTGACCCGAGGTGAAGTACTCCTGCTCGGGAACCTTCTTGGGCCCCTTCCAGGGGTCGAGGACCTGGGTGCCGATGAAGTCCTCGAATGATTCCACGTTCGTTTCCGTCATGATCGCTACTCCCGCACGCCGATCCAATGGGTGTCCTGATCGTCGGTGTCGCCGCCGTTCGCGGCGTCGAAAACCGTGTCCGCGATGGCGATGACGTTGTCGATGTTGACCTCGCGCCCGCCCAGGCCGGCGATGAACGAGACCACCTTGGGCCGCCTCTCCAGCGGGTACAGCGCCGAGCGCAGGTCGCCCGCGAGCACGCCGGCGTGGAAGGCGGAGCCGAAGCCATAGTCGCGGTCGATCACGCCCACCGCCGCCATCTCGCCGAGCGCCTCCTGCAGCTCCGCGGTGGGGAAGGGGCGGAACCAGCGCACCCGCACGAAGCCGACCTTCTTGCCCTCCGCCCGCATCTTGCGCACGGCGACCTTGACCGGCATCGCCAGCGTCCCCATGCCGACCAGGGCGATCTCGGCGTCGTCCATCATGTAGCGCTCGATGAAGGGCTCGCCGCCGCGCCCGAACTTGGCGTTGAGGTCCTCGTAGGCCTCGATCAGGACGCCGCGGGCGCGGCGCATCGCGGCGTCGCTCTGGCGCCGGATCTCCATCACCCAGTCCTCGTTGGCCTGGGGCGCGATGGTGATCGGGTTGTCGGGGTGAAGCAGCTTCTCGGCCCGGTCGTAGGGCGGCAGGAAGCTGTCGACGGCCGCTTGCGAGGGGACGTTGACGATCGCCTGGCTGTGGGTCAGGAAGGCGCCGTCGCAGCTGATCGCGCAGGGCAGGAAGACGCGTTTGTCCTCGGCCACGCGGTAGGCGATGAGCGCCGTGTCGAGGGCCTCCTGGGCGGTCTCGACCCAGGCCAGCATCCAGCCCAGGTCGCGCACCGCCAGGGCGTCGTTGTGCTCGACCCCGAAGGCGCCGGGATCGTCGAGCGCCCGGTTGCCGACCATGGCGACCATCGGCAGGCGCAAGCCCGCGGTCACCGCCAGCGCCTCGAAGGCGTAGAACCAGCCGACGCCGCTCGAGCCGACGAACACCCGCGCCCCCACCGTCGAGGCGTGCTTGACGATCTCGAACTGAGAGTGCTCGCTCTCGGCGACGATGAACTCGCAGTCGAAGTCGCCGTTGGAGATCATCTGCGAGACGTACTGCATGACCGTGTCGTAGGGCCGGATCGGGTAGGCCGTGATGACGTCGACGTCGGCCAAGCGGCAGGCATGGGCGATCGCCTCGGAGCCGCTGATCAGCTCCTCGGTGCCGCCGACCGGTCCCCCGGCGCCAAGCTCTTGCGTCGAACTCGCGGTCGCTGCTTGGGGCGGACTCATTTGGCCTCTCCTCGGGCTATCTCCTCGGCGTATTGGCCCACGCGGTGGTAGCCGTGGGTGCGCGCGGGCCGATCCGCGATCTTCTCGGCCAACCAGGCGGCGTAGCCTTCCTTGTCCTTGGTCCACATCTCCCACTGGCCTTGGTTGCCGTCGAAGGCCTCCTCGTTGACCATGGTGACGCAGTCCGCGACCGGGCACACCGCCTCGCACACGCCGCAGCCGCAGCAGGCTTCCATGTTGGCGTCGTAGAAGCCGTCGGGCGTGATGTCGAAGCAGGTGTCGGGACAGTTCAGCCAACAGAGCGTGCACTTGGTGCAGGTCTCGAAGTTGATCACCGGCCGCATGGTGCGGGTCGAGAACTTCTTGAAGGTGGCGTTGCGGGTCGGCACGTAGCCCCCGTCGCGGCCCGGGACCTGTTGCTGCTCGGCCGAGATGCCGCGGATCACCAGACCCTCCTCCATCGTCTTCCAGCCCGGCAGGTCGAACTCGAAGGGTATCTCCTCGTTGCCCTGGTCGGCGCTGACGGGCAAGCATTCGGTGGCGTCGTAGCTCGCTTGCGCGGAGGCCACCTTGGCCTCGTCCTTCCACTGATCGGCGATCGCGCCCAGCATCGAGGAGAGGCTGACGATGTGCGGCGCGACCTTGGCCAGCGCGCCGAGCAAGCGCACGTCGGTGTGATCGTCGCGGTACACCCAGAGGCCCGAGAAGCTGGCCTCGGACCTGACCAGGGCGAGGTCGTAGGGCGCCCCCTTGCGGTGAATGAAGTTGATCAGCTTGTTGGGCGACTGGGTCGAGGTCACCAACAACGTGCCGCCCTCGCGGAGCAGCTTGTTGATCGGCTGCAATCCGTACCAGGCCCAGGATTCGACGCCCTTGCACAGCGTGTCGTCGGCGACCATGGTGACGTCGTTGTTGTCGGGCTCGTAGCGCGACAGGTACTCCTGCAGCTCGTCGTCGTTATCGGCGACCACGGCGAACTGCTTGGCCGGGATGCCGTTGCGCTCCGGCGAGTCCGAGTAGCGCCCGAAGGCGATGCCGATCTTGCCTTCCTTTCTGGCCGCGAACACGACCCCGCGGCAGATGTTCTTGGCCAAGGTCTTTTGGAAGATGCCGCGGTAGACGACCTCCACTGATCCGGTGCTCATTCACGTTCCTCCCTCGTGGGTAATGACGATAAGGCGCCACCCGCAAAAGAAAAGCCTGGAAAGATGGATTAAGTCGGGATTTCCCGGATGACTTCGGAAACGAGGGCCATGTTAGCTTCTCGATGCGCCGGATGGAAGCGTGAGAGCGCTTTCCACCATTCGGTAAATGGGGATTTGCGGGCCGGACCCCGAGGCCCGATCGGCCGGCCCGATGTCGCCGCGGCGCCCGGCCGGGGAGGTCGAACCGCCCGTGGTTCCTGGGTTCAGGCCACCAGGCGCAACGACTCCTGCGGTCCCAGGTAGATCGCCGCGCGGGCCGCGGTGGCCTCGTAGGCGGCGATGCTGTCGGTCGTGAAGTTGGGTTCCTCGCGGGCCTCCCGCGGCATCAGCTCCTGGGCGATGACCTGAGCCATGAACGGGCTGGTGTAGGGCAGCGGGGCCGCCCCCGGCCGCCGCGCCACGAGCGGCGCCGGGGCCGGTGTCCGCGCGTGGTCGGCGGGCTGGTGCTCGGGCGATCTCTCGGCGCTCGGAAACTGCCGCCTCAGCCGCCGGCCGGCGACCTCGGCCTCGTCGATCGGGCGCCGCTCCGCGACGGCGGGCCCGTCGGCTCCGTGGCCCTGCGGGAGAAGCGCAATCGGTTGGGGCCGCCTGGCGGGCTGCGGCAGGGTTGTGAGGGCGACGGAAGGCACGGCTTTTAGTTCATTCCAAATGATCGAAGTGTTGGGAGTTTACAATTTATTTACCAAATACGCAAGCTCTAAATACGACAAAGAGAGATAAAATTGCCTATTTATTATCTTATGTTTCCGTAAATACTTGGTTAACCGCGACCCGTTGCAAGCGGAAACTGTCCGGTTTTCTTATTTCTTCTTGGCCAGGGCGTCAATCTGCTGCTCCATTTCCTCGAGCTTGGCCCTGAGCTCGGCGATCTCGTCCTCAGGCCTGCTCGTCTCGTGGTCGGGACTCTCGGCCTCCGCGGGCTCGGCGGCCCCAGCGCCGCCGCTGCCGGGGGCTCCCGGAAAGCCGCCGAAGACGTTCATGGCGCGCTGGAACATGGCCAGGTTCTGGCGGCTCAGGTCCTCGAACTGGCGAAACGGCGACATCTCGCCCAGGGCCTCGGCGAGGTTCTTGCGCATCTGCTCCTGGTTGCGGGTGAACGACTCCATGCTGACCTCGAGGTACCCGGGCACCAGGGCTTGCAGGCTGTCGTCGTAAAAGCGGATGAGCTGGCGCAGGAAGCGGATGGGTAGCAGGTTCTGGCCCTTGCTTTCCTCCTCGAAGATGATCTGGGTCAAGACCGAGTGGGTGATGTCGTCCCCCGTCTTGGCGTCGTAGACCACGAAGTCCTGGCCCTCCTTGACCATTTGGCAGAGGTGATCGAGGGTCACGTAGCTTGAGGTGGCGGTGTTGTAGAGCCGCCGGTTGGCGTACTTCTTGATCGTGATCGGCGGTTTGTCCTCCGCGCCGCTCCGCTCCGCCATGGCCAGCTCCGCTCCGCCCTCACGCTCCCGTTGGATGCGCGCGGTCATTCTCGCCCGCGAATGCTGCAACGCGCAAGTGCTCTGTTGCAGCGCGCCAATCGGCGCCGCGCCGGCCTGGACGCGCGGCGCGGCGATGGCGCCCGCCGGGGCGCGCGGCTATACTGGGGCCGTGCCCAGCCCGCGCGACGTTCACACCCTGGCCCGGCGTTTCCTCGACCTGTGGGAGGACCAGGCCGCCGCCCTCGCCGGCGATCCGGATCACGCCGAGATGCTGGGCCAGGCCATCGCGGCCCTTGGCCGCGGCGCGGCGCCGGCAGGAGATGGAGAGCGTGCCGCCAAGCCCGTCCACGCCCGAGACCAAGCGGCCCCCGGGGGCCGGCGGGGCCAAGCCAGCGCCGCCCCGGGCAAGCCCCGAGCCGGCCGCCGCGCCCGCCCGCCCGGGGCCGCGCCCGCTGGCGCTGCACCTGGCCTCGGCGATGACGACCTGGATCGGCTCGCTCGCCGCCTTGCCGAGTGCAAGGCAAGGCTCGATGCCCTGGACGCGAGCCCTCGAGCAAAGGGGCGCGGCGCTCGCCGAGGAGCTCAGAAGCCGCGATCTTGAGGGCCTGATCGAGGCCCTCGGCGGCGAGGTCGCGGGCCGCATGGCCGAGATGCTGGCCGGCATCGAGGCCTACCAACGCCATCCCTATCGCCGCACCCTCGAGGATCCGCCCTGCCTGTGGCGCGAGGGCGGCAGCCGGCTCCTCGATTTCGGCGCCACCACCAGCGGCGGCGCGGCCAAGGGCGGCGCGGCGGGCGCGCCGGTGCTCTTCGTCCCCTCGCTGATCAACCGCGCCTACATCCTCGACCTCTCGGCGCGGCGCAGCCTGCTCCGGCACCTGGCGCGCCAGGGCATCCGCCCGCTGCTCCTCGACTGGGGCGCGCCGGGCGCGGCGGAGCGCGACTTCGACCTCGACGACTACATCGCCGGGCGCCTCGAGCGCGCCCTCGAGTGCGCCCTCGAGTTGGCCGGCGGCCCGGTCGGCCTGGTGGGCTACTGCATGGGCGGGACCCTGGCGCTGGCGCTGGCGCAACGGCGCCAAGGCGAGCTCGGCTCGCTGGCGCTGCTCGCCACGCCCTGGGACTTCCACGCCGAGCGCGGCGCCCAGGCCCGGCTCCTGGCGCTGGCTCAAGGCGCGCTGGGGGGCGTGGTCGAGGCCCTGGGCGAGCTCCCGGTCGACGTCCTTCAGGCCTTCTTCGCCAGCCTCGATCCCACCCTGGCCTCGCGCAAGTTCCGCGCCTTCGCCCGGCTCTCGCCCGAGAGCGAGCGCGCCGCCGATTTCGTGGCGCTGGAGGACTGGCTCAACGACGGCGTGGCGCTGGTGCCCGCCGTGGCCCGGGCCTGCATGATCGGCTGGTACGGCGAGAACCGGCCGGCGCGGGGCACCTGGCGGGTGGCGGGGCGCGCCGTCGAGCCGGCCGAGGTCGAGCTCCCGGCCCTGGTGGCGGTGCCGCGGGCGGACCGCATCGTGCCCCCGGCCTCGGCCCGTGCGCTGGCCCGTGCGCTGCCCCGGGCCCAGGTGCTCGAGCCGCCCTCGGGCCACATCGGCATGGTGGTCGGAGGGCGGGCGCCCGAGCGCCTGTGGGCGCCGCTCGCCGAGTGGTTGACGGCGCACGCGGCGTGAGCCTCAAGCGGCGGATTTGGCCCCCGCTCGGTCTTGATTGTGCAGTGCAAAATCCCACTTTACGAATCCCTGGGCGGGGGCCATCCTCGGCCTCTGGGATCGGAAAACCGGCGCCCCCCGCCGGGAGCGATCAAGGCAATCTGAAAAGGGAAGGACATCACCATGACCGAGGTTGTCATCGCCAGCGCCGCGCGCACGCCGGTGGGTTCGTTCAACGGCGCGCTCGGCTCGGTGGGCGCCTCCGAGCTGGGCACGGTCGCCATCCGCGAGGCGATCGCGCGGGCCGGCCTCGAGCCCGACCAGGTCTCCGAGGTCATCATGGGTCAGATCCTCACCGCCGCCCAGGGTCAGAACCCGGCGCGCCAGGCCTCGCTGGGCGCCGATCTTCCCGTCGAGGTGCCGGCCTATGGGGTCAATCAGCTGTGCGGCTCGGGCCTCAAGTCGGTGGCGCTGGGCTTTCAGGCGATCCGCAACGGCGACAGCACGATCGTCGTCGCCGGCGGCCAGGAGAGCATGAGCCGGGCGCCCCACGCCGCGCACCTGCGCGACGGCGCCAAGATGGGCGACGTCCAGTTCATCGACACCATGATCCGCGACGGCCTGTGGTGCGCCTTCAACGGCTACCACATGGGCAACACGGCCGAGAACGTGGCCCAGCGTTGGCAGATCACCCGCGAGCAGCAGGACGAGTTCGCCGCCGCCTCCCAGGCCAAGGCCGAGGCGGCGCAGAGCTCGGGCCGCTTTAGGGAAGAGATCGTCCCCGTCACCATCGCCACCCGCAAGGGCGAGGTGGTGGTCGAGGACGATGAGCACCCCCGCCACGGCACCACCGTGGAGTCGCTCGCCAAGCTGCGTCCGGCCTTCGACAAGGAAGGCACGGTGACGGCCGGGAACGCCGCCGGCATCAACGACGGCGCCGCGGCGCTTGTGTTGATGAGCGCCGAGGAGGCCCGGCGCCGCGACACCCTGCCGCTGGCGCGGGTGGTGTCGTGGGCGCAAGTCGGCGTCGACCCGGCGGTGATGGGCTCAGGGCCGATCCCGGCGAGCCGCGCGGCGCTCGAGCGCGCCGGCTGGAGCGCCGACGAGCTCGACCTCGTCGAGGCCAACGAGGCCTTCGCCGCCCAGGCCTGCGCCGTCAACAAGGAGCTCGGATGGGACCCCGCCAAGGTCAACGTCAACGGCGGCGCCATCGCGCTCGGCCATCCCATCGGCGCCTCCGGCGCGCGGGTGCTGGTGACGCTGCTCTACGAGATGAACAAGCGCGAGGTCGCGAAGGGCATCGCCACGCTGTGCATCGGTGGCGGCATGGGCATCGCCATGTGCGTCGAGAAATAGGATAGGGGTCAAGTCTTGACATTTATCAATTTAGCGGGGCGCGCCGACGATGACCGTCGGGATTGGCTAAATTGATAAATGTCAAGACTTGACCCCTAGTAGAAAGGAGATCGACATGTCTCGAGTGGCGATCGTCACCGGGGGAACCCGGGGCATCGGAGAGGCCATCAGTGTCGGCTTGAGGGACGCGGGCTATCGCGTCGCCGCCGTCTACGCCAGCAACGACGAGGCGGCGCAGCGCTTCACCGCGGCCACCGGGCTCCCGGCCTACAAGTGGGACGTCTCGGCCTTCGAGGCCTGTCGCGACGGCGTCGCCAAGGTGGTCGGCGATCTGGGCCCGGTCGAGATCCTGGTCAACAACGCCGGCATCACCCGCGACGGCACCATCCACCGCATGGACCACGAGCGCTGGCAGGCGGTGATCGACACCAACCTGGGCTCGTGCTTCAACATGTGCCGCGCGGTGATCGAGTCGATGCGCGCCAACAACTTCGGCCGCATCGTCAACATCGGCTCGATCAACGGCCAGGCGGGCCAGTACGGCCAGGTAAACTACGCCGCCGCCAAGTCGGGCATCCACGGCTTCACCAAGGCGTTGGCCCAGGAGGGCGCGGCCAAGAACGTCACCGTCAACGCCATCGCCCCGGGCTACGTCGACACCGAGATGGTGCGCGCGGTGCCGCCGGAGGTGCTCGAGAAGATCGTCGCCCGCATCCCCGCCGGCAGGCTGGGCACGGCCTCGGACATCGCCCGCGGCGTGCTCTTCCTGGTCTCCGACGAGGCCGACTTCGTCACCGGCTCGACGATGTCGATCAACGGCGGCCAGCACATGTATTGAGCGCTCGTGCGTCGCCGGCGCCGGCGGGGTACCCTGTTGGCCCACAGATGTTAGCCCACAGATGTCAGCCCACAGATGTTAGCCCACTGAGGTCGATCGGGTAGATCGATGAATTTTTTCTCCGCGCCACTGTCGGCCGCCAAATATTGGCGCGCCGCCGGGACGCTGGCGCTTGCGGCCGTGCTTGCGGCGGTCCTGGCGCCGCCCGCCGCCCACGCCAATGGCTGGCAGTGGCACTCGATCCCCCGCGACTCGTTGCTCGCGGGCCTCGCCAGCGAGTCGCCCGCGTACCGGTCCTTCGCCGCCCAAGCCTTCGGCTACCGGCGCGACGACGAGGTGGTCGGGCGCCTGATCGCGATGCTCGACTCCGGCGACGAAACCGTCCCCGTGAAGACCGAGGTCATGCGGGCGCTGGGGCGCATCGGCGACCGCCGTGCGGTGCCGGTTCTGACGCGGATCCTGCGCCAGGAAGAGGTGTCCAAGCTGCGCGAGGAAGCGGCCGACGCGCTCGGCGAGCTGGCGGCGCCCGAGACCCTGCCCGAGCTGCTCGAGGCGCTCGAGCGGGAGCAGGACCTGGTCGTTCGCACCCAGGTCGTCGCCGCCCTCGGCAGCTTCCCCGAGCCCAGCGCGATCGCCGCCCTCAGCCGCGAATCGCGCACCGCAAAGGCGCGCACCCTGAGGCGCCGGGCGGTCCTCGCCCTGGGGCGCACCGGGTCGGTGGCGGCGGCGCCGCCCTTGATCGAGGCGCTGGCGCAAGCGCGCAGCGACCGCGCCCGCGCCGAAGTGGTTGGCGCGCTCGCGCGGACGCGCGCCGCCGCCGCCCGCGCGCCCCTGATCGAGCTGCTCGAACGCACCACCAGCGTGGCGCTCCGCGTCCGCATCGCCATGGCGCTCGGCGCCATCGCCGGGGGAAGCGCCGCGCCGACCCTGATCGACCTGCTCGAGGACGAGGTCTCGGCGGTGCGCTTCCATGCCATCCAGGGATTGGCCCAGGCCGGCGATCCCCGGGCGGTGGAGCCCCTGACGGCGCTCTACCAGCGCCTCGCCGATCGCCATGCCGGGCTCGACGTGGCGCGGATCCTGGCCGATCCGATCCCCTACCTTTCGGCTCTGAGCCTGCGCTTCGAGATCGTGCGCGCGCTCACCATCCTCGACGCGCCGGAGGCGCGTTCGGTCCTGCTCGACGCCGCGCGACCGCGCGACTTGCCACGCGACTCCTCGCTCGCGCTGCGGCTCACCGAAGGGGTCTACGAGCTGCGCCGGGCGGCGATCCACGGCCTGGGCTACAGCGAATCGTCACAGGCGGCGCGCTTCATCGCCGCCGGGCCCCTCGAGGACCGCGACTTCCGGCTCCGCGCCGCCGCGGTGCGCGCCCTCGGCGTGCTCGGTCAGGCGGACGTGGTGGCGGCGCTCATTCCCAGGCTCGGCGACGAGAAAGCCGAGGTGCGCTGGGAGACGGCCTTCGTTCTGGGCCGGCTCGGCGACCAGGGCGCCGTCCAGCCCTTGCTGGGCCGGCTTTCGGACGATCACCCCGAGGTGCGCAAGCAGGCGCTGCTGAGCCTCGGCTATCTCGGTGCCGTCGAGGCCGCGGCAGCAATCGAGGCGGTGCTGGCAAACGATGAGGAAGCCCAGGTGCGCGACGCGGCGCAGGCCGCGCTCGCCATGTTGCGCAAGCGCGGCTGAGGGGAGCGGCGCGTACCGCTCCTAAACCAGGAACGTCCGCTGCACGAACCAGAACCCCGCCACCGCGAAAATGGCGAGCGATCCCGCTTGCATGGCGCGGCCGTACCAGGCCCGGCTGAAGGCCCAGGCAAGGAGCGGGAAGAACACCGCCAGCACCGCGAGCTGACCGATCTCGACGCCGAGGTTGAAGGAAAACAGGGGCGTCAAGGCGCTGCCACCGCCGAGGTCGAGCTCGCGCAGGACGCCGTAGAAGCCGAGACCGTGGACCAGCCCGAAGCCGAAGGCCAGCATCCAGCGGCGGCTGAAGCCGCGGCCGAACAGGTTCTCGGCCGCGACATAGGCGATGGTAAGCGCGATCAGGCTCTCCACCAGCCGCGACGGCAGATCGACGATCTCGAACCAGGCCAGCGACAGGGTGACGCTGTGGGCCAGGGTGAAGGCGGTGACCACCTTGACCAGGTGGAGGAAGCGGGCGCTGACGATCAGTAGCGCGATGAGGAACAGGAGGTGGTCGTAGCCGGTGGCGATGTGCTCGATGCCGAGCACGGTGAAGCGGATGGCGCGCTCGAGAAAGGGCTTCGGCGACAACGGCGCGGCCATCTCGACCTCGATCTCGGTGATGGCGGGGTCGAACAGGAACTGCTCGCGCCCGGCCCCGGTGTCGATCACGCCGATGCCGCGGTGGTTGGCGTCGATGTCGAAGAATACGAGATAGGAGATCAGCAGCCAGTCGAAGGCGGCGGGACAGCGGAAGGTGAGGCGGAAGATCAGGTCCTGGGGCAGGCGGGCGTAGCCGATCGCTATCGGATCGGACGGACAGACCTGATCGTCGCCATGGACCGTGAGGCGCTGACGGATGTAGCCGTCGATGGCCGCGGCCCGGCCCTCGAACTCGGCCCGCGGGACCGGCGCGATGAGGTCGGTCTCGATGCCGACGGCGACCGCCAGGTCGTGGGCCGAGACGGTCAGCACGTAGCTCACGTCCCAGCCCCTGACCTCGATCGCCGAGGTGCTCAGATTGGTCTTATGCGCCGATGCCGCGAGCGGCGCGAGGACCAGCGCAAGGGCGAGCAGAAGCCCCGGGATGCGGTGAATGGAGCCCCCCGACGGCTATCGTTCACACTGCGCCAGGATCCGCGACGGTCCACCTGTGCCCCGCACCAGCTTGGGCGCGCCCACGAACAGGGTGCACGAGCCGGGCCTGGCGGCCGCGAGCTGGCCCAGGTTGGCGGCGTTCTCGACGAACTTCAAGCCGCGCTGCAGCAGCCGAACGTGGCAAATCCACGAGTCGGTAACCAGGTCACCCTTGGGCCCGCCGCTGTTCTCGCCGGAATCGATGCCGATGTTGTCCATCACCAGGCCGTTGAGGCGGATGCCCTTGCGGTCGATGACCTCGACCAGCTTGTTGCAGGCGGCCTCGCTGAAGCCGGGGAAGTTCCAGCCGTTGAAGTAGGGCGTCTTCTCGAAGTCCGGGTTCTTGTAGAAGCGCGACCAGCCGGCGTTGGCGACGATCCACGTGCCGTTGGCGAGCTGGTCCTCGACGGCCGCGATGTCGGCCGCCGTGACCACGTTGTTGGTGCTGTTCGAGAAGTCGGTGACGCTCTTGTCGGGGTTCGGCTCGCCGCCGTTCTTGTCGAGCTCGGCCTGGACCCGCGAGCTGATGTCGATGAAGACGATCGGTCCCACCAGATCATCGACCCCCAGCTCCTCGAGCGTCCGCCTATCGGGCGTCGTGGTCTCGAGGGTGTCGGGATTGTTGTTGTAGTGGACCGGCGCGTCGACATGGGTGCCGTGGTGCTCGGCCAAGAGGAAGCGCCCCAGCCCGAAGTAGCCGCGGTTGGTCTCGAAGTTGGGCAGCTCCTCGTAGACCGCCTGGGCGCCGAAGGTGGGCACCGCGATGCTCCCCTTGTAGGGCTTGCTCAGGTCGGGCTTGGTGATATCGCCGTTGGTCGGCGGAAAGGTGCCGATCGGATGCGTCAGATCGACCAGGAAACTGTGGGCGGCGGCGCTGCCGATGCCGAGGGCAAGGGCCAACGAGAGCCCCGATACGATGGCCGTGAGCCTGCTGTTCATTTAATCCTCCCCGTGGTCGGGTCATGAGTTTCGTGTTGCCGGTTCCGTGTCCCAATTTGGAGCTCGACGCACGGCTCCCCGGCACGACACCCGACAGACTCATTGTCGAGAGCGACCATACCCCGCGCCCGCGCCCGCGACAACCGCTGAACGGCCCTGTCTCTGGCGCCTGGGCTGTCGCCAGTGCCCATTGGACGGGCCGGCAAGCAGACCACGAACGGTTACGAGCTCGCCGCCCGGCGCCGCAACCAGATGGGCGGCGGGGCCGGGCGAGGAGTCGCCCGCCGATCCCGAGGTCGGCCGCCTGTTCCTTGGCCTTCTCGGGCCGAGGCGCGGCGCAGGGAGATCAGCTGCCGGAGTTGTCGTTCCTCTGCCGCACCGATTGCACGAAGTCGGTGAGGACCATGGCGAGGACGGAACCGATGATGATCCACAGCGGCACCGCGCCCAGCTTCACCGCGTAGTAGCCCAGGAACACGATGACGGTGGCCACCGCCACCAGCCCGGTGATCAGGTTAGTCATGAAGCTGCGATCCCTTGGCCACGGAAGCCCTCCTCGATCGGGGCGCACTTTAGGCCGCGCCCGGCGCGCGGGCAATGTCCCCAATTTACCCGAGCGCACCCTCGAGCCAGCGGGCGGTGCGCAGCAGCCGGCCGTCGTCGCCCTTGGGCGCCACCAGCTGCGCCCCCATCGGCATGCCCGCGGCGCCCTTCAGGATCGGGAGGGTGATGGCGGGCAGCCCGCACAGGGTCCAAATGGTGCAGAAGATCGGGTTCCCGGTCGAGTCGAGGCCCTTGGGCGCCTCGCCCGGGGCGGCCGGGGTGAGAAGCGCGTCGTAGCGCTCGAAGAGGCCGCCGAGCGCGGCGTTCAGGACAGCGATCTGGTCGACGGCGTGGTTGTAGTCGACGGCGAGGATGCCTTGGCCGCGCTCGATCATCTGGAGCAGGATGGCGCTTAGGCGGTCCTTGCCGCGCTCGTACTCGGGCGCCAGGTAGCGCGCCAGGTCGGCCTCCATGATGATGCGATGCCACTCGACCGCGCCCTCGAAGATCTCTGGCAGCTCGGCCTCCTCGGCGTCGTCGCCCAGGTGTTCGGCGAGCTCGGCGAAGGCCTCCTTGGTGTCGTCGCTGGCGTGGTTCCAAACCGGCGACTTGACGAAGGCGATGTTGGGCGTCACCGGCGGCTCCTCGGCCGCCGTCTCGACCAGGGTGGGGCGCGCCCGGGGGGCGGTGTCGGGGTCGTGCACGTCGAAGCCCATGAGCGCCTGGGCCAGGAGCGCCGCGTCTTCGATGCTGCGCGCGAACACGCCGACGTGGTCGAGCTGGCGCGAGAGCTGCAGCACGCGATGGCGCGAGATCAGCCCGTGGCTCGGCTTGAAGCCGTAGACGCCGCAAAAGGCGGCGGGGCGGATCACCGAGCCGTTGGTCTGCGAGCCGATGGCGAGCGGCACCATGTGGGCGGCCACCGCCGCCGCGGAACCGCTCGAGGAGCCCCCCGGGGTGCGCTCGGGATCGTGGGGGTTCCGGGTCTTGCCCGGCGAGAAGACGGCGAGCTCGGTGGTCACGGTCTTGCCCATGATCACGGCGCCCGCCTGGCGCAGCCGCGACACCGCCGTGGCGTCCTCCGCTGGGGTGCGCCCGGCATGGAGCACGGTGCCGTCCTCGGTCGCCATGTCCTTGGTGTCGAAGATGTCCTTGACGCCGACCGGAATGCCGTGAAGGGGCCCTAGGGCCTTGCCTTCCTGCCGCGCGAGATCGGCCTCGCGCGCCTGCTTCAAGGCGTGTTCGGGGTCAAGGTGGGCCCAGGCCTGGACCGTGTCCTCGGTCTCCGCGATGCGCTCGAGGTAGGCCTGGACCAGCTCCTCGCTGGTGACCTCGCCGGCACGAACCGCCGCCGCCGCCGCGCCGGCGCTCAATTGCGCTAAATTCATCTCTTGCTTGGCGGCGGCGCTCGTCAACGTCTGACACCGTAGAAGTAATCAGGCAGCCACTGCCAGAGAAAGTCGAAGTTATAGAGAAAGACCATGGCCAAAAGCACCAGCGGCAGGAACGGCATGATGCCGCGGAAGATGTCCATGAGCTGGATGTGGGGCGGCGCCACGCCCTTGAGGTAAAAGGCGGCCATCGCCATCGGCGGCGTCATGAACGAGGTCTGCAAATTCAGCGCCACCAAGATGCCGAAGAACAGCGGGTCGATGCCGAACTGAGGCAGCAATGGCAGGAAGATGGGCACGAAGATGATGATGATCTCGCTCCATTCCAACGGCCAGCCGAGGAAAAATATGATGAGCTGCGCCAGGACCAGAAACTGCCAGGGCTGGAGCGCCATGCCCATCACAAATTCCTCGATCAGGCCATGGCCGCCGAGGTAGGAAAACACCGAGGAGAAGGTCCAGGAGCCGACGAACAGCCAGCACACCATGGACGCGGTGCGCACCGTGAGAAACACCGATTCCTTCAAGCGTTCCCAATCGAGCGAACGGTAGCTCGCGGCCAGCACCAGGCTGCCAAACGCGCCCACCGCCGCCGCTTCCGACGGCGTGGCCAGCCCGAACAGAATGGCGCCGAGCACGCTCAAAATCAAAACGGCGAGCGGTATGAAGGAGGTCAGCAGCATATAAACGAGCGGTAGGAAAGGTATGTCCGTTTGTTCCTTGGGCGGCTTCGGCGCCAGGCGGGGGTTGAGCAAAGCCCGAACCACCACGTAGACGACGTAAAGACTGGCCAGCATGATGCCCGGGAACATCGCCCCGGCATAAAGCCTGACTACCGAGACGCCGGACGTCGCGGCGTAGACGATCAGCAGGATCGATGGCGGAATGAGGATGCCCAGGCAACCGCCCGCGCAAATGACGCCGGCGGAGAACTTCGTGTCATAGCCTGCTTTCAAGAGCGCCGGTAAGGCCAGCAATCCCATCAGCGTCACCACGGCGCCGACGATGCCGACGGCGGTGGAAAACAGTGCGCAGGTCACCAGCGCCGCCACCGCCATCGAGCCAGGTATCCGGCGGGCCGCGATATTCAGGCTGTAAAACAGCCGGTCGACGATGCCGGCGCGCTCGACCACATAACCCATGAACAAGAACAAGGGCACCGCGACCAGCACGTCGTTGGTCATCACCGAGTAGGTCTGGTTCACCAGCAGGTCGAAGACCCGGTTGTCGAAGATATGGTCCAACTGGTTGGGCGTGGCGTAAGCGTAGTAGCCGAAGATGACGGCCATGGCGACAAGGGTGAAGGCAATGGGGAAGCCCAGAAGGATGGTGAAGACGAAGATCCCCAGCATGAAGATAGCGATCTGAGGGTCGGTCATTGCGGCTCGCCCCGGGTCGCGCCACCGGAATCGACAGCCAGTTGGGCCTCACGCTCATGCTGGCGACGGAGGGTCACATCCAACTCCTCCACGTCGTGGAGGCGTTGCGGCCAGGCGCCGGTTCTCATGCACATCACGCAACGAATGGCTTCCGCGATGCCTTGCAAAAGCAACATGAACGCGGCGAGGGGAAGGATGGTCTTCAAGGGAGAAACCGGCACGCCGGCGGGGCTATTGATGCTCACCTCTCCGCGTGGCCCTTGAGGACCGTAAGGCATGTAACTCCAGGACTCGGACGCATAATCGATTCCGGCATAGATGAGCGCCAGGATCCCTGGAAAGAAAAAGAAGAAATAAAGAACAAACTCGATAGTCGCCTGAATGCGAGGCGGCCACAGACGGAAGATCACGTCCCCGCGCACGTGGCCATTCCGCGAAAGAGTGTAGGCCCCCGCCATCATGAACAGGGCCCCGTACATGATGTAGCTCATGTCGAAGGCCCAGGCGGTCGGATCTCTCAGCACGTAACGGACGAACACCTCGTAGCAGGTGGCAAAGGTAAGGACCAGGATGCACCAGGAGAAGGCTTTTCCCACCCACGCGCTAAGGCTGTCGATCCAAAAAAGAAATCGATTCACGTTTGAGTTCTCGAGTAGTCGCGGGCGCTGGCTAACAGGAACGGGGCGGCGCAGATATACGCCGCCCCAAACCCAAGTCTGACGCTTCGCTTAGCTAAGGACCGACCCGTCAGAAGCCCAGCGGGCCGAAGATGTGCTCATAGCCGCGCTTGAAGTCGGCGGCGTTGATGAGCCCATAGAACACCACACGCTTCGCCCAGGCCCTCTGTGAATCGACGACCTTCTTGAAGAACGGATCCTTGCCCAGCCTCTCGACCAGCACGTCCCAGGCCTTGAGCTGCGCGTCGAAGACGTTGTCCGGCGTCCGGTAAACCTTGACACCTGCGTCGTTGATCAGCCACTGGAGATCGGCGGAGTAGACGTCCATCGACCTCCAGAAGTTGGCGGACGACGCCGCTTCGGCCGAGTACCTCAGGATCGCCTGGTGCTCCTTGGGCAGCGCTTCGTACTTGGTCTTGTTGAACATGATCTCGAAGAACTCCATCGCCTGATGGTAGCTCCCCATCATGTAGACCTTGCGGACGTCCTGAGCGCCGAAGCTGCGGTCGGAGGACGGATTGTTGAACTCGAAGGCATCGATGACCCCGCGTTCGAGCGCCGGGACGATCTCGCCGCCGGGAAGCTGGGTCACCTTGACGCCTAGCTCCTGCATCAGATCGGCCGCCAAACCAACGGTGCGGTACTTGAGGCCCTCGAGCTGCTTGACACTCGTGATCCGCTCCTTAAACCAGCCGAGCGGTTGGGTCGGCATGGGCAAGGCAAAGAAGCCGACGATGTCGAGTCCCAGGATGTCTTGCACAAGTTCTTTATAGAGCTCCTTCCCGCCGCCGTAATAGATCCACCCCAGCGTCTCCGAGGCGTTGCAACCATTGATGGGACCCGAGCCGAACAGCGAGGCCGCCTTGTTCTTGCCGTACCAGTAGACAGGAACGGTGTGCGCGGCGTCGAGCACGCCCTTGTTGACCGCGTCCTGCACCTGGAACGCCTTGACGACCGCGCCCGACAACAGATAGTTGATCTTCAACCTGCCTCCCGCCATCTCCTCGACGCGCTTGGTGTAGTCCTGGGCGAAATCGTTCCAGGGGTCCGCCCCGCCCCAGGAGCCCTGCATCTTCAAGGTCACGGTCTGGGCTCTGGAGACCTGCGGGAACGCCAGCGCCGTAGTGGCACCGGCCGCCACGGCGACGCCTCCGGTGAGGAACTTGCGCCGGCTGCTCGCCGCCTCCTTGGCGACGGGTGCCTTCGTCTGACCCTTGTTGAGGAACTTCTTGGTTACGAACTTGGTCATGGAATTTTCCTCCCATGTTGTTCATCGGGTGTGGGTGTCCCGACAGCGCAGACGGGCAAGGCGTCCATGGTGACGATGCCATGTCCACGCGCGAGAAGTTCAGATGCGCGTTGTGATCGGTTGGATCGCTCTCCCGTATGCCGTCCCGCCATCTTGCTCCAATGGTTGAGAGCGGCAAAGTGATTTCATGATATTTTCCGCTGTGCGACAAGCTTTTTCATTAATCCAGATCATTTCTCGCCAATGGGGCGATAAGGCGGGCGCCGCCGCGCCTGTTGGTCCAAGGAAATCGCCTACCCAAACGCCGCCATGAGGCCGGAGACCGGGATCGATCTTGCGCAGTGCTAATTGCCGTAGACCAGGCGCGGCAGCCACAGGATGATCTCGGGAAAGAGGATGCAGACGGCGAGGCCCGTCGCCTGCAGGAACAGGAAGGGGATCGCCGAGCGGAAGATGATGCCGATGGTGATCTCGGGCGGCGCCACGCTCTTCAGGTAGTAGAGCGCATAGCCGAAGGGTGGGCTCAGAAACGACATCTGCATGTTGACCATGTAGACGACGCCGAACCAGAGCGGGACGTCGCTCGGCGCGATCCCCGGCAGCCCCCACACGCCGTCCCAGGGCAGGCTCACCATGATCGGCGCGAAGATCGGCACGGCCAGGAGCAGGATGCCCACCCAGTCCAGGAACATCCCCAGCACGATCAGAACGATCATCATCACCAACAGGATGCCGTAAGGGCCGAAGCCGGTCCCGATGAGGGTGTCGCTAACGAACTGCTGGCCGCCTTGGACGATGTAGAAGCCGACGAAGATGCTGGCCCCGAAAATGATCCAGAGCACCATCGCCGAGGCCTTGAGCGTGGTCAGCGCGGCGCCGCGAATGGCATCCCAGGTGAGGCGCCGATAGAGAGCG
The DNA here is from genome assembly GCA_965371625.1 of uncultured Alphaproteobacteria bacterium. GTDB lineage: Bacteria > Pseudomonadota > Alphaproteobacteria > CBDUZE01 > CBDUZE01 > CBDUZE01. The sequence continues at coordinate 82,187 of CBDUZE010000009.1, forward strand.
GCCACCACGAGCGCCCCGAAGGTGCCGATCCCCGCCGCCTCGACCGGCGTGGCGATGCCGGTGAAAATGACCCCCAACACCAGCACCACCAGGACGATCGGGGGAATGATCCCAGCCAGCAGCCGCACCTTCTCAACCAGGTTGAGCCGCTCCTCGGGCGGCAGCGCGGGTCCCTTCGTCGGGTCGATATAGCTGCGGGCAGTCACGTAGACCATGTACATACCGGAGAGCAAGAGCCCCGGGAATACGGCGCCGACAAAGAGCTCGCCCACCGATTGTTGCGCCACCACCGCGAACAGAATGGCCAGGATCGATGGCGGTATCAGGATGCCCAGAGTGCCACCCGCCAGGATCGAGCCGCAGGCGAGGTGCGGGTCGTACTTGCGCGCCAGCATGGCGGGCAGGGCGATGATGCCCATGGTCACCTCGGCGGCGCCGATCACCCCGACCATGGCGGCGAGGATGGTCGAGGCGATGATGGTCGAGGTGGCGAGACCGCCGCGCAGGCTTCCCAGGATCTTGTAAATTACGTCGAAGAGCCGGGTGATCAATCCCGCCCGCTCCAGCACCGAGGCCATGAAGATGAACAGCGGGATGGCCGAAAGCTGGTAGTCGGTCATGAAGGGGAAGATGCGGGAGGGCAGGATGTTGAGCATCCGCGCGTCCCCGAAGATGAAGAGGAAGACGCAGCCCAGCCCGCCCGTGACGAAGGCCAGCGGCAGCCCCGACATGAGCAACACCAAGAGCGATCCGAACATGACCAAAGTGAGCCAGCCGATGCTGAGCTCCAAGCCCACGGTTCAGGCTCCCTTCCCGGCAAGCAGCGTGAAATCCTTGATCAGCTTGGCGGTGCCCTGCAGGAGAATGAGTACGGCGCCCAGCACGATGGAGATCTTCACCGGCCAGTACGGCACGGCCCACTCGGTGAACGACACCTCCCACACCTCGATCGCGTCGGCCATGAAAATCCAACCGGTGACCAGAAGGGTGCCGGCGAAGATGAAGAAGAGCACCGAGGTGAGGATGTCGATGCGGATCCTGGCGCGCTCCGACAGGTACTGGTAGAGGACGTCGACCCGCACATGGGAGCCTTCCCTGAAGGCGTAAGCGCCCGAAATCAGATATTGCATGCCGAACATCAGGAACATGCTCTCGTGCGCCCAGTTGGTCGGCGAGTTGAAGACGTAGCGGGCGAGCACCTCGTAGTAGTAGACGAACACCGCGATGATCGACCAGTAGCATACGAACTCGCCGCTCCAGCCGCTGATGGCGTCGACGGTGTCGGTGAACCGGTTGCTCACCCTCGGGGCGGGGCTCTCCTGGCCGGCCGCCAACTCGGTCTCCCGGAGCAGCACCATTTCCTCCTCGACGGCCGCTTCGTCGATGACCTCGGTCCCCTGCACGCGGCGCACCAGACCGGGCAGCAGGGAAGCGTCGATCAACAGCAGCACCGCGATGGCAAGGGCGAAGCCGCCCGAGATCGCTTGCCACTGATCGAAGGCCGCGGTCGCGGTGCTGAAGTCCTGGGTGGCGGAGGCGAGTGCCTGCTGGGTGCTGGCCAGCTTCGCCGCCGCGCCCTCGGCGCCTTGGTCGACCGCTTTTTGGAAGCGCTCGACATCGAACTCGGCGCCGAGTCGGGAATTACGCGCACCCGAGATCGCGTCGCGTGCCGCCCGGCCCTTGACGTTGCTATAGATGATCGCCAGGAACAGGGGAATGTAACCAATGCCGAGGTAGCTGCGGACGAAGAAGCGGTGTAGTCCGACGAAACCGCCGGTGAGCCAAAGCAAGTAGGCGAGGGGAAGCGAAACGCCCCGCGCCACGCCCTTTTCGGTGCGCCGCCTGACCATGTACATGGCGATCAGCGGAAACAGGACCATGCCCGACCAGTAGACCCAGTGGGGCAAAATGAAGGTCAGGCTTGGCATCGCGGGGCGCGCCCCCCAAGCGTGGCGGGGTCGAGTTACGAGAGGAGGGGGCGCCGAATTTGGCGCCCCCTTTTGAACGGTCCGGTGTTACATGATGCCTCGTGGCGAATCAACTCCACTTCAGCTTCTGGCCCTTGATCGTGTCGGGGGTGACGTAGCCGAGGCTGCCCGACATCATGTAGTCGAGCTGGATCTTGAAGACGCGGGCCGCATTCTTGTCCTTGTTGGCCCAGTTGTACCAAAGCGGCACCGCCAGCGCGGTGAACTTGTCGACGTCCGCCTGGGACAGCCGGGTGACCACGGTGCCGGCGTCGGTGAATTTGACCCAGGCATCCTGGTCGGCCTTCTGAATGCCCGCGAAGTGAGTGTCGGAGTAAACGTGCACCTCGGCCTCGACGAAGTGCTTCATCTTCGGCGAAAGCGCGTTCCACGACTTCATGCCCACGGTCAGGTCCATAAGGTCGACCGGCTGGTAGATCGACATGAAACCAGGCGGGCCCATCGAGATGTACTTGGTGACCTGATGGAAGCCCAGCGCGTAGTTGATCGCCGGACCGACGTAGTCGGCCACGTCGATGGTGCCCTTCTCGAGCGCCGCGAAGATCTCCGAGCCCGGCAGCAGGGTGGTCTTGGCGCCCGCCGCCGAGAACAGCTCGGCCACCATGCCTCCCGGCACGCGCATCTTGCGTCCCTTGAAGTCGTCGATCGAGCGAATCGGCACCTTGGAGTGGATGATGTTCGGTCCATGCTGAATGTGGCCGACATAAAACATATCGAACTTGGCGAACAGCTCACGTGCGATCTCCAGGCCGCCGAGGCCGTAGAAGAAGGTGTCCCACTCGCCCTCGGTGCGCAGCCCCAGCGGATAGGAGCTCAGGAACACCGACGCCGGCATGCGCCCGGCCCAGTAGAGGGTGAACGGGTTCATGGCCTGGAGGACCCCGTTCTTCACGGCGTCGAACAGTTGCCAGGCGCCGACCACGTCCTTGGCCCCGAAGGGTTGGAAGGCGAGCTCGCCGCCGGTCTTCTCGGCGATCCCGTTACACCAGTTCTTGAACAGCTGGAGACCGATACCGCCGGACCAAGAGGTCTGGATCTTCCAGGTCATGGTCTGGCCCTTGGCGGTGCCGATGAAGGGGGCGCCGAGTTGGCTTCCAGCAGCCAGCACCGCCGCCGCGCCGCCGGCTCCGGCCGCGCCCTTGAGCAGGTTGCGGCGCGTATAAGCGCGCGCGGCAGCCATCGTCTTCACCGTCGTATTGGGTTTACTCATAGAGCTTCCTCCTCCTGCTGTGGTTTCTTGAGATTTTCGCTCGCAATGACGGTGGCGGTGGGGCTAGGGATGGCCGCCACCTCGTGCCTGTGTCATTCCAGCATCGCTTCGCGCGTTGTTCCGTCGGGCCGCGATCCCATCGCTGGCTAGGCTTCCCGGCGTCGGCGACCGTTCGCCGCTTTCTGATTTCACGATATTTTCCATTGAGCGACAAGCATATTCATTGATTATTGTGGTCTCGTCGAGTGAGCGCCCACGTTGCAGCCGCTACCCTGACCCGCCATCAAACCAGGAGAGACCGTCGTGAAGGTAGGATTCATTGGCCTTGGCATCATGGGGCGCCCGATGGGCGGCCACTTGCAGGCCGCGGGCCACGAGCTCTACGTCGTTCAGCACCTAAACCCGTTGCCGTCCGAGCTCCTCGACGGCGGCGCCACCCAGTGCGACTCGTGCCGCGAGGTGGCCGAGAGCTCCGAGACCGTCATCCTGATGGTCCCCGACACCCCCGACGTGGACCAGGTCCTGTTCGCGCCCGACGGCGTCGCGGCGGGGCTTTCGGCGGGCCAGCTGGTGATCGACATGAGCTCGATTTCGCCCACCGCCACCAAGGACTTCGCGCGCCGCGTCGGCGAGCAGGGCTGCGACTACCTCGACGCGCCGGTCTCCGGCGGCGAGCTCGGCGCCAAGGCGGCGGGCCTCACCATCATGGTCGGCGGGCCGAGCCGGGCCTTCGAGGCGGCCAAGCCGCTCTTCGACCTGATGGGCAAGAACATCACCCTGGTGGGGACCAGCAACGGCGACGGCCAGACCTGCAAGGTCGCCAACCAGATCATCGTCGCGCTGACCATCGAGGCGGTGGCCGAGGCGCTGGTGTTCGCGGCCAAGGCGGGGGCCGACCCGGCCAAGGTGCGCGAGGCCCTGATGGGCGGCTTCGCCTCGTCCAAGATCCTCGAGGTCCACGGCGAGCGCATGCTCAAGCGCACCTTCGACCCGGGCTTCCGCATCCGGCTCCATCAAAAGGACCTGGGCCTGGCGCTCGCGGCGGCGCGCGAGCTCAACTTGAGCCTGCCCAGCACGGCGCTCTGTCAGGAGCTGTTCAACGCCTGCGCCGCCCAAGGCGGCGAGGACTGGGACCACTCGGGCCTGGTGCGGGCGCTCGAGGGGCTGGCCGGGCACGAGCTCGGCTGAGGCCCGGCGGGCGCGGCCGCCGCCCGCGTCGCTTTGCCGCAGCGCCGGCGATTGACGGGCTCGGCCAAACGCCGGACAACGCCCTCTCAGCCCGAGCGCCACACTGAACGAGATGGGGGAACCACCATGAGTGAGCGTTACGCATCCTACACCAGCCTCGAGTTCGACAGCCCCGCCGAGCGCGTGCTGCGCATCACCATGAACCGGCCCGAGGTCCTCAACGCGGCGGATGCCGTCATGCACCGCGAGCTCGCCGAAGTTTGGCGCGACATCGACGCCGACGAAGGTGTGAGCGCGGTGATCCTGTGCGGGGCGGGGCGGGCCTTCTCGGCCGGCGGCGACCTCGACATGGTCGAGCGCGTCGCGGCCGACTACCACTACCGGCAGCGCGCCTGGAAGGAGGCGCGCGACATCGTCTACAACATCATCAACTGCTCGAAACCGATCGTGAGCGCGATCCACGGGCCCGCCGTGGGGGCCGGACTGGCGGCGGCGCTGGTCACCGACATCACCATCGCCGGGCGAAACGCGCGCATCATCGACGGCCACACCCGGCTAGGCGTCGGCGCCGGCGACCATGCGGCGATCATCTGGCCGCTCTTGTGCGGCATGGCCAAGGCCAAGTATTACCTGCTGACCTGCGAGCCGCTCACGGGCGAGGAGGCCGAGCGCATCGGGCTCATATCGATGTGCGTGGACGACGACCACGTCCAGCAGAAGGCGGTCGAGGTGGCGGCGCGGCTCGCCGCCGGGGCGCCGAGCGCGGTGCGCTGGACCAAGTACGCGCTCAACAACTGGCTGCGCATGGCGGGCCCCAACTTCGACACCTCGCTGGCGCTCGAGATGCTGAGCTTCACCGGTCCCGACGTGGCCGAAGGCGTGGCCTCGCTGCGCGAGAAGCGCGCCCCCGACTTCGACCCCGAGTGCCCGCTCTAGGGCCGCACCGCCCCGCCGTCAGCCGATGGTGCCGAGCACCGGGAAGGCCTCGAGCAGGTAGAAGCCGAAGGTCTGCAGGGTATTGGTGAAGATCAGCACCCCGGTCGCCACCAGGAGCGCGCCGGCGCCCATTTCGACCTTGCCGAGGTGGCGGCGGAAGCGCCGCGCGAAGCTCATGAAGGGCTTGAGGCCGAGCGCCGCGATCACGAAGGGGATGCCCAGCGCCAGCGAGTAGACGGCGAGCAGCGAGATCCCGAAGCCCAGCGAGTCGCGGGTCGCGGCGATGGTGAGGATGGTGGCGAGGATGGGGCCGATACACGGGGTCCAGCCGAAGGCGAAGGCGAGGCCGATAACGTAGGCGCCGATCCAGCCGCTGGCGCCGCGGTCGGGGTTGAAGCGAAGCTCGCGGTCGAGCACGGCGATGCGGAAGAGCCCCATGTAGTGGAGGCCGAGGACGACGATGACCGCCCCGGCGACCTTGCCGATGATGTCCATCTGCCCGCGCACCAGTCCGGTGATGGCCGAGGCCGAGGCGCCCAGGAGCACGAACACGGTGGTGAAGCCGAGCACGAAGACGATCGCCAAGAGTACCGCCCGGGGCACCAGGCCGGCCTCGATCTCGCCCTCCGCCGTGAAGCGCTCGAGCGAGCTGCCGGTGATGAAGCAGAGGTACGCCGGCACCAGCGGCAGCACGCAGGGCGAGAGGAAGCTGATGAGGCCGCCGCCCGCCGCGGCGAGGTAGGATATTTCAAAGCCGCTCATGATCGCCGTTGCCGTCGCCTCGAGGCTGCCGCCGCGCCGCTCGCGCCGGCGCCACCATAGGCGCCCCGATTCGGCGGGCGCCAATCACTTCTGCTTGTGTCCGCGGTGAACACGGGCAGGCGTAGCGGCGCCGCGCCTGTCGCGCCCGTGGACTTCCCTGGGCGCCTGCTGGAATATAGGCCGTGCGCGGAGGGATGGAAGGGAAGGGGCCATGAGCGAGGTGCTTGACGCCAAGGGACTGCTCTGTCCGCTTCCGGTTCTCAAGGCGCGCCGGGCGCTGAAGCAGATGCCCGCCGGCGAGGTCCTCGAGGTGCTGGCCACCGATCCCGGCGCGGTCGAGGATTTCAAGTCGTTCTGCGAGGTCACCGGCCACCAGCTCGTGGCCTCGACCGAGGCCGACGGGGTCTTCAGCTTCGTGATCCGTAAGCGCGCTTGAGCGCGCCCCACGACCCCGGCCACCGCTCACGCCCGGCGAAAGATCTGGGCCCCGAGCCAGCCCGCCATCATCGCCAGGAGCACGGCGGACACGCCGTACCAAAACGGGTGATCCCAGGCGTAATCGAAGATCGCGCGCTGGACGCCCCGCTTGCGCACGAACAGCGGCGTGGTCTGGGCGGTGGTGACCTCGTACTCCCGGATCAGGTAGACCGCGGCGCTGTAGTTGCCGGCCGGCACGTTGGCGGGGAAATGAACCTCGGCGCGGAACAGCCGTTTGCCGAGCCAGGTGACCTTGCCGACCCGCTCGGAATAGAGCGCGGTGCGCGTCAGGTTGCGCACGATGGCCTTGCGGTAGGGCTCGACCACGCTCTCCTCGAGCCCGCTCTCGGTCTCGAGGCGCAGGTGTTCGGTGCCGATCTCGTGCCGGGCGAGCAGCGATTCCGACGCGATGTCGTGGATCGGCCGGGTCGCCGCCACGGCGTAGAAACCGGGCACCTTCTCGAACCGCACCGGGTTCCGGTTCAGCCACACGCCGGCGAGCCGATCCTTGCGGTGCACGACCAGCGGCTGCTCGGGGCCGCGCACCACGACGACGACGTCGCCCTCGTCCTCGATGGCGCCGAACAGCACCAGATCGGTGCCGGTGTAGTTCGAGGTGATGGTGATGAGATGGCTCGAAAGGTCGGCCACCAGGGGCTCGGCGAGCGCCGGCGCCGCGGCCAGCAGGGCCACGGGGAGGATCAGCAGGCGGGCCCCTCGCCGGCTCATCCCGCCCCTCCGAACACCTGGCCCACGGCGTAGAGGTCGTCGGGCCGGGTCACCAGCCGCCAGGCCAGGCGAGCGCACACTCCCAGCACCAAGAGCGCCAACAGCGCCCGCAGTTGCTCGCCCCTGAGCTTGGCGCCGGCGCGGCTGCCGTACTGCGCTCCGATTACCGCGCCGACCAGCAATACCAGCGCCAACAGGGCGTCGACACTGTGGTTGCCAACCGCGTGCAGCACCGTGACGTTGGCGGTGACGAAGATGATCTGAAACAGCGAGGTGCCGATCACCACGTTGGTCGGCATGCCGAGGATGTAGATCATCGCCGGCACCATGACGAAGCCGCCGCCCACCCCCATGATGGCGGACAGGATGCCGACCAGGAAGCCGAGGCCCACCGGCAGGAGCGCGCTGATGTAGAGCTTCGACTTGTGGAAGCGCATCTTGAGGGGCAGGCCGTGGAGGGCGTGGTGGCGGTGGGCCTTGCGGACCACCCGTCGCCCGCCCATCCGCCGGGCCAGCTCACGGCCGCTCTCGGCCAGCATGAGCAAGCCGATGACGCCGAGGAAGAGCACGTAGGCGAGCGAGATCACGACGTCGATCTGGCCCAGCTCGCGCAACACCTTGAACAGCCAGACCCCGAGACTCGAGCCGAGCACGCCGCCGAACAGCAGCACGCCCCCCATCTTGAAATCGACGTTGCCGCTGCGCCAGTGGGCGAGCACGCCCGAGACCGAGGCGGCGACGATCTGGTTGGCCTCGGTGCCCACCGCGACCGCGGGCGGCACGCCGGTGAAGATAAGCAGCGGCGTCATCAGGAAGCCGCCGCCGACCCCGAACATGCCCGAGAGGAAGCCGACCGCGCCGCCCATGCCGAGCAACAGGAAGATGTTGAGCGACATTTCCGCGATGGGAAGATAGAGCTGCATCGGTTGTGGTGTTCGCGCCGGAAATGGTGCTGACAACGGCCGCGCGGCGGGGCCCGGTACCCCCGGCCGCGGCTCGGATTATGGGCGTCGGCCCAGGGCTTGGAAAGAGCTAACCGCGCGGCGCGCACTCCGGCACGGATCGCCGTTTCCAGGCGCCTTGGTGGCGCGAGCGGCGCCCGCCCGTCGATCGCCGGCGCCAGCTTTCCCTTCTCGTCCGGGTTTGTCCTTGTTCCCTCGCAAGAACCGGCTTCCTCCCATCGAAGATATCGGGGAGAAAGGGGCCGACGCGGGCCGGGGCGGCCTGGGGCGCCTGCGGCTGCGACGGGATCACCGTCACCAAGCGTTCGGGCAGAACGGGCTACATCTGCACCACCGCTCGCCTGAACTTCCCGGAAATCCTCGAGAGGTCGGCCTCGAGCGTTGGCTGCCCACAGACCTACAGTTCGGCCTATCAATGCCCCACCGGCGTCAATAACCAAGCCGGGCGGAAGCAGCGGGTCGGCTTTTAGGCCGCCGCGGCGCCGACCGGCACCCCCAGCCAATGCAACGGCGGCCAGGCGCCGCAATTGAGCATCACCTCGGACAACGGCGCGGACAAGCCCAAAATCCTCGCCACTCCGGCGCGGCGCCCTTGGCCAAGATCCACTTCGGAGCCGAGACCCGCGCCATCGTCATTGGCCAAGGGGGCAAGGCCCACAGCGCGGGCGTTAGGGTCCGTGTCGTCGCGGTCCAGGTCGCTCGCTACTTCGAGGAACTGGTTGTTGCCCAGATTGATCTAGCGGGTATGCCGCAAATGGGTCAAGCCGATAGTCTTCATGGAGGTTTGCTGTCCTTGCCGACAAGGTACGGTCAGGGACAAGGTACCGAGACGCCTTTGCCCGCCGGGTTCTTACCGCAGACGGTGGGCAGTTTACCGCCCCTATTCAATTCCACCAGCTTGAGGTAATCGGTATTTGTGCCGATGTGAGAAAAATCGGCGACGGCCTGAACCATGAAATCGCGAAGCTTTGCCGCATCGAAATTCGCCACGATCGATTTGCAATAGTCGGCGTAGCTCACGGTCTCTTTGGGATAATCCTCAGAATCCCATTTCTTGACGACTGCGTCTCTGATCTTGTTCCATTCCGTCTCATCCTTGCCGGACGAGGGTTTGCTTCCGACGCGATACGTCGCATTTTTCAGACCATACTTCCCGTCTCCAGTCAATCTGCATGCGCCGTCGCTGCCCGTTAGCTCATTGACCTTTTTGCCATATTTGTCGTAGGTCGCCTTCAAGAGGCTTTCGGAATCGCAGACTTTGAACATAACGCTATTGGGAGCCGTCGGATGGGCGACCTTGAGTCCGTCGACGAAACTCGCGAACTTCATGCCATCGATATCCCCTCCTCCTCCGTGGGCAAGTACATAGAGATCTTCGTATTCATCGAATTTGCGGCCCCCTTGGGAGATTTCCACGACGGAGCCGTTGGCTTTCTTCATGAAATAAAGGTCGGCCGCACTAAAATTAATCTTGGCCCATGCGTGATCGAAGACAACTACCGGATTTTTGCAGACGTCCTCCAAGATGAGCGAGGCTGCATCCGCGCGTCCTTCATCTGGCGCGGCGAGCGCGGCGACGATCAGTACCAGCCCGAAGACAAAACCCGAGCGTCCGCGGAGTACTCTTGGCAATCGTTGTTTCATGCTAGTCTCCTGGATTCAAAGTGCGTCCCATCAAGCGGGATTCCACAAATGGATCTCCCAGACTAGGGTTTCGTGGTCATTATTCCGACCAGGGCTTTCGGCGTTACATTGTTCAAAAGGCAATGAAGATTGTTGCCCGACACGGGGTCCGTCTTCACGCTGGCCCTACCCGCTAGTCTCTTTACAGCCGTAATCCGAGCGACGCAAAACTTCGTATGGACCATGCCTGCAGTGTAGAGGTTATACTTGTTTATGTCGCTCGTTCGATCGGTGCAGTTGACGCTCAAGTTGTGTGTCAACCCATCATAGCGATCGTTCTCCGGAACCACGGTAGTGGCGCTGCAGGTTTTGGTGTTGCCGATTCCACGGATGGGTTTTCCCTCGGAAAGCTCGTCGGCGACGCTTTCGCCGGCCGCGATCAGCACGACACCAACGGCGATCGCCACCAACAATGAACTTGCCCACTTCTTCATTGCTACCTCCTTACCTGTGTGCCCTTGACGGGAGCTGGGCGGGCGCCTTGTTACACAACGCCCGGTAAAGCCCCGCCCGAAACCTTCCACTGGTTCCTTGACGGACATGGTGCGCTTATGTGAAGGGAAGGGCCGCGACGAGGGCGCCCGGCCAGCGCGCCCGCGAGCGCCCTCTGGCCGCGCTCAACCGCCGGCGCCGGTTACTTTCTCGAGATGGCCGAGCAGCTCTTCCGAGACCCGCCCGTCGACGGCCAGCCCCAGCTTCTCCTGATAGTCCCGGATCGCCTGGGCGGTGCGGTGGCGCACCGCCCCGTCCGCGGGCCCGGGGTCGAAGCCCAGGGTGGTGAGCAGGCTTTGAACCTTGGCCACCGTCGCGGTCGTGGGCCCGGCCTCGGGCGGGGTGGTGGAATCGTCGTCCGCGGGGGCCGGGCGCCAGGCCGCGGCGGCGGCCTCGGCCTTCGCTAACTCGCCCGGCGTCAGCCTCCAGGCGACGGCGTCGCGGCGCGCTGCCGCCTCGGCGTCGCCAGCCGCCGCGGCCAGGTTGAACCATTGAAAGGCGAGCCGGTCGTCGCGCGCGACGCCGCGGCCGCGCTCGTACAGGATCGCCAGGTTGTACCGGGCGTCGCCGTGACCCCGGTCCGCGGCCAAGGCGAACCACTTCGCCGCCGTGGCGTGGTCGGGCGGGACGCCGGCGCCGCGGGCGTACATGACGCCGAGGTTGTATTGGGCCCGCGCGTGGCCCTGCGCGGCGGCGCTCAGGTACCAGGTGCGTGCCCGCTCGAGGTCGGGGGCGGCGCCCGCGCCCCGCTCATGCATCAGCGCCAGGTTGTACTGGGCGCTGGCCAGGCCCTGACGCGCCGCGCGCTCGAACCAGAGCGCCGCCTGGTCGCGGTCCGCGGCGGTGCCGCGGCCCTCGAGGTAGTCGAGCCCGAGGTTGTACTGGGCCTCGGCCAGGCCCCGGCGCGCCGCCTCAGCTGTGAGCTCGAAGGTCTTTGCCGGGGCGCCAAGCGCGTCGTCCCAGGAAGCCGGCGCGCTCGCCGACCGGATCCCGAGGAGCGCGGCACCGGGAGCCGCGTCGGCGCCTCGCCCCTCGCGCTCGAGGCTCGCCACCGCCCGGTCGGGCTCGGGCGTGGGCTCGGGCTCGGGCTCCGTTGCCGCCGGCCGGCTCTCGGTCACGACGCTTGGACCGCCCTCGATCAGGGCCGCCCGGTCCGGGCCGGTGTCGCGGTCCCCGCCGCCGAGCGCGAACAATAGCGCGGCCCCCGCCGCCGCCAGGGCGGCCGCGGCGAGCGCGGCGCTCAAGGCCGGCGCAGCGCGGCCCAGCGGCGTCGCTGGCGCACCGCTCGGGGCGGCGTTCCTCTCCAGCGCCTCGAGGCGCCGCGAGACCCGGTCCAAGGCCTCCTGCATGCGCTCGAGCCTGGCCGCGAGCGCGGCGATCGCGCCGCGCGGCGCCGTGCCGTTCCGGCTTGCCCCCGCCGTCACCTCGGGATCGTCGACGAGGTCCGCTTTTCGAGCGCCCCTCGCCACGCCGTCCGCCTTGCCGGGGGGATCGGTCGTCATCTCGTTCGAGCGCCCACTTCGTCCGTCCCGGCGGCCAAGGTAGAAAGGGGGTGGAGGGAAGTAAAGCGTGGCGCGGGCGGCGGCCCCGCCGGGGGCCTCATCGGCAGACAAATCGACGCCTGATCTGCGCTCCGAGGTTGACGTTAACGTAAACGTAAACTATATATTCGATCGTGTGCCCGAGGTCCTGAGGCGCCCGCAGCCCGTGAACGAAACCTACACCATCACCGAGCTCGCCGAGGAGTTCCAGGTCACCCCTCGGACCATCCGCTTCTACGAGGACAAGGAGCTCCTTCAGCCCAAGCGCAACGGTCTGAACCGGGTCTACAACCGCCGCGACCGCGCCCGGCTCAAGCTGATATTGCGCGGCAAGCGCCTCGGCTTTCGGCTCGACGACATCAAGGAGATGCTCGACCTCTACCGCCACGGCGACGGTCAGGTCGAGCAGCTTCGCGTCACCCTGGCGAAGTCGCGCGAGCGCATCGAGGTGCTGGAGCGGCAGCGGCGCGACGTCGATCAGGTGTTGAAGGAGCTCGAGGAGGGCTGCGCGGCGCTCGAAGCGAGGCTGCGCGACAAGGGGGTTACCGCCGATGAGGTATGAGCGTCAAACCCGGGGCCAGAACTTCTACGCCCTCGACGCCAACCTGCAGGCGCTGCTCGGCCGCATCGCGCCCGAGGCGCTGGCGCGCTGGCAGGACAGGCTATCCGAGTTCGGCGCCTGGGTCGGCGGCGAGCTCGACGAGGAGGCCGAGTACACCGACCGCTTCGGCCGCCCGGTGCTCGAGGCCTTCGACCGCGACGGCGAGCTCACCAACCGCGTGCGCATGAACCCGCAATGGGAGGCCGCCTCGCGCCAGGTCTACCGGCTCGGCGCCGTCGGACTGAACTACACCGACGACCCGGCCCCCTTCCTCGTCACCTTCGCCATGGGCTACATGATCTCGCAGTCGGATGCCTCGCTGCACTGCCCGGTGACCATGACCGGCGCGGTGGCCTACGTGCTCGACCGCTTCGCTCCGGCCGAGGTGCGGGAGCGCTATCTCCACCAGCTCACCCGCATGGACGGCGAGGCGCTCTCAGGCGGAACCTGGGCCACCGAACTCCACGGCGGCAGCGACGTCGGCGCCACCACCACGGTGGCGCGGCGCACGGGCGATCACTTCGCGCTCAGCGGGCTCAAGTGGTTCGTCAGCAACCCCTCAGGGGGCCTGGCGCTGGCGACGGCGAGACCCGAGGGCGCGCCTTCGGGCACCAAGGGGCTGGGCCTCTATCTCGTGCCCAGCCATCTCGACGACGGCAGCCCCAACCCCATGCACTTGCGCCGGCTCAAGGACAAGCTCGGCACCTGCGGCATCCCCACCGGCGAGATCGACCTTAACGAGAGCTTCGCGGTCGAGCTGGCGCCGCCCCCCGACGGCTTCAAGCTGATGATGGAGGCGCTCGAGTTCAGCCGCATCCAGAATGCGCTGAGCGCCGCCGGCATGCAGCGCCGCGCCTTCCTCGAGGCGGTGAGCTACGCCTCCCACCGCCAGGCCTTCGGCGACACGATCACCCGATATCCGATGATCCAGGACCAGCTCATCGAGATGATGGCCCACCTCGAGGCCGGCGTGGCGCTCAGCTTCGAGGCCGCCCGCGCCTTCGGCGAGGCCCGCGTCGTCGACCTCGCTCAGGCCGCGGGCCCCGAGCGCGCCTGGCTCCGGTTGGTGACGGCGCTAGCCAAGTACCAGACCGCCGAGGACGCCAACACGGCCTGCCGCAGCGCCATCGAGGTCATCGGCGGCAACGGCTACACCTACGACTACGTCACCCCGCGGCTCCATCGCGACGCCCAGGTGCTTACCGTGTGGGAGGGTCCGGCCAACATCCAGGCGCTCGAGGTGCTGAGGCTGCTGGGCAACCGCTACCCGGGCTTTCACGCCTATGCCGAGCGCGTCGAGGGCGTGATCGAGGGGGCGCCCGCCGAGCTCGGCGATCTCGCCGGCGTCTTGCGATCGGCGCTCGACGACTGCCGCGAGGCGGTGGCCTATCTGCAAGGCGACGCCGCCGAGGCGCAGCGCCACGCGCGCAAGCTGATGGCGCTGATGGCCGAGCTGTTGGGCGGCGCCTTGCTCCTCGAGGAGGCGTCGGCGGGGCTCGCGGCGGGTGACGGGCGCAAGGCGCTGATCGCCCGCTGGTTCCTCGAGCGCCACTTCGACCCGCCCCGCCGCCGGGGCATCGTGGCGGGCCAGGATTGGGCCCACGCCCATTTCGAAGAGCTGGTGGGGTACGAGGCCGTCGCGGTCCCGCCCGCCGCTCCCGCGCGCGCCGTCGGTTAGCCGCGGGCGCGGGTTCGTTCCTTTCTCGTTTCGGGGTGAAAAGGCCGATGCCGTCTTCCTTTGCGCACCTCTTGGAGCCGCTCGACCTCGGTTTCACGACCCTCGCCAACCGCGTCCTAATGGGCTCGATGCACACCGGCCTCGAGGAGGCGGACGGCGGTTTCAAGCGCATGGCCGCGTTCTACGCGGCGCGCGCCCGCGGCGGCGTCGGGCTGATGGTCAGCGGCGGCATCGCCCCCAACATGGAGGGCCGCCTCGGCCCCATCGGCCGCACCCTGACCTCGCCGGACGAGCTCCCCGATCACCGCCTGATCACCGACGCGGTGCACGCCGAGGGCGGCAAGATCCTGTTGCAGATCCTCCACGGCGGCCGCTACTCGCGCCATCCGGAGCTGGTCGCGCCCTCGCCGGTGCGCTCGCCGATCATGCCTGTCGGGCCCCGCGAGATGACGCCTGAGGAGATAACCCGGACGGTCGAGGACTACGCGGCCTGCGCGGCGCTGGCGCGCGAGGCGGGATACGATGGGGTCGAGGTCATGGGCTCCGAGGGCTACCTCATCACCCAGTTCGTGGCGCCGCGCAGCAACCAGCGCGAGGACGAGTGGGGCGGCAGCTTCGAGAACCGCAGCCGCTTCCCGCTCGAGATCCTGCGCCGCACCAGGGAGCGCTGCGGCACCGACTTCATCGTCATGTACCGGCTTTCCATGCTCGACCTCGTGGAGGGCGGCAACCCCTGGTCCGAGACCGTGGCCCTGGCCAAGGCGGTTGAGCGCGCCGGCGTCGACATCATCAACAGCGGCATCGGCTGGCACGAGGCCCGGGTGCCGACCATCGCCCACATGGTGCCGCGCGGCGCCTTCGCCTGGGTGACGCGGCGGCTCATGGGCCAGGTGACGGTGCCGCTGGTGACCTCGAACCGCATCAACACGCCCGAGCAGGGCGATCAGATCATCGCCCGCGGCGACGCCGACATGGTCTCGCTGGCCCGGCCCTTCCTCGCCGACCCGGACTTCGTGGCCAAGGCCCGGGAGGGCCGCGCCGACGAGATCAACACCTGTATCGGCTGCAACCAAGCCTGTCTCGATCAGATCTTCATGGGCGAGATCTGCTCCTGCCTGGTTAACCCCCGGGCCTGTCACGAGACGGTGCTGAAGGTGCGCCCAGCCGAGCGGCCCAAGCGCCTCGCGGTGGTGGGCGCCGGTCCCGGCGGCCTCGCCTTCGCCAGCGTTGCCGCCGAGCGCGGCCACCGGGTGACGCTGTTCGAGGCCTCAGGCCACATCGGCGGTCAGTTCAAGATGGCCCAAGCCGTGCCCGGCAAGGAGGACTACGCCGAGACCATCCGCTACTACCGCCGCCAGCTCGAGCTGCACCAGGCCGAGGTGCGGCTCGACTGCCGCGCCAGCGCCGCCGAGCTCATCGCCGAAGGCTTCGACGAGGTGGTGTTGGCGACCGGCGTCACCCCGCGTCGCCCCGACATCGAAGGCATCGACCACGCCAAGGTGCTGAGCTATGTCGACGTGCTCTTGCACAAGAGGCCGGTGGGGCGCCGGGTGGCGATCATCGGCGCCGGCGGCATCGGCTTCGACGTCGCCGAGTTCTTGAGCCACGAAGGTGGGGCGGAGGACCCCGAGCATCCCGACATCGGGCGCTTCCTCGAGGCCTGGGGCATCGACCCCGAGTACACCGTGCCCGGCGGGCTCAAAGCCGGAGGCGGCGAGATGCATTCGCCGCGCGAGCTCTACCTGTTGCAGCGCAAGACCTCGAAGCACGGGCGCGGCCTGGGCAAGACCACCGGCTGGGTGCACCGGCTGGTGCTGCAGAAGAAGAACGTGGTCATGATCGGCGGCGTCAGCTACCGCCGCATCGACGACCGCGGGCTTCACATCACGGTCGAGGACCAGGAGCGTGTGCTCGAGGTCGACAACGTGGTGGTGTGCGCCGGTCAGGAGCCCTTGCGCGACCTCTATGACGCCTTGCTCGAGGCCGGCGTCGCCACCCATATCATCGGCGGCGCGGCCGAGGCTGTCGAGCTCGACGCCCAACGCGCCATCGCCGAGGCCTGGAAGCTGGCGCTGGCGGCGTGAGGGCCTGGGCACTGGAAACCGCGACCCCGGGGAGGACCGGGAACAATAGGCTGAAAGGACCTTGCGTAAGATGAAGAACGTGGTCATCGCGGGCTATGCCCGCTCCCCCTTCACGCCGGCCAGGAAGGGCCAGCTCGCCAAGGTGCGCCCCGACGAGATGGCCGCCCAGGTGGTCAAGGAGCTGGTCGATAAGAGCGGCGTCGAGGTCGACGACATCGAGGACGTGATCATGGGCTGTGCCATGCCCGAGGGCGAGCAGGGCCTCAACGTGGCGCGCCTGGTGGGGTTCCTGTCCGAGCTCCCGCTCTCGGTCGCGGGCACCACCGTCAACCGCTTCTGCGGCTCGTCGATGCAGTCGGTGCACATGGCGGCCGGCGCCATCCAGATGAACGCCGGCGAGGCCTTCCTGTGCGTCGGCATCGAGTCGATGACCCGGGTGCCGATGGCCGGCTTCAACCCGCTGCCCCACCCCGCGCTCTACGAGCGCTACCCCGAGGCCTACATCGCGATGGGGGTGACGGCCGAGAACCTGGCCAAGAAGTACCAGATCTCGCGCGCCGAGCAGCAGGAGATGGCGATCCAGAGTCACGCCAAGGCGGCGGCGGCGCAAGCGTCGGGCAAGTTCGCGGACGAGATCGTGGCCATCGTCGACGGCAACGTCCGAGTCGAGGCCGACGGCTGCATCCGCCCCGGCACCGACCAGGCGACGCTCGACGACCTCGACCCCGCCTTCGACCAGAACGGCACCGTCACCGCCGGCACCTCGTCGCCGCTCACCGACGGCGCGGCCGCGCTGCTGGTGTGCTCCGAGGACTACGCCGACGCCCACGGGCTGGCCAAGATCGCGCGCCTGAAAAGCATCGCCGTGGCCGGCTGCGCGCCCGAGATCATGGGCATCGGCCCGGTGGGGGCGACGAAAAAGGCACTGGCGCGGGCCGGCCTCGAGCTCGGCGACATCGACGTCATCGAGCTCAACGAGGCCTTCGCCGCCCAGGCCATCGCCGTGATCCGCGAGGCCGGGATCGACGAGGCCAAGGTCAACCTCGACGGCGGCGCGCTGGCCCTGGGCCACCCCTTGGGCGCCACCGGCGCGCGCATCACCGGCAAGGTGGCGGCGCTCTTGAAACGCGAGGGCAAGGAGTTCGCCCTCGCCACCCAGTGCATCGGCGGCGGTCAGGGCATCGCCACCGTGCTGGAGGCGGTGTGATGGGCGAGGACTCGGGCATCCAAAAGGTCGCGGTGCTCGGCGCCGGCGTGATGGGGGCGGCGATCGCCGCCCATGTCGCCAACGCGGGCCTGCCGGTGGTGCTCCTCGACATCGTGCCCAAGGACTCGGAAGACCGCAACGCACTGGCTAAGGGCGCCATCGAGCGCATGCTCAAAACCAAGCCCGCGCCCTTCATGCACCGGCGCGCGGCCAAGCTCATCACGCCCGGCAACCTCGAGGACGACCTCGGGCTCATTGCCGACGCCGACTGGATCTGCGAGGCGGTAATCGAGAACCTGGAGATCAAGCAGAAGCTCTATGCCGAGCTCGACCGGCACCGCAAGGCGGGCTCGATCGTCAGCTCCAACACCTCGACCATCCCCTTGGGCGCGCTCACCGAGGGCTTGGCGGAAGGCTTGGCGCGCGACTTCGCCATCACCCACTTCTTCAACCCGCCGCGCTACATGCGGCTCGTCGAGGTGGTGGGCGGCGCCACGACCCGGCCCGAGGTGGTGGCGACCCTCAAGGGCTTCGCCGACACCCAACTCGGCAAGGAGGTGGTCCTCGCCAAGGACACGCCCGGCTTCATCGCCAACCGCATCGGCGTGCTGTGGAGCTACGTCGCGCTCTCGGAAGCGATGGCGTTGGGCCTCACGGTCGAGGAGGCCGACTCGGTGGTCGGCAGGCCCATGGGGATCCCCAAGACCGGGATCTTCGGCCTCGCCGACCTCACCGGCATCGACCTCGCGCCCCACGTCAATCAGAGCATGTTGAGCCTGCTCCCCGAGTCGGACCCGTTTCCCCGCCTCTTCGACGCCGAGGGCAAGCTCGCCAAGACGGTGGCGCGGATGATCTCGGAGGGCCTGGTGGGGCGCAAGGGCAAGGGCGGCTTCTATCGCCTCACCAAGGTCGACGGCAAGCGGGTCAAGGAGGCGTTCGACTACCAGAGCTTCGCCTACCGCGCCACCATGAAGCCCCGCCTCGAGAGCGTCGCGGCGGCGCGCAAGGGCCTGCGCGCGCTGGTCGAGCACGAGGACAAGGGCGGGCGCTACGCCTGGACGGTGCTGAGCCGGACCTTGAGCTACGCCGCCGCGCTGGTGCCCGAGATCGCCGAGACGATCGTCGACGTGGACCGCGCCATGCGCACCGGCTACGCCTGGAAATGGGGCCCCTTCGAGCAGATCGACCAGCTCGGCACGGCCTGGTTCGCCGAGCGCCTCGAGGCCGAGGGCCTGGCCGTGCCCGAGCTCTTGAAAGTTGCCGACGGACGCCCGCTCTACAAGGAGGAGGGCGCCACGCTCCTCTACCTCAGGCCCGACGGCGAGTATGCCGAGGTTCCGGTGGCCGAGGGCGCCTGGCGCCTCGCCGATCGCAAGCGCGGCGCCGAGCCCATCGCCGCGAACGGCTCGGCCAGCCTCTGGGACATCGGCGACGGCGTCGCCTGCCTCGAGTTCCACACCAAGATGAACGCCATCGACGCCGACATCGTGGCCCTGCTGGCCACGGCGGCCAAGATCGACAAACAGGGCTTCAAGGCCCTGGTGATCGGCAACGACGCCGACAACTTCTCGGTCGGCGCCAACGTCGGCGTCGTCCTGTTCGCCGCCAACGCCGCCATGTGGCCGGTGATCGAGCAGGTGGTACAGGGCCTGCAGGCGGCGCTGCTGGCGCTCAAGTACGCGCCCTTCCCGGTGGTCGGCGCCGCGGCCGGCATGGCGCTGGGCGGCGGCTGCGAGGTGCTCTTGCATTGCGACCGCGTCCAGGCCCACGCCGAGAGTTACATCGGCCAGGTCGAGGTCGCCGTCGGGCTGGTACCCGCCGGCGGCGGCACCAAGGAGCTGGTGATGCGCTGGCTCAACAACACCAAGCGCCCCGGCGGGCCGATGCCGGCGCTGGGCCAGGCCTTCGAGGCCATCAGCACGGCGCGTGTGGCGACCTCGGCGGCCGAGGCCCGGGATCTCCTGTTCCTGCGGCCCGAGGACCGCATCACCATGAACCGCAACCGGGTGCTGGCCGACGCCAAGGCCTGGGCGCTCGAGCTCGCCCGCGACTACGTGCCGCCCGAGCCCCAGATCGTCCACCTGCCCGGGCCCACGGCGCGGGTGGCCATGGACATGGCGGTCGAGGGCTTCGTTGCCTCAGGAAAAGCCACCGCCCACGACCGGGTGGTCGCCCATGCCCTGGCCGAGGTGGTCTCGGGCGGCGACACCGACATCACCGAGGAGATCGGCGAGAAGCAGCTCATGGCGCTCGAGCGCAAGGCCTTCATGGCGCTGATCCACGAGCCGGCGACGCTCGATCGCATCGAGCACATGCTCGAGACCGGCAAACCGTTGCGGAACTGATACCCGCTTTAAGGATAAGGAGCGCGCGCGATGCCCACCTACAAGGCGCCCCTCGACGACATCCGTTTCGTCCTCAACGACCTATTGCAGCTCTCCAACTACGCGAACCTGCCCGGTTTCGAGGACGCGACGCCCGACCTGGTGGACGCCATCCTCGAGGAGGCGGCGAAGCTGGTGGAGGAGGTGATGGCGCCCCTCAACCAGTCGGGCGACGCCGAGGGCTGCCGCTGGGAGGATGGCGTGGTGACCACGCCCAAGGGCTTCAAGGAGGCCTACAAGACCTACGTCGAAGGGGGCTGGGGGGGCCTCACCGCCGACCCCGAGTACGGCGGCCAGGGCCTGCCCCACGTCATCGGGCTGGCAATGAACGAGATGATGAACTCGGCCAACCTCTCGCTCTCGACCTATTCCGGGCTCACCCACGGCGCCTACGAGTCGATCCACGCCCACGGCGACGAGGAGCAGAAGCGGACCTATCTGCCCAAGCTCGCGAGCGGCGAATGGTGCGGCACCATGGACCTCACCGAGCCCCAGTGCGGCACCGACCTCGGGCTCATGCGCACCAGGGCCGAGCCCCAAGACGACGGCACCTACCGCATCACCGGCACCAAGATCTTCATCACCGCCGGCGAGCACGACCTCAGCGACAACATCATCCACCTGGTGCTGGCCAAGATCCCGGGCGGCCCGCCGGGGATCCGCGGCGTCAGCCTGTTCATCGTGCCCAAGTTCCTGGTCGAGACCGACGGTACCCTGGGCGCGCGCAACGGCGTCGATTGCGGCTCGATCGAGCACAAGATGGGCATCCACGGCAGCGCCACCTGCGTGATCAACTACGAGGACGCGGTGGGCTACCTGTTGGGCGCGGCCCACAAGGGCATGCACGCCATGTTCACGATGATGAACGCGGCCCGGCTCTCGGTCGGGGTCCAGGGCCTGGGCCTGAGCGAGGTCTCCTATCAGAACGCCGCCGCCTACGCCAAGGAGCGCCTCCAGGGGCGCGCGCTGAAGGGCGCGAGTGAGCCCGACAAGCCGGCCGACCCGATCATCGTCCACCCCGACGTGCGCCGGATGCTGCTCGAGATGCGCGCCTTCAACGAGGGGGCGCGGGCGCTGGGCCTGTGGACCGGCCTCACCGCCGACTTCATGCTCAAGCACCCGGACGAGGCCAAGCGCCGCGAATCGGAGGACTTCCTCTCCCTGATCACGCCGGTCATCAAGGCCTACTTCACCGACATGGGCTTCGAGCTCACCAACTCGGGCCTGCAGTGCTTCGGCGGCCACGGCTACATCCGCGAGCACGGCATGGAGCAGTTCGTGCGCGACGCCCGCATCCCCCAGATCTACGAGGGCGCCAACGGCATCCAGGCGCTCGACCTGGTGGGGCGCAAGCTGGGCGCCCACATGGGCCGTGCCCTGCGCACCTTCTTCCACCCCGTCGACGCCTTCATCCAGGACAACCTGTCCGTCCCGGAGATGAAGGAGTACGTGATGCCGCTCGCCAAGTCGTTTGCCCGGCTGCAGCAGGCGACGGCCTGGATCGGCGAGCAGGGGCTTAAAGACCCCGACCAGGCGGCCGGCGCCTCGACCGACTATTTGCGCATGTTCGGGCTCGTGGCGCTCGGCTACATGTGGGCGCAGATGGCCAAGGTGGCGGCCGAGAAGCTCGCCGACGGCGGCGAGGATGGGGCCGGCGGCGCCTTCTATCGCCGCAAGCTGGTCACCGCGCAATTCTTCATGGAGCGAATGCTGCCCGACACCTCGTCGCTGCTCGCCAAGGTGACGGCGGGCTCGGCGACGCTCATGGAGCTCGAGGCCGAGGCCTTCTGAGCCAAGGGGGGTCAAGTGATCGAAAGGACCTTGTTCGCGGAAGAGCACGCCATCTTCCGCGACACCGTGCGCCGTTTCTACGAGCGCGAGATCGTGCCCCACCGCGAGGCCTGGGAGCGGGACGGCGTGATCAGTCGCGAGGCCTGGCGGCGCGCCGGCGAGACCGGGCTCTTGTGCGTCACCATGCCCGAGGAGTTTGGCGGCGCCGGCGCCGACCGCCTCTACAGCGCCATCCTCATGGAGGAGCAGGCCCGCGCCGGCGCTTCCGGTCCGGGCTTCGGCCTCCATTCCGAGATCGTCGCGCCCTACATCCTCAACTACGGCTCCGACGACCAGAAGCGCGAGTGGCTGCCGCGCATGGCCGCGGGCGAGGTGATCGGCGCCATCGCCATGACCGAGCCCGGCACCGGGAGCGACCTGCAGGCGATCAAGACCACCGCCATCCCGGACGGCAACGAGCTCGTGGTCAATGGCTCCAAGACCTTCATCACCAACGGCCAGCTCGCCGACCTGGTGATCGTGGTGGCCAAGACCGACCGCGACACCGAGGGCGCCAAGGGCATCAGCCTGGTCCTGGTCGAGGCCGAGCGCGAGGGCTACTCGCGCGGCCGCAACCTGGAGAAGGTGGGGCTCAAGGCCCAGGACACCTCGGAGCTCTTTTTCTCAGACCTCCGCGTGCCGCGCACCAACCTGTTGGGGGCTGAGGGCCAGGGCTTTTATTACCTGATGCAGGAGCTCGCCTGGGAGCGCCTGCAGGTGGCGGTGGGCGGCATCGCCGCGGCCGAGGCGGCGCTCGACCTCACCATCGCCTACACCAAGGAGCGCCACGCCTTCGGCCGCCCCATCGCCAAGTTCCAGAACACCCGCTTCAAGTTGGCCGAGATGAAGACCGAGGTCGAGATCGGCCGCGTCTTCGTCGACCGCTGCCTCGAGCTGGTGCTCCGCGACAACCTCGACGTCCCCACCGCGGCGATGGCCAAGTACTGGATAACCGAGCTGCAGTGCCGGGTGATGGACGAGTGCCTGCAGCTCCACGGCGGCTACGGCTACATGTGGGAGTACCCGATCGCCCGCGCCTGGGCCGACTCGCGCGTCCAGCGCATCTACGCCGGCACCAACGAGATCATGAAGGAGCTGATCTCGCGAAGTTTGTGAGGGGGGCGGGCGTGAGGGGGGCGAGCCCTTTTTTCCGGTCATGCCGAGTCTGGATCGCGCTGCTATATGGACATGAGCCGCGGGCGGGCGGAAGGGCGGGTGGTGGCCCGAACCGGAAGTCAGGTTTCGTTTCCTTTCGAGACAAGGTAGGCTACTCACCATGTACAATAGTAAGAACCGGCCGTGGCACCCGAACATTACCGTACTCTCAGCCAATTGATGTTCGCACCTAAGGCTGGTAAAGGAGGAAGCTAGAAATTTGAGACGACCCAAGATGATGAAGGAATTTCGAGATCAGACGAGGCGGCTCTTTGAGAATGTTCGTGCGAACTACATCGAGCTTAGCGTGTCAGTTTCCGGCGAGATCGGAGACGCGATCGATCTGCTTCTTCGGGGGCACAACATTTGCCTTACCGGTCCCGCTGGCTCAGGGAAGACGACAGTTCTGAGACACTTGGCAGTTTTTTTGGCCGAATCTAAAAATCGCTTCCCACCTATATTCGTTCCGATGAGACTGGCACCGGAACATCTCCAAGAAAATTCTGCCCGCTCTCTAATTGAAAATTATGCTTCTCCACCACCTCCGCCCGAGCTGCTTGATAAGCTTGGGGGCAATGGCTCAATTTTCATCATCCTCGACGGCTTAGACGAGATGACGTTAATCAGTCGAGGAGAATTTCGCGAGGCGCTGGTACGATGGATTGACGAATTTTCAGAGGCAGTTTGGATACTCTCTACTCGGCCGCATTTGGTGGGCCTTATGCCGAAAGAGTTTGCGATCGCTGAACTTCTCCCGCTCGACGAATCACAAATGCAGGAGTTTTTGGCTAAACGACAATCGAGTAGGTCTATTTTCGTAACGGTGGAACAGCTTAACGAGTGGACTGCTTCACGCGCACTTGCTCAAAATCCTTTACTTCTCGAACTGATTAGCATGGTCTCGGCGCAGGTAAGGATACTTCCCTCAAGCCGGACTGAGCTCTATTCGAGTTGCGTCGACGTGCTGATGCGAAGATGGGACAAAACGCGTGGAATTCCACTTCAGTCACCGGAGGCCATCAGACGAACCCTCTCGGAAATGGCACTCCACATGATTGTTACAAATAGCGAATGGGTGGATATCTCCGATCTGCCAACAATCATTACCCCAGAACTGGATGAGAATGATGAGGAAATTGACCAAGTGCAAGAACTCCTCAGGTCCGCATTCGTCGCCAAGTCGGGGCCCACCTATTACCAATTTGTCCATAAATCTTTCCAGGAATATTTCGGGGCTCTCGCCATTGCGTCTCGTTCACCCAAGGCCGCTGTGGGTCTCCTTGACGAAACAAGCTCCGAGATGCTTCTTGAATTCTTAGCAAACCTATCAGAACAGTTAGATGAATTGATTTCGGAATTGGTCGAGGCGGATCAGGTGAAATTGGTCCTGAAAATAATGGATTTTGTGCCGCCAGAACGACGCATAATCCGCTTTAATATCCTTAAACATATCGCAGAAAGACTAGGAATAAATGAAAGCACTCTTTCGCTGGATTTGAGTGTGCTTGAACGTACAAAAGAACTCGAAAAAAATTGGGACTTATGTAAAAAGGAAACCGACCCTCATAAGAAAGGAAGATACCTTGAAGATTTCGTTGAGACTGTGTTTCGACATGTGTTTCGCATTGTCAATAAGGATCGCCTTACAATTTTTGGGGAAATCGACCTCATTTGTGAACAGAGAGAATTCAGTCCTTATTGGGGTAGGTGGCAGTCAGACTTCTTCGTTGAGTGTAAGAATCACAAGGACAAATCTCCAGTTTCGGACATTAATGAGTTCGTGGGAAAGGCCTCAGCTGCTGGTGCGCAGCTTGGGTTTTTTATCAGCATGACCGACTTTACCGACCGTGCGATGAAAGCAATGCGAGCGTCTTGGGGACGACCAGGAGTACCCGACATTGTTTGGGCGACCGGCGAGGATTTCGATAGCTGGTTTAAGAGCACAGAAGCCATAGAACCATTCCTGAAGAGGATATGTCGCCGCGCAAACTGGGGCGGATGAAGAATAGTCAATGTGCTCCGTCTTGAAGGGTATTTGTCCCCTCCTGGCTACAATCGGCGGTTCCGGGCCGCAAGCCCGTGGGCCCGCATTGCCCAAGAAAGCCGACCCACCACCCGGACAGTACGGACCCCTTGCGAAGCGGGCGTGAAAGTCCGAGAGTCGGGCCCAACGCGGACCCGCCCCCCGCCGCCCACAGAAGGACCAGCTCATGACCGAGGCATACATCTACGACGCGGTGCGCACGCCGCGCGGCAAGGGCAAGCCGAGCGGGGCGCTCCACGAGGTGCCGGCGGTCCGCCTCGCCAGTACCGCGCTCCGGGCCATCCGCGAGCGCAATGCGCTCGATACCTCTCTCGTCGACGACGTGGTGCTGGGCTGCGTCGAGCCGGCCGCCGAGCAGGGCTCGGACATCGCCCGCACCGCGGTGCTCGACGCCGAGTACGACGAGACCGTGGCGGGGGTGCAGGTGCATCGCTTTTGCGCCTCCGGCCTCGAGGCCGTCAACATCGCCGCCGGCCAGGTGATGTCGGGCCAGTCCGACCTCGCCATCGGCGGCGGCGTCGAATCGATGTCGCGGGTGCCGATGGGGACCTCGGGCGGGGCCTGGATGGCCGACCCCCAGCTCGCCTTCCGCACCTACTTCGTGCCCCAGGGCATCTCCGCCGACCTGGTGGCGACCAAGTACGGCTACAGCCGCGACGACGTCGACGCCTACGCGGTGGAGTCCCAGCGCCGCGCGGCGCTGGCCTGGGACGAGGGCCGCTTCAAGGATTCGGTGGTCCCGGTCAAGGACCAGAACGAGCTCATTCTCCTCGACCACGACGAGCACATGCGCCCGGGCACCGACATGCAGGCGCTGGCCTCGCTCCAGCCCGCGTTCGCGACCCAGGGCCAGACGCTCGGCTTCGACGGCGTGGCGGTGCAGCGCTACCCCGAGATCGAGCGCCTCAACCACGTCCACCACGCCGGCAACTCGAGCGGCGTCGTCGACGGCGCCGCCGCGGTGCTGGTCGGGGCCAAGAAGATGGCGCGCAAGCTGGGGCGAAAGCCGCGCGCCCGGGTGCGCTCCTTCGCTTCCGTAGGGAGCGAGCCCTGCATCATGCTGACCGGCCCCGCGGCGGCCGCCGAGAAGGCGCTCAAGCGCGCCCGCATGGAGCCTCGGGACATCGACCTCTACGAGCTCAACGAGGCCTTCGCGGCGGTGGTGCTGCGCTTCATGGACCTGCTCGAGGTGCCCCACGACAAGATCAACGTCAACGGCGGCGCCATCGCCATGGGCCACCCCCTGGGTGCCACCGGGGCGATGATCCTGGGCACCGTGCTCGACGAGCTCGAGCGCCGCGAGCTGGGGACGGCGCTGATCACGCTCTGCATCGGCGCCGGCATGGGCACCGCCACCATCATCGAGCGGGTCTGAGAGCGATCCGCGCGACACCCGGGGCGGCGCGCGTCGCCCCGACGCCCACCGCCCGGGCGCCACGGCATCGAGGAGCGACGAGATGATCGACTACGAGGTCGACGGCCAGGGCATCGCGACGCTGACCTGGAACATGCCCGGGCGTTCGATGAACGTGCTCAACGAGGACTCGCTCGAGGCCTTCAGCGCGGCTCTCCGGCGCGCCGTGGCCGATGACGGGGTCACGGGCATCGTGCTCACCTCGGCCAAGCGGGTCTTTCTCGCCGGCGCCGACCTCGAGATGATGCTCAAGGTGCCGCGCGACGACGCCCGGCAGCTGATGGCGTTCTTGTGGGACATCCAGAGCCGCTTCCGCGAGCTCGAGACCTGCGGCAAGCCGGTGGCGGCGGCGATCAACGGCACCGCGCTGGGCGGCGGGCTCGAAATCTGCCTCTCGTGTCACTACCGGGTGGCGGCCGACCGGCCCGACATCCAGCTCGGCCAGCCCGAGGCCAAGATCGGTCTCATGCCGGGGGCCGGCGGCACCCAGCGCCTGCCGCGGATGATCGGCGCCCGGGCGGCGCTGCCGCTGCTGCTCGAGGGGCGCAGCGTGAGTCCGCGCGAGGCCCTAGCCATGGGCATCGTCGACCGTGTGGTGCCCGAGGCGGAGCTGATAAATGAGGCCAAGCGCTGGCTCCTGGACGAGCCCGACGCGGTGCAGCCCTGGGACAAGCCGGGCTTCAAGCCGCCCGACGGCGCGGTGCAAAGTCCCAAGGGCTACGAGACCTTCGTCGTCGGCAACGCCATGCTCCACGACAAGACCTGGGGCAACTACGAGGCCCCCAAGGCGATCATGTCGGCGGTCTACGAGGGCCTCCAGCTGCCCATCGACCAGGGCCTCAAGGTTGAGACCCGCTACTCGGTGGCGCTGGTGCGCGGCGACCAGGCCAAGAACATGATCCGCACGCTGTTCTTCGCGATGGGCGACGCGCGGCGGCTCAAGTCGCGCCCCGACGCCGCGCCCCCCACCGAGTACGCCAAGGTGGGCGTGCTGGGCGCCGGCCTGATGGGCGCCGGCATCGCCCACGTCGCGGCGCTGGCCGGCCTCGAGGTGGCCCTGCTCGATGTCAGCACCGAGGCCGCCGAGAGGGGCAAGGCGGCGAGCGCCAAGCTGATGGAGGGCCGGGTCAAGCGCAAGCGCATGAGCACCGACGAGCGCGACGCGGCGCTCGGGCGCATCCACCCCAGCACTGATTACGCCGACCTCGCCGACGCCGACCTGGTGATCGAGGCGGTGTTCGAGGACCGCGCCATCAAGGCCCAGGTGACGGCCCGGGCCGAGGCCCAGTTGGCGCCCGGCAAGGTCTTCGCTTCCAACACCTCGACGCTCCCCATCAGCGGTCTCGCCAAGGCCGCCAAGCGGCCCGAGGACTTCATCGGCATGCACTTCTTCTCGCCGGTGCCGCGCATGCCGCTGGTCGAGCTGATCCGCGGCAAGCGGACCTCGGACGCCTGCCTGGCCCGGGCCATGGACTTCGTCAAGCGCATCGGCAAGACCCCGATCGTGGTCAACGACGCCCGCGGCTTCTTCACCAGCCGGGTCTTCGCCACCTACGTCGGCGAGGGCCTGGCGATGCTCAGCGAGGGCGTGGCGCCGGCGCTGATCGAGAACGGCGGCCGCCTCGCCGGCATGCCGATGGGACCCTTGGGCGTGGCCGACGAGGTCTCGATCGCGCTGATGCACGCCATCCGCACGCAGACCCGGGCCGACCTCGGGCCCAGGTACAAGCCGGGCCCGGGCGAGGAGGTCATCGCCGCCATGGTCGAGGAGCTGGGGCGCCCGGGCAGGAGCACGGGCAAGGGCTTTTACGACTACCCCACGGACGGCGCCAAGCGGCTCTGGCCCGGCCTCGCCGAGCGCTTTCCGGTGGCCGAGGCGCAGCCCGAGGTCGACGAGGTCAAGACGCGCATGCTCTACGTCCAGAGCGTCGAAAGCGCGCGCTGCCTCCAGGAGGGCGTGGTGACGAGCCCGCGCGACGCCGACGTGGGTTCGATCCTGGGCTGGGGCTTCGCGCCCTTCACCGGCGGCGTGATCTCGCTCATCGACAGCGTCGGCGCGGCGGCCTTCGTGGCCGAGTGCAAGCGCCTGGCGCGGCGCCACGGGCGCCGCTTCGCCCCGCCCAAGATCTTGAAGGAGATGGCCGCCACCGGCGCGCGCTTCTACGATTAATTGGGGTCAGATTAAATGGGGTCAGACTCCATTTAATTTTCGGCGCGTCGCCAACCTTCCACCGGGGAGCCCGAATTAAATGGAGTCTGACCCCAATTAATCAGGAGCGGGCCATGGCGCCGTTGGTCAGCGATCCCAGAGAAGATCAGACCCTTGCCAAGATCTTGCGCAAGCGCGCCGAGGAGCGTGGCGACCAGACCTTTCTGATCACGCCTCAGGGCGCGCTCAGCTACGCTGCCCTCGACCAGGTCTCGAACCGCCTCGCCCACGGCCTCGCCCGCCTCGGCATCGGCGCCGGCGAGACCGTGCTCATGATGCTGCCCAATTGCGTCGACTTCTTCGCCCTTTGGTGCGGGCTCGCCAAGTTGGGCGCCGTCGAGGTGCCGGTCAACACCGCCTACCGCGGCACCATCCTGGCCCACGTGCTCAACGACAGCCTCGCGGAGACGCTGATCGTCGATACCGAGTTCTTGGACCGCCTCGCCGAGATCGCCGACCGGCTCAGCGGCCTTAAGCGCCTCGTGCTCTATGGCGAGCGCGCCGCCGAGGGCCTGCCGCCGGGGCTCGCCGGGCGCTACGAGACGGCCGCGTTCGACGAGCTCCTGGCGCAAGAGAGCACGCCCCCCAACGTCGAGCCGCGCTGGTGCGACCTCAACGCGGTGATGTACACCTCGGGCACCACCGGGCCCTCGAAGGGGGTGATGATCAGCCACGCCCACACCTACCACTACGCGCTCTCGGTGGTGGATCTGTTGAAGCTCACGCCCGAGGACGTCTACTACGGCCCGCTGCCGCTGTTTCACATCGCCGGCCAGTGGGCGGTGCTCTACTCCACCATGATCGCCGGCGCCCGCGCCGTGCTGCCGCCGCGCTTCTCGATCGAGAGCTTCTGGAGCGACGTCGCCGCGCACGGCGTCACCGCCACCTTCCTGTTGGGCGCCATGGCCAACTTCCTCCACAAGCAGCCGGCGCGCGCGGACGACGCCCGCACGCCCTTGGAGAAGGCGCTGGTGGTGCCGCTGTTCCCCGAGTTCGAGGACTTCAAGCGGCGCTTCCGGATCGAGGTCACCACGACCTACGGCTCGACCGAGTGCAACGTGCCGATCCGCGCCGGCTTCGACGTTAGCGACTACCGCACCAGCGGCCGGCTCCACTCCGAGCTCTACGAGGGCCGCATCGTCGACGAGTACGACCGCGAGGTGCCGCCCGGCGTGCCCGGCGAGTTCGTGATGCGGGCCAAGGAGCCCGGCATCCTCATGGCCGGCTACTGGAACCGCCCCGAGGCGACCACCGCCGCCTGGCGCAACCTGTGGCTCCACTCGGGCGATGTGCTGAAACGAGACCAAGAGGGCAACTACACTTTCGTCGACCGCACCAAGGACGCGATCCGGCGGCGCGGCGAGAACATCTCCTCGATCGAGGTCGAGAACGAGATCAACGCTCACCCGGCGGTGGTCGAATCGGCGGTGGTGCCGGTCGCGTCCGAGTACACCGAGCAGGAGGTGATGGCCATCGTCGCGCTCAAGCCCGGCGAATCGTTGGATCCCGAGGCCCTGATCGAGTTCCTCGAGCCCCGCATGGCCACCTTCATGGTGCCGCGCTACCTCGACTTCATCGACGAGCTGCCCAAGACGCCCACGGGCAAGATCCAGAAGTACCCGCTCAGAGAGCAGGGCCTCACGCCCACGACCTGGGATCGGGAGGGGGCGAAGAGATAGTCATCAGTCGTCAGTCATCAGTCATCAGTCATCAGTCATCAGTGAACCGCGGTCTGAAGACTGATAACTGACAACCGACGACGCGATGCCGAAGGCATCGCTACTCCATCATCGCCACCGCCTTTTCGCGGAACTCCTGGGGCAGCGGCGCCGACTTGCGGGCACCCAAGTCGAAGTAGACCGAGACCACCTCGAAAGTGGCGGCGACCTCGTCCGAGTCGATGTCCAAGAGCCGGTGCTCGTGGCCGACGCTCGAGTTGCCGACCTCGGCGATGCGGCTCTCCATGCGCACGGCGCTGCCGGCAAGGAGCTCGTTCTTGTACTCGATGACATGGCGGACGTCGGCGAAGCCCATGTTGGTCTCGCGCACGTGGGCGTGGCTCAGTCCGAAGGCGGCGAAGAGGTGGACGCTGGCCTGGTCGTACATGGCGACGTAATGCTGGACGTTGAGGTGGCCCATCTGGTCGCAGTGCCAGGGATAGACCACGCCACGGTAGGTCTCGAGGTAACGCGCCATCGAACTCGGCTCCTTCGGGTGGTTGCGGGAGCGCTTAAGGGATCGGCTCAAGGGGCGGCGCCGAGCCGGGCGATGAGGCCGTCGAGGTAGTGATCGACGAGGGCCGGGCCGTCCTCCTCCAGCACCTCGAGGCGGCCACCGTGCTCGAGCAGGAGCACGCCCTCGAGATGGGCGAGCAGCGCCACGGTCTCGCGGCTGACCTCGACTTGGCTGGCCGCGCCGAGTCCGCCCAAGGCCCCGGCGATGACCTGGAGGAGGGCGATCAGGCGGCCGTTGATGTGGCGCGCGCGCTCGGCCGAGAGCGGGCGCCGGCGGGCGCCCTGGCAGAGGTGGAGGTCGAGCTCGAAGGCTTGCCAATGCTCGCGATAGTAGTCGTAATAGGCGCCGACGCTGGCCCGCAGCCGGGCCTCGGGCGCGCTATGGGCGGCGCCGGCCCGCTTCATCGCTTGGCCCGCCTGGGCCAGCGCGTCGGCCAGGATGTCGCCCAGGATCTCCTCCTTGGCGTCGTAGTAGGCGTAGATCGCGCCGGGGCTGTAACCCGCCGCCTCGGCGATGGTGCGCACCGTGGCGCCGGCGATGCCGGCCTCGGCGAAGGCGCGCCGCGCCGCCTCGAGGATGGCGCCGCGCTTGAAGTCGTGGACCGCCTGGCGGCGGCTCTTGGCCGTCGCCATCGTGCGCTAGCCCTCGCGCGCGCGGGCGCCGAGGGGGGCGCCGCTGTCGCGCTCCTCGACCGCCTGCTTCCAGCCCACCGCCTCGGCGCGGGCCTTCCAGCCGACGCCCTCGGGCGAGTGCCGGGTGATGCCGTCGAACAGGGTGGCGATGAGCTGGGTGCTGGCGAGGCCCATGTTGTCGTAGGCCTGGTTGACCATCAGCTTCTGCATCATGAGCTGGTTCTTGGGCACCGCGGCGATGCGCGCCGCCAGGCGCTCGACCGCGGCGTCGAGCTCGGCCGGCGGCACCGCGTCGGCCACCAGCCCCATGCGCAAGGCCTCGCGCCCGTCGATGAGATCGCCGGTGAGCAACATGCGCTTGGCGCGCTCGGCGCCCACCCGGTAGACCCACATGGCGGTGGTGGGGCAGCCCCAGAGCCGCGACGGGGGATAGCCGATGCGCGCGTCCTCGGCCATGATCACCAGGTCGGCCGAGAGCGCGATGTCGCTGCCCCCGGCGACGGCGTAGCCGTGGACCTTGCAGATCACCGGCTTCAGGCCCCGCCACAGGCTCATGAAGCAGGCCGTGTTCTCGGCCATCCATTGATAGTCGACCAGGGGGTCCCAGGGCATCTCCTGGCTGCCCGGGCAGGGGCGCGGCGCCTCGGCGTAGAGCTCGAGGTCGTAGCCGGCCGAGAAGGCGCGGCCGGCGCCGGCCAGCACGATCACGTGGACGGCGTCGTCGCGGTTGGCGGCTTCCGCCGCGGCGCGCAGCTCGCGCGGCATCTCGTCGTTGATGGCGTTGAGCTTGGCCGGGCGATTGAGGGTGATGCGGGCGATCCGCCCGTCCGCTTCGTAGAGGATGGTCTCGAAGTCCATCGGCTATCTCCAAAGCGCTGGCCGAGCGGAGAATAACGTAATTCAGTTTTACGAACAACGTTTGAATTGGCGCTTTCCCGGCCGCCTTGATGCCTGTATGCCAGGCCCTTGGGCGCATCGGTGGCTGCTCTTGGCGCCACCGCCCTGGCGCCAAGATTGACGCCAAATCCCGCCGTGCCTAACGATGGCGCGGCGGGGCCAACCTTGGTGGCGGGGTCTTTCACGGCCGGCGTTGGCGGGGCGCTGGTTTGGATCGTCTACGCCTTCTTCGCGCCGACCATCATCGCCAGCAACACCCTCAAACGAGGCTGGGAAGAGGTCACTCAGTAGGGCGCGGTGGGGCGCGGGCGAGCGGCACCTGGGCTGCCCGCGGCCACTGCCGCCCCGCCCTACCACCCCAGCTGGCGCGCCGCCAGGTCCTTCATGATCTCCTCGGCGCCGCCGCCGATGGCGTTGACCTTGACCTCGCGGTAGAGGCGCTCGACCGTGGTGCCGCGCATGAAGCCGGCGCCGCCGAAGATCTGCACCGCTTCCCCGGCGCAGAAGGCGAGCGTCTGGGTGGCCTGGTTCTTGGCCATGCAGACTTGGGCTACCGGGCGCTCGCCCTTTTCGATGCGCCACACCACGGCCTCGAGGAAGGCCTGGCTGGTCGCCACGCGCTGGGTCATGTCGACCAGCTTGTGGCGGATCACCTGGTGGTCGATGAGGCGCTCGCCGAAGGTGCGGCGCTCGCGCGCGTAGGCCACCGCCTCCTCGGTCGCCAGCCGGGCGAAGGCGGTGGCGGTGGCGGCCATGCCGATGCGCTCGGGGTTGAAGTTCCGCATGATGCCGGCGAAGCCCCGGCCCTCCTCGCCCAACAGGTTGGCGGCCGGCACGCGGCAGTCGTCGAAGTAGAGGGTGGCGGTGTCCGAGGCCCACCAGCCCATCTTCTTGAGCCCCGAGCGCTCGAACCCCGGGGTGTCGCCCTCGATGACGATGAGCGAGAGGCCGCCACGGCCCGGCCCGCCGGTGCGCACCGCCACGGTGACGTAGTCGGCGCGCAGGCCCGAGGTGATGAAGGTCTTCTGGCCGTTGACGACGTATTCGTCGCCGTCGCGGCGCGCCGTGGTGGCGAGGTTGGCGACGTCGGAGCCGGCGCCGGGCTCGGTGATGGCGAGCGCACTGATCTTGCGCCCCGACAGGATCTCGGGCACGAGGCGTGCTTTCAGCGCCGCGGAGCCCAGCGCCACGATCGGCGGGGTGCCGATGGTGTGGCTCATGAGCCCGGCGCAGATCCCGCCCGAGCCCGCCCGCGCCAGCTCCTGCGCGGCGACGAGGCCGTGGAAGAGGTCGGCGGGGACGCCGCCCAACTCCTCGGGATAGCCGATCCCGAGCAGCCCCACCGCCCCGGCCTTGAGGTAGAGCTCGCGGGGGAAGCCCTCGGCCTCGTCCCATTCGTCGACGAAAGGCGCGATCTCGCGCTCGACGAAGCGCCGCATGGTCTCGCGAAAGGCCTCGTGCTCGGCCGTGT
Source organism: uncultured Alphaproteobacteria bacterium (assembly GCA_965371625.1). GTDB lineage: Bacteria > Pseudomonadota > Alphaproteobacteria > CBDUZE01 > CBDUZE01 > CBDUZE01. Next base: position 115,996 of record CBDUZE010000009.1, read on the forward strand.
AGTAAGGGCTCGGGGCAAGGTCCGGGGCCAGCTCGGTCATCTCTCGCGTCCTCTTTGCGGGCCCCCTGACCCCTCCTCCTCGAGCTCGACCAAGAGCGCCCGGGCGGCGACCTGGTCGCCCTCGGCCACACTCACCTGGGCCACCGTGCCGGCGCGCCCGGCGCGGACCTCGTGCTCGATCTTCATGGCCTCGAGCACGACCACGCACTGGCCCTTCTCGACCGCCTCGCCGGCGGTCGCCAGGACCGCGACGATGCGCCCGTCCATGGGCGCCAGCAGGCGGCTGCCGCCGCTCTCGGCAGGCCCGCCGCCGCCGCCCGGGCGGCGCTCCTCGAAGCGCTCGACGTGGCCGCCCCAGTCGGCCCACAAGACCCCGTCCGCGATCACGTAGCGGGCGCCCGAGGTCACGCCGCCGCTCTCGAAGCGCACCCGGCCGTCGCCCTTCTCGATGATGCCGAGCTCGACCTTGGCCTCGCCGAGGTCGACGTGGTAGCCCTTGCCGCGGGGGCTCACCGTGGCCTCGATCTCGCGCCCGCGCGAGTAGAAGGCGATCGGCCAGCCGAGCCCGCCGCTGCTGCTCCAGGAATCAAGCGCCTCGACCCCGTGCTCGATCAAGAGCACGGCGGCGAGCGCCGCCAGGGTGTCGGGCGCCGTGCCGCCCTCTGTGCCGCCCTCTGTGCCGCCCTCTGTGCCGCCGGGGTAGCTTTGCTCGACGAAACTGGTGGTGGCCTCGCCGGCGGCGAAGGCCGGGTGGTCCAGCACCCAGCCCAGGAAGCGCTTGTTGGTGGTGAGGCCCAACAGCAGCGTGTCGTCGAGGGCGCGGGCGAGGCGCCGCCGTGCCGCCTCGCGGCTCTCGCCATAGGCCACGATCTTGGCCAGCAGGGGGTCGTAATAGGGGCTCACCTCGAGGCCCGCGGCGAGCCCGTGGTCGACGCGGACGCCCGCACCCGCCGCCGGCTCCCAGGCCAGCACCTTCCCGCTCTGGGGCAGGAAGCCCCGCTCCGGATCCTCGGCGTAGAGCCGCGCCTCGATGGCGTGGCCCTCGAGGCGCACCTGGTCCTGGCGCAGCGGCAAGGGCTCGCCGGCGGCGACCTTGAGCTGCCAGGCCACCAGGTCGAGGCCGGTGACGAACTCGGTGACAGGGTGCTCGACCTGGAGCCGGGTGTTCATCTCGAGGAAGTAGAACTCGCCCTCCGGCGTCAGCAGGAACTCCACCGTGCCGGCGCCCAGGTAGTCGATGGCCCGGACCACGGCGAGCGCCGCCTCGCCCATGCGCCGACGCAGTTCAGGATTGAGCGCCGGCGAGGGCGCCTCCTCGATCACCTTCTGGTGGCGGCGCTGCACCGAGCAGTCGCGCTCGCCCAGGTGAAGGGCGTTGCCGTGGCCGTCGGCGAAGACCTGGATCTCGACGTGGCGCGCCTCCTCGAGCGCCTTCTCGAGAATCAGCTCGTCCGAGCCGAAGGCGTTCCTGGCCTCCGACCGCGCCGCCTTCAAGGCCCGCGGCAGCTCGCCCGGCGCGCGCACCAGACGCAGGCCGCGGCCGCCGCCGCCGGCCGCCGCCTTGACCATCAGGGGGAAGCCGAGCGCCGCCGCCTCGGCCTTGAGTCGCTTGTCGCTCTGGGCCTTGCCGTTGTAGCCCGGGATGCACTCGATGCCGGCCTGGCCGAGCTTGAGCTTGGACAAGCGCTTGTTGCCCATCAGCCGGATGGCCTCCGGCGGCGGGCCGATGAAGGTGAGGCCGGCCTCCAGGCAGGCGGCGGCGAAGTCGGCGTTCTCGGCCAGGAAGCCGTAGCCGGGATGGACGGCGCCGGCGCCGCTGAGCCGGGCGGCGCCTAGGATGCGCTCGATCGAGAGGTAGGACTGGGCGGCAAGCGCGGGCCCGATCGCCACCGCCTGGTCGGCGGCGGCGACGTGGGGGGCGCCGGCGTCGGCGGTGCTGTAGACCGCCACCGTGCGGTAGCCCAGCGCCCGCGCGGTGCGCATCACGCGGAGCGCGATCTCGCCCCGGTTGGCGATCAGGATCTTGTCGAAGGGTGTCATCTCGATGCGAGAGACTGGCGAGCGCCCCGGCTCACCGCTTCTCGCCGCGCGCCGGCAGGGTGGCCATGTACTTGCAGATGATGGCGAGCATGACCTCGTCGGCACCGCCGCCGATCGAGAGCAGGCGCGAGTCGCGGAAGGCGCGCGAGACCTGGTTCTCCCAGGTGTAGCCCATGCCGCCCCAGTACTGCAGGCAGGCATCGGTGACCTCGCGCGAGAGCCGGCCGGCCTTGAGCTTGGCCATCGAGGCGAGGCGGGTCACGTCCTCGCCGCCGACGTAGAGCTCGACCGCCCGGTAAGTGAGCGCGCGCAGCGCCTCGACCTCGGTCTGGAGCTCGGCCAAGCGGTAGTGCACGACCTGGTTGTCGAGGATCGAGCGGCCGAAGACCTGGCGCTGGCGGGTATACTCGATGGTGGCGTCGATCACCGTCTCGAGGCCCACCAGCGAGCACGCCGCGCCCCACAGGCGCTCCTCCTGGAACTGCTGCATCTGATAGACGAAGCCGTGGCCCTCCATGCCGATGCGGTTGCGCTGGGGCACGCGCACGTCCTCGAAGAAGATGTGCGCGGTGTCGGACGAGAACATGCCGATCTTTTTGATCTTGCGCGCGACGGTGACGCCGGGGCTGTCCATGGGCACGCAGATCAGCGACTTGTTCTGGTGCACCTGGCCCTCGCCGGTGTTGGCGAGGAGGCAGATCCAGTCGGCCTGGACGCCGTTGGTGATCCACAGCTTCTCGCCGTTGATGACGTAATCGTCGCCGTCGGCCCGGGCCGCGGTGCGGATGCCGGCGACGTCCGAGCCCGCGCCCGGCTCGCTGACGCCGATGCAGGCCACCTTCTCGCCGGCGATCGAGGGCGCCAGGAACTCGGCCTTAAGCTCGTCCGAGCCGTAGACCGCGAGCGCCGGCGTCGCCATGTCGGTCTGCACCCCGATGGCCATCGGCACGCCGCCGCAGGCGACGTGGCCCAACTCCTCGGTGAAGGTCATGCCGTAGGAGTAGTCGAGCCCCATGCCGCCATAGTCGGTGGGCTTGGTGATGCCGAGGAAGCCGGCCGCGCCCAGCTTCTTGAAGAGCTCCTTGGCGGGAAAGATCTCCGCCGCCTCCCACTCCTCGACGTAGGGGTTGATCTCGGTGTCGATGAACCTGCGGGTCGAGCGCCGCAGTTCCTCGTGCTCCTGGGTGAAGATCATGGGGATATCCTCCCTTGCACTAGCCCCGGGCGACGCCGAACGAGCTCGGTCGGAGTTGCCGGAGGTCGGCCTCGCGGCAGATGGCGAGCGACTCGGCCAGCACGCGGCGCGAATCGCGGGGGTCGATGATGCCGTCGTCCCACAGCCTGGCGGTGGCGTAAAGCGCCGTCGATTCAGCGTCGATGCGGGTCGAGATGCTCTCCTCCATCTGCTTGAGCGCCGCTTGGTCGACCTCCTTGCCCTGGCGCTTGAACTTCTCCTCGGTGATGATCGACATCACCTTGGCGAGCTGGCCCGAGCCCATCACCGAGAGCCGGCTGTTGGGCCAGGCGAAGAGGAAGCGCGGGTCGTAGCCGCGCCCGCACATGCCGTAGTTGCCGGCGCCGAACGAGCCGCCGATCATCAACGTCACCTGGGGCACGGTGGCGTTGGCCACGGCCTGGATCATCTTCGAGCCGTGCTTGACCATGCCGCCGGCCTCGACCTCGGTGCCGACCATGTAGCCGGTGGTGTTCTGGAGGTAGACGATGGGCGTCGCCGACTGGCAGCAGAGCTGGATGAACTGTGCCGCCTTGACCGAATCGTCGGGGAAGATGGGGCCGTTGTTGCCGATCAGCCCGCAGGCGTGGCCGTGGATGGCGGCGTGGCCGCACACCGTGTTGGGGCCGTAGAGCGGCTTGAAGTCAAGCAAGTCGGAATCGTCGACGATCCGGGCGATCACCTCGCGCACGTCGTAGGGCTTGCGGTAATCGAAGGGGACGACGCCGGCGAGCTCTTCCGCGTCGTAGCGGGGCTCTTTGAAGGTGGGCTCGGGCACGGCGGGCATGGCCTCGTTCCAGCCCAACTTGGCCAGGATCTCGCGGCACACCGCGATCGCCTCGCCGTCGTCCTCGGCCAGGTACTCGGCGGTGCCGGCGACCGTGGCGTGCATCTCGGCGCCGCCCAACGACTCGTCGTCGGCGATCTCGCCGGTGGCGGCCTTCAACAGCGGCGGCCCGGCGAGGAAGATCTTCGAGCGCCCGCGCACCACCACCACGTAGTCCGAGAGCCCCGGCATGTAGGCGCCGCCGGCGGTCGACGAGCCGTGCACCACCGTGACCACCGGGATGCCGGCGGCCGAGAGCCTGGCCATGTTGCAAAAGATCTTGCCGCCGTCGACGAAGATCTCGGCCTGATAGAGCAGGTTGGCGCCGGCGCTCTCGACCAAGGTGATCAGCGGCAGCTTGTTGCGCCGCGCGATCTCGTGGGCGCGCAAGTTTTTCTTCAGCCCCATGGGCGTGATCGAGCCGCCCTTGATGCCGCTGTCGTTGACGCCGACGAGTGCGCGCACGCCCGAGACGAAGCCGATGCCGACGATGTTGCCGCCGCCCATGACGTCGTCCTTGCCGTCGTCGTCGTGCATGGCGAAGCCGGCCAGCGTCGAGAGCTCGAGGAAGGGTCGGCCGCGGTCCAAGAGACGGCCCAAGCGCTCGCGGGGCAGGAGCTGGCCGCGCTCGTGGAAGCGCTCGCGGGCGCGCTCCGAGCGCGCGCGCACCTTCTGCTCCAGCGCCCGGAACTCGTCGATGGCGGCCAGCATCTGCTCGCGGTTGATGCGGAAGCCCTCCGAGCCGGTATCGATTTGGGACTCGATGGGTGGCATATGAGCTACTTCAGGGCCTCGGGCAGCTTGGCCCGGTGGAAGCCCTCGTAGGGCCGCGACCGGTCGTGCTCGGGCATCGGCCAGACCACCGTGGCGAGCGGCGCCCCGCCGTCGATGCGCACCCACTCGCCGGTGACGAAGCTCGCCGCCTCGCTAAGCAAGAAGCACACCACGGCGCTGGTCTCGGCCTCGGTGCCGAGCCGCTTCAAGGGCACGGCGTGCTTGAGCTGGCGGAAGCGCTTGGCGTACTCGGGGTCGTAGGCGTCCATCCCCGACGAGGCGATCCAGCCCGGCGCCACCGCGTTGACGCGCACGCCCGCCGGCGCCCACTCCATGGCCGCGGTCATGGTGAAGTTGACCATGCCGGCGCGGGCCGCGCCCGAGTGGCCCATGCCCGGCATGCCCATCCACATGTCGGCGGCGATGTTGACGATGCTGCCGCCCTCGGCCTTCATGCTCTGGAGGTAGACCTCGCGGGCCATCAGGAAGCCGCCCGTGAGGTTGGTGCGCACCACCGTCTCGAAGCCCTTCTGCGAGATCTTCTCCAGGGGCGCCGGAAACTGTCCGCCGGCGTTGTTGACGAGCCCGTGGACGCGGCCCCAGCGCTCGACCACGGTCGCCACCGTGCCCCGCACCGCCTCTTCCTCGCGGATGTCGCAGGCCAGGGTATCGGCGCTGCCGCCGTCCTCGGCGATCTCGGCGGCGGTGGTCGCGAGCTTGTCGGCCCGGCGCCCGATCACGACGACGTGGGCGCCGAGCGACGAGAGCTCGTGCGCGGTGCAGCGGCCGATGCCGCTGCCGCCCCCGGTGACGATGATGGTCTGTCCCTCGAACAGGCCCGGACGAAAGACGGACCGATAGGGCATCGACTCCTCCCTGTGGCGGCGCCTTCCGCGCCGGCGCGGCACAGCGTAACACGGCTCCGCGGCCCTGGCATTGGCGCAACGATAGCCGCCGTGCGGCCCGCCGGTGCCCGCGCCCCGAATCCGCCCACCGGCCCCCGCGCCGGCCCACGTGGCGGCAAAGGAGCAAGGCAATCGGTTGACAGCATCCTAGATTGACGTTTACGTTAACGTCAAGCAGCGCAACCGCCGCCGCGCGGCGCGCCCGGCGTGCCGGGCGTGCCCTGGGGGGGGCGCCCAGAGTTCCGCGCGGGCGCGGGGGTCGGCGCAGGAAAACGGGAGGTCATGCCATGAGTCTGGAGACGCTCACCGAGCAGATGCGCGAGCGGGTCGGCGACGACTCAGGGCTCGGCGCCACCATCAAGTTCGTATTCGAGGACGACACGGTGATCTTTCTCGACGGCGCCTCGACGCCCAACAGCGTCTCGAACGAGGACCGCGACGCCGACTGCACCATCCGCATCTCGATGGACGACTTCAAGAGCATCCGCGCCGGCGAGCTCGACGCCACCACCGCCTTCATGATGGGCAAGCTCAAGGTCGAGGGCGACATGGGCATCGCCATGAAGCTCCAGAGCGTGCTTTAGGGCATCGCGGCCAAGCGTTTCAGTCCGAAGGGCGCTAGTCCCTCCCGGCCCTGGTCGCTCGGCGACCGCTCGCTCCACCTCGCCGCCTCCCGCTCGACCCTGACCGGGAACTCAAAACCCGAACCACCAAAGCTCGAGACGGGGCCGACCGGTTGTCGGGCCAAAGTCGTCTGGAAGGCGAATTATCCCCGGCTTCGCGGACCGCATCCCCGGGCGACCTAGATGAGCGCCAATTTTGATTTATTTGCCCCCGTCCTTCACAAAGCCCTCGTTGCTCCGTCAGTGACCTGGCACTTCCTGGCTCTCTGCACGATGGATGGTGCCGAAGCTTAGATTGCGAAGGAGATGGACGATGGCGTATCGGACACCCATGAACAGTCAAATCACGGACGCCGTCACGCAGGCCAACGTCAAGGTCGTGGCCGACGGGCCGGCGATGGCCATGGGCACGATCTTTCAGTCCGTCGCCCACTCGACCGGCATTCTTTTCGAAAACGCCACCGGCTCGCAGCAGCAGCTCGCCATCGCCGCCCAGGCTTCGACCAACCAGGGCGTGATCCAGATCTACAGCGTCGATACGATGGCCGGCGCCGTTGCCACCGCCAAGATCGCCCAGAGCGACGTGCCCGACACCATGTTGGCGCTCTTGAGCGCCTTGAGGGCCTCGACCACTCCGCTGGGCCCGTAAGACCGACGCTGGTACCTCCCCCGCCGTCGACGCTGACCGCCGCGTGCGCCAGGGTCGACGGCGACCCTTTTCAAGTGGCCGGGAACGAGGCCTTCTTTGCGCGCCCATGGGGCGACGCGGGCGCAGCGCTGCCTTGGGTTTTTGGTCGCTGAATTTGACCGGCCAAGCAGACAGTACGGCGAAGAAAAATCGAAATAAAGACGTTAAGAGCCGCTCACAAATCCTCACGTTCTCCGTCCATAGTGCGAGCACCGCTTCGAACGTCCACGGACTTGGTGGTGCGGGTGTTCGAACTTAAAGGAGGCCATTTATGGCATATAACACACCCTTGAATGCTCAAATCACGGATGCGGTCACGCAGACCAACGTCAAGGTCCTGGGCGACGGGCCGGCGGTGGCCATGGGCACGATCTTTCAGTCCGTCGCCCACTCGATCGGCATTCTTTTCGAAAACGCCACCAGCTCGCAGCAGCAGCTCGCCATCGCCGCTCAGGCCTCGACCAACCAGGGCGTGATCCAGATCTACAGCGTCGACACGATGGCCGGCGCCGTGGCCACCTCCAAGATCGCCCAGAGCGACGTGCCCGACACCATGTTGGCGCTCTTGAGCACCTTGAGGGCCTCGACCAGTCCGCTGGGCCAGTAAGACCGACGCTCGCACCTCCCCCGCCGTCGACGCTGGCCGCCGCGTCTGCCAGAGTCGACGGCGACCCTTTTTTACGTGGCCGGGAACGAGGCCTTCTTTGCGCGCCAACGGGGCGACGCGGGCGCAGCCCTGCCTTGGTTTTTCGCCGCTGAATTTGACCTGCCAAGCAGGCTGTACGGCGAGGCGAGATCGAAATAATCGCCTTACCACCCGCTCACAAACCATTGCTTCCTCCGTCCATAGAGCGAGCACCGCTTCGACCGTCCACGGACTTGGTGGTGAGCTTGTTGGTGAGTATGTTGAACTCAAAGGAGATCAGCTATGGCATGGAACACACCCGTTAACGGTCAGATCACGGACGCGGTCACGCAGACCAACGTCAAGGTCGTGGCCGACGCCCCGGCGATGGCCATGGGCACGGTCTACCAATCGCTCGCCCATTCGACCGGCATTCTTTACGAAAACGCCACGAGCTCGCAGCAGCAGCTTGCCATCGCCGCCCAGGCGGCCACCAACCAGGGCGTGATCCAGATCTACAGCGTCGACACGATGGCCGGCGCCGTGGCCACCGCCAAGCTTGCCAAGAGCGACGTGCCCGACAACATGCTGGCACTGTTGTCCGCGTTGAGGGCCGGGACCGCTACGCTGGGCGGCGGTTAAGACCGACGCTCGCACCTCCCCCGCCGTCGACGACGGCCGGGGCGGGTGTGGCGGTGGGTCAAGTTTGGGCGGGCGAGGGGCCTGACCGCTACGGCGGCGGCGCCAGGCACCGATCCTCGGGCTCGGTCTCGGGCGTCGCCGAGCGGCGCCAAGGTCACCCGAGGTGAGGCGCCGTCGCATCCCCGCACGAGAGCCGGCGGTCGACCCAATGAATAACGAAATAATCGCCTTACCACCCGCTCACAAACCATTGCTTTCTCCGTCCATAGTGCGAGCACCGCTTCGACCGTCCCCGGACTTGGTGGTGCGGGTGTTCGAATTTAAGGGAGACCAGCTATGGCATGGAACACACCCGTTAACGGTCAGATCACGGACGCGGTCACGCAGACCAACGTCAAGGTCGTGGCCGACGCCCCGGCGATGGCCATGGGCACGGTCTACCAATCGCTCGCCCATTCGACCGGCATTCTTTACGAAAACGCCACGAGCTCGCAGCAGCAGCTTGCCATCGCCGCCCAGGCGGCCACCAACCAGGGCGTGATCCAGATCTACAGCGTCGACACGATGGCCGGCGCCGTGGCCACCGCCAAGCTTGCCAAGAGCGACGTGCCCGACAACATGCTGGCACTGTTGTCCGCGTTGAGGGCCTCGACCAGTCCGCTGGGCCAGTAAGACCGCGTGGGCGGGACCGCCAGTCATCCGTTTCCGCACCGGGTGATGTAGTGGTCCCCGGCCCCCGCTTGGGAGGGTCCCGGTAATCATCCCTCGAAAGACACCATCATGTCGCAGGAGATGATCGATGGCTGAAGGGAGCGGCGCAGGCAAGCGGCGGAAGAAATCGAACGCAGGGAAGAAGAAACGCAAAGCGACGCGCGCCTCAGCCAATGCGACCGAAGAGAGCTACAACCGGCTCTTCAGTCTCTTCAAGACTCTTTCCGACGGCTCATCGGGAGCGGAAGGCACCATCAGCGACATCCTCACGCTAATGTTGGGGTCGGTGCCCTCGATCGCGGTCGGGGAAACGATGCTCACTGCGTCCCAGGCCCAGGGCCAAATGCTGACGAACGCGGTCGCCAATCAGCAGAAAACCAATATCGTCGCCATGGTCGCCACCGTCGGCTGTGTGGCGCAGTTGCTCGACATGAATCCTGGCAAGCTATGGCAGAACATGGAGGCGGAAGAAGAAGAGGAACTCGAGGAAGATTTGGAAGATTTGATCGACTAGAAAGAATGAATGCGACCAAAGCGACCCACGAGGTCAGGGCACGATAATCTGGATACGGGCATAGGACAATGTATGACGAAAATGAAGAGAGGCTTGCGGGCCTAATCGGTCTTGGTTTGGGCGCTGGCGTGGCCTTCGCCATTGCGAAGCTGTTGATGTCGTCGGCCGACTCTTGGTCGAAATCGAGCTTGGCGGCGACGCGTCACAGCAATAATTCGGCGATACTCGAGCTCGCGACCTGCTCCCGCTGTGTCGAACATCTGCTCGTTGGACGTCCGGCGAAAAAGAGCAAGACAAGTGGGTCGACTCCGGGCATCGTGGAACAATTGGCGGCGTTGCACCTCGGCGATTAGATGTTCGCATGAAAAATCGCGCCAAAAGCCGCCGATGGCGAACGCGCCGATCGTTTGTCGCGGCTCCAGTTTGTCGCCGCACCGGATCTTCGGCTTAAGCGGTCGAGTGGAGGGGAGTGAGAGGGACAAAAGATGGCCTACGTACCCGCCGTCAATGCTCAGATCACCGACGCGGTCACGCAGACCAACGTGAAGGTGCTGGGCGAAGCGCCGGCCGAAGCGGTCGGCCTCGCGACGCAGGTGCTGGCCCATTCGGTCGGCCTGGCGATGGAAAACGCGACCCAGACCCAGGGCGGGATGCAAGCGGCGAACAACAGCGCCACGGCCGCCATCATCGCCATGATCATGCAGGTCGGCGCGTCATGACGGGCGCGCTCGAAAGGGATCGTAACGGTTCACAATTGACGACCGAAGCCGTCAAAAGACCGGGACTTGAACGGCACCAATCGGGCCTGTCTGTTGCCAACCAAGAAGGGAAGCTCTCGCTAAGAGGCCACGATGGCGATACGGACTCCGATCAACAGCCAAATCACCGACGCCGTGACGCAGGGCAACGTCGGCGTCCTCGCCTCGGCGCCGGCGATGGCGATGAGCACGATCTATCAAAGCTCCGCCCATTCCATCAGCATTCTCTATCAAAACGCCGTCCAGGCCCAGAAGTTGGGCTCGATCTGCGGTCAGGCGGCCACCAATCAGGGTGTGATCCAGATCTACAGCGTCGTCACCATGTCCGGGGCGGTCGCCACAGCAAAGCTGGCGCAAAGCGATGTACCGGACAAAACCCTTCTGCTGCTCCTCGCCCTCAAGGCGCTTCTTTAGAGCACCGCCGACGGGGTGAGAACACGAGCTTGAGCCAGTCGCAATAGGCACAGAACGATGGCAGACGGCACAGAGGTAAATTCCCAGATAACGGATGCGGTAACGCAGAACAACGTCAAGGTTCTGGGCGAGGCGCCGGCCCAAGCCATGGCCTTGGTCTACCAGACCGCGGCGCATTCGATCTCGCTGGCCATGGAGAACGCCCAGCAGGCCCAGGGCGGCTTGCAGCAGATTGGCAACGCCGTGACCTCGAGCGCGGTGACGATGATCATCAACGCGGCCAAGAAGTTCGAATCCGGAACGTGAGCAGACCTGTGTAGGCGTTGGAGAATTAGGAATCGGTGATGGCGAACTCAGACGGTAATTCAGACGGTAATTCAGACGGTAATGGCGGCAGCACGCTGACGGTGAATCCGCAGATCGTTGATGCCGTCAAAGAATCGACGAAGTACGCATTCGGCGTGCCCAATGGCAATGCAAGTAGTACAACGCCCAGTAGTACGACGCCCAGTAGTACGACGCCCACATACAATGCCGGAGAGGCCATCGCCTTCGAAAAGGTGGCCCAGGCCTGCGCCTATCAGGTCCAGGATGCGACCGACTACCAGCGCAACATACTTTCCGTGAACAGCGCCGCGCAAGGTAAGGCCCTGGCCTTGATGTTCAAGGATGCCGAGAGCGGGGACGTGCAGAAGCTCGAGTATCACGCCGTCATCTTCGTGCTCTCGATCGTCGGATCCTTCGCCGCCGGCCTGACCGCCGAATTCATCGGCACCGAGGCGGGCAACGTACTCTCGAACTTTCCCCCCAACTAGAGCGGTTCAAGGTCAATTCGAACCGCTCTCAGGCCGCGACTGCGGCTCGCCGGTCCTCCGGCGCGCCCGCGCAGGCGCGGACCCTTGGGTCCGCTGCCGTGAGCGAAAAGAATCAAGAGCGATTCCAGGTGACCTGGAATTGCTCTGGCCGGACCTCGCGATCGCGCCGGGCCTGCGCGGCAAAGCGGCGCGGCCGCCCCTC